>NZ_JBQTCE010000004.1:0-566891 GCF_052665095.1 Streptomyces sp. NEAU-174 | reverse complement strand
GTGGGTGTTCCGGTCCCCTCCCCGGGGGGGTGTTGCCGGGCGGGGAGGGGTTCGGGCGGGCCCACCGCGCTGTCGCCTCACGGGGCTTGTGGATCAGTCCCGCTGAGCGTCCTTGGGAAGCTGGCGCCACTTCACCTCGGTGGTGGTGTCGTACGTCCAGTCGAGCATCTTCTTGGCGTCCGGGTAGCGGTCCGCGTCGTTGAGGATGACTCCCACGACCGTCTTGTCGCCGCGCTTGGCGGCGAACACCAGGCAGGGCCCGGCGGGGGTGGTGGTCCCGGTCTTCACACCGATCGCGCCCTGGTACGAACCCAGCAACTGATTGGTGTTGTCCCAGGAGTAGTACCGGGTGTGGCCATTGGCCGCCGGAGCCTCCTGCTTGGTGGACACCGACTTGACAACCGTGTCGAACGTCGCGTTGTCCATGGCGCGCTTGGTCAGCTGCGCCAGGTCATGGGGCGTCGAGTAGTTGTCGGCGTCGGCCGAGACACCGTCGAAGGAGTCGTACTTGGTGTTGGTCAGCCCCAAGTCCTTCGCCTTCGTGTTCATCTTGGAGATGAACGACTTGGTCCGCTCGGCGGTGGTGTCGCCGGTGCCGAACGTGTCGGCCAGCGCCATCGCCGCGTCGCAGCCGGACGGCAGCATCAATCCGTACAGCAGCTGGTTGACGGTGAGTTTGTCACCGGTCTGGAGGTCCGCCGTGCTGGCACCGGACTTGGTCACATAGTCGCGGTACTCCTGCTTGATGGTGACCTGCTGGTTGAGGTCCAGACCTCGGGTCTCGAGCACCACGAGGGCAGTCATGATCTTCGTGGTGCTCGCCATCGGACGCCTGGTGTCGGCGTCCTTGGCCATCAGCTCCTTGTTGGAACCGGTGTCGAGCAGGTAGGCGCCCTTGGCGCTGACCTCCGGTGGCGGTTCGGCCGAAGCCTGGGCCATCGCCACCGGGACCGCGATCGCTACGGCCACCGTGGACGCGACCGCCGCGACTCTCCAGCGGCGGGTCACGGTTCCACGACGTTTATGCATTCGCCCTCCGTTTCGCTTGTTGAGGTGTGTTTCGGGCGAGCGCATCGTCTCACCGGGCGAAAATCGGCCATGCTTCGGGGTGGCGGACATGCGGTGGCTCTGGGGAAACAACTAGTGCCCGGACCAGCGCTGTTGACCTGATGACGGGTCCGAGGCGGCTGTGTGCGGCGCGGAGCGCGCGCCCGCTGATCCGCGATCTGCCACACTCATGGTGTGCACGGGACACTCGATCACGATGCGCTGCGCGGACGTGTCGCCGTGGTGGCCGGGGCGACCCGTGGCGCCGGGCGCGGTATCGCGGCCGCGCTGGGCGAGGCCGGAGCGACCGTCATCTGTACCGGACGCAGCAGCGTGTCGGGCCGGGGCGGGTCGGATTACGACCGGCCCGAGACGATCGAGGAGACGGCCGAGCTCGTCACACGGCTCGGTGGCACCGGTGTCGCCGTACGGACCGACCACCTCGACCCCGCGCAGGTCGGGCGGCTGGCCGAGCGCATCCGCCACGATCACGGCGGCATCGATGTGCTGGTCAATGACATCTGGGGCGCCGAGCGGCTCAAGGGCGGGCCCGCCGACTGGAACACCCCGATCTGGCAGCACAGCCTCGAGGACGGACTGCGCATCCTCCGGCTCGGGCTGGACACCCACCTGATCACCTCGCACCACCTGCTGCCACTGCTGATCGGCAGGCCGGGTGGGCTGCTCGTGGAGATGACCGACGGCACCGCCGCGTACAACGCCGAGCGGTACCGCATCTCGGTCTTCTACGACCTGGTCAAGACCGCCGTGAACCGGCTGGCCTTCTCCCAGGGCCACGAGCTGGCGCCGCACGGGGCGACCGCCGTCGCCGTCACCCCGGGCTGGCTGCGCTCGGAGATGATGCTGGAGGCGTACGGGGTCGGCGAGGACAACTGGCGCGACGCCTTGCTCCCGGACCGTGGCGAGGGCCGCCCGACCGCCCCCGAGGCCTTCGCCTCCTCCGAGTCACCGCGCTACGTCGGCCGCGCCGTCGCCGCCCTGGCCGCCGACCCCGGCCGGGCGAGGTGGAACCAGCGATCGGTGAGCTCCGCCGAGCTCGCCCGGGAGTACGGATTCACCGACATCGACGGCTCGCGGCCCGACAGCTGGTCGGCCGGCTGAGCCGCTCAGCGGGGGTGGGCGGTCGCGCAGCGTACGCAGGTGGTCGCCGTGGGGCGCGCCTCCAGGCGCTCGGCGGGGATCGGCTCTCCGCACACCTCGCACCGCCCGTAGGCGCCGTGGTCCAGCCGTTCCAGCGCCTCGTCCAGGGCGGTCAGATGATCGCGGGCCTGGGCCAGCAGGGCGGCGGTGTGGGCCCGCTCGAAGGCGGTGCTCGACCCCTCCGGGTCGTGCTCGTCGTCCACCGCCACCAGGGCGTTCGACGCGACGATCGCGTCGAACTCACGGTCCAGGGCAGCGATCCGCGTGCCGGTCTCGGCACGCTCGGCCGTCAGCCGTGCGCGGATGGCTTCGCGCTCGGCCGGAGAGAAGGCGGCATCGCCGGATGAATCGCTCATGACCGGCATAACCCCGGCGCGCCCGGTCCGCATTCCGGTGGCCGCCCTTTCCCCGAGGCCTTGACGTCTCCCGGGCCCGATGCAATGGATGGGAGCGCTCCCAAATCTACCGCGTAGCCACCGTACGGACGCCATCGCGCGCTCACTCTGCAAGGCCAACCGGCTCATCTGCGTACTGGAGGTGCACGACACCACCGGCTACGGCGAGGATGCCGCGGCCGGCACGCTCGACCAGGCGGCCGACTACTGGATCGGCCTCAAGAGCGTGCTCACCGGCCAGGAGAACTACGTCATCATCAACATCGGCAACGAACCCTGGGGCAACACCGACCCGGCCGGCTGGACCGCCCCCACCGTCGCCGCCGTCCAGAAGCTGCGCAGCGCCGGATTCCAGCACACCATCATGGTGGACGCCCCCAACTGGGGGCAGGACCTCCAGAGCGTGATGCGCACCAACGCGCGGACCGTGTACGACGCCGACTCCACCGGCAATCTGATCTTCTCGATCCACATGTACAGCGTCTATGACACGGCGCAGGAGATCACCGACTATCTGAACGCCTTCGTGAGCGCCAGGCTGCCCCTCCTCATCGGTGAGTTCGGCGGTCCCGCCGACCAGTGGGGCGATCCGGACGAGAACACCATGATGGCGACCGCCCAGCGGCTGAAGCTGGGCTATCTGGCCTGGTCCTGGAGCGGCAACACCGATCCCATCCTGGACCTGGCCACCGACTTCGACCCGGCCAGGCTCACCGACTGGGGCAAGCGCGTCTTCAACGGCCCCGATGGCATCGCCGAGACCTCCCGCGAGGCCACCGTCTACGGCGGTGGCTCCGGCGCCGGCCGGCACCGGGAATGCGGGATAGTGGTGAAATGTTAAACTAACTAGCGCACCCCGTGCCCGGCGCCGGCCGGATCCCCCCGTGCTGGCCGGCGCCGTCCCCCTTGGTGTGGGGTTTCGGTGCGGGGGTTTCAGTGCAGGGATTCCACCGCGTCCCGGCTGAACGGGGTGAGCTCGTTCACCCGGCCGGTCAGGACCTTGTCGGCCCACTCGGGGTCCGCGAGCAGTGCGCGGCCGACCGCGACGAGGTCGAATTCATCCCGCTCCAGAGGCTCCAGGAGCCGGTCGATGGACTCCACGGCCGCGTTGGCGCCGGAGAGGGAGCCGGGCTGGAAGGCGCTGTCCAGGCCGACCGAGCCGACGGTGATCACCGGCTTGCCGGTGACCTTCTTCGTCCACCCGGCGATGTTCAGATCCGACCCCGTGTCGGGGAACTCCGGCTGCCAGTAGCGCCGCCCGGAGGCGTGGAACGCGTCGACACCGGCCTCCGCCAGCGGCGTGAGCACGGCTTCCAGCTCCTTGGGGTTCTCGGCGAGCCGGACGTCGTAGTTGTCGGACTTCCACTGGGAGAACCGGAGGACGACGGGGAAGTCGGGCGCGACCCGCTCGCGGATGGCGGCCACGAGGTCGGCGGCGAACGTGGTCCGGGAGGCCGGATCGCCGCCGTAGGCGTCGGTGCGCCGGTTGGTGCGCTCCCAGAGGAACTGGTCGATGAGATAGCCGTGCGCGCCGTGCAGCTCCACGCCGTCGAAGCCGATCTCCTCGGCCGCCCGCGCGGCCTTCGCGAAGGCGCCGATGACGTCGTCGATGTCGGCGAGGGTCATCGTCTCGCCCGCGCCGGGCGTGCCGTCCAGCGCGATCCCGGACGGGCCCACGGACGGGGCGTCGGGGAACGGTGGCGCTCCCGGGGTGCGCTGTATGCCCACGTGCCAGAGCTGGGGCATGATCGCGCCACCGTGGGTGTGCACGGCGTCAACGACCCTTTGCCACCCGGCCAGTTGCTCCTCGCCGTGGAACCGGGGGACGCCGTCGATATAACCGGCGGACCGGTGGTCGACGGTGGTGCCCTCGGTGATGATCAGGCCGGTCCCCGCCGCCGCCCGGCGCGCGTAGTACGCGGCGACGTCCTCACCGGGGATGCCATCGGGGGAGTGCCCGCGGGTCATGGGTGCCATGGCGATCCGGTTCGGCAGCTTCGCCGAACCCAGTGTGAACGGGCGGGACAGTGCCGTGGTCAGGCGGGTGTTCACGGTGTCGCTCTCCAGACGTGTCGTTCCGATGAGACTTCCCCCGGAGCCTCGAAAGTGTGAGTCTGAAAGGTACAGTTTTTACGGCGTAAACTGCAACTGTAACGATTGCTTTTTAGATGAGGGCGGAACGGCACCGTCGAGTAGGCTGTGCCCCGATCTGCGGGCGGAGGTGGAGAAGGTGCTGGACATCCGGTTCTCCCGTGCGCTCCAGGTGATGCTGTTCCTCGCCGTGGCCGCCGAGAACGGGCACGGGCCGCTGAGCTCCGCCGAGCTGGCCCATAAACTCAACGCCAACCCGAGCCTGGTCCGGAAGCTCCTCGTCCCGCTGACGGACCAGGGGCTGGTCGTCTGCGTCAAGGGCCGCACCGGTGGGGCGCGGCTGGGGCGGCCGAGCGACCGGATCACCCTGGCCGAGATCTATCGCTGTGCCGTCGGCGACAAGCCCCTGTTCGCCCCCTCGCCGGGGGTGGAGCCCGTGTGCCCGGTCACCGCGCACGCCGGTGAGTACTTCGCCACGCTCACCGCCGAGGCCGAGGAGGCGGTCCTCGGATCGCTGGGCGACCGCACGCTCGCGGACAGCGTGGGTGAGCTGCGCCGCCTCTGCACCGGGCACGTCCGGCAGGGCTGATCCGGGCCCGGCCCGGTGTTCATCCCTCGCGTGGTCAGGAGCGCCGGGCGTGCCGTCTCACGCCGTCTCATGGGAGCCACATCCTCGGGATCCGGAGGACGGACGTGCACGTGAGAACTGTCAGCCGCCCCAGAGGCGGGCGAACATTACGTGGCACGGTCTCTCTCGTCGGCTCCATCGGCTGCCGCTCCCGGCGACGGCACCCTACTGGGCCGGAAGGCCCTCGCCTCCGTCCGGCTCGGACAGGGCCGCGCGGCGCAGATGGTCGGCGAGTGCGGCGGTGGCCGTGGACGAGGCTCCGGCCTTCGCGCCCCAGGCCAGCAGATGGTGGCGGCGCGCCCAGGGATCGCGGAGGTCGCATACGTCGAGCGGATGGTACGGGGCGATGGCACGGCGTGGCACGACGGCGAGTCCGACACCGGCGGCCGCGAGGGAGACCAGGGTGTTGAGGTGGGCGACGGTGGTGCGGTAGCGCACCGCCGGAGCGTGCGGACCGAGGTTCTTCTCGATCGAGCGGCGCAGCGAGGAACCGGCGTCGAGTCCCACGAGCGGATGCTCGGCCACCTCGCTGTAGGTCACCTCGGTACGCCCCGCGAGGATCCCGCCGCACTGGCCGATCACCACCAGCGAGTCGTCGCCGAGGGGTTCCATGGTGAGACCGCAGTCGCGGGCCTCGCGGTCGAGGACGACGCCCAGGTCAGCCTCGCCGTCGGCGAGCATCCGCACGGTCCGTGGGGTGCGGCTCTCGGACACCTCGACGTCGACGTCCGGGTGTGCGCGGAGGAACGAGACCAGGGCCCGTGGCACCAGGCGGTGCATCGCGGAGCCACCGCCCAGCAGGGTCAGCGGGGCGGTCGGCGGCCGGGCGTAGCTCGCCACGGCGCTCTCCAGGCGCGCCGTCCGGTCGAGCACGTCCCGTGCGTGGCGGGCCAGCGCCGTCCCCGCCGGGGTGGGGCGCACGCCCCGCCGGCCGCGGATCAGCAGGTCCACGCCCGCGTGGTGCTCGAGCGAGCGCACCCGCGCGCTGGCCGACGGGAGGCTCAGATGCATCCGGCGAGCGCCCGCCGTGATCGAGCCCTCCGCCACGATGTGAAGGAAGAGCCGCAGGTCGTCCAGGTCGTACCGCACACCGATGAGCCTAAGGCAGGGCCTTGGGCTCGCTACGCGGATCGCGCATTGTGGGCCCACGGGCCGAGGGGCGATGCTCGGCGGGTGTCCGAGACGGTGCTTGTTCTGCTGGCGGGTGTGGCCGCCGGGGCGTTGAACGCCATCGGGGGCGGCGGTACGTTCGTGGCGCTCCCGGCCCTGGTGGCGGCCGGTCTGCCCCCGGTGACGGCGAACGCGTCCTCGACCGTGGCCCTCGTCCCCGGGAGCGTGGCGAGCGCATGGGTGTACCGGCGCGATCTCGCCCCGGTCGGGGACACCTCCACACGGGCCCTGACGACGGTCAGTGTGCTCGGTGGCGGGCTCGGCGCCGGTCTGCTGCTGGCGCTGCCCGCGGTGTCGTTCGACGCCGCGGTGCCCTGGCTGCTCGCCTTCGCCACGGTGGTCCTCGCCTTCGGGCGCCGCGTCTCCCGCGCGGTGAGCGAGGCGAGGGGCCATGCGGTCGGCATGAGCCCCCGGGCCGTCCTGTTCGGCCAGTTCCTCCTCGCCGTGTACGGCGGATACTTCGGCGGTGCCGTAGGCATCATGATGCTGGCCGTGTGGAGCATCGGTCTCGGCCTCGACACCTCGACCGGCAACCCGATGCGGGTCGCCCAGATCACGGCCATCTACCTCAGCGCGACCGGGCTGTTCCTCATCGCCTCGGACGCGCTGGGCGCGCCGCGGCTGCTCGTCGCCATGCTGGTCGGGGCGGTGGCCGGTGGTGTGGCGGGCGCGCGGATCGCCCGCCGCCTGCCCGCGTGGCTGCTGCGGGCCGTCATTCTGACCACCGCCGTGACCATGACGGTCCTGTATTTCCTGCGCGGCTGATATTTCCTGCGCGGCTGAGGTTACGCGGCTATGTTCTGCGCGGCTGAGCTACGCGGCCGACCGCGTTACGACATCGTGTCGGCCACCACCGACGCCGCGTCCGCGATCAGCTTGTTGTCGAACGGGGTGTCCTTGTCGCCGCGGTACGACATGATCGCCATGACGAGGGGAGCGGCGCCGGGCCGCCACACCACGGCGATGTCGTTGCGGGCGCCGTAGTAGCTGCCGCTTCCGGTCTTGTCGCCGACCTGCCAGCCCTTGGGCATTCCGGCCCTGATGAGCTCGTCCCCGGTGGTGTTGGTCCGCAGCCACTTCGTGAGCTGTGCGCGCTCTCCCTTGCCGAGGACATCGCCGAGGACGAACGCGCGCAGGTCCTTGGCCATCGCCCGCGGGGTGGTGGTGTCATGCGTCTCACCCGGCACCCACCGGCTCAACTCGGGCTCGATGTTCTCCATTTGGATGACGTCGTCGCCCAGCTTCTCGAGGATGGCGTCGAGGCCCTTCGGCCCGCCGAGCTGGTCGAAGAGCAGATTGGCCGCGGTGTTGTCGCTGTAGCGGACGGCGGCGTCGCACAGCGCGCCCAGGCTCATCCCGGTGTCCACGTGCTTCTCGGTCACGGGGGAGTTGTCGACCAGATCGTCCTTGGAGTACCGGATCACCCGGTCCAGCCCGCTCAGCTTGTACTTCCGCAGCACGGCGCCCGCCTCCAGCGCCTTGAACGTGGAGGCGAAGGCGAACCGTTCGCCGTCGCGGTACGCCACCTCGTGTCCGGTGCCGGTGTCGATCGCGTAGACCCCCAGGTGCGCGTCGTAGGAGCGCTCCAGCTTCTTGAACTCGCCGGCGACCGCCTTCGCGTCCGCGCCCGTACTCGCCCTCTCGGCGGAGGTGGACGAGGAGCTCGACGGCGCCGACGCGTCCGGGGAATCCCCCTCGCTACAGGCCGTCAGCGGGACGAGCAGCGCGAGCGTGGCGAACGCGCTGACGGCGGTGTGCCGGGTACGGGTGAATCGCATGGTCCGAACCTCCGGTTGGGGCCCCGTCACGCGGGGCGCACACGGGATGGGATGACCGAGCCGAGCCCCTCTTCCGGGGCGTGGTCATCGGCGTTGGGATCACCCTCGCCGCCCGGCGGCTATGCGGTCCAATACGCTCATGCGCTTCTTCATGCCGATCTGGCATAGAGTGCGGCTGTGGATCTGGTGGGAGTGTGCCGGGCGTTCGTCAGCGTGAGCGAGCGGGGAAGTTTCACCGTCGGGGCGGCCGCCGCCCGGATGTCGCAGTCGGTGGCCAGCCGTCGCGTGGCCGCGCTGGAGGAGCGCTTCGGGGAGCAGCTCTTCGAGCGCACCTCGCGGCGGGCCGTGCTCACCCCGTTCGGGCGGGAGATGCTGCCGGTGGCCAGACAGCTCGTACAGGCCGCCGATGTGCTGCTGCACGAGGCGGAGGCTGCCAAGCGCAAGCCGTGGCGGCTCGCGGTGCCCGGCATCTGCTCCACGGCCGGTCTCGCCCACCTCGTCGCCGAGGCGCGCGGGCACGGGGTCACCCTCGATCTCCGCGTGGCGGCGCCCGCGCGGCGCCTGGAGCTCATCCATGCCCAGCAGGTGCGGGCCGCCCTGCTCGCGGTGCCCGCGGACGAGGCCACGTGGTCCGTGCCGCTCGGGCTCGCCGGGGTGCGGGATCCCGGGGTGCGGCGGGTCTATCTCGAGACGCTGCGGGTCGGCCGGTCCGCGCGGGGCCCGGCCCGCCGGATATGGATCCAGCCGGAGGACGATGTGCCGCATATCCGCGACCCGCTCACCCGGCTGCGCGACGCGGTCGGTCTGCGGCCCGCACAGCTCGTGGCCGCGGACGATCTGACGACCGCCGCCGCCGAAGTCCTCTGCACCCGCGACCTGTTGCTGTGTTCTCCCGCGCAGGCCGAGGAACTCGCCCTGACGTGGCGGCCCATCGGTGAGATCGCGCTCAGCCGGGGGTTCGCCCTCGCCGCCGCGGCGGACGGCAATCCCCAGCATCTCGAAGGGCGCCTGGGCGGCGCCATCGCCCGCTGCCTCGGCGCGGGCACCGAGGAATCGCGCACACCCGTGGACACCGCGGAAGCGGCCACCCGGGCAGGCAGCGCGGAGGCGGCCACCCGGGCGGGCACCGCGGAAGGAGCCGGGGCATGAGCGCCGAGCCACTGCTGAGCGATCTGCGCGGGCAGTTGCGCGACGGCGGCCTGCACGGCTGTCTGCTCGTACGGGACCTCCACACGGGGGACGAGCTGGGGATCGACCCGGACACCCAGCTGCCCTCCGCCTCCCTGGTCAAAGTTCCGCTCGCACTGGCCACGTTGGAGCGCATCCGACGTGGCGAGCTCGACGGGGCCACGATGCTCGATGTGCCACCCGGGCGGATCACCACGCCCGGCCCCACCGGGCTGAGCCGGTTCCGCCACCCCGTCCGGATCGCGGTCGACGACCTGCTCTATCTGAGCACCTGTGTGAGCGACGGAACGGCGGCGGACGCGCTGTTCGACCTCACCCCGCCCGCCCAGGTGGCCGAGATCCTCCATGAGCTCGGGCTGCGTGGCATCACCGTCCGGCACGGGATGCGTGAACTGAGCGAAACCCCCGTGGAGCGCTTCGATGCCGCACAGGTGCATCTCGCCCACGCCCTCGCCATCGACGCCGGCACCAGCGGCCGCGGCCATCGGGTGCCACAACTCGACACCACCCGGGCCAACACCGGCAGCGCACGCGCCTGGGTGGAACTGCTCCAGGCCCTGTGGACACCGTCGAGGATCCACCCCGAAGTGGCGCAGCGGGTACGCGACCTCATGGCCCACAACGTGCTGCGGCACCGACTCGCCCCGGACTTCAGCTCCGACGCCACCACCTGGTCCTCCAAGACCGGCACCCTTCTCAACCTCCGCCATGAGATCGGGATCGTCGAGCACTCCGACGGTCAGGTGTTCGCCGTCGCCGTGCTCACCGAGTCGCTGGTGCCCGCCAATAGCCAGCCCGGCGCCGAGGCCCTGATGGCGCAGGTGGCCCGTACTCTGCGGGACCACCTCCGGCAGCTCTAGGCCGGAGTGTGGTGACCGGCTCGGGGCGGCCGGTCATCAGCCATGGCCCACCACGGTCAGAGGGTGCGGCCGAAGAGGTCGAGCAGGGCCTCCCAGTGGCGTTCGGCGGCCTCGGCGTCGTAGGCGGAGGTGTCGGCCTGGGTGAAGCCGTGCTGAGCGCCCGCGTAGACCTCGGTGCGGTGGCGGACACCCGCCTCGTTGAGGGCCTTGTCCAGGCGCTCGATCTGCTCGGGGGGAAGGGACTGATCCTGGTCCGCGTGTCCGAAGTACAGCTCGGCGGTGATCTGCCCGGCCACCGTGTGCGGGCTGTCCGGCGCCTCCGTGGCCAAGAAGGCACCGTGGAAACCGGCCGCCGCGGCGACACGACCGGGGTGCGCTCCGGCGGTCCGCAGGGCCAGCCCGGCGCCCAGGCAGTAGCCGGTGAGGCCCACGGGCCCGTCGGCGGCCTGCGCGCAGGAGGCCAGCCAGTCGAGATACGCGCCGGCGTCGCGCACGGCACGCTCGGGGGTGAGCCCCTGTGCCATCGGGGCGATGTGCTCGAAGACGGCCGAACGCGCCGTCGGGTCGAGGAAGTCGGGCAACTCCACCACGGGAGCGCGCCCGTGGCGGTAGAACACGTTGGGCACCAGCACGGTATAACCGGCCGCGGCCAGCCGGTCGGCCATCCCCCGCAGATGTGGCCGGAGGCCGAACGCGTCCATGTAGAACAGAACGGCCGGATGGCGGTCGGTGTCGTCGGGATGGGCCAGATAGGCATCGGCGATGCCGTCCTGGGTGGGGATGTCCACGGTGGTTCCGCGTACTGCGGTCATGTGGGGGATCCTTCCTCGATGCGTACCGGGCGGCGCGCGGGCACCGCCGAGCAAGATCTTCGGCCTCTCGGGCGGATTGTGCCACTCGCCGTCAGCGCGTCGGACACCACGCTCGCCGATGGCCGATGCGTTCCCCTCCCCGCCCCTTCCCGCTACCGGGGGCTTCGCCCCCGGACCCCCGGGGCCTGGGGCGGAGCCCCGCCTTCCAGCCCCTCCGGGGGGCACCTCCCAGCGGTAGCTGGGGGAGCTTGAGGAGCGGGGCCTGGGGCGGAGCCCCACCACGCGGCGGAGCCGCATATCGATGCTTCGGGAAGGGGCGGGGAGGGGGCAGCATCGATATGCGGCTCCGCCGCGCGGCCCGCCGCAGGCGTCAAGATCCGCCGGTCCGCCCCTAGAGGCACCCCTCGGGCAAGGTGGCCCCACCGGCGCGGACGTGTCCGATCGCCGCGGCGATCGAATAGCAGTCGAAGAGCGCCGAATGCTCCTTGCCGGCCGCGGGTTTGGGCAGTCCGAGCGCTTCCCACAGCCGACCGGAATTGGCCGAGGCCGTCATCGGCGCGAGGGTGTTCAGCCATGGCCGGATATTGAGGAAGGGGGTGGTGAGAAAGCCGTTCTTGACCTCCTCGCCGCGGGCCCGGGCCCACCCCACGTTCTCCCCGAGGACGACCATGTCATTGCCGTAGGAGAGAACGGACTGCCCCTGGCAGAACGCCAGGAAGTCACCGATGGCCTCGGCGGGTGCGACTCCCTCGCGGTCCACGGTCCGCTGGTCGATGCCGGTGAGGCCGGTGAAGAACGGGGACAGCCGAGGATTGACCACCGGTCTCACCAGCGCCTCGTATTCCTCGACAACGGAGTAGGCGTCAGCGGAAGAGCCGGTGCTGATGCGCAGCGCGCCGATCTGGACGATTTCGCGCAGCTGCCCCGGTTCCGACCAGTCCTGCTCAAGCGCTCCCGGCCATGTGGTGAACTCAAGGTCGAACACGACAAACGTCGACAAACGGTCTCTCCTCGATATGCGGTGGGGGCGAATGAACCGTACGAGTCGCCGCGCAGGAGGCTACTCCTCCGCGCACGGCCATTGACGCCGGCGGTCCCCAGCCCTACCGTCAGGTTCGATTTCACGGTCATTGTGCGATATATCGAACATTGAGCATGGCATGCCCCCGACATTCCGCAACGGGAAGGCCACCACCATGAAGGTTCCTCCGGGTCTCACGAGGGTGAGAAGAGCGCTGCTGTCGGTGGGCGCCACAGCCACCCTCGTCCTCGGGCTCCTGGCCGGCGGCACGGGCACATCCCAGGCCGCGGCCTCCCTGCCGTGCGACATCTACGCCGCGGCCGGTACGCCCTGCGTGGCCGCGCACAGCACCACCCGGGCCCTCTACGCCTCCTTCAACGGCCCGCTCTACCAGCTGAAACGCGCCTCCGACAGCGCGGTGACCGACGTGGGAACGCTGACGGCGGGCGGCTACGCCGACGCCGCCCGGCAGGACTCCTTCTGCGCCGGAACCACCTGCGTCATCAACGTCATCTACGACCAGTCACCGCGCCGCAACCACATGCCCATCGAACCGGCCGGCACCGCGGGCCCCGCCAACTCGGGTGTGCCCGCGGACGCGTTACCCGTGACCGCGGGCGGCCACCAGGTCTACGGCGCGTCCTTCTCCGGCCGCATGGGCTACCGCCACACCGCGGCCTCCGGTGTCGCCGTCAACGGCCGGCCCGAGGGGATGTACATGGTCACCTCCGGCACCCATGTCAATGACCTGTGCTGCTTCGACTACGGCAACGCCGAGGTGCAGATCGCCGACACCGGCAACGGCCACATGGACGCCATCAACTTCGGTACGGAGTGCTGGTTCCCGCCGTGCGGCGGATCCGGGCCCTGGGTGCAGGCGGATCTGGAGAACGGCCTGTTCCAGTCGGACAGCGGCTACAGCAAGAACCCATCGAACACCGGCAACTCCGCGCCCTTCGTCACCGCCCTGCTGAAGAACAACGGACAGAACTACTTCGCCCTCAAGGACGGCAACGCCCAGTCCGGCAGGCTCACCACCCAGTACGCGGGTCCTGAGCCGTCCAGGCCGGGCTACTCACCGATGCACCAGGAGGGCTCCATCGTCCTCGGGACGGGCGGCGACAACAGCAACGGGTCCATCGGCTCGTTCTTCGAGGGCGTGATGACCAGCGGCCTGCCGACCGACGCGGCCGACGACGCCGTGCAGGCCAACGTCGTCTCCGTGGGTTACGGCGCGCCCAGCCCCGTGGCGGGCGGCACCCTCGACGCGGGCTCGACGATGTCCCTGCGCGCCACCACCCCCGGCTACACCGACCGCTACGTCCGCCACCAGGCCAACAGCGCCGTCACCTCCGTGGTGTCCTCCGGCAGCTCCGCGCTCGACAAGGGCGACGCGTCCTGGATCGTCCGCCGCGGCCTCGCCAACGCCTCCTGTGTGTCGTTCGAGTCGCGCAACTACCCCGGCGACTTCCTGCGCCACTACAACTACCAGCTGCTCCGGCAGCCGATGGACGGCACCGCCGTCTTCCGGGCCGACGCCACCTTCTGCCCCCAGACCGGCAAGAACGGCCAGGGCACCTCGTTCGCGTCCTACAACTACCCCGACCGGTTCATCCGCCACTACGAGAACAAGGTCTACATCGCCACCAACGGAGGGTCCAACCCCTTCGACAGCGCCACGTCATGGGCCGATGACGTGAGTTGGCGAGTGTCCGGGCCCTGGACGCCGTAGGAGGCCGTACGGACGGCCTGGCCCGCCGCGAGACGGTCGCGGGGGAGCCCTCAGTCGCGCAGGCTCATGCCGCCACAGACCGACCACACCTGGCCGTTGACCCACTCGGCGTCGTCCGAGAGGAGAAACGCCACGGTGCCCGCCACGTCCGCGGGCTCGCCCAGCCGCGGACTGCGGGCGATCTTCAGCGCCATGGCCTGGAGCCGCTGGTCGTCCCGCTGCTTCTGGGTGTCGCCCATGACCAGCCCGGGCGCCACGGCGTTGCAGCGGATGCCCTCCTTGCCCCAACGGGAGGCGATATGGCGGGTCAGCGCGTTGATCCCGGCCTTGGAGGCGGCATACGCGGGACGCCGGGGCTCCCCTCCCCAGGCCGCGCCGGAGGAGGTGTTGACGATCACGCCGCCGCCCTGCGCCAGCAGCCGCGGGATGACCGCCCGGCAGGTGAGGGCGTAGCCCAGCAGATTCACCTCATGGGTGCGCCGCCACACGGCCGGGTCCATCTCCAGCAGATCGGTGTCCCGGCCCAGATGCCCGTCCGAGAGGTCGGCGCCGACGTTGTACAGCCCGTCGACCCCGCCGAGTTCGGCGGCGGCCCGATCGATCAGCGCGCCGATCGACTCCTCGTCGGCGAGGTCGAACGGCACGGCGACCGCGGTGCCGCCGGCCTCGGCGACGCGCTGGGCGGTGGCCTTCGCGCCCGTGAGGTCGATGTCGCCGACGACGACGGAGGCACCTTCCCCGGCGAGCCGCTCGGCCGTGGCGGCGCCGATCCCGGTGGCGCCACCGGCGATGACGATCCTCTTGCCCTGAAGTCCCCGCATGCCTCTCTCCCACCGACAGAGGTCTGGAACCGACAAAAGCACGCGCCATCATTCCACGAAGGAACTCAGTAGTCTCCTGTCCTGACGGCCGTGCGCGGGGCGGCCGATGGCCGCCCCGCACCCGGTGTCCCGGAAGAACCGGGTCTCAGGAGAATGTGTCGAGCTCGACCCGGTCGGGGTCGGGCCCGCCCCGCGTCCCGGTGTCGAGCGCGTCGATGGCCGCCACCTCATGAGGGGTCAGGGAGAAGTCGAAGATCCCGATGTTCTCCGCGATGCGGTGGGGTTTGACGGACTTCGGGATCGCGCACAGTTCGTGCTCGACCTGCCAGCGCAGGATGATCTGGGCCGGGCTCCTGCCGTACTTCTCGGCGAGGCCGGTGATGGTGGGTTCCTGGAGCGGATCCCTGACCTTGTCCGCGCCCTCGCCCCCGTAGCGGTTCACCCCGCCGATGGGCGACCAGGACTGGGTGACGATGCCATGGCGGACGTCGAACGCGCGCAGCTCGGGCTGGCTGAAGTACGGGTGCAGCTCGACCTGGTTCACCGCGGGCACGACCTCGGTGCGCGCCATGAGAGCGGTCAGGTGTTCGGGGGTGTGGTTGCATACGCCGATGGCCCGCACCCGGCCGTCGGCCAGCAGCTTCTCGGCCGCCTTGTACGAGGCCACCGTGGTGTCGTACGTGGACGGGGCCGGCCAGTGGAGCAGATACAGGTCGAGGTGGTCCAGGCCCAGCTTGGTGAGGCTGGTGTCGAAGGCCCGGAGGGTGGAGTCGTAGCCGTAGTCGGTCAGCCACAGCTTGGTGATGACGAAGATGTCCTCGCGCGCGATGCCCGAGCGGGCGATGCCCTCACCGACCTCCTTCTCGTTGCCGTAGGCGGCCGCGGTGTCGATCAGGCGGTAGCCGTCCTCGATCGCGGTCGTCACCGCGGGGACGGTCTCGTCGGGCGGGCTCTGGTAGACACCGAGGCCGAGGGCGGGCATCCGCACGCCGTTGTTCAGGGTCAGAAGCGGGGCTGGTCCATTCATACGGGGTCCTTGGGTGAGTCGGAGACCGGCGGGCCCACCGCCGGTGCCGTGGCCCCGGCACCGGGCAGCGCCCGCGCGTACTGCGACAGGGGTTCCCAAAGACGGACCGCTTGCTCGCTCCGCGCCCCGAACGTCACCATGTTGGCGCGATCAGGGGGCCGTGGCCGGTCGCCGAGGCCGCCGGACCGCCGCCGTATCGCGGGGGCTCACCCGGACGCGCTGTGCTCGCCGGCCGTCATGTCCTGCGTGCCGATCACCGAGAGAAGCTCCAGCTGGGCGGCGCCCTCGGTGCCGGGCGGGGCGCTGAACCACAGCAGCCGCTGGTGGCCGTCCTCGCTGAACAGGGAATGGCAGTCCAGCTCGATGACGCCCAGCGAGGGGTGGACGATGCGCTTGTGGTCGGTCCGCCGGAGGGCCACGTCATGGGTGTCCCAGAGGGCGGTGAACTCCTCGCTGCGGCGGCGGAGCGCCGCCACCATCCGCCGTACCTCGGAGTCGCCGCCGCGCCGGGCGGCGACGGCCTGGAGATCGGCCACGAAGACCCGGGAGTGGTGGGGGTGGTCCTCGGGCGGGTAGATCCCACGGGCGTCCGGATCGGTGAACCAGCGGTAGACGAAGCTCGCCGCGGGGCCGCGCACCGCCGGGGGACGGCCGACCAGCGCCGCGGCCAGCTCGTTCTGCACGAGGATCTGGTGCAGATCGGTGATGACCTGGGCGGGGGTGGTGGTGAGCCGGTCCAGCAGGCCGAGCAGGCCCGGCTGGACCTGCGCGGCCGGGCCGTGCGTCGCCGGGGGAACGGGCCGGTCGGCGAGGTGGAACAGATGGTCGCGCTCGTCGCCGTTCAGCCGCAGCGCCCGGGCGAGCGCGGTCAGCACCTGAGCGGAGGGCTGGGCGCCGCGCCCGCGCTCCAGCTCGGTGTAGTAGTCCGCGGACAGCCCGGCCAGCTGGGCGACCTCCTCGCGCCGCAGACCGGGCACCCGGCGCCGTGGACCGGCGGGCAGACCGACGTCGGCCGGGCGGATGCGGTCGCGCCGGGACTTCAGGAAGGCGGCGAATTCGGAATGGTTCACGCCCTCCATGGTCGCTTGTGCCGGTGAGCTGAGCCAGGGGCTGACAACCCCTGGGTGGAGAGAGCCATGGCTGGCCCGGCGATCCCGGCCCAAGCTGGGAACACCGAAGGGGCACGGCGCCGAACGACGCCGGCGCCCCGGGGTCCACGGCCCGTACGCCGTGGCATCAGTCCGTCAGCACATGCCCCCAGGAGTCTCCATGTCACCTCAAGAAGCCGCGCCCCAGCACCCCACCGACCGGCCCCGCGTCGCCATCGTCACCGGAGGCTCCCGCGGTATCGGCCACGAGTCGGTGAAGCGGCTGGCCGCCGACGGATACGCCGTCGTCATCGGCTACGCGGGCCACCGCGAACCGGCCGAGGCCGCCGCCAAGGACATCACCGCCGCCGGTGGCCGGGCCGTCGCCGTCCAGGCCGACGTCGCCGACGAACAGCAGGCGGCCGCGCTCTTCGACACCGCGGAGTCCGAGTACGGCGGTGTCGACGTCGTCGTCCACGCGGCCGGCCGGATGTATCTGGCGCCCATCGCCGAGCTGGACCTCGCGGAGCTGGACACGCTGCACCGCACCAACATCCGCGGCACCTTCGTCGTCGCCCAGCAGGCCGCCCGCAGGATCCGCGGCGGCGGGGCGCTCATCACCTTCTCCACGTCCATCGTGGGCCTGGCCCTCCCCGGCTACGGCGCCTACAGCGCCAGCAAGGGAGCGGTCGAGGCGCTCACCATGATCCTGGCGCGCGAGCTGCGCGGCCGGGACGTCACCGTCAACACCGTGGCCCCCGGCCCCACCGCCACCGATCTGTTCCTCGACGGCAAGGACGAGGAGACCATCGCCCGGATGGCGGCCCAGCCCCCGCTGGAGCGCCTGGGCACCCCCGCCGACATCGCCGAGGTCGTGGCCTTTCTCGCCTCCCCGGCCGGCCACTGGGTCAACGGCCAGCGCGTCCGCGCCAACGGCGGCATCATCTGACCGCCACCGCACATCATTC
The DNA here is from genome assembly GCF_052665095.1 of Streptomyces sp. NEAU-174. Classification (NCBI taxonomy): domain Bacteria; kingdom Bacillati; phylum Actinomycetota; class Actinomycetes; order Kitasatosporales; family Streptomycetaceae; genus Streptomyces; species Streptomyces sp. NEAU-174. Next base: position 549,104 of record NZ_JBQTCE010000004.1, on the reverse strand, counting down.
CCCCTTCTTCTCCCTTCTCCCGCCTTCTTCCGCCCGTAAGGACCCCATGCCCTCCGACACCCCCACGACCGTTCTGGTCACCGGCGCCTCCAGCGGCTTCGGGGCGCTGACCGCACGCGCCCTGGCCCGCGCCGGCCACACCGTCTACGCCGGGATCCGGCAGCCGGCCACCCGCAACGCTCCCGCGGTGGCCGAGCTGACCCGCTACGCCACCGACCACGACGTCGACCTGCGCGCTGTAGAGCTCGACGTCACCTCGCAGGACTCCGCCGACGCAGCCATCGCCCGCATCCTGGCCGACCGGAACCGGCTGGACGTGATCGTCCACAACGCCGGACACATGGTCACCGGCCCGGCGGAGGCGTTCACCCCCGAGCAGCTGGCCCAGCTGTACGACGTCAACGTCCTGGGCACCCAGCGCGTCAACCGCGCCGCGCTGCCGCGGCTGCGGGCCCAGGGGGAGGGGCTGCTGGTGTGGATCGGCAGCTCCAGCACCCGCGGCGGCTGCCCGCCCTTCATCGGGCCCTACTTCGCCGCGAAGGCCGCCATGGACGCCCTGGCCGTCAGCTACGCCGCCGAGGTGGTCCGCTTCGGCATCGACACCGCGATCGTCGTCCCCGGCGCCTTCACCTCCGGCACCAACCACTTCCGCCACGCGGGCGCGCCCGCCGACTCCGACCGCGCCACCGCCTACGACGAGCGCTACGGCACCCTGCTGGCCGAGCTCGACCAGCGGCTGGCCGCGCTGATCCCGCCGGACGCGGACGCCGCGCACGTCGCCGACGCCGTCGTACGCCTGGTGGACCTGCCGGCCGGCACCCGTCCGCTGCGCACCCACATAGACCCCAGCCGCGACGGCAGCGAAGTCGTCTCCGCGGTCGCCGACCGCGTTCGCGCCGAGTTCTTCCGCAGGGCCGGGCTGGACGATCTGCTCACCACGGGCAGCTCACTGTAATCACACCCGAATCGCACCCTCGAACCCACCGAAATCCACGGACGAAAGAGAAACGACCATGCCCTTCGCGAACTTCAAGGTCCCTGCCGGATCCCTCGACGAGAAGCAGAAGGAGGAGATCGTCACCCGTGCCACCGAGCTGTACGTCGACATCTACGGTGAGCGCGCCCGAGCCACCACCCTGGTCCTGGTCGAGGAGGTCACCGACGGCGGCTGGGGCATCGGCGGCAATGTCCTGACCCTCGCCATGCTCCAGCAGCCACCCGGCAACTGACACCACGCGCGCTAGCCCGCGGTGACCGGGGCCGGACTGAACGTGACGGGCAGTGACTCCAGGCAGCGGTACCAGAACGAGTCCGCCCATCTCAGCTCGTCCGGCGCCACCGCCAGTGTCAGGTCCGGAACCCGGTCCAGCAGCACCTCGATCGCCGTCTCCGCGATGATCCTGGCCGTCTCGGGACCACCCGCCGGGCAGCCGTAGTCGCCCCCGCTGAACGCGACATGGGAGTGGTTCCCGGCGTGGCCGACGGGGGTGTCGGGCCACAGCAGCGGATCGGCGTTGGCGGCGGCCAGGCCGAGGACGACGAGGTCACCGGCGTGGATGTGCCGGCCGCCGAGGTCGGTGTCGCGGGTGGCGTACCGCCCGATGAGGTTCTGCAACGGGGAGTCCGCCCACAGCACCTCGTTCATGGCCTCGCCGATGCTGCGGCGGTTGCCCGAGAGGGTCATGGCGAAGCGCTCGTCGGTGAGCATCAGCCGCAGGGTGTTGCCGATCCAGTACGAGGTCAGCGGCAGCGCCGCCGCCATCAGCACCATGATGTCGGCGGTGTGCTGCTCCTCGGTGAGGTCCGGGGTGTTCAGGATGAACCGCGAGGTGAGGTCCGGGCCCGGATCCGCGCGCTTCGCCCGCACCAGCTCCGTCACATACGCGGCGACCCGCTGCTGACCGGCGATGGCCTCCTCGTTGGAGAGGAACGACACGGTCAGCCCCGCCGCCAGGGCCTCCAGCCCGGCCTCGTCCTGGGACAGGCCGAACAGCTCGGCCGTGGCGAGGGTGGGCACCGAGTAGATGTAGTCGTACACCAGATCCGCCCTGCCGCTCCCGGCGAACTTGTCGATCAGCTGATCGGCGAGCCGCTCGCAGTGGCCACGCAGCACGAAGGGATCGACCGTGGCGAGGGCCTCGCTCGCCGCCGTCGCGCGCCGCTGGTGCTCCTCGCCCTCCGTGAAGGTCATCATCGGGCTGTACGCCACCCACGGCATCAGCGGCCAGTCCGGCGGCACGCTGTCCCAGCCGTTCCAGCGGCGCGGGTCCCGGCCGAACGTCTCGGTGTCGGACAGCACCTGACGGGTCTCGCGGTAGCCGAGGACGAACCAGGCGTCGATGTCGCCTTCGAGCAGGACCGGGGCAACGGGTCCGCTGTCCTGCCGTATCCGCTGGTAGGTCTCGTCCGGGCGGCGCCGGAAGTCCGGCCCGTACAGCCGCGCGGCGTGGGCGGGGCAGCCCGGGGGCGGCGTGTCAGGAGCCTCCGGTGCGTGCTGCGGCGCCGGTGTGTCCTGGCTGTCCTGGGCGTCCTGGTCTTCCTGGTCGTCCTGGAGGTTCGTCACCAATGGTCTTCCTCGGAGCGGCGGGCCTACGGGATGCCGGGAGGCTAACAGCATCCGCTGCGGCAGGCGGGCCCATTGCGTAGTACGGGGCTGCCGTAACTGCGTGAATACTTCCGTGAATTCGACGAGAGAAATGCGATTACGGGTTCCGGACACTGTCGGGGATCGGGTGGCCGTCGCCGTCTGGGAGAAGGCGGCCGTTGACGCGCGTTGACGCGTCGGAATTCCTCGTTCAATGCGGTACACGACCCGTTCCGCTTTTACCGGAAAGGGCAGTCCAGCGGTCGCGAGGCGGTTCTCCGTACCGGGCCGGGGGCGTCATGCCTGGCCGGATACCGTTCTGACCACCTGCGGGAGCTTGGCGTGCGCACTTCATCACGCGATACGGTGCGCCCGGGATTTCACCGGGGGCAGCCGCTCCCCGTCCCGATCAAAAACTGGGGGACTGGTGCAGATACGCAAGGTCGTTTTAGCGGCGAGCGGAGTGGTTTTCGCGTTCGCCCTGACGATTCCGGCGGCCGCGTCCGCCGATTCGCACAGCACCGTCACACGCAGCGTGGACACCGCGGTGTCCACGCACAAGAGTGCAGCGTCCCGCTCATCCGCGGAGTCCGCCGGGAAATACTGGACCCCGCAGCGTATGCGCAGAGCCGTCGAGGCCGACACGCCCGCCGACGCCAGGGCGTCGCGTAAGGCGGCCAACGACGCGGCGGCCGAACCCGCTCAGCTCGCGAAACCGCAGAAAGCCAGCTCGCAGAAGGCCCGTGGGGTGCGGATCGCCACCTCGATCGTGCAGGGCAAGGTCTTCTTCCACAATCCGACCAACGGCGGCGACTACGCCTGCTCCGCCGCGGCGGTCAACAATCCCACGAAGAACATGGTGTTCACCGCGGGGCACTGCGTCCACGGTGGCGCCGGTGGCACCTGGGCCACCAACTGGGTGTTCGTGCCCGCGTACTACAACGGCTCGCGGCCGTACGGAACCTGGTCCGCCAAGACGCTGACCACGTTCAACGGCTGGATCAACAACAGTGACCTGAACTACGACATCGGCGTGGTCAACGTCTGGGACAACGGCGGCGGCAAGCTGGTCAACACCGTCGGCGGCATGGGGCTCGGCTACAACTACGGGTACTCCAACACCGTGACCGTCTGGGGCTATCCGGCCGCCTTCGGCTACGACGGCGAGCTGCCCTATGTGTGCCAGAACATCCCCACGTGGCAGGACGGCTCCCGGGTGCAGAACGGGTGCACCATGGTCGAGGGCGCCAGCGGCGGCCCCTGGCTGCGGGACTACAACGAGACCACGGGTCTGGGGACCGAGATCGGCGTCACCAGCACCCGGACCGATCCGCCCGCCTACATCGACAGCCCCTACTTCGACAACAAGATCCAGACGATCTACGACAACACGGCCAACGGCTGAGCACCAGAGCACCACACACACCGCACTCGGCCGGGGCCCCGCACTCGGGGCCCCGGCCTCCGGCATCCGCAGCGCCCCACCCTCGGGAGAGAATCGGGAGAGAACGTCATGCGCCCGCTCACCGCAGTCCTCATCACTGCGGCGGCCGTGGGGACCGGCATCGTCGCGGTCCTCGCCGTCACCGCCCGGGGCGACGAAACCGGCGATCCCCCCGCCCCGGACACCCCACGGAGCCACCGGGCGGATCCGCCGGACCCCTCGTACTGGACACCGGAGCGGGTGCGCGACGCACGGCCCGCGCCCATGCCCACCGACCCGGGCGAGGGCCCGGGGGCGGGAGACGGGCGGCAATCGCCGCCGTAGGTGCGTAGGGTGGCGCGGGTGCGAATAGCTGTGTCCTCCGGCCGGCGCGCCGGTTATCGACGTTGGCCGGGGCGGATCCTGATCGCCGCGCTGGCCCTGTGGTTCCTCTTCTCCGTCTACCAGGACGTGCGGGAACGGCTCGTCCTCGACCCGGACCTCGACACGGAGGCGTACGCCGGGGACTGGGTGCCGATCGCTTCCGGGGTCCTGGCCGGGGCGATGGCCGTGCTGGCCGTCGTGCGTGATGTCCGATGGGTCCCGCGGGCCGCGCTGGTGGCCTGCGCCGGTACCTTCGCGGCCACGGTGGCCTACCACCTGATGCCGGTGAACATGGTGACCAGCGAGTCCAGCGGCACCGAAGTGATGGGCCTGCTGTTCCTCCTCGCCGTGGGGGTGCGGCGCTGCACACCCTGGTGGGCCCTGGTGTCCGTGGCGGCAATGACCGTCAGTGTGTTCTCCGTCCCGCTCCTGCGGGACTCCGATCCCGGTGACTTCTCCGACAACACCGCGCTGCTGCTGGCGCTGGCCTTCGTCTGCGGGCTGGTGCTGCGGCTCTACGACGTCCAGCAGGAGCGCACCGGACAGCTGGTGCGGCAGGAGGAACGGCTCGCGCTGGCCCGGGACCTGCATGACACCGTGGCCCACCAGGTGACCGCGATCGTGGTCCAGTTGCAGGCCGTACGCCATGTCACCGGGCGGGGCACCCCCGACCCGCAGGCGCTGAACGAGATGCTCGAGGCCGTCGAGAACGCGGGCGGCGAGGCGCTGACATCGATGCGGCGCCTGGTGGGCTCCATGCGCGGTGACGAGACCCCGCGGCATCCGGAGAACCTGGGTGAGGTCCTGAACCGCATCGTGGACGAGGCACGGGGGACCGGGCTGCCGGTCCGGCTGGACCTGGGGCGGGATCTGCCGGAGGACGTACCGGCCGAGGTCACCGGCGGGCTGAGCCGCGTCCTCCAGGAGGCCCTGACCAACGCCCAGCGCTATGCGCGCGGAGTGCGGTCGGTGGATGTGTCCGCCCGGGTGGCGGCACGCCACGCGGAACTGGTCGTGGAGGACGACGGACACGGCTCCCCGTCCGGACACCGCGGCAGCCTCGGCCGGCTCGGCGGCGGCTTCGGCATCATGGGCATGCGGGAGCGGATCGAACTGCTCGGCGGCGCCTTCGAGGCGGGCCACCGCGCTGAAGGCGGATGGCGGGTCCGCGCCTCCGTACCGCTGCGCCCCGACGAGGCCGCGCGCACCTCGCGGACCCGCGGGCGGCACGCCGTACGAAGCGGGCTGCGGCTACGGGAGGGCAGGACGGCATGACCATACGCATCCTGGTCGCGGACGACCAGCATCTGGTGCGGGCCGGGTTCCGCATGGTGCTGTCGGCCGAGTCCGACATGGAGGTGGTGGCCGAGGCCGCCGACGGGGCCTCGGCCCTGTCGCTGGCCCGCGAGACCCAGCCGGACGTGTGCCTCGTGGACATCCGGATGCCCCCGCCCGACGGCTTGGAGGTCACCCGCCGACTGGCCGGCGGCGGTCGGCCCGGAGCCCCGAAGGTGGTCGTGGTCACCACCTTCGACCTCGATGAGTATGTGTACACCGCGCTGTCGAACGGCGCGTCCGGCTTCCTCCTGAAGGACGCCGGTCCGGCGCTGCTGACCGAGGCCGTGCGGGCGGCCGTGCGCGGGGACGCGATGGTCGCCCCGCAGATCACCCTCCGGCTGCTCCAGCACTTCACCAAGAGCCGGCGGCGCGCCGCGCATGAGCCGGCCGAGCCGCTGACCGACCGCGAGGAAGAGGTCATCCAGGGCATCGCCCGCGGACTGACCAACCCGGAGATCGCCGCCGAGCTGTACATCGCGCCCAGCACGGTCAAGACGCATCTGGGCTCGGTCCAGGCGAAGCTGGGGCTGCGCAACAGGGTCGAGATCGCGGCCTGGGCCTTCCGCACGGGGCGCGCCGAGTAGCGGCCCCGCGGGCGTGCCGAGTGGTTCGGCGGAGATCTCCCCCGATCGGGGGATGCGGCTCCGGATGGTCGGGGGATCCGCGCGGGGGTGGCGGGGCGGGAGGCTCATGGGTGTCGCCATCAGCGGCGACGCCCTCCGCCACGAGGGCCGTCCACCGAGCGCTCACCGAGGACCGGCATGCACGCACACCAGCCCCCTTCCGCCCCGGAGTCCTACGCCGCCCACGCCACCGATCTGACGAAGGTGTACGGCACGGGGGACACCCGTGTGGTGGCCCTCGACGCGGTCACGGTCGGCTTCGGCAAGGGGCGGTTCACCGCGATCATGGGTCCGTCCGGGTCGGGGAAGTCCACCCTGATGCACTGCATGGCCGGTCTCGACTCGCCGTCCTTCGGCTCGGTCTGCCTCGGTGACACGGAGATCGCCACCCTGAACGACCGTCAGCTCACCCGGCTGCGCCGCGACCGCGTCGGCTTCGTCTTCCAGGCGTTCAACCTGCTGCCCACCCTGAGCGCGCTGGAGAACATCACCCTCCCCATGGACATCGCGGGCCGCAAACCGGAGCGGGCCTGGCTGGAGAGCATCATCCGGACCGTCGGCCTGGCCGACCGGCTCGGCCACCGGCCCGCCCAGCTCTCCGGCGGCCAGCAGCAGCGCGTCGCCGTCGCCCGCGCGTTGGCCGGTCGGCCCGACATCGTCTTCGCCGACGAGCCCACCGGCAACCTCGACTCCCGCAGCGGCGCCGAGATCCTCGAGTTCCTGCGCGGCTCCGCGAGCGCGCTGGGCCAGACCGTCGTGATGGTCACCCATGACCCCGTCGCCGCCTCCTACGCGGACCGCGTGGTCTTCCTGGCCGACGGCCGCGTCGTCGACGAACTCCACGCGCCCACGGCCGAGGCCGTCCTGGAGCGCATGGGCCGCCTGACCCCGGCGCACGCCTGACGCCCGCGCCACTTCACTCACCTCCGAACTCACCTCCGACGCCCGCCCCCGCTCTCCGAGCACCTCACACCCGGCACCCTCCCGGAAGGCCGCCCCGTGTTCCGTACCGCCCTGCGCAACGTCCTCGCGCACAAAGCCCGTCTGCTGATGACCATGCTCGCCGTGCTGCTCGGCGTGGCCTTCGTCGTGGGCACCCTCGTCTTCACCGACACCATCGGCAACGCCTACAAGGAGCGCTTCCTCACCACCCTGCGCGATGTCTCGGTCCAAGCCACACCGCCCTACGACGAGAAGGCCGGCGAGCCCGGAACGGTGGCGGAGGACACCCTGCGGCGCCTCCAGCGGCTGCCCGGCGTGGCGTCCGTCACCGGCTCCGTCGAGGGGTTCGCCGCCGTGGCCGCGAAGGACGGCCACCCCCTCGGCGAGGACCATGTGACCGCGGGGGGCAACTACTTCCCCCAGGCCGACGGCAAGGACACCCGCCATCCGCTGACCGCAGGGCGAGCCCCCACCGGGCCCGACGAGGTGCTGCTGGACACCGCCACCGCCGACCAGGGTGGTTACCGGATCGGCGACACCGTCCGGCTGGCCGTCGACGGACCGGTGCTGCACAAGAAGCTCGTCGGCATCGTCCGCACCGATGACACCCACGGCTCCGGCGGCACCCTGGCGCTCTTCGACGACGCCACCGCGCAGAAGCTGTTCCTGAAGCCCGGCCGGTACGACGGAGTCACCCTCCAGGCCGACCGCGGCACCTCCGAGGCGAAGCTCGCGGCCGAAGCCCGCCATCTGCTGCCCGGGGACTCCGACATCAGCACCGGGGCGCAGCTGCGCGAGCGGCAGCGGACCGAGGCCGCCGAGGGGACGCGGGGACTCAGCCAGGTGCTGCTCGTCTTCGCGGCCATCGCCCTGTTCGTCGGCATCTTCGTCATCGGCAACACGTTCACCATGCTCGTCACCCAGCGCTCGCGGGAGATGGCCCTGATGCGGGCGGTCGGCGCCGAGCGCCGCCAGGTGACCCGCTCCGTCCTCGTCGAGGCCGGTCTGCTGGGGCTGTGCGCGGGCGCCGCGGGGTTCCTCCTCGGCATCGGCGTGGCCATGGGCATCCGGCAGCTGTTCGCGTCCACCGGATCCGGCTTCCCGGACGGGCCGCTGGTCATCTCGCCCAGCACCGTACTGATCTCGTTCCTGGTGGGCGTCGTCGTCACCATGCTCGCCGCGTATGTGCCCGCCCGCCGCGCCGCCGCCGTGCCTCCCGTGGCCGCCATGTCCGCCATCCACACGCCGCCGCCCGCCCGCAGCCTCCGCAGGCGCAACGCGATCGGCGCCGCCCTGATCGCGATCGGTGTGCTCGGCGTGGTGTACGCGGCGTCCAGCGGCGAGCAGGGCAGGAATGTCGTGCTCCTCCCTGCCGCCATGCTGCTCATCGGCATCATCGTGGTGACACCGGCGCTCTCCGGCCCGGCCGTCGACCTGGCCGCACCGCTGCTGCGCCGCTTCGGCGTCCCGGGCACGCTGGCGCCGCGCAACGCCCGGCGCAACCCCCGGCGCACCGCCTCCACGGCCTCGGCCCTGATGATCGGGCTGTCCCTGGTCACCGGTCTCACGGTGGTCGCGGTGTCCGCCACGACATCGCTGCACGAGCGGGCCGAGAGCTCCGTCAGGGCCGACTTCGAGATCTCGTCGAAGAACAGCGGCCACCTGCCCGCGTCGGTCCAGCAAACCCTGGCGAAGTCCTCGGCCGTGACGTCCTCCAGCCCGCGGCGCCAGGGCGCCGTGCGGATCGGTGGCGACGAGGTGACCCTGACCGGTGTGGACCCCCGGACCATCGGCGACCTCCTCGACCCGAGCTTCGCCTCGGGCTCGCTCGCGGCCCTGGGCTCGGGCGGAGGCAAGAGCCTGCTGATCGACACCTCCATCGCCGACATCTACGGATGGACCACGGGACAGCGGGTGACGGTGGTCTACGACGACGGCAGCCGGGGCTCGCTGGAGATCGGCGGCGTCTACCACGACGACGAGTACCTCCCGTCCACCATGATGCCGCTGGCCACGCTCCAGCCCCATCTGAAGGAGATCGAGGACGCCTCGGTCCTGGTGCGCACCAAGACCGGTGACGGCGACGCGGCGCGCCGCTCCCTCCAGCGCATCCTCGACCAGAACCCCGTCATCCAGGTGCGGAACACCGACGACCTGGCCGAGGCGGCCGGTGGCGAGGCCATCACACTGCTCCTCAACGTCCTCTACGGGCTGCTGGCCATGGCGGTGGTGATCGCGGTCCTGGGAGTCGTCAACACCCTCGCGATGTCGGTGTTCGAGCGCACCCGTGAGATCGGGATGCTGCGCGCGGTGGGGCTCCAGCCCGAGCAGACGAAGCGGATGATCCGTCTGGAGTCCGTGCTCATCTCGCTGTTCGGGGCGCTTCTGGGCATCGGCGCGGGCATCTTCCTCGGCTGGGCCGCGGGCAAGCTCGCCTCCGACAGCATCCAGGGGTACGAGATGGTCATCCCCTGGGGCCGTATCGCCGTGGCCCTCGCGGGCGCCGCGCTCGTCGGAGTGGTCGCCGGACTCTGGCCCGCCCGCCGGGCGGCCCGGCTGAACATCCTCACGGCCCTCAAGGCGGACTGAGGCACCGCTCAGGGGACTGAGGAGCCGCTCGGGGGACCGAGGAGCCGCTCAGGGGCTGCCGTAGGCCGCCACCATGATGTCCCGCACCACCGTGTTCATCTCCTGGCCCTTGGCGTCGGTGGAGTTGACGCTGTAGACGAGGGTGCGCGAGCCGTCGCGGGTGGAGACGATGCCGGTGTTGTAGCCCCAGCGGCCGCCCGACTTCCCCCACACCTCACGGCCGCCCAGCTTCTTCATCGAGAGGCCGACCGAGTACGCGGCCGGGTCGCCGGTGGTGAAGTCCGCCACCTTCGGCAGCGTGAACATCTCCCGCAGCAGCGGGCCGCGCACCACCCGCCCCCGGAACAGGGCCTTGATGAACCGCTCCAGGTCCGCCGTGGTCGAGATGATGTCCCCGGCCGCCCAGCCGTCCGTCGGCCCCCACACCGACACATCGCGCAGCCCGGTCGTGCCGTCGTCCAGCCGCATCGTCTGGTAGCCGTGGTTGTGCGGGCCGGCGATGCGCGGATCCGTCCCCGGGAGGTAGGTGTCGCGCAGCCCCAGGGGCTTCAGGATCCGGTGGGTCACCTGGTGTTCGTAGGTGTCGCCCGTGATCCGCTCGATGACCAGGGCGGCGATGGTGTAGCCGATGTTCAGATAGTGCTGCTTCTCGCCGGGCGCGAACTCGCGCTTCTGCGCGGTCGCCGAGCGGACCATCTCCTCGGGGTCATGGATCCGGAAGCGGTCGGCGTACCGCTCCTCGACCGTGTCCCCGGGGATACGGGCGGCGGGGATGCCGTGGGTGTGATTGAGCAACTGCCGTACGGTGACCGCCCCGTACGACGCCGGGATCAGCTCCGGGAGATACGAGCGTGCGGTGCGGTCCAGGTCGAGTGTGCCCTCGGCGGCCAGCTGGAGGGCGACCGCGGCCGTGAAGACCTTGGTCACCGAACCGGCGCGGAAGCGGCCCGCCGGATCGGCCGGCCGGCTGGTCGTCAGGTCGTGCACGCCCGAACTGCCTCTCCAGACGCCCTCGGTGCCCCCGACCCGTACCAGCGCGGCCGTGGCGTCGCTCGTCGGCAGATTCGCGATGGCGGCCTCCAGCTCGGGAATCCCGGACCGCTCGGATGCTGTGGCCGACGAGGTGTCCGCGGGGGACGGGATGTCCGAGGGCGACGAGGTGGCCGCGAGGACCGGCGGCGCCGCCGGGCCCGCCACGACGCCCAGGACGAGCGCCGCGGCCAGCAGGGTGCGGCTGGTATTCTTCATGGTCAACTCCCGTGAGATGAGCGTTGTTCTCGGTGGCTCCATCCTGGTGACCGGCGGTCCGGCGCGGATCGCCCGCGCGAGCGGTGTTCCGGGGTCAGTTCCTCGCCGACGCGGGGGAGGAGCCGGGACCGGCCGCTCCCCCGGGCGGGGGATCCCCGGCCGTGATCAGGCCCGTCTCGTAGGCGCAGATCACCGCCTGGATCCGGTCCCGCAGCCCCAGCTTGGCGAGCACATTGCCGACATGCGTCTTGACCGTGTGCTCGCTGACCACCAGCGCCGCGGCGATCTCGGCGTTCGACAGCCCCCGCGCGAGCAGCAGCAGCGTCTCCCGCTCCCGCCCGGTCAGCGCGTCCAGCCGGGGGTCCGGCCGCTGTGGCCGGGCGGTGGCCCGGGTGTACTGCTCCACCAGCCGCCGGGCCACCGACGGGGCGAGCAGGGAGTCGCCCCGCGCCACCACCCGTACCGCGTGCACCAGATCGTCCCTGCGCACATCCTTCAGCAGGAAGCCGCTCGCGCCCGCGTGCAGCGCCTCGTAGACGTACTCGTCGGAGTCGAAGGTCGTCAGCATCACCGTCCGGCAGCCGCCGGACGCGGCGATCTCGCGGCAGGCCCCGATACCGTCCAGACGTGGCATCCGGATGTCCAGCAGGGCCACATCGGGCGTGTGCCGCCGCACCGCCTCGACGGCCTCGGCCCCGTCGCCCGCCTCCGCGACCACCTCGATGTCCGGCTGGGCGTCAAGGATCATGGCGAAGCCGCTGCGCACCAGCTCCTGGTCGTCGGCCACCACCACCCGGATCGTCAACGCGCCACCTCCGCCGCGGCGGGTACGGGGAGATGGACCCGTACCTCGAAGCCCCGGCCGTCCGGGCCGGGCCCGGTGGCCGCCGTACCGCCGTGTGCCGCCGCCCGCTCGCGGACCCCGATCAGACCGTGGCCGCCACCGGAACCCGGTCGCGGTCCGCGCCCGTCGTCCAGCACCCGGATGTCCACCGCGCCTTCGCCATAGGTGAGTTGGACGGAAACGCCGCGGGCCGCCGCGTGCTTGACCACGTTGGTCAGGGCCTCCTGGACGATCCGGAAGACGCTCGCCCCGGTGGCCTCCGGCAGCGGCCGTACTGCCCCCGCCGACTCGTACGCCACCTCGAGGCCACTCGCCCGTATCCGGTCGAGCAGCTCGGGCAGACCGGCCAGGCCCGGCTGCGGCTCGCGCGGGGCGCGGCCCGGCTCATCGCCCTCGCGCAGCACACCCAGCATCCGGCGCAGCTGCGCCATGGCGTCCCGGCCGGTCGCGGAGATGGCGTCGAAGGCGGCCTCGGCCCGCTCCGGAGCCGTCCGCACCGCCACCGGACCGGCCTCCGCCTGCACGATCATCAGGCTCACCGCATGGGAGAGGATGTCGTGCATCTCCCGTGCGATCCGGGCCCGTTCGCGCGCGGCGGCCCGCTCCGCCTCGATCCGGTGCTCCCGCTGCCGGGCATCGGTCAGCCGCCCGAGGACATAGGCCGCCGCGAACACGAAGAGGGAGAAGGTCAGCTCACGCGCCGTCCGGGTGTTGAGCCACACCGACACCGGCACGGCGACCGTCAGCAGACCGCCCGCGACCAGCCGCTTCCACGGCGGTGAAGCGGCGGCGATCGTGTAGATGATGACGAGCCCGGTGTACGGCAGCGGCTGCCCGGGCCCCTCCACCGCCAGCCTGTACAGCGCGCTGGTCGCGATGATCGCGGTCAGCACGGCCAGGGGAGCGCGCCGGCGCCAGATCAGGGGGACGACGGTGAGTGTGGTCAGCCCGTAGGCGGGCCAGGTCGCCGGCTCCAGATCGGGCGGGCGTGGCACCACGAACGGCATCGTCATGGCCGCCTGGACCAGGAGCGCGATCCCGATGTCCACGGCCTGGGGGTGGGCTGCTCCCAGCGCCCGGCCCCGCTCCCACCACCCCCGCATGAGACTGGATGGTAGCGGCTATGCCCCTCCTGCTGGTGACGGCTGTGCCCTGGATGCTGACGGCTGTGCCGCGTCCAGCAGGACGCGCGCGGCCGCCTTCGCCTGATGCGCGGGTTCGGCGCTGCCGGTGATGGCCGCGGTGGTGATGGCGCCTTCGGCCAGCAGGGCCAAGTGGTCGCCCAGCGCGGCCGGTTTGCCCGCGGCCGCCGTCAGCTCGGCGAGGTAGCGGAAGAACGCCTCCTTGTGCGCCCGGGCCGTCTCGGCGACGGCCGAGGAGGTGGCGCCGAGTTCCCCGAAGGAGTTGCTGAAGGCGCAGCCGCGGAAGTCCGGCTCGCCGAACCACTCGTGGAGCCAGTCGAAGACCGCCAGGATGCTCTCCTCGGGGGTGGCCTGCGCATCGGCGTACGCGGCCAGCCTCTGGCGCCAGCGGATGTCGCGCCGCCGCAGATACGCCTGGAGGAGCTCGCCCTTGGACGGGAAGAGCTGGTAGAGCCGCTTGAGGGAGACGCCTGACGCGGAGCGGATCTCATCCATGCCCACCGCCTGGATGCCCCGTCCGTAGAACAGGGTCTCGGCCGCGTCGAGGATCCGGAGCTCCGCGGTCTCGGGACTGATCATGTCATCGCTCTCCTGGTGTCCGGCCTGGTGTCCGGCCTGGTGTCCGGCCTGGTGTCCGGCCTGGTGTCCGGCCTGGTGTCCGGCCGGTCGGAAGCCGAGGTCTCAGAGGCCGAGGTCGCTCAGCCCGGGGTGGTCGTCGGGGCGGCGCCCGAGCGGCCAGTGGTACAGGCGCTGCGACTCCTCGATGGGGAGGTCGTTGATGCAGGCGTGGCGCAGGCGCATCAGACCGCTGTCGTCGAACTCCCAGTTCTCGTTGCCGTAGGAGCGGAACCAGTTGCCGGAGTCGTCGTGGGACTCGTAGGCGAAGCGTACGGCGATGCGGTTGCCGTCGAAGGCCCACAGCTCCTTGATGAGCCGGTAGTCCAGCTCCCTCGCCCATTTGCGGGTGAGGAAGGCGACGATCTCCGCGCGGCCGGTGACGAACTCCGCGCGGTTCCGCCAGCGCGAGTCGACGGTGTAGGCCAGGGCGACCTTCTCCGGGTCACGGGAGTTCCAGCCGTCCTCCGCCAGCCGGACCTTCTCGATGGCGGTCTCGCGGGTGAACGGGGGGAACGGAGGGCGTGCGGCGTCGGTCATGGCGACTCCTCGAGTCGTGGCGGAGGAGGGGAGAACGAGCGTTCTCTCCATGGGTCCGACCCTAGGAGAACGATGGTTCTCATGCAAGTGCCGACCCGCCACCGCCCCGGAGCCAGGGGGTGGTGATCACGCTCTCCGGTGGCGGTGGGTACCGTGCGAGCGGGAAGTACCGTGCGCGACGACGAGGCAGGGGACCGGCGTGTTGATCGATGATCTGCGGCAGGAGCTGCCGGACGGCCGGATGGTTGAGGACCCCGGTGTCGCCGCCGGGTTCGTCCACGACGAGGCGGAGTGGGCGCCGTACGGCACGCCCCGCGCGGTGGTGCGGCCACGTACGGCGGCGGAGGTGCGCGCGGTGGTGCGGGCCTGCGTACGGCACGGCGTACCGCTGGTCACCCGGGGCGCCGGCACCGGTCTCTCCGGTGGTGCCAACGCCGTCGAGGGCTGTGTGGTGCTCTCCACCGAGGCCATGGACACCATCCACGAGATCGACCCCGTGGAGCGCCTCGCGGTCGTCGGACCCGGGGTGGTCAACGACGATCTGCGGGCCGCCTGCGCCGAGCGGGGGCTGTGGTACCCGCCGGACCCGGCGAGCGCGCCCTGGTCCACCATCGGCGGCAATGTGGCGACCAACGCGGGCGGGCTGTGCTGTGTGAAGTACGGCGTCACCCGCGACTATGTGCTCGGCCTGGAAGTGGTGACCGGCACCGGTGAGCTGGTGCGACTCGGCCGCAGGACCGCCAAGGGCGTGGCCGGGTACGACCTGGCGGGCCTGATGGTCGGCTCCGAGGGCACCCTGGGAGTGATCACCGAGGTCACGGTGCGGCTGCGGCCGCGGCGCGAGGCGGAGCGCACGGTCGCCGGATACTTCTCCTCCGTCGTGGCGGCGGGACGCGCGGTCGCCGCGATCGGGGCCGCCGGGCTCACCCCGTCCGCGCTTGAGCTCATCGACCGGCACTGCCTGGCGGCCGTCGACAAGTGGAAGAACATGGGCCTGTCCGTCGACGCGGACGTGGTGCTCCTCGGACGCACGGACGCCCCCGGCCCGGCCGGCGCCCAGGAGGCCGAGCGGATGCTCGCCTGTTTCGAGGAGGCGGGGGCGACCTGGGCCGCGCAGTCCACGGACCAGGAGGAGGCCGACGCGCTGTTCGCGGCCCGGCGGCTCGCCTATCCCGCGCTGGAGCGGCTGGGCCCGGTGCTCACCGAGGACGTGTGCGTGCCCAAGGCGGCCGTACCGGAGATGCTGGCGCGCATCGAGCGCGCCGCCACCCGCCATGACACGCTCATCGCCAACATCGCCCACGCCGGTGACGGCAACCTCCATCCGCTGCTGATCACCCAGCCCGGCGACACGGCGGCCCGGGAGCGGGCCCAGGCCGCGTTCCACGAGATCATCGCGGACGCCATCGACCTCGGCGGCACGGTCACCGGTGAACACGGTGTGGGCCTGCTGAAGCGGGACGGTCTGGAGCGGGAGCTCACACCGGCCGTCCTGGACCTGCACCGAGCGGTCAAGGCGGCCCTCGATCCGCACGGGATCCTCAACCCGGGCAAGGTCATCGCCCGCGGCTGAGCGCGGACCGCCCGCGCCCGCAACGCCCGAAGCCCGAAAGGCACCAGACACCCATGCCACACACCGACGTCCCCCAGCAGGTCAGCGGGCACGCCCGCGCACTGGACGGCACCCTCCTCGCCTACCAGCGCCAGGGCACCGGGGCGCCGCTGGTGCTCCTGGCCGGCCAGGCCAACAACCACCACTGGTGGGACGGCGTACGGGCGGACTTCCACACCACGCACTCCACCCTCACCATGGACTGGCGCGGTACGGGGGAGAGCGGAAAGCCCGACCACCCCTACGCGACACGGGACTTCGCCGACGATGTGATCGCCGTCCTCGACCATCTGGGCATCGAGTCCGCCGATCTGTACGGGACCTCCATGGGCGGACGGGTCGCCCAGTGGGTCGCCGCCCGCCACCCGGCGCGGATCCGGCGCCTCGTCCTCGGCTGCACCTCACCCGGCGGACCACGGGCGACGGAGCGCGACATGGCGGTACGGCGCTCCCTGGCCCAGGCCGACGCGCGGGCGGCGAGGGAGGCGCTGACCGACCTCATGTACACCCCGGCCTGGCGGTCCGGGCACCCCGGGCCGTATACGACCCTCGGCGATCCCGGTATGCCCCCGCACGCCCGGCGGCGCCATCTGGTGGCGAGCAATGAACACGACGCCTGGGACGTCCTCCCGCTCATCGGCGCGCCCACGCTGATCCTGCACGGAGCGGACGACCGGCTCACCCCGGCGGTCAACGCACCGCTGCTCGCCTCGCGCATTCCCCGGGCGCGGACGCACATCTTCGAGGGCGCCCGGCACGGCTACTTCGAGGAGTGCCGCCCGGAGGCCGGGGCCATCGTGTCGTCGTTCCTCACCGACTGACCCGCGGCGTGGGTGTCGGCGGTGTGCTGGTCCCGGCGTATCGCCGTGGTGGTGCCGCGCGGTGCGATGTGGGCGCGCAGGGACACCACCGTCAGCAGGGCCAGGGCCGTGCCGACGAGCGGCACGGTGAAGGCGGCGCTCGCGCCGAAGCCGTCCGCCACCTGTCCGCCCGCCGTCACCGCCGCGGCCTGCCCCAGCGCGACCGAGCCGGTCAGCCAGGTGAACGCCTCCGTCCGGGAGGCGGCCGGGACCAGCGCGTCCACCAGGGTGTACCCGGTGATCAGCGCCGGTGCGATGCACAGGCCCGCCAGCAGTCCCAGCCCGCCCAGCGGCAGTGGCGCGGACACCGCCCACAGCGTCGAGCAGATCAGCGTCAGCGCGGCGTAGGCGGTCAGCAGCCGCCGGCGCGGGGAGGTGCGCCAGGCGATGGCGCCGCAGGCCACGCCCGCGAGCATGTTGCCCGCCGCGAACACCCCGTACAGCACACCGTTCAGGCCCGGTTGGCCGTGCTCATGGGTGAAGGCGGTCAGGGCGACCTGCATCCCGCCGAACACCGAGCCGATGCCCAGGAAGGCCACGGCCAGGACCCGTACGCCCGGCACGGACAGGGCCGAGGCGTGCGGCTCCCGCGCGTTCGCCCGCGCCGGGCGCGGCGGTGGCGCGGTACGGCGCCGGGCCGCGAAGAGCAGCCCGCCCACCAGCGTCAGCGCGGCCTCCGCGATCAGGCCGGAGGCCGGGTGCACGGCGGTGCTCAGGGCGGTGGCGAGCACGGGCCCGATGACGAACGTGAGCTCGTCCGTCACGGACTCGAACGCGGCCGCGGTCGCCAGCAGCGGATGGCGTCCCGGGCGCGGCCCGGATCCGCCCGGTGCGCCGTCCCCGAGGGCGGCCGCCCAGCGGGCCCGCACCATGGGCCCGACCTGCGGCACGGAGGCGCCCGTGGGCACCGCGGCGGCGATCAGCGCCCACAGCGGCGCGTGGGCCAGTGCGAGCGCCGTCAGCAGGGCCGCGGCCGCCGCGTGGAGCAGCACACCAGGCACCAGGACCGCGCGCTGCCCGTGGCGGTCGGCCAGCTTGCCGCTCCGGGGCGCGAACAGCGCCATGGAGACGCCGGTGACGGCCGCGACCGCACCGGCGATGCCGTACGACCCGGTGGTGTGGCGCAGCAGGAGCACGATGCTGATCGTCAGCATCGCGAACGGCTGCCGGGCGGCGAACCCGGGCAGCAGGAAGGTCCACGCGCCCGGTGTGCGCAGCAGCTGCCGGTAGCCGACGCGCTGTGCGGGGGGAGGGGTGTCGCTGGAGACCGCGGATGCCACGGCCGACGCCTTTCCGCCGCCTGGTAGCGCACCCGGGCCGGCGTGGCGGAGTGCGCCGAGAGCTGTCCTCTCGCGCTGGACCGGGGTAGATACCGGGTCCGCGCCGATCAGGGGCATGGAGGACCGCGGCCGCCGAGCGGTCGCGCCAGCTCTGCGTCAGGCAGAGTGGTTCGTTGCTTGCGGGCTCATCGTACAGGGGGAGCCGCCACCTCGCCGGTGGCGGCCTGTCCCGTGCGCGGTCAGGTGCCGGGCAGGGGCCGTACGGTGAGGATCTGCTGGGCGTGGCCGACCGGACCGCGCAGGTCGTGCAGCACGGTGCTGGTGATGCCCTGACCAGTGCCGCCGAAGGTGACCGTGGTGTCCAGCCCGGTCCAGCGGCCCTCGGGCTGCCGGTGGAGATGGATGGTCAGGTCGACGTTGGGGAACATCCAGGTGGTGGGCGACTGCCGTACGGCGATGCCGTTGGCGGTGTCCACGAGCGCGATGTACGAGGCCAGCGGGGTGCTGGTCTGCCCGGCCACCAGGCCGAGCGGGGTGGAGACCCAGAGGGTCGCGCGGCCCGGCTCGCGCGGTGCGAGCGGACGGGAGTCCAGGGAGGCGATGTACCCGCCGGGCCACAGCGAGGCCATCGACCAGGGGGCGAGCCGCTCGGGAGGGGTGAGCCGGTCCCCGGGGCCACCGGCCACGGCGGCGGTGTCCACGGTGGCCAGGAGCCAGGCGCGCGCCCGGACCACGGGACGGTCGGCGATGAGCACCACGGCCTCGAGGAGTTCGATGGTGCGGCCGGGCCGGATGGTCTCCACCCGGATCTCGCACTCGTCGAGGGCGAGGCGCCCGAGGATGTCGAAGCTGATCCGGCTGAGCAGCAGCCCGGTGTGCGGCCGGGTGGCGAGGTGGCGGTCGATGGCGTGGACGATGAGCCCACCGAGCGGGCTGAAGTGCTGTTCGTCGGTGCTCCAGGCGCCACTGACGTGGGAGGTGGGCTTGTAGCGGTACTCGTCGATCGGCTCGTAGTAACTGTCGGTCGTCAACGGGGGCTTCTCCTCGGGGGGTGCATCGCAGACACTTACTCAAGATCCTTGAGTATCTGCTCTTGATCAAGGGTTGCGTCATCCCGTAAGTTGAAATAACAACGGGTGGCATGAACCTGTTCAGCCGCAGTACCTCCCGCCGCGCGATCGCCAGCGCCGCACCGGAGGCCCCCACTACTCGGGCGACGTCCAGCGCCGTCGCTCTGCCGGACCCCGGCCTCGCGGCTCTCACCGGAGAGTGGATCGTCGACCCGGCGCACAGCCGGATCGGTTTCTCCGTCCGGCACGCCATGGTGAGCACGGTGCGTGGCGCCTTCACGGAGTTCGAGAGCCGACTCTACTTCGACGGCCGTGACCCGCGCCGTTCCCGGGCCGAGGTCCTGCTGTCCACCGCCAGTGTCCAGACCGGTGTCGAGCAGCGCGACGACCACTTGATGGGCCGGGACTTCCTGGACGCCAGAACCTTTCCGCACATCCGGTTCATCAGCACCGCCGTGGAGGTCTCGGGCCCGGACGTCTACCGCATGGCCGGGGAGCTCACGATCAGAGACATCACCCGCCCCGTCGTCCTGGAGCTCACCTATATCGGACATGTCACGGATCCCTTCGGCTACCAGCGGGCGGGCTTCGACGGCACGACCACCATCAACCGCTCCGAATGGGGGCTGACCTACAACGCCAGGCTGGCCGAGGGCGGCGCCCTGGTGAGTGAGAAGGTCCGCCTCCAGTTCGACATCGCCGCCATCCGCACCGCCCCCACCGCCTGACAAGAGCCCGGACCAGGGCGCCCGCTCGCTCCGCGAGAAGGGTGCTGAGGGGGGGCCGGGCGGCGACCGGCAGGGGAACCGGCGCCGTCACATCGGCTTCGCGGCCGAGGCGGTGAGATCCAGATTGTCCTCCACCCACAGACGCAGATTCCTGAGCGGGACGGACGCGCTGTGGCCCAGGGAGGAGAGCTCGTACTCCACATGGAGCGGAACGGCCGGGTAGACGGTCCGCTCCACCAGCCCGGCGTCCTCGAGGCGCCGCAGTGTCTGGGTGAGCACCTTGGGGCTGATCCCCTGAAGCCGGCGCTGTAGCGCGCCGAATCGCAAGGGGCCGTCCTCCAGGGCTCCGATGGCCAGCGCCGACCATTTGTTCGCCAGCAGATCCAGCATGGCGCGGCACGGGCACTGGGCCTCGTACACATCATGATGGGCATGCTGGCCCGTGTGGCATCGCGTACTCATGGCGGAAACCTTCCGGGCTACGTCGTACTATCCAAAAGGTAGCAGTGTCCCTTGTGGGTAACCAGGTCCCTGAGGTTAGCGTGCGAGCGCGTTCGGAGAGCGGGCGCGAGAGATACGGATGAGCTCAGGAGGCAACACGTGTCCAGGTCCATGATGCGTGCGGTGGTACAGGACGCGACCGGCGGCCCGGAGGTGCTGCGCGTCGCGGAGGTCGCGCGGCCGGAACCGCTGCCCACCGAGGTGCTGGTGCGGGTGCACGCCGCCGGCGTCAACCCGGTCGACTGGAAGACCCGTCAGGGCGGCGGTATGGCGGGCGTGCTGGGCGAGCCGCCGTTCACCCTGGGCTGGGACGTCTCCGGTGTGGTCGAGGAAGCCGGGTTCGGGGTGACCACCCTGGCCCCGGGCGACGAGGTGTACGGAATGCCGTGGTTCCCCCGTCAGGCGGGCGGCTACGCAGAGTTCGTGACGGCCCCCTCCCGCCAGTTCGCCCGCAAGCCCGCCACGTTGAGCCACGAGGCGGCGGCCGCCGTGCCGCTCGCGGCGCTGACGGCCTGGCAGATCCTGGTGGACACGGTCAAGGTGGAGGCCGGGCAGCGGGTTCTGGTGCACGCCGCCGCCGGTGGCGTCGGCCACTTCGCCGTCCAGTTCGCACGGCACCTGGGGGCGACGGTCGTGGGGACCGCCCGGAAGAGCCGCCACGAGTGGCTCGGCGGGCTCGGCGCGGCGGAGCTGATCGACTACACCGAGCAGCGCTTCGAGGACGCGGTCGAGGACGTCGATGTGGTGATCGACCTGCTGGGAGAGGGGCACGACGCGACCAGTACCCGTTCCCTGGAGGTGCTGAAGAAGGGCGGACTGCTGGTGGCCGTCCCCGGTGGCGTCAGCCCCGAGCTGCGGGAGGCCGCGGACGCCCGCGGTGTGCGCACCAGCCCCTTCCTCGTCGAGCCGGACGGCGCCGCCCTGACCACCATCGCCGGACTGATCGACCAGGGTGCGGTGGAGGTCGAGGTGGCGGACGTCTTTCCGCTGGAGGAGGCCGCCCGCGCCCACCGCCAGGGGGAGGACGGCCACACCCGCGGCAAGCTGGTGCTCCGCACCGGCGCCTGACCGTTCCCCGGCCGACACCCGAGACCACTTCGCACGACGCTCACACCAGCCCCAGGAGACGCGCATGTTCTACGAGATCCGCCGCTACCAGACCAGGCCCGGCCGCCGGGAGGAATGGGTCAGCTTCATGGAGGAGGTGATCATTCCCTTCCAGACGGCGCAGGGGATGAACGTCATCGCCTCGTTCATCGACGAGGAGGACCCCGACGGCTATGTGTGGCTGCGGCGCTTCGCCGACGAGGCGGAGCGGGTGCGGCTCTACGAGGCCGTCTACCAGAGCGAGCGGTGGCAGCAGGAGATCGGCCCTCGGGTCGAGGAACTGCTGTTCCGGGAGAAGATCCAGGTCACGCGGGCCGTGCCCACGCCCGCGTCCGGGCTTCGCTGACCGCGACGGCGCCACCGACGCGACGGTCGTCCGACGATGACGGGCCCCGCCGCGACCCCGTAACCACACGGCCCCGCCCGGCACCACACGGCTCCGGGCGGGGCCGCGCCATGGTCACCCGGAGGCGGTCCGGACGGCGGCGGGCGCTGCGGCCTCGGCCCCGCCACGGCCGCTGCCGGCGCGGCGGATGAAGTAGACACCGGCGGTGGCGAGCAGCGAGGCCGCGGAGAGCGCGTAGAGGCCGCCGTTGGTGCTGCCCGTCGTCTCCTCCAGATAGCCGAAGAGGGTGGGGGAGACGAAGCCGCCCAGGTTGCCCAGGGAGTTGACGACGGCCAGCCCCGCGGCCGTGACCTTGAGGTCGAGCGTGGACTTGGCCAGCGGCCAGAAGAGGTTGGCGGCGCACTTGCTGCCGACGGCGGCCAGGGTGACGGCCGCGAGCCCGAACCACGGGGAGCCCAGGGTGGCGAGGAAGGTGCCGATGGCGGAGAGCACCAGCACGATGGCGAGGTAGGGCCGCCGGTCCGGAACCCGGTCGGTATAGCGGCTCATCGTGTACATCGCGATGACCGCGCAGATCCACGGGATGGCCGTGAGCAGCCCGACCCGAGCCGCCGAGGAAGATGGCGCCGGCCCGGCCGCGCGCGGAGTCCGGCAGCCAGGTGGTGAGGTAGTCCATCACACCGGGGAAGAACCCCGCCTCCGCGATGCCCAGCAGGAACTCCTCGCTTCGTTCACGCACTTGAACCCACTGGCAGTGGGGTGCAGACCCTACCCTTGATAGGGTTCATACATCCGCCATCTGTTCCACCATCTGAATGGACGTCGATGTCTGACGGAGCACCCCTGCGCATCACGGATGTCACCATCACCCCCGTCGCCTTCCGCGACCCGGCCCTGCTCAACTCCGTCGGCGTCCACGAGCCCTTCGCGCTCCGCTCGATCGTGCAGATCCACACCGACGCGGGCCTGACCGGGCTCGGCGAGACCTACGCGGACGAGCTCCACCTGGAGCGCCTGGCGGCCGTCGGACACGAGATCGTCGGGCTGGACGCCTTCGCCACCGAGGAGCTGCACCAGCGCGTCCAGCGGGTCATCGACCGCGTGGGCGGCTCCGGCGGCTCCGGGCTCACCGGCATGATCACCACCAGCAGCACCGTCGACCGCGTCGTCTCCCCGTTCGAGGTGGCGCTCCTGGACATCCAGGGCAAGGCCATCGGCCGCCCGGTCAGCGACCTGCTCGGCGGCGCCGTGCGGTCCGCCGTCCCGTTCAGCGCGTACCTCTTCTACAAGTGGGCCGCCCACCCGGGCCAGGAGCCGGACGAGTGGGGCGAGGCCCTCGACCCCGACGCCATCGTGGCGCAGGCCCGCCGGATGGTGGACGACTACGGCTTCACGGCGATCAAGCTGAAGGGCGGCGTCCGGCCCCCCGAGGAGGAGATCGAGGCGATCCGGGCGCTGCGCCGCGCCTTCCCCGATCATCCGCTGCGGCTGGACCCCAATGCGGTCTGGACGACGGAGACCTCGGTGAAGGTCGGGCGCGCGCTCGAGGGCGTGCTGGAGTATCTGGAGGACCCCACCCCCGGGATCGACGGCATGGCCGCGGTCGCCCGCGAGGTCCCCATGCCGCTGGCCACCAACATGTGCGTGGTCGCCTTCGACGAGCTGGCCCCGGCGGTGGCCGCCGACGCCGTCCAGGTCGTCCTCTCCGATCACCACTACTGGGGCGGGCTGCGCCGCTCCAAGCTGCTCTCCGGCATCTGCGACACCTTCGGCATGGGCCTGTCCATGCACTCCAACTCACACCTGGGCATCAGCCTGGCCGCGATGACCCACCTCGCCGCGGCCACCCCGAACCTCACCTACGCCTGCGACACCCACTGGCCGTGGAAGACCGAGGACGTGATCGTGGACGGCGCGCTGACCTTCGTGGACGGCGCGGTGCCCGTGCCGGGCGCCCCCGGCCTCGGTGTGGAGCTGGACCCCGACGCCCTGGCGCGCCTGCACGAGCAGTACGTCCGGTGCGGACTGCGCAACCGCGATGACACCGGGTACATGCGGCGCTTCGACCCGTCCTTCCAGGCGGATCTCGCCCGCTGGTAGCCCCCCGCCACCACGGCTCACCTCCCGCGATACCTCGATCGAAGGAGGCGGGCCTCGGTCACCTGGTGTATCCGGATTTCGGCTAAGCGTACGAAGCTCCAGGCCAGGGCCTCTTCCTAGCCTCTGAGGGACGGAATGGACGCCGAACCCCGGAAGTGCTGAGTCTTGTCTGCTACCGCTCCTCGCGTACGGATCACCCCTGATCGGACCGACCGCCGCCGCCGGCGCATGGTGGGCGCGGCGGTCGCGGCCGGACTGACCCTCGGCGCCCTGGCCGCGCCCGCGGCGAGCGCCGCCGACCACCACGCGCGGCACACCGCCGGGACGGGCGCTCCCAAGGCCGACACCGGCTCCCCGGTGCGGGTGAACCAGGTCGGCTATCTGACCCACGGCCCCAAGAAGGGCACCGTGGTCACCCCCGCCACCAAGCCGCTGACCTGGACGCTCCGGGCCGCCGACGGCACCGAGCGGGCGCGCGGCACCACCACCCCCGCGGGCGTCGACCCCAGCTCCCGGCAGAATGTCCAGATCTTCGACTTCGGCAGGATCATGGACGCGGGCGAGGGGTACACCGTCACCATCGACGGGAAGAAGAGCGAGCCGTTCGCCATCGGTGATCACCTCTACGACTCGCTGCGGAGCGACGCGCTCGCGTACTTCTACCACAACCGCAGCGGCATCAAGATCGACGCGGACCTCGTGGGCTCCAAGTACGCCCGTCCCGCGGGCCACGACAAGGCGGCCCCGCACCGGGGCGACACCGACGTCCCGTGCGTCAAGGGCGTGTGCGACTACCGCCGGAATGTCGCCGGGGGCTGGTACGACGCCGGTGACCAGGGCAAGTACGTCGTCAACGGCGGTATCTCGGTGGCCCAGCTGATGTCCGCCTACGAGCGCACCCGCACCGCCAAGGGCGCCGACGCCGCGTCGCTGGGCGACGGCAGGCTCCGGGTGCCCGAGCGTGGCAACGGCGTCCCGGACATCCTGGACGAGGCCCGCTGGGAGATGGACTTCCTGCTGCGCATGCAGGTGCCGAAGGGCAAGCCGCTCGCCGGTATGGCGTTCCACAAGGTGCACGACAAGCAGTGGACCGGGTTCCCGACCCGGCCGGACCAGGACCGGCAACAGCGCGAGCTGCACAAGCCGTCCACTGCGGCCACGCTCAACCTGGCGGCGTCCGCCGCGCAGAGCGCCCGGCTGTTCAAGTCCTACGACCCGGAGTTCGCCGCCCGCTGTCTGCACGCGGCCCGGGCCGCGTGGGACGCGGCCAAGGCACATCCGAAGATCTACGCCGGCGACAACGACTCCACGGGTGGCGGTGCCTACGGCGACCGCCACGTCGGCGACGAGTTCTACTGGGCCGCGGCCGAGCTGTTCATCACCACCGGCGACCACGGCTACGCCAAGGCGGTGCTCGACTCGCCGCTCCACCGCGACGTGGGCGCGCTCTTCCCGCGCGGCGGCGGCATGTCGTGGGCCTCGACCGCGGGCCTCGGCGCGCTGGACCTGGCCACCGTCCCCAACAAGCTCACCGAGCGGCAGCGCGCCGAGGTGCGCGCGATGGTGACGAAGGCCGCAGACCGCTACGCCGCCGACTCCGCGAAGTCGGCCTACGGCGTGCCGTACGCGCCGAAGGACGGCACGTACGAGTGGGGCTCCAACAGCCAGGTGCTCAACAACATGGTCGTGCTCGCCACCGCGCACGACCTGACGGGCAAGGACCGCTATCTCGACGCGGTGCTCCGCGGCATGGACTATCTGCTGGGCGGCAATCCGCTCAACCAGTCCTATGTCACCGGCCACGGCGAGCGGGACTCGCACAACCAGCACCACCGCTTCTGGGCCCACCAGCGCGACCACCGGCTGCCGCATCCGGCACCCGGCTCGCTGGCGGGCGGCCCGAACTCCGGGCTCCAGGACCCGGTGGCCAAGAAGAAGCTGAAGGGCTGCGCCCCGGCGATGTGCTACACCGACAGCCTGATGGCGTTCTCCACCAACGAGATCACCATCAACTGGAACGCCCCGCTGGCCTGGATCGCCTCGTACGTCGACGGTCTGGGCGGCGGCGCGGCGCAGCGGCCCGTGCGCTGACCCGGCCCGGCCGGAACACGCCGCCGCCCACCCGCGCTCGGGCGCGGGTGGGCGGCGGACCAGAGGAAGCGGGGAGGTCAGTCGGCGCCGAACTCCATCGCGGCGCGGTCGAGCAGCTTGTCCTGTCCGGACACATGCCCGTCCGAGGCGATCGCCTCGGAGGCGCCCTGCGGCATCGCGCCGATCAGCCCGGTGGAGGCCGCCTGCGCGGCACCGATCAGCGCCGGATGCGAGCTGCCGACCATGCCGAGACCGGCGTACTGCTCCAGCTTGGCGCGCGAGTCGGCGATGTCGAGGTTGCGCATGGTCAGCTGGCCGATCCGGTCCACGGGACCGAAGGCGGAGTCCTCGGTCCGCTCCATGGAGAGCTTGTCCGGGTGGTAGCTGAACGCCGGTCCTGAGGTGTCCAGGATGGAGTAGTCCTCACCGCGCCGCAGCCGCAGGGTCACCTCGCCGGTGATCGCCGCGCCGACCCAGCGCTGGAGCGACTCGCGCACCATCAGCGCCTGCGGGTCCAGCCAGCGGCCCTCGTACATCAGCCGGCCGAGGCGGCGCCCCTCGGTGTGGTAGGTGGCGACGGTGTCCTCGTTGTGGATCGCGTTGACCAGCCGCTCGTAGGCCGCGTGCAACAGCGCCATGCCCGGTGCCTCGTAGATGCCCCGGCTCTTGGCCTCGATGACGCGGTTCTCGATCTGGTCGGACATGCCCAGCCCGTGGCGTCCGCCGATGGCGTTGGCCTCCAGCACCAGATCGACGGCGGAGGCGAACTCCTTGCCGTTGATCGTCACCGGCCGGCCCTGCTCGAAGCCGATCGTGACGTCCTCGGCCGCTATCTCGACCGACGGGTCCCAGAACCGCACGCCCATGATCGGCTGGACGATCTCGATACCGGTGTCGAGGTGCTCGAGCGACTTGGCCTCGTGGGTGGCGCCCCAGATGTTGGCGTCGGTGGAGTACGCCTTCTCCGCGCTGTCCCGGTAGGGCAGGTCATGGGCGAGCAGCCACTCCGACATCTCCTTGCGGCCGCCGAGCTCGCTCACGAAGTCGGCGTCCAGCCACGGCTTGTAGATCCGCAGGGAGGGGTTGGCCAGCAGGCCGTAGCGGTAGAACCGCTCGATGTCATTGCCCTTGAAGGTGGAGCCGTCGCCCCAGATCTGCACATTGTCCTCGAGCATGGCGCGCACCAGCAGGGTGCCGGTGACCGCCCGCCCGAGCGGAGTGGTGTTGAAGTAGCTGCGGCCGCCGGAGCGGATGTGGAACGCCCCGCAGGCGAGGGCCGCGAGCCCCTCCTCCACCAGGGCCTCCCGGCAGTCCACCAGCCGGGCGACCTCCGCGCCGTACGTCGTGGCGCGCCCGGGGACCGAGGCGATGTCGGGCTCGTCGTACTGGCCGATGTCGGCGGTGTAGGTGCAGGGCACCGCGCCCTTGTCGCGCATCCACGCGACCGCTACCGAGGTGTCGAGGCCGCCTGAGAAGGCGATCCCGACGCGTTCGCCGACAGGGAGGGAGGTGAGAACTTTGGACACAGCAGGAGTATGCAGGGTTACGCATGATCATGCAAGGCCCTGTCCTCACCCGGCGGCTGCGACCGGTCTCCGGACCGAGCCCGCCGCAGGCGGGGCCGCTGGTCCCCGCCACCCCAGCCCACGACGGCATGACGGCCGCACACGACCGCCGTCCGCCCCCACTCGGAGACGGACGGCGGCCTGCTCAGGGCGGTGACGTCAGACGGCGGCCGGGAAATGGCCCTCCCGCACGAAGAACTCCACGTAGGTGGCGAAGAGCTCCTCGGTCAGCGGCGGGCAGCTGATCCCGGTGCCCTCCAGCGCCGCCTCCGTCTCGGTGGTGTCGAAGGGCGGATAGAAGGAGTCGGTGTCGGAGGCCATCATCTCGAACGCGTGCAACAGCGGCAGCAGCGCGTTCTCCCGGTCGGCCCGCACCGCGGCGCTCCACCGCTCCCAGTCCGTCTCGTCCAGCCGGTAGCCAAGGCGGCGCAGCTGGGACACGCAGTCGGCGAGGCTCAAGGAGCTGCGGTTGAACAGGTGGAACGTCCCCCCGGAGGTCTCCGGTCGCATGGAGATGCCGAGGATCGCCGCGCTGACGTAGTCGACCGGCAGCAGATGGAAGCGGCCCCCGGCATCGGCCGGGACGCTCCCCGCCTGGAGCAGCCCCTTGAGGCTGAGCCATACGAAGTCGCGGGTCTGGCAGGCGCCGTTGCGCTGGTCGCCCGAGATCACATCGACCCGGTAGACCGAGACCGGCAGACCCCGGTCGCGGGCGAGGCCGATCAGCTGCTCGGCGACCCACTTGCTCTGAAGATAGCCGCTGGGCAGCGTCTCCGCGGGGCCGGTCGGGTCGGTCACCTTCAGCGGTACGCCCTCGGTGACCGGGCCGTTGAACACACCGACGGTCGAGACGTGGTGCACGGGCACCGTACGGTGGCGGGCCGCCAGCCGGAGGATCTCCTCGGTGCCGCGGACGTTGGCCGCCCGCAGCGCCGGATACGGATGCAGCCAGTGCACCGTGGCCCCCGCGTGGTAGACGACGTCGACCGTACGGGCCAGGGAGTCGAAGACCTCCGGCGGAAGGCCGAGCCCCTCCTCGGCGAGGTCGCCGACGACCACCACCAGCCGGTCGGGGTCGATGGCGTCCCAGACCCGGTACCACGTGAGGCTCTCGCGCAGCCGCCGGTACGCCGCGGCCTCGTCCGCGCCGCGCACCAGGCAGTGGATCCTGGCCCGGGTGGTGCGCATGAGGTCCCGCAGCAGGAACGCGCCGAGAAAGCCGCTCGCGCCCGTCAGCAGGATCTCCCGCGGGTCCGCGCAGCCGCGTACGACCTCGGACGCGGGCCGGATGTCCGCGCCGAGCCGGATGTCCGCCGCGAAGTCGACGGCGTCCGGGGCGGCGCCGTCCCGGCCGCCGGTCCCGCCGTCCGCCGCGAGCATCTCCGCCTCCAGATACCCGGCCAGGGCGTCCGGGGTGGGATGGTCGAAGACCACGGTGGCCGGCAGCCGCAGACCGGTGAGCGCGGCGAGCCGGTTGCGGAGTTCCACGGACGTCAGGGAGTCGAAACCCAGCTGGGGGAAGGGGCGTTCGGTGTCGATGGCCGTGGCTCCGCCGTGGCCGAGGGCCCCGGACACCTCCTTCAGCAGCGACTCCAGGATCACCTCGCGCCGGCGTGCCGCGGACAGTCCGGCCAGCCGGTCGGACAGCGCCGTGCACTCATCGGCCGCGGCACGGGCGACCGCGCGCGCCGGGACCGGCACCAGAGAGCGGAACAGCGCCGGGACCGGTGGCTGGTCGCGGAGCGTCCCGAGGTCCAACGGGGTGGCGACGGCGTACGGAAGGCCGAGGCGCAGCGCGAGGTCGAGCAGGGCGGGCCCCCGCTCGGCCGGGACCGGGCGGAGGCCGCTGCGGGCGATACGCCTGAGGTCGGTCTCGGTCAGCCCTCCGGTGAGGCCGGTGGCCTGCGCCCACAGACCCCAGGCGAGGGAGGTGGCGGGCAGCCCCCGGGCGGCGCGGTGCTGGGCGAGTGCGTCGAGGAAGGCGTTGGCGGCGGCGTACGTGGACTGACCGGGCCCGCCGACCGCGCTGGCCACGGACGAGAACAGGACGAAGGCGGTGAGGTCCAGCTCCCGGGTGAGCTCATGCAGATGCCAGGCCGCGTCGGCCTTCGGCCGCACCACACCGTCCAGCCGCTCGGCGGTCTGGGACGCGACGAGCCCGTCGTCCAGGACACCGGCGGTGTGGACGACCCCGGTGAGCGGATGTGCCGCCGGGACACGGGCGAGCACCGCGGCGAGCGCGTCCCGGTCGGAGACATCGCATGCCTCGACCGCGACCTCGGCACCGAGTCCGGTCAGCTCCGCCACCAACTCGGCGGCCCCCTCGGCCCGTTCACCGCGTCGGCTGACCAGCAGCAGATGGCGCACCCCGTGCTCGGCCACCAGGTGGCGGGCGAACAGCCCGCCCAGCGAGCCGGTGCCACCGGTGATCAGGACCGTACCCGCGCCGTCCCACACCGGCGGGGCGGTGCGGTGGTCATGGGCCACTCGGGCCAGCCGGGGCACCAGCATCGTGTCCCGCCGCAGCGCGGCCTGCGGCTCGCCCGAGGACACGACGGCGGACAGCGCGGTGTCGGTGAGCGACGCCGGTGGGGCGTCGAGGAGGACGATGCGGTCGGGGTTCTCCGACTGGGCCGAGCGCAGCAGCCCCCAGGCTGCGGCGGCGCCCAGGTCGGTGACGTCCTCGCCGGGGGCCGTGGCCACCGCGCCCGCGGTCACCACCACCAGCCGGACCTCCGCCAGCCGTTCGTCCGCCAGCCACTCCCGCACCAGGCTCAACGCGCGCCCGACGGTGGTGCGGCCCCAGTCGTCGGCGGCGCCGCCGTCCCGGGTGCCGAGGGTGACGCGGACGGCGTCGACGGGGGCACCGGAGGCCACCGCCGCGGCCGCCGCGGCCACATCCGGGAAGACCACGGCCCCCGGGGCGGGGTCCGCTCCACCGAGCACGCCCCAGCGGGCGGCGGGGCCCGCTTCGGCCGGTGCGAGGGGCCGCGCGATCCAGTCGAGACGGAAGAGCGCGTCGTGCGGACGGGTCTTCGAGACGGTGAGCTCGGCGACGGGGAGCGGACGCACCGTCACGGCCGCCGCCTCGGCGACGAGCTGACCGGACGGATCGGTGAGGCGCAGGGTGTACGTACCGCCACCCGCCCCCGGTGCCTCGTCCGCCGTGGCCACCGTGACCGGGGACAGGCGCGCCCGAAGCGTGGTGGCGCCGGTGGCGTACAGCCGCACGCCCCGCCACCGATCGGCCCACGCGGCGGACGCGCCGGTGAGCGACAGTGGGTGCAGCGCCGCGTCCAGCAGGATGGGATGCAGGCCGAAGCCGGCTCCTCGATCCGCCACCTCGGCGGGCAGCCGGAGCTCCGCGAACAGCTCTTCGCCGCGCCGCCATACCCCGGTGAGCCCCTGGCAGGCCGTCCCGTAGGCCGTGCCCGTCCCGTCGGGCCGCTCGTAGAAGCCGTCCACCGGGACCGGTTCCGCGTCCTCGGGCACCGCCCACGGCGCGGTCGGCGGGGCGGCCGGAGCGCCGGGGCCCACACTGCCGTGCGCGTGCCGCAGCCAGGAGACGCCGCCGTCCTCCGGCCGGGAGTGGATGGTGATCGCCCGCCGCCCGGATCCGTCGGGCGCCCCGATCCTCACCCGCAGCCGGACCGCGCCGCCGGACGGCAGGGCCAGGGGCGCGTCCGGTGTGAGCTCCTCCAGCACGGGGCAGCCGACCTCGTCACCCGCCCGCATGGCCAGCTCGACCAGTGCGGCACTCGGCAGGACGGCGGTGTCCGCCACCGTATGGTCCGCGAGCCAGGGGTGGGTGTGCGACGACAGCCGGCCGGTGAACACGGCCTCGTCGGTGTCGTCGAGCAGCAACGCCGCTCCCAGCAGCGGGTGTTCGGCGGGCTGGAGGCCGAGCCCGGCGGCGTCGGTGTGCGGTGTGGCCGCGTCCACCCAGTAGCGCCGGTGCTGGAAGGCGTAGGTGGGCAGGTCCACCGTGCGGGCCCCGGTGCCGTCGAAGAACGCCCGCCAGTCGGGACGTGTTCGCGTGCCGTGCAGCCGGGCGAGACCACCGACCAGGCTCCGCGTCTCGGCCTGGTCGCGCCGCAGCAGCGCGATGGCGGTAGTGGTCCCGGACAGGTCGGCGAGGACGTCCTGGGCGAGGGCGGTGAGCGCACCGCTGGGGCCGATTTCGAGGAAGGTCGTGGCTCCGTGCTGGTGGAGGGTGGTGATGGCGTCGGAGAAGCGTACGGGTTGGCGGGCTTGTGCGGTCCAGTAGTCGGGGGTGCGGAGGTCTTGGTCGGTGGCGAGTTGTCCGGTGAGGGTGGATACGACTGGGAGGGTGGGTGGGGTGTGGGTGAGTTCTTTGGCGGTGGTGCGGAGTTCTTCGAGGATGGGGTCCATGTGGGGGGAGTGGAAGGCGTGGGAGACGGTGAGGTGGTTGGTGCGTCGTCCGAGGGTGGTGAAGTGGTGGGCGATGGTGGTGGCGGTGGTGTGGTCTCCGGAGATGACGAGGGAGGTGGGGGTGTTGAGT
The DNA here is from genome assembly GCF_052665095.1 of Streptomyces sp. NEAU-174. NCBI lineage: Bacteria > Bacillati > Actinomycetota > Actinomycetes > Kitasatosporales > Streptomycetaceae > Streptomyces > Streptomyces sp. NEAU-174. The sequence continues at coordinate 517,050 of NZ_JBQTCE010000004.1, read as the reverse complement.
GCGGCGATGGTGGCTTGGTGGGGGTGTTGTTCGAGGAGGGGTGTGAGTTCGGTTTCGGTGGCTTGGATGGCGATCATGGTTCCGCCGTGGGGGAGGGTTTGCATGAGGTGGGCGCGGGTGGTGACGAGGCGGGCGGCGTCGTGGAGGGTGAGGATGCCGGTGATGTGGGCGGCGGTGAGTTCGCCGATGGAGTGTCCGGTGACGAGGTCGGGGGTGATTCCCCAGGATTCGAGTAGCCGGTACAGGGCGACTTCGAAGGCGAAGAGGGCTGGCTGGGTGTATCCGGTCTCTTGGAGCAGGGTGGCTTCGGGGGTGCCTTCCTCGGCGAACATGATGTCTTTCAGGGGGCGTTCCAGGTGGGTGTCCAGTGCTTGGCACGCCTTGTCGAGGGCCGCGGCGAACGCCGGGTAGGCGGCGTACAGTTCCCGTCCCATCCCGGCACGCTGGGCGCCCTGACCGGAGAACAGGAACGCTGTTCGTCCCGTCGATCTGGTTCCGGTCACCACGTTCGGGTCCGGCTGTCCCTCCGCCACCGACCGCAGCCCCGCGATCAGATCTTCCCGGTCGGCACCGACCACGGCCGCGAGATGGTCGTGTGCGGTGCGGGTGGTGGCCAGGGACCAGCCGATATCGGCGGCATTCGCCTCCGGGTGGGCGATGGCGTACGCGGCCAGCCGCCCGGCCTGGGCCCGCAGCCCCTCCTCATCGCGCGCCGACACCAACCAGGGCAGCGTGGGCGTCGCTCCGGTCCGGATGGGTTCCCCGCCCGGGACGTCCTCCTCCGCCTCGGTGTACTGCTCCAGGATCACATGGGCGTTGGTGCCGCTCACCCCGAACGCGGAGACGGCGGCGCGCCGGGGGCGGCCGGCCTCCGGCCAGTCGGTCGGCTCGGTGAGGAGTTCCACCGCCCCGGCAGACCAGTCGACCATGGGTGTCGGCTCGTCCACGTGCAGGGTCTTGGGCAGCACACCGTGCCGCATCGCCTGCACCATCTTGATGACGCCACCCACCCCGGCGGCGGCCACGGTGTGCCCGATGTTGGACTTGAGCGAGCCGAGCAGCAGTGGCCGCTTCCGGCCCTGGCCATATGTCGCCAGCAGTGCGCGCGCCTCGATGGGGTCGCCGAGCCGGGTTCCGGTGCCGTGTGCTTCCACCGCGTCCACCTCGGTGGCGTGGAGCCCGGCGTCGGCCAGTGCCTGGCGGATCACCCGTTCCTGGGAGGGGCCGTTCGGCGCGGTGAGGCCGTTGCTCGCACCGTCCTGGTTCACCGCGCTGCCGCGCACCACGGCCAGCACCCGATGCCCGTTCCGCCGGGCGTCCGAGAGCCGCTCGACCACGAGCAGCCCGACACCCTCCGACCACGAGGTGCCGTCGGCCGCCGCCGCGAACGACTTGATCCGGCCGTCGGGAGCCAACCCCTTCTGCCGAGAGAAGTCGACGAAGCCACCGGGGGTGGCGGTCACGGTGACGCCTCCGGCCAGGGCGAGCGTCGACTCTCCGGTCCGCAGCGACCGCATCGCCAGATGCAGGGCGACCAGCGAGGACGAGCACGCCGTGTCCACGGACAGCGCGGGGCCCTCCAGCCCGAAGGCGTAGGCGACACGGCCACTGGCGACACTGCTGAGCTTCCCGGTCAGCAGATAGCCCTCGAACTCCTCGGGTCCCTCGAGCCCGAGATAGCTCTGTTCGATCACACCGGCGAAGACACCGGTCCGTGACCCCTTGAGCGTGGCCGGGTCGATCCCGGCGTGCTCGAACGCCTCCCACGCGGTCTCCAGCAGCAGCCGCTGCTGCGGATCCATCGCCAGCGCCTCACGGGGCGAGACACCGAAGAAATCGGCGTCGAACAGCGCCGCCCCGTCGAGGAATCCGGCCTCGCGGGTGTACGAGGTGCCGGGGCGCTCCGGGTCGGGGCTGTAGAGCGCGTCCAGATCCCAGCCGCGGTCGGTGGGGAACGGGCTGATCGCGTCCCTGCCGTCGGCGACCAGCCGCCACAGCTCATCCGGCGAGGCGACCCCGCCCGGGAAACGGCACGCCATGCCCACGATCGCGATGGGCTCCGCACTGGCGCCCTCCAGCTCGGCGATCCGCTCACGCGCCTTCTGGAGGTCGGTGGTCACCCACTTCAGATAGTCGACCAGCTTCTGTTCTCTGGATTCGGCCTGGTTCTGCTCGTTGGACTTGTCAGCGGACACGCGGAATCAGTCTCTCCTCCGTGCGGCGAGCACATTGCCGGGAACGCGGTGGGGGGCGGGGTGGCGGCGGTTCAGCCGGCCGCGCGGCCGAGCTGGGTGTCGATGAAGTCGAAGATCTCGTCCGTCGAGGCGGCCGTGAGGGGCGTCGGCAGCGCCTCGACCGTCGCGGGGGCGCTCTGCGGCCCGGACAGCTCCGCCAGGAGCGCCCGCAGCCGTACGGAGATCCCGGAGCGGGCCTCCTCGTCCGGCGGAAGCTCCGCCAGCGTCCCCTCGAACCGGTCCAGCACGTCATGGACGGCACGGACCGGATCCACCGGCCGAGGGGCGGTTTCCACCAGCAGGTACGCGGTGAGCGCGGCCGGGTTCGGATAGTCGAAGACCAGGGTGGGCGGTAGGTCGGCGCCCGTCGCGGCGCTCAGCCGGTTGCGCAGCTCGACACCGGTGAGCGAGTCGAAGCCCAGCTCCTGGAAGGGCCGGTCGGGGGTGATCCCGGCAGGGTCGGCGTGTCCCAGGACCGAGGCCACCATCGCGGTGACGGTGTCCAGCAGATACCGCTCCCGCTCGGGCTCGGACAGCACCGCCAGCCGCTCGGCCAGGGTCGGAGCCCCGGCCTCCTCCTCGGAGCCCCGCTCCTCGGCCCGCACCCCGGCCGGGCCCCTTCGCGGCGCGGCAGCCGCGGCGTCATCGGGGTCGGGCAGCAGCCAGTAGCGCCGGTGCTGGAAGGCGTAGGTGGGCAGGGCCACCGTGCGGGCGCCGGAGCCGTCGAAGAACGCCCGCCAGTCCACCGCGACGCCCCGGGTGTACAGGGTCCCCAGCGCACCTGTCAGCACCTCGGCCTCGGGGCGCCCGGTGCGCCCGGTGGGCACGGCCACGACGGCGTCGGGCCGCGCGACGGCCTGCGGCACCAGCCCGCTCAACACTCCGGCCGGGCCCAGCTCCACGAAGGTGGTGACACCTTGGGCCTCCAACTCGGCGATGGCGTCGGAGAAGCGTACGGGTTGGCGGGCTTGTGCGGTCCAGTAGTCGGGGGTGCGGAGGTCTTGGTCGGTGGCGAGTTGTCCGGTGAGGGTGGATACGACTGGGAGGTTGGGTGGGGTGTGGGTGAGTTCTTTGGCGGTGGTGCGGAGTTCTTCGAGGATGGGGTCCATGTGGGGGGAGTGGAAGGCGTGGGAGACGGTGAGGTGGTTGGTGCGTCGTCCCAGGGTGGTGAAGTGGTGGGCGATGGTGGTGACGGTGGTGTGGTCTCCGGAGATGACGAGGGAGGTGGGGGTGTTGAGTGCGGCGATGGTGGCTTGGTGGGGGTGTTGTTCGAGGAGGGGGGTGAGTTCGGTTTCGGTGGCTTGGATGGCGATCATGGTTCCGCCGTGGGGGAGGGTTTGCATGAGGTGGGCGCGGGTGGTGACGAGGCGGGCGGCGTCGTGGAGGGTGAGGATGCCGGTGATGTGGGCGGCGGTGAGTTCGCCGATGGAGTGTCCGGTGACGAGGTCGGGGGTGATTCCCCAGGATTCGAGTAGCCGGTACAGGGCGACTTCGAAGGCGAAGAGGGCCGGCTGGGTGTATCCGGTCTCTTGGAGCAGGGCGGCTTCGGGGGAGCCTTCCTCGGCGAACATCACTTCTTTCAGGGGGCGTTCCAGGTGGGTGTCCAGTGCTTGGCACGCCTCGTCGAGGGCCGCGGCGAACGCCGGGTAGGCGGCGTACAGCTCGCGTCCCATCCCGGCACGCTGGGCCCCCTGACCGGAGAACACGAAAGCCGTACGCCCCGCCGACCTGGCCCCCGTCACCACGCTTGGCCCCGGCTGTCCCTCCGCCACCGACCGCAGCCCCGCGATCAGGCTTTCCCCGTCGCCGCCGACCACCGCCGCCCGGTGGACGAAACCGGTGCGCGTGGTGGCGAGGGAGTAGGCCACGTCCTGGACGGCGGGGGCGTCCTCGGATTCGACCAGCGCGAGCAGTCTGCGCGCCTGGCCGCGGAGGGCCTCGGGGGTACGGGCCGACAGCAGCCAGGGCACGGTGGCCGGGCCCTTCGCCGATGGAGCCGAAGGGAGCCGGGCGTCATCCGCGGACGCGGGCTCCGGTTCCGGGACCGCCTCCTCCAGGATCACATGGGCGTTGGTGCCGCCGAAGCCGAAGGATGAGACGGCGGCGCGGCGGGGGCGGCCGGTGTCGGGCCAGGGGGTGTGTTCGGTGAGGAGTTGGATGGCGCCGGATGTCCAGTCGACGTGGGGGGTGGGTTGGTCGATGTGGAGGGTTTTGGGGAGGGTGCCGTGGTGGATGGCTTGGATCATTTTGATGATGCCGCCGACGCCTGCGGCGGCTTGGGTGTGGCCGATGTTGGATTTGAGCGAGCCGAGGAGGAGGGGGTGTTGGCGGTTGTGGCCGTAGGTGGTGTGGAGGGCGTTGGCTTCGATGGGGTCGCCGAGTCGGGTGCCGGTGCCGTGGGCTTCGATGGCGTCGATGTCGTGGGGGTGGAGTCCGGCGTTGGTGAGTGCTTGGTGGATGACGCGTTCTTGGGCGGGGCCGTTGGGGGCGGTGAGGCCGTTGCTGGCGCCGTCTTGGTTGACGGCGCTGCCGCGGAGGAGGGCGAGGATGCGGTGTCCGTTGGCGCGGGCGTCGGAGAGTCGTTCGACAAGGAGGAGTCCGACGCCTTCGGACCAGCCGGTGCCGTCGGCGGCTGCCGAGAACGACTTGCACCGGCCGTCGGCCGCGAGCCCGCGCAGCCGCGAGAACTCGATGAACGCGACGGGTGTGGACATCACGGTGACGCCGCCCGCGAGTGCCAGGTCGCATTCGCCGGAGCGCAGTGCGTTCGCCGCGAGGTGCAGGGCGACCAGGGATGAGGAGCACGCGGTGTCCACGGTGATGGCGGGACCCTCGAACCCATAGGTGTAAGAGAGGCGGCCCGAGGCGATGCTGCCCGCGCTGCCGCTGAACAGATAGCCCTCGAAGTCCTCCGGCGGTACGTGCGGGCGCGAACCGTAGTCGTTGTACATCACCCCGGTGAACACGCCCGTGCGGGAGCCGCGCAGGGTGTCCGGGTCCAGTCCGGCGCTTTCGAAGGTCTCCCACGCGGTCTCCAGCAGCAGCCGCTGCTGCGGGTCGATCGCGGTCGCCTCACGCGGCGCGATGCCGAAGAACTCCGGATCGAAGCCGTCGGCGTCGTACAGGAAACCTCCCTCGCGCCCGTAGGAGGCGCCGATCCGGTCGGGGTCCGGGTCGTACAGCCCCTCCAGGTCCCAGCCCCGGTCGTCGGGGAACGGGCCGATGGCGTCCGTGCCGTCCATGACCAGCCGCCACAGGTCCTCCGGCGAGGCCACCCCGCCCGGATAGCGGCACGCCATCCCGACGATCGCGATCGGTTCGCGTTGTCTCTCCTCGGCCTCGCGCAGCCGCAGGCGCGCTTCACGGGCGTCCGCGATGGCCTTCTTGAGGTAGTCGCGGAGCTTGCCCTCGTCCGCCATGGTGCTCAACTCCCCAGATGTGGTGTGATTGATGGCTCGGATGTCCGGAAGCGGGGCGGTGACCGCGCGTGGCCGCGGCCATGGCCCCGGTCCGGACCGCTCAGTCGAATTCGTCGACGAGGGCGAAGAGTTCCTCGTCGGTGGCGGATTCGAGATCGTCGCCGTCCTCGCCGCCCGCTCCGGTGCGGCCGCCCGCCGGCTCGGCGGCGTCGAGCAGTTCGCGCAGCTGGGCGGCGATCCGGTCGGCCGTCCCGGCGTCGTCCGACGCGGCCCGCTCGATCGCGGACCTGAGCCGGGAGAGCTCGGCGAGGACGGCTCCGGCGGGGCCGGTGTCCCCGGCGGTGTCCTCGACGGCGAGCTGCCCGAGCAGGTACGCCGCGAGCGCGCCCACCGTGGGGTGGTCGAAGACCAGCGTGGTGGGCAGCCGCAACCCGGTGGCCGTGCCGAGCTGATTGCGCAGCTCGACCGCGGTCAGCGAGTCGAAGCCCAGCTCCTGGAGCGGCCGGTCGGGGTCGACGGCCCCCGGGTCGGCGTGGCCGAGGACGGCCGCGACCCGTCCGCGGACGAGATCGGTGAGCGCGGGGCCGCGGTCGGCCGGGGACAGCGCGGCGAGCCGTTCGACGAGCCCGCCGCCACTGTCCTGGCCGTCGTCCGCCGCCGCCGCACGCCGGGGAACGGCGCGTACCAGGCCGCGCAGCAGCGGGGGAATACCCCCGCCGGACGCCCGGAGCGCGGCGGTGTCCAGACGGGTGACCGCGAGCACCGGCTCGCCGGTGGCGGGCGACGCGTCGAAGAGCCCCATGGCGTCGGCCGTGGCCAGCGGCAGCAGCCCGGAACGGGCCAGCCGGCGCAGGTCGGCCTCGGCCAGATGGCCGGTGAAGTCGCTGGTCTCCTCCCACAGTCCCCAGGCGAGGGAGAGGGCGGGGAGTCCTTGGGTGTGGCGGTGGGTGGCGAGGGCGTCGAGGAAGGTGTTGCCGGCGGCGTAGTTGGCCTGGCCGGCGGTGCCGAGGAGGCCGGAGACGGAGGAGAAGAGGACGAAGGCGGTGGGGTTGAGGTCGCGGGTGAGTTCGTGCAGGTGCCAGGCGGCGTCCACTTTGGGGCGCAGGACGGTGTCCAGCCGTTCCGGTGTGAGTCCTTCGATGGTGACGTCGTCCAGGACACCGGCGGTGTGTATGACGGCGCCGAGCGGCCGGTCCGGGGAGAAGCGGGCCAGCAGCGTGGCCACCGCCGCGCGGTCGGTCATATCGCACGCGGCCACATCGACGTCCTCGGCGCCCAACCGGCGCAGTTCGGCGAGGAGTTCGGCCGCTCCGGGCGCCTGCGGGCCGCGGCGGCTCACCAGCAGCAGCCGCCGTACACCGTGCGACACCACCAGATGCCGGGCCAGGAGGGTGGCGAGCGCACCGGTGCCGCCGGTGATCAGCACCGTGCCCTGGTCCCACCGTGGCGTCGGCCGCGGCGTGGGCTCCGGTGCGGGGCGGGTACGGGCCAGCCGGGGGACGAGCAGGGTGTCGCCGCGCACCGCCAGCTGCGCCTCGCCACTGTGCACCGCGCGCACCAGGAGGTCGGTCTGCGCGGCGGTTCCGCCGGGCGTGGTGTGGTCGAGGTCGATGAGCTGGACGCGCTCCGGGTTCTCGGTCCACGCGGAACGCAGCAGCCCCCACACCGGGGCATGGACCAGATCCGTCACCTCCTCCCCGGGCCGGGTGGCGACGGCGCCCCAGGTCACCACCGTGAGCCGGGTGCCGGCGAGGCGTTCGTCGGCCAGCAGAGTCCGGACGTCCGCCAGCACACGGCCCAGGGCAGCCCGGACCGCGTCCGGGACATCACCGTCCGCCGTCGCCGTGTCCGCGTCCGGGCGGCAGGGCAGCAGCAGAACGGACGGCGGTTCGGCACCCTCGTCCAGCGCCTGGACGACGGCTCGCCCGTCGGCGTACGACCGCACCGTGTCCTCGGGCAGCCCGAGCACACCGGTCCCCTCGGCGCGGAGGACGGCCCAGCCGGCCGGTTCCACGGCGGTGGACGGCTCGGGCAGCGGTGTCCAGCCGACCTTCAGCAGACCGTCTCCCGAGGCGTCGGCGGCTGCCCGCAGCGCGTCGGCGGACAGCGGCCGCAGGGTGAGCGCCTCGACCGAGGCGACCGGCGCGCCGGTGGCGTCGGCCACGGTCAGCGCGACCGTCCGAGCGTCGGCTCCGGTGTCCGCTCCGGTGTCCGGACCGGTGAAGGCGAGACGGACGCGCAGCGCGGTGGCGCCGGTGGCCCGCACGCCGACACCGGACCAGGAGAACGGCAGCCACGAGATGCCCTCGTCCCGGGCGACCCCGGGCAGCAGCGTGTGGAGCGCGGCGTCGAGCAGGGCCGGGTGGAGCGTGAAGCGCCCCGCCTCCGAGCGCGTCTCCTCGCCGAGCACGACCTCCGCGTACAGCTCGCGGTCCGCCGTCCACACCCGGCGCAGGTTCCGGAACGCCGGGCCGTAGTCGTAGCCCCGTTCGGCGAGCCGTTCGTAGGCGCCGGTGAGGTCGGTCTCGGTGGCGCCGGGCGGTGGCCAGGCCGTCAGCTCGGCGCCGGGGGCCGCGTCGGCCTCGGCCGCGCCGAACAGCCTGCCGTGGGCGTGCAGTGTCCACGCGCCGTCCGCGTCCTCGGTGTCGGGCCGGGAGAAGATCTGTACGGCGCGCCCGCCCCGGTCGTCGGCCGCCCCGGTGACCAGTTGCAACCGGACCCCGACTCGCTCCGGCAGCACCAGGGGCGCGGCCAGCGTCAGTTCGTCCACACCGCCCGCGCCGAGCTGGTCACCGGCCCGCAGGGCCAGCTCCAGCAGTCCGGTGCCGGGCAGCAGCGCGGTGTCCGCGACCGTGTGATCGGTCAGCCAGGGGTGGGTGCGACGCGACAGCCGCCCGGTGAGGACGTGCTCATCGCGGCCGGCGAGGGTCACGGCGGCGGGGAGCAGCGGATGGTCGGCGGCGGAAAGGCCGAATCCGGCGGCGTCACCGACGGTGGCCCGCTCCTGGAGCCAGTACCGCTGCCGCTGGAAGGCGTATCGGGGCAGTTCGACCGTACGGGCGCCGGGGAACACCGCGTCCCAGCGCACCGGCGCGCCCCGGGCCGCCGACCGGGCGACGGCGGTGGCGAAGGAGCGGTCCTCGGGCCGGCCCCTGCGCAGCGTCGGGATCAGGGCGCCGGGGTCGCGGGTCAGCGAGTCCTGGACGAGCGCGGTCAGCACTCCGTCGGGGCCCAGCTCCAGCCACTCGGTGACGTCTCGTCCCTCCAGCAGCCGCACCCCGTCGAGGAAGCGGACGGCCTCGCGGATGTGCCGGGCCCAGTAGCCGGGCGAGGTCAGCTGCTCCTCGGTGGCCAGTTCACCGGTGACGTTGGACACCACCGGGATACGCGGCGGACGGAAGGTGACCCCTTCGGCCACGGCCCGGAACTCGTCGAGCACCTCGTCCATATGGGCCGAGTGGAAGGCGTGGCTCACCGGCAGCCGCTTGATCCGCCTGCCCTCGCCCCGCCAGTGCGCGGCCACCTCGTCCACGGCGGATGCGTCGCCCGAAATCACCGTGGAACGAGGGCCGTTGAGCCCGGCGATGGCGACGGCGTCGCCGTATCCGGCGAGCGTGGCGCGCACCTCGTCCTCCGACGCCTCCAGCGCGGCCATCGCACCGCCCTCGCGGGCGGACTGCATCAGCCGTCCCCGCGCGGCGAGCAGAACACACGCGTCGGGCAGGTCGATCACCCCGGCGAGATGGGCGGCGGTGAGCTCGCCGATGGAGTGGCCGAGCAGGAAGTCCGGGGTGAGGCCATGGTGTTCGGCCAGCCGGAACAGCGCGGTCTCCAGCGCGAACAGCGCGGCCTGGGTGAACGCCGTCTGGTCCAGCAGCGCAGAGTCGGCGGACCCCTCCGGGGCGAACAGCACACTCTTCAACGGACGGTCGAGAGCGGTGTCCAGATGGGCGCACACCTCGTCGAGGGCCGCCGCGAACACCGGCGACGACGCGTACAGCTCACGGCCCATGCCCAGCCGCTGCGAACCCTGACCGGTCAGCAGAAACGCGGTCCGGCCGCGCTGCCGCCCCGGGCCCGCGTGGACGACGGAGGGCGACTCCTCGCCCCGCCCCAGCGCCTGTAGCCCCGCCAGGAATTCGTCCCGTCCGGCGGCCACGACGGCCGCCGCATGGTCGTGGCGGGCGCGCGTGGTGGCCAGGGAGAGCCCGATATCCGCGACCTCCAGCTCGGGGCGGGCGGCGACGAAGTCGGCCAGCCGGGCGGCCTGGGCGCGCAGCGCCGCCTCGCCACGGCCCGAGACCAGCCATGGCACCGCGGACGGCGCGGGGTCCCGCGGTGGCTCGGGCCGCTCGGCGGCTGCGGGCGCGGCGTCCTCCGGGGCGGCCTGCTCGATGATGACGTGGGCGTTGGTGCCACTGATGCCGAAGGATGAGATGGCGGCGCGGCGGGGGTGGTCGGTGTCGGGCCAGGGGGTGTGTTCGGTGAGGAGTTGGATGGCGCCGGATGTCCAGTCGACGTGGGGGGTGGGTTGGTCGATGTGGAGGGTTTTTGGGAGGGTGCCGTGGTGGATGGCTTGGATCATTTTGATGATGCCGCCGACGCCTGCGGCGGCTTGGGTGTGGCCGATGTTGGATTTGAGTGAGCCGAGGAGGAGGGGGTGTTGGCGGTTGTGGCCGTAGGTGGTGTGGAGGGCGTTGGCTTCGATGGGGTCGCCGAGTCGGGTGCCGGTGCCGTGGGCTTCGATGGCGTCGATGTCGTGGGGGTGGAGTCCTGCGTTGGTGAGTGCTTGGTGGATGACGCGTTCTTGGGCGGGGCCGTTGGGTGCGGTGAGGCCGTTGCTGGCGCCGTCTTGGTTGATGGCGCTGCCGCGGAGGAGGGCGAGGATGCGGTGTCCGTTGGCGCGGGCGTCGGAGAGTCGTTCGACGAGGAGGAGTCCGACGCCTTCGGACCAGCCGGTGCCGTCGGCGGTCGCGGAGAACGACTTGCACCGGCCGTCCGCCGCGAGCCCACGCTGCCGCGAGAACTCCACGAAGACACTGGGCCCCGCCATCACGGTGACGCCGCCCGCGAGTGCCAGGTCGCATTCGCCGGAGCGCAGTGCGTTCGCCGCGAGGTGCAGGGCGACCAGGGATGAGGAGCACGCGGTGTCCACGGTGATGGCGGGACCCTCGAACCCATAGGTGTACGAAAGACGGCCGGACACGACGCTGGAGAGGTTGCCCGCGAGCAGAAAGCCCTCGTACTCCTCGGGGCTGGCGGACAGCCGGGAGGCGTAGTCGTCGTACATGGCGCCGGTGAACACGCCCGTGCGGGAGCCGCGCAGGGTGTCCGGGTCCAGTCCGGCGCTTTCGAAGGTCTCCCACGCGGTCTCCAGCAGCAGCCGCTGCTGTGGGTCGATCGCGGTCGCCTCACGCGGCGCGATGCCGAAGAACTCCCGGTCGAACTGGTCGGCGTCGTGCAGGAATCCACCGTGCCGCACATACGAGGTGCCGGTCTTCTCGGGGTCCGGGTCGTAGAGCGCGTCCAGGTCCCAGCCCCGGTTGACCGGGAATTCGCTGATCGCGTCCGTGCCGTCCATGACCAGCCGCCACAGGTCCTCCGGCGAGGCCACCCCGCCCGGATAGCGGCACGCCATCCCGACGATCGCGATCGGCTCGTCCGCAGGGACGGAACGGGACGGGACGATGGTCCGGGAAGGGGCGGGAACGGTGTCCGAGACCTTGGAGAGCAGATGTTCGGCCAACGCCTGCGGGGACGGATGATCGAAGACCGCCGTTGGCAGCAGCCGCAGCCCGGTGGTGGCGTTCAGCCGGTTCCGCAGCTCAACACCGGCGAGCGAATCGAACCCGATCTCCTTGAAGGCCCGCCGGGGGTCGAGGGCCGTGGCGTCGGCATGGCCGAGTACGGCCGCCACCGTGTCGCGCACCAGCTCGAGCACCGCGTCCCGCCGCTGCTCAGCGGGGAGTGCGGCGGTGCGCCGGGCCCAGGCCGGCTCGCCCGGTGCGGCGGTCCGCGCGGCGGCGCGGCGCGGGCGGTACCGAGCGCCGAGCCCGCGCAGCAGGGCCGGTGGCTCATCGGTGAGCGCCCGCAGGGCGGGCAGGTCGAGGGCGACGGGGACGCGCAGTGCCGGACCGCCGACGAGGGCCGCGTCGAACAGGGCGAGCCCCTGCTCCGGAGTGAGCGCTCTGACACCCGCACGGCGCCAGCGGGCAAGGTCGGCTTCACCGAGTGAGCCGCCCATGCCATGGGTGCCGTCCCACAGTCCCCAGGCGAGGGAGAGGGCGGGGAGTCCTTGGGTGTGGCGGTGGGTGGCGAGGGCGTCGAGGAAGGTGTTGCCGGCGGCGTAGTTGGCCTGGCCGGCGGTGCCGAGGAGGCCGGAGACGGAGGAGAAGAGGACGAAGGCGGTGGGGTTGAGGTCGCGGGTGAGTTCGTGCAGGTGCCAGGCGGCGTCCACTTTGGGGCGCAGGACGGTGTCCAGCCGTTCCGGTGTGAGTTTTTCGATGGTGACGTCGTCCAGGACACCGGCGGTGTGTATGACGGCGCCGAGTGGCCGGTCCGGGGAGAAGCGGGCCAGCAGCGTGGCCACCGCCGCGCGGTCGGTGACATCGCACGCGGCCACATCGACGTCGGTCGCGCCCAGATCCCTCAGCTGCGTGGTGAGTTCGGCGGCGCCCGGTGCGTCCGGGCCGCGGCGGCTGACCAGCAGCAGCCGCCGTACACCGTGCGACACCACCAGATGCCGGGCGAACAGCGCACCGAGCCCGCCGGTGCCGCCGGTGATGAGTGCGGTGGTGTCCGGGGCCACGGCGATGGGCGCCGCGTCATCGACGTGGCCCGCCCGGACCAGCCTGGGCTCCTTCAACTGGTCGGCTCTGACGGCGAGTTGCGGTCCGCCCGTGGCGAGGACGATGGGCAGCAGCCGCTCGACCCCGGCATCGGAGGTGTGCGCGTCCAGATCCACCAGCACCAGACGGCCGGGGTGCTCGGACTGCGCCGCGCGCACCAGTCCCCACACGGGGGCGGTGACGGGTGAGGCGAGGGCCTCGCGGTCGGCGGTCGCCACGGCACCCCGGGTGACGACCATCAGCCGTTTCCCGTCGTACCGTTCATCGGCGAGGAACCGCCGCACCAGGTCCAGCACCGCCACCGCCGTCTCCCGGGCGGCCGCGGGCACCTCCCGACCGTCTGTGGGCAGGCCTCCACCGGACGCGGGTGTACGGAGCCGGTCGACGTGGACGCACACCGCGTCCGCTCCGTCCGGGGCGGGCAGTTCGCCCTCGACGGCCTCGGCGATCCGCACCGCGCCCGAGCCGGGTGCGGTGACGTCCGCCCACTCGACCCCGAACATGGCGTCGAGGTCATGGCCGCCACCGCCCGGGGCCGTCCGGTCCCGGGCGACCGGCCGGAGCGCGAGCGACTCGACCGACATTACGCGCCGGCCGGTCGGGTCCGCCACGGTGAGCGCGAACGTGTCGGCTCCGGTGGGGGAGATCCGCACGCGTACGGTGGCGGCACCGGTCGCGTACAGCGTCGTATCGCCCCAGGCGAACGGCAGTCTGATCGACTCGGCGGCGGTGTTCCCCGCCGCGTCGGCGGCATGCAGCACCAGCGGATGGAGAACCGCGTCGAGCAGTGCGGGGTGGATGCCGAAGCGATCGGCGTCCGCCTGGTGCGCGTCCGGCAGGGACACCTCCGCGTACCGGACCTCGCCCGCGCGCCACAGGGCCGTGAGCCCCTGGAAGGCGGGGCCGTAGTGGTATCCCAGCGTGGCGAGGCGCTCGTAGACACCGTCCAGCGGCTCGGGCGTGGCATCCGCGGGCGGCCACTGCGACAGCGTCTCGTCCGGCCCGCCGTGGTCCGGGCCTGCCGCGCCGCCCAGGACACCCGAGGCGTGGCGGGTCCACGGCGGGGGGTCGTCGTCGGTGCCGTCGCGGCGGGCGTGGACGCTGAAGGCACGGGCCCCGGAGGCGTCGCGGCCGTCCACCGTCACCTGTACCCGGACCGAACCCTGCGCGGGCAGCGCCAGCGGCGCCTCCAGCGTCAGCTCCTCCACCCGGTCGGCGCCGAGGCGGCCGCCCGCGGCCAGGGCCAGTTCGAGAAAGGCCGTGGCGGGCACCAGGACCGTGCCGTCGATGGCGTGATCGGCCAGCCATGGATGGCTGCCCGTGCCGAGGCGGCCGGTGAGGACCAATTCCTCGCGCCCGGCCAGCTCCACCGTGGTGGACAGCAGCGGATGATCCGCCGAGTCGAGGCCGAGCCCCCGGGCGTCGGCGGGTGGTGCGGGGGAGAGCCAGTAGTGCTCGCGCTGGAAGGCGTACGTCGGCAGGTCGATCCGGCGCGCACCGGGGAAGAACGAACCGGCGTCGAGCGGGGCGCCGTGCGCGTGCGCGGTGGCGAGGCCCGCGGCGAGGGTCTCGGGCTCGGAGCGGCCGGACCGCAGCAGCGGGACGGCGGTGCCCTCACCGGTGAGGGCGGCACGGACCGGCGGGGTCAGCGCGGCATCCGGACCCACCTCCACGAAGACCCCGGCACCGTGGCGTTCGAGGGTGCGCACCGCGTCCAGGAAGCGCACCGTGGCGCGGATCTGCCCGGCCCAGTAGTCGGGTGACGCGAGGGTGGTAGCGTCGGCGAGTTCACCGGTGACGGTGGAGACGATGGGGATCGTGGGCGCGTGGAAGGCCAGGCCCGCGGCGATGTCGCGGAACGCGTCGAGGATGCCGTCCATATGCGGTGAGTGAAAGGCGTGCGAAACCGTCAGCCGGCGCGTCCTGCGGCCCCGCGACCGCCAGTCGGCCGCGATCCGCTCGGCCACGTCCTCGTCGCCCGAGACCACCACGGAGGTGGGCCCGTTGACGGCGGCGATGCCGAGTCGGCCGGTGTGCTCGGCGAGGTCCGCGGCCAGCTCGGACTCCTCGGCCTCGATCGCGATCATGGCTCCGCCGGGCCGCGCCGCCTCCATCAGCCGCCCCCGGGCGGCGACCAGCGCGGCCGCGTCGTCGAGCGAGAGCACCCCGGCCGCGTGGGCGGCGGCCAGCTCGCCGATCGAGTGCCCGGCGAGCAGGGCGGGGGTGAGCCCGTGGTGCGCCAGCAGCCGGAACAGCGCCACCTCGATCGCGAACAGCGCGGGCTGGGTGTACCCGGTCCGGTGCAGGGCGGCGGCCTCGACGCTGCCCTCGGCGGCGAACATCACATCGCGCAGGGGCCGTTCGAGGTGGGGGGCGAACGCCGCGCAGACCTCGTCGAGGGCGGCGGCGAAGACCGGGGACGCCGCATGGAGCTCCCGGCCCATACCGGCTCGCTGGGCACCCTGCCCGGTGAAGAGGAACGCGGTCCGGCCCTCCCCGGCGGCGCTCCCGGTCACCAGCCCGGGTGCCTCGGCGCCCCGGGCCAGCGCGTCGAGGGCCGTGCGGTAGCTCTCGGCTGTGCTGCCGAGGATGACCGCCCGCTGGTCGAACGCGGTCCGTGTGGTGGCCAGGGAGAGCCCGATGTCGGCCGCCGCCGGTGCCGGATCGGCGCAGGCGAGGTCGAGCAGCCGGGCGGCCTGGGCGCGCAGGGCCGTCTCGTCGTGGGCGGTGATCACCCAGGGGGCGGGAACGGCGGAGACGGCCGGCCCGTCGGCGGGGGCGGCGGGCACCTCCGCCGGATCGTGTTCGAGGATGACATGGGCGTTGGTACCGCTGATGCCGAACGAGGAGACGGCGGCGCGCCGGGGGCGGCCGGTCTCCGGCCAGTCGGCCCGCTCGGTGAGGAGCTCCACCGCCCCGGCCGACCAGTCCACTCGCGGCGTCGGCTCGTCCACGTGCAGGGTCTTGGGCAGCAGACCGTGCCGCATCGCCTGCACCATCTTGATCACACCGCCGACCCCGGCCGCCGCCTGGGCGTGCCCGATGTTCGACTTCAGCGAGCCGAGGAACAGCGGCCGCTCACGCCCCTTGCCGTAGGTGGCGATGAGGGCCTCGGCCTCGATGGGGTCGCCGAGCCGGGTTCCGGTGCCGTGTGCTTCCACCGCGTCCACCTCGGTGGCGTGGAGCCCGGCGTCGGCCAGTGCCTGGCGGATCACCCGTTCCTGGGAGGGGCCGTTCGGCGCGGTGAGGCCGTTGCTCGCACCGTCCTGGTTCACCGCGCTGCCCCGGATCACCGCCAGCACCCGATGACCCTTGGCACGGGCGTCCGAGAGCCGTTCGACCACGAGCAGCCCGACTCCCTCGGCCCATGAGGTGCCGTCGGCGGCGGCCGCGAAGGACTTCGAGCGCCCGTCGGCGGCGAGTCCGCGCTGCCGGGAGAACTCCACGAACATCCCCGGCGCCGACATCACCGTGGCGCCGCCCGCGAGGGCGAGCGTGGTCTCCCCGGAGCGCAGCGAACGCACCGCCAGGTGCAGCGCCGTCAGCGACGAGGAGCACGCGGTGTCCACGGTCACGGCCGGGCCGATCAGTCCCAGGTGATAGGCGATCCGGCCGGACATCACGCTCGGCGTGGTGCCGGTCAGCACATGGCCCTCGACGCTGTCGGGCGCCTCGTGCATCCGCGGCCCGTAGTCGAGCGTGGTGGCGCCCACGAACACGCCCGTACGGCTGCCCGCCAGTGTGGAGGCGTCCAGCCCGGCCCGCTCCAGGGCCTCCCACGCGGTCTCCAGCAGCAGCCGCTGTTGCGGATCCATCGCCAGCGCCTCGCGCGGTGAGATCCCGAAGAAGGCGGCGTCGAACCGGGCGGCGTCGTGGAGGAAGCCGCCCTCGCGCACGGAGCTCTTGCCGCCGCGCGACGGGTCCCGGTCGAAGAGGTCCTCGTCCCAGCCTCGGTCGGTGGGGAACCCCGAGATGGCGTCGCCGCCCTCGGCGACGAGCCGCCACAGGTCCTCGGGCGAGGTGACTCCGCCGGGGTAGCGGCAGGCCATCCCGACGATGGCGATGGGCTCGGCGGAGACATCGGCACCGGGTCGTCTCCGCTCGGCCACGCCGTCCGGGACCGGGTCACCGGCCAGCAGGGTGCGCAGATGGTCGATGAGCGCGGCGGGCGTCGGCCGGTCGAACAGCAGTCCGCTGGGCAGCCGCAGCCCGGTGGCCGCGGACAGCGCGTCGCGCAGCTCCACCGACATCAGCGAGTCGAAGCCCAGGTCCTTGAAAGAGGTGTGGATTCCGACGCGCCGCTCATCGGTCAGTTCCAGTACGGCGGCGATCCGGGCGGTGACGAGCCCTTCGAGGTCCGCCACGGTCTCCGCCCGGACGTCGGGGACGGGGGACGCCATGGGGGCCGCGGGAGCGGCGGGGAGCGCTGCGGCCCGGGCCGCGCCGCCGATCCAGTACGGCTCGCGCTGGAAGGCGTACGTGGGCAGGCCGACCCGGTGGGCGCCGCTGCCCGCGTAGACCGCCGCCCAGTCCACCCGCCCGCCCCGGACGAACACCGTGGCCAGGGCGGTGAGCAGGGTCCGGGCCTCGGGACGTCCGGACCGCAGCGCCGCGACCGACGCCACGGTCTCCGCGTCGCGCACGCATTCGGCCGCCATCGCCGAGCAGACGCCGTCCGGGCCGAGTTCGAGGAAGGTGGTGGCGCCGGCGTCCTCCAGGGCGCGTACCGCGTCGAGGAACCGCACCGGGCGGCGCACCTGCTCCACCCAGTACTCCGGCGACGACCACTGTCCGGGCCCGACCGGCTCACCGGTGACGGTGGACACGGCCGCCAGCCGCGGTTCGTGGAAGGTCAGGCCCTCGACGACGCGGCGGAACGCGTCCAGCATCGGGTCCATCAGAGGGGAGTGGAAGGCGTGCGAGACCGTCAGCCGACGGGCCTTGACACCCCGTTCCACCAGCCGTGCGACGATCCGGCCGACGGCGTCCCCGGTGCCCGAGACCACCGTGGACCGCGGGCCGTTGACGGCGGCGACCACGGCCTCCGGCTCATCGGCCAGCAGTGTCCGCAGCTCGTCCTCCCCGGCCCGTACGGCGGCCATCGCACCCCCGGCCGGGAGCTGTCCCATCAACCTGCCCCGCGCGGCCACCAGCGCTGCGGCGTCCGCGAGCGAGAGGACCCCGGCGGCGTGCGCCGCGGCGATCTCGCCGATGGAGTGGCCCGCGACGTACTCGGGCACCAGGCCCCACGAGGTGACGAGGCGGTACAGCGCCACCTCGACCGCGAAGATCGCCGGCTGGGTGAGATGGGTTTCGTCCAAGCCGTCGCCGGAGGCGATGACCTCGCTCAACGGGCGGTCCAGCAGCGGGTCGAGATGGGCGCACACTTCGTCGAGGGCGTCGGCGAACACCGGGAAGGACCGGCGCAGTCCGAGGCCCATGCCGACGCGCTGCGCGCCCTGGCCGGTGAACAGCAGCGCCGGGCCGCCCGGCGATTCCGCGCCGGTGGGCGCGTCGCCGATGACGACGCCCGGGGAGTAGGCGGCCCGGGCCACGGACGCGAGCCCCTCCAGCAGCGCCGCGCGGCTTTCGCCGAGGACGACGGCGCGGTGGCCGAAGAGGGTGCGATGTGCCGCGAGGGAGAGGCCGATGTCCGCCGGGTCGAGGGTGTCGTCGGCCGCGACGGCCTCGCCCAGCCGCTCGGCCTGGGCGCGCAGGGCGTCCGCGGTGCGGCCGGAGACCACCCAGGGGATGACGGCGGGCCCGGCCGGCGCCCGGTCCCGCTCGGGAGCGGGTACGGGGCTCTCGGCGAGGACGACATGCGCGTTGGTGCCGCCCATGCCGAACGAGGACACACCGGCCAGCAGCGGGCGGTCGGGCGCGGGCCAGCCGGTCAGCTCGCGCTGCACCTCCAGCCCGAGCCCGGCGAGGTCGATCGCCGGGTTGGGGCTTTTGAAGTTGAGGCTCGGGGGGAGCGCGCGATGGCTGAGTGCCAGCAGGGCCTTGAGCAGGCCCACGATGCCCGCGGCACCTTCGAGATGGCCGACGTTGGTCTTCGCCGAGCCGACCCGCAGCGGCTCGCCCCCGGCCCGCCCCGCGCCGAGCACCGCGCCCAGGGCCGCGGCCTCGATCGGGTCGCCGACGGGTGTGCCGGTGCCGTGCAGCTCCACGTACTGCACCGCCCCGGGGGCCACTCCCGCCCTCTCGTACGCCTCGCGGAGCACCTGCTCCTGGGAGTCGCGGCCGGGGACGGTGAGGCCCGGCGTCGCCCCGTCATTGTTGACCGCGCTGCCCACGATGACCCCGTACACGCGGTCGCCGTCGCGGACCGCGCGGGAGAGCGGCTTGAGGATGACGGCCCCGCCGCCCTCGCCCCGTACGAATCCATTGGCGCGGGCGTCGAAGGTGTAGGAGGTGCCGTCCGGGGACAGCCCGCCGAACCGCTCCTCGGTGACCGCACCCTCGGCGAGGATGTTGAGGTTGACCCCCGCCACGATGGCCGCCTCCGACTCCCCGCCACGCAGCGACTCGCAGGCCAGGTGGACGGCGACCAGCGACGACGACTGAGCCGAGTCGACGGTCAGACTGGGGCCCCGCAGTCCCAGGTGATAGGAGACGCGGTTGGCGATGACGCCCCGGTTGACACCGGCCATGGTGTGCTGGGTGATCGCCTCCACCCCGTGCTGGTAGAGCAGGGCCGCGTAGTCGTCGCGCAGGGTGCCGACGAAGACGGCGGTGCGGCTGTCGCGCAGTGCGGCCGGGACGATGCCCGCGTCCTCGAGCGCCTCCCAGGCCAGCTCCAGCACCAGCCGCTGCTGCGGGTCCATGGTGACGGCCTCGCGCGGTGAGATGCCGAAGAAGGCGGCGTCGAAGGTGTCCACCCGGGGCAGGAAGCCGCCCCGGCGCATCCCCGGCACGGTGTCCTCGGGCACGGCGGCACCGGTCGCGGACTCCCAGCGTCCCTCGGGCACCTCGGTGATGGCGTCCGTTCCGCTGCGGAGCAGATCCCAGAAGGCCCCCGGGCTCGGGGCTCCCGGAAGGCGACACGACAGCCCGACGACCGCGATGGCCTCCTCGGGTGCGTCATGTGCCACGGGGTGCTGGGTGGGGTGCTGATTCGTCATCGCGCTCGACTGCCCTTTCCGGCCGATATAACCGACAACCAAAAGCATTGAGGCTTAAAGAAAACTGCTCCGGAAGCGTAAGAAAGGTCGTTCTCCCGCACCTCAGTGCCCGGCCTCGACCAGGTAATTAACGAGACTGAAGAGGTCGAGAGCGAGGCATTACCCGTCGATGGCTCGGCCCTGAACTCGGCGGCATATCCTCCGGAACACCGCACACACCAATCGAGCCTCAGGGAAAGGCAGGTCGATTCGCGCCATGTCGCAGCCCACCGATATCGTGGAAAAGCACACTTCTCTTTACGTCGAGGCTTTCAACTCCGGGGACTTCGAAGCCGTCGACGGTTTCTACACCGAGGAGGCCGTCGTCGTCTGGGAGCCGGGCAAACCGCTGACCGGCCAGGCCCGCAGGGACTACCAGCGGGAATTCCTCGCACGGGGCGCCAAGATGACCGCCACTCCCCGCCAGACCTTCGTGACCGGCGACACCGCCCTCGCGATCGTCGACTGGGTGATCGACACCGTCGACGACGAGGGCCGGCCGGAGCGCCTCTCGGGCATCGGCGTCGATGTGCTCCGGCTGTGCGAGGACGGCGTGTGGCGGTACGCCGTCGACGACCCGTACGGCCAGGCCGCCTGAGACTTCCGGGCCGAGTTCCCCTCCGATCCGGCTCCGACGCCGCTGCCACGGCCCGGCCGGTACCCCACACCCATCCAGCCCATCACAGAGAGGCGGGCCGGTTCATCATGGCCTTCACCGTCGCGTTCGATCCCGAGAACCCCGATCTGACCAGTGACACCGAAACGCAGAACGAGATTTTCATCCAGGTCTTCAACTCCGCTGACGGGGAGCTGTTCAACCGTCTGTACCTGGAGGACTCCATTTCGAACTTCTCCGGTGAGCCCCTCACCGGAGCGGCGCGGCTGAAGTTCTTCAAGGAATTCCTGGCCAACAAGCCCAGTCTGAAGGCGAAGGTCACCCACTCGTATGTCGCGGGTGATGTGGCGCTGATCGGTGTCGAGTACAGCATCGAGACCACCGGCCCGGACGGGGAGCCGGTGTTGCTCGAGGGCAACTGCACCGATGTGCTGCGCCGGCTCGAGGACGGCCGCTGGCTGATGGCCATCGACCGGCCGGTGGCCTCCACGGGCCTGGTCGCCGAATAGCCGGCGCGGGGCCGCTCCCACGCGACCTGGAAGCGGCCCCGCGCCATATGAGGAACACAAGGAACAAGAGAAACCCCCTTGGGAGACCAAGGGGGTTTCTCTTGTGGGCCGAGACGGCCGACAGGGAGGGGCACGCGGGAACGGGCGGTTCATGACCGGGAATCGGCCGGTATCCGGCACGCCGTTCCCCTGCCGCTGCTCGCCGCCCGCCGCGGTGGGCCGCCGCTGGGGCCTGCCGTCAAAGGGGGGCTCCCTGCTCCCGGCGCCCGCACCCTTTGACGGCAGACGCTAGGCGGCCGCGCGGCCGAACCGGCCGTTGACGAACAGCAGGCCATGGCCCTCGACGTCGCGGGCGGCCTCCAGAACCGTGCCGATGAAAATCGTGTGATCGCCGAAGGAGTGCGCTGCGGTCAGCTCGCACTCCATCCAGGCCAGCGAGCCCGCCAGCAGTGGGGCCCCGGTGTGCTCGCCCGGCCGCCACGCGACTCCGTCGAACTGCGCGGCGCCCAGGGTCCGGTTCTTGTCGGCGAAGTGCCGGGCCACATCCTCCTGTTCGGCGCCGAGAATGTTGACCGCGAATCGGCCGGCGGAGGTGAGCGCCTGGTGCATCACCGCACCGTGTCCCACACTGCACAGCACCGACGGCGGATCGAGCGACACGGAGCTGAAGGCGTTGGCTGTCATGGCGTGCAGATGTTCCCGGCCCACCGTGATCACGGTGACCCCGGTCGCGAAGCGGGACATCACTTCCCGCAGTCGGCCGGGGCCCACCGGTTGCGGCCTGGAGTGCGAAGCTGTGGGGTCGAGTTCAGCGGACGCGGAATTCATGCCACCCTCTCCGAATTCATTGGGGCAATCCCGGCCTATTCTGGTGCGGGACAAGGGGCCGGATTCCTCAACGTACCGGTGGATTCCCGGCGGGACTCCACGGTCGGGTAACGCCGCTCCCTCCCGGCCGCGCGGCGGGTATATGACTGCGCGATGACCAAGATTTGACCCGCCGGGCGCACTCTGGGCGCATGGGCGAGATGGGCGCGTCGGCCGCCCGTCCGGCGTCGGCCGGGCATCTGGGGCAAAAGGCTCGTACGTGGTCGGTCTGTTGACCGGTGCGACTCTTCCCTGCTCGCCCGTTGCCTTCGGCGCATTCCCGTCGGCCTGTGCCAACGGCCTTGGACACTAGAGTTCTCATATTTATAGCGTGCAGGTATAGAGCGTGGGGATGCATGATATTTCGCCTTTTAGGTCCATTGGAGGTCGAAGTCGCTCGTGGCCCGATCGACCTCGGCGGCACTCGGCAACGGGCCGCCCTCGCGTTCCTTCTGCTTCATGCGAACCGTGTGGTACCCACCAGTCGATTGGTCGAGGCGTTGTGGCCGACCGACCAACCCCCCACCACGGCGCGCAAGATCCTCCAGAACGCGGTCTGGCGACTGCGTCGCGCACTGGCCCACCTGCCGGATTCCGGAGGCACTCCGGAACTGGTGACCCGGGCTCCCGGCTATATGGTGCGGGTCCGTGGTGAACAGGTCGATCTGCTTGTCTTCCAGCAGCAAGTGGACCGGGGGCGGGCAGCGCTGGCGGTCGGAGATCCGTTCACCGCCGGCCGGGTGCTGAGCGACGCCCTGTCGCTGTG
Source organism: Streptomyces sp. NEAU-174 (assembly GCF_052665095.1). Taxonomy (NCBI): domain Bacteria; kingdom Bacillati; phylum Actinomycetota; class Actinomycetes; order Kitasatosporales; family Streptomycetaceae; genus Streptomyces; species Streptomyces sp. NEAU-174. The sequence goes on along the minus strand of NZ_JBQTCE010000004.1, from coordinate 494,628 downwards.
GCGCGGTCCGGTCCTCGCGGATCTGGTGGAGGACGGTATGGCGTGGCCCGAACTCACCGCCATCCAGGAAAGAAGGCTCGACGTCATGGAGGACCGCTTCGAGGCCGAACTCGCCAGCGGTGGACACCATGCGATCCTTCGGGAACTGGAAGCATTCGTCCAGGACGAGCCGCTGCGGGAGCGGGCCGCCCAACAGCTGATGCTCGCCCTCTATCGATGCGGTCGGCAGGCCGACGCGCTCGGCGTCTACCGCCGGGTCCGGACCGCCCTCGTCGACGGGCTCGGACTGGAGCCGGGCCGCGAGATGCAACTGCTCCGGCAGTCGATCCTCACCCATGATCCGGCGCTGGACCTGCTCGCCGAGGTGACCGCCCAGCGGGAAACGGCCACCGTGACCGGCGGTTCCGGCACCATGGTCATCGGAGGTGAGGATCCGCCGACGGCGACCTGGGAGCGGGCGGCCGCGGCCCCGCCCGACGTGCCGGAGCTCACCCTCGCCGTGGCGGCCGAGGACTCACGGGCCGGCCGGCGGCCGGCCAGTGTCCTGCTGCTGCGCTTCTCGCTCGGAGCGGAGTTCGTCGAGACGCTGCCCGCCGACGACGTCGACCGGGTGCTGGAGGCGGTGTCCACGATGGCCTGCGAGACGGTCGAGCGATACGGCGGCCTGGCCACGACCTCCATCGGCTCCGTCCAGCTGAGCCTCTTCGAACCGCGCCCGGGCGAGCCCGACAGCGCGGAGCGCGCGGTGCTCGCGGCCACCGCCGTACGCGACCGCCTCAGCGCTCCGGCGGACCCGCTCGCCGCGTCCGCGCCGGTGGCCGCCGGTCTCGCCGTGCATGCCGCCGTCACCACGGGAGAAGCCGTCATCTGCCGCTGGCCCGTCAGCGGGACCGTCCGGCCGTGGGTCGGCGGCGATGTGGTCGACACCTGCCGGACCCTGCTGGACCGGACGCCGCTGGGCGAGGTGCACGTATGCGATGAGACCCGGCGGCTGACCGCGCGGGGCCACACCTATCAGCGGGTCTCCGCCTCTCCCTCGGCCTGGCGGGAGGGCACGGTCGGCGGGGGCGTGGAGAATCCCGGGGGCTGGAGCGCGGGCGCGATGGCGATCCTCGACGGGGAGGCGGAGAATCCCGGGGGCTGGAACGCGGACGCGATCGGGACCCCCGACGGCGAGTGTGAACTGGACCTGATGCACGGCGTGTGGCGCCGCACCCGGCAGCGCTCCATCCCGCATGTGATCACGGTTCTGGGTGAGCACCTGCTCGGCAAGACCCGGCTGCTGCGGGAATTCCGGCGCGCGCTCGCCACCGAGTCGACGGACGTACGCGTCCTGAGCTGTGACCTTCCGCCGGATCCGGGCGGGGCCGACGCACGGTCCACAGCGGCCGGTGTCTTCGCCGCCTACTGCGGTATCACCGGCCAGGACACCGCCGATGCGGCGTTCGCCAAGGCCCGCGCGACCATCATGCGGGTCGCGGAGAGCGAGGAGGTCGCCGAGACGATGCTGTCGCTGCTTCGGCCCCTGATCGCCGCCGAACCGCCGCTCCACGGAGGGCCGGGCCTCCGCGCCGCCCTCTCCGCCTGGCGGAGCTTCCTCGGCCGGGCCGCGCTCGAACAGCCCCTGGTGCTCATCTGGGACGATGTACACCGGGCTGATGACCTCCTGCTGGAGACGGTCGAGCACCTCATCGAAGGCTGCCACGGAGTGCCCCTGTTGAACGTCGTCGGCGCCCACACCGCGCTGCTCGAACGCCGCCCCGACTGGGCGGGCGGCAGGTCGCACGCCATGACCATCAGCCTCACCCAGGCCGCCGCAGGCCCCCGGGAAGAGCTGCTGAGGTCCCTCCCGCCCGGCGGAAACGCGGACATCGTCTAGCACAGCCCAGACGTCCCCCAGCCGCGTTCACCACGCCGCGTCGGCCACGTCGGCGCTCAGCCGGTGGTGCCGAGGGGTGCCACCGGGCCGGCGGGGAGCGTACGGATCGCCCGTGCCAGGATCCGTACCGCCTCGGAGGCTGCCGGGTGGCCCGCGGGCAGCGCGGCGGCCGCGCATTCCAGCAGCAGGGCGGCCGCGATCACCTGCTGGGCGGCGGCGGGCGGCCGGGCGGTCGTCCGGGCCCCGGCGCCACGGCGCAGGGCGGCACGCAGCGCCGCACCCGCCCAGCCGACCAGCCAGAGCCTGGACACCCGCCCCGCCCCCGCCCGCTGCCTCATCACCAGCGGCAGAGCGGTCTCGAAGTCCCGGAGGATCGCGGCGGCGTGTTCGCCGAGCAGCGTCACGGCCAGGGCCGCCAGGTGTTCCGGGGTCGGCTCACGCCGCGGGACGACCGCTCTGGTCCCGGTGTGAGCGGGTGTGGGGCGAGTGGCTCCTGGCTCGGGCTCCCCCGGAGCGGCGTCCGGCGGTTCGGGGGCGATGCGCTGGTACGGGCGGGACGCGGTGTGCGTCCCGCCCGGATGCCCGGCTCTCGCCCGGCGCAGCCCCGCTCCCAGGGCCTCGACGAACTCCCGGCCCACGAGCGCGGCCAGAGGGGGAATGGCGTCGGGGGAGGCGGAGGCAGTGGAGATGGTGCGGGAAACGTTGTCAGCCATGGGATCCAGCGAAACAGATCCCGTACTCAGGCGTTCCAATCGCCGGTCATCACGCGGCGATCACTCGGCGCGAACGGTTGATGACCGGAGTGTGCCCAGCCATGGGCACGCCGCAGCATGGGTCGCCCCGGGAGACGGGACGGCCTCCGTCCCAGCCGCGACGGCCGGTCCAGCGTCAGGGTGCCGGCGTGGCGCTGACCGCTGCCCCAGAACGGCCGTCGCTCCAGCAGTTCCGGCTCACCGCAGGCCACCACGAACAGCGGGACGTCCTGGGCGGTGAAGACCAGTTCCTCGATGACGTCCAGTAGCTGTTCATCGGCTTGGTGGACGTCGTCCAGGCAGAGCACCACCGGCTCCTCCCGCGCGACCAGCACCAGCAACTCCACCCAGCTCTCGATGAGTTCCTCGCCGCTGCGGATGTGCGGCGCGGGCCCCATGAGGGGGTTGAGGCTCCGCTGTAGTCGTTCGGCGGTCGCGCCCGGCCCGGTGATCGCCCGTACGGCTTCGGCGAATCGGCCGTCAACGCTGCCGCTGGGCGGCAGTCCGAAGCGGGTGGCCAGGGTGTCCCGCGCCAGCCGCAAGACGTCCGACTCATACTCCGAGACGTTCAGCCGCATGATCCACGTCGAGTCGGGCTGCCGTTTGGCCCGGCGCTCGAACTCGGCCAGGAAGCGGCTCTTACCGACCCCGCGCTCGCCCAGGATCGTCACCAGGTGCGGCGTTCCCTGGCACCGGGTGCGGTCCAGCAGGCTGGAGACGATGCCCAGTTCGGGCTCGTGCTCGGTGGGAAGGCCCTCGCCGCCCAGCCGTCCACCGTCCACCGCTCGCACCTGCCGCACATCGGCGACCCCTTCCGGACGGGTCGGCACCGGCCGGTGCCGGAGCCCGACGCCGGTGACCCGCGCCGCGTCGCCGCCCACGTACACCTCGCCCCACGGGGTCGAGGCCAGCAGCGACTGCGCCTCGTCGAGCAGTTGGCCGACCACCGTGACCGGGGCGGTGGGGTCGTGGGGGTCATGACGGACCAGCGCCTCGCCCGCCACCACCGCCGCCCGGAAGGAGGCGCCGGGCAACTCGGAGAACCGGTCGCGCAGAGTCAGCGCCGCCGTCACCGCGTCCAGCGACGCGGCGGGCCGGTCCGCCTTGAGCCCGAACAGCGCCAGGGAGTCGTGACCGAGGGAGCCTATTACCGCGCCGCCGAGCTCCTCGACGCTCTCTGCGATCACGTGGACCATGTCGCGCAGTGACAGGCCGCCCGGTTCACCGGCGAGCGCTTCGTCCTCGCCGGCGCATACGGTGCGGGTCAGCAGCACGCTGACCTGACGCCGCTCGGACACCGGCCCCCCGGGGGCGGTGCGGCCACCGGGCGCCGTCGGCGCGGCCACCCGTCTGGACAGGCGGCGCTCCGGGCGCACGGCCTCGGCGCGGGGCGGTGTCCGGACGGCGCTCGGTACCCGCTCGTGCGCGATTTCGACCGGCGGTCTCCTCAACAGGGGCGGGACCTCGAGCGCGGGTGCCCCGACCGGGTGGGGGTTTTCCGGGGCGGCCGTCTCCATGGTGCACGAGGCTCCGAGCGGCGGTGTCTCCATGAGGTGCGGTGCCCCGGCAGGCTGCATATCCACCGGGTGCGGCTTCCCGGCATGCGTGGTCTCGGCGGAGTAATGAGGATCGGTGCGCGACGGCTCGGTATGCCGTGGCTCGGGGGTGCGGGGCGGCTCGGTGTGCGGCGGCCGTGCGGCCACGGGTGCCGTCGTCGACGATGTCACCGGCGGCGGTGTCACGGGCGGCACCAGCGTGGGGTCGTGGGTGAGGATGTTCTGCTGGAGGAGCTGGAGGTCGCGGGAGGGCTCGAGCCCGTACTCGTCGACCAGTGCCCGGCGCACGTTGCTGAACACGCCCAGCGCCTCCGCCTGGCGACCGGAGCGGTACAGGGCGAGCATCAGCTGGCCGCACAGCCGCTCCCGTAATGGCTCCGCGGCGGCCAGCGATACCAGCTCCCCCAGGATGGCCTGGTGTCGGCCGCATGCCAGTTCGGCCTCGAAGCGGTCCTCCATGACGTCCAGCCGCTGCTGGTGCAGAGCGGTCAGTTCGGGCCATTCCACGCCCTGTTCGGCGAGGTCGGCCAGGGCCGGACCGCGCCATTCGTCGAGCGCCTCGTGCAGCAGGTTCGCCGCTTTCTCGGCGTCGCCGGCGGCCAGCCGGGACCGTCCCTCGGCGACCTGGCGTTCGAAACGATTCACGTCGAGCCGCTCGGGCGCGACGTGCAGGACATAACCGGGGGCCTGAGTGAGCAGTGCCGGCCGGTCCCCGTCCGCCGGGCCGCCTCCCCCCAAGGGGTCCGCCAGCATGGCGCGCAGTCCCCACACGGCGTTCTGCACGATCTTCCGGGCGGTGGCCGGGAGATCCTCCCCGGGCCACAGCGCGTTCAGCATCTCGCTGGTGGCCACCACCCGGTTCGCACGCAGGAGCAGCAGCGCCAGTACCGCGCGCTGTTTGAAGCCCCCCACTACCACGTGCTGGTCGGCGGACAACACTTCCAACGGGCCCAGAATCCTGAATTCCACCTTATTTCCCCACACTTGAGGTGACGTTTCGACGAGAGCACGTATCGGGACACCGGCGGCCCGGTCCAACAGTGGTCGGTGTGTGAGTCCGGCGGCGCTTCCCTCGAACGCCCGGCCCGGAACGTCTTCTCCGCCGCCTGACGGCCACCCGTCCACCAGTGGTTTCGGACGGGTTGGCGGAGGTCCAGTGGGATCCATCCTGTTCTAGTGGTGATGTTCGCCCGGCGCATAGGGCTCCAGCGAACGCGCGCGGCGCAGCGCGCGGGCCCACCAGCCGAGCCGGTCGAGCATGAGGCGGGCCGCTTCCCGGGCGGCCTCGTCATCGAACGGCAGACTGCCGGCCTCCAGGCGTGCCAGATACTGGTGGAAGCTGACGGTCTCGGAGACCGTGACCGCGTGGGCCTCGGCGAAGACCTGGCGGAGCTGGGCGACGGCACACAGGCCGCTCGACGCCTCGCCGTAGGAGAGGAAGGCGACCGGCTTGGCCCGCCACTCCTCGTCGTACCAGTCGATCACGCTCTTCAGCGGGCCCGGGAAGCCCCGCTTGTACTCGGGGGTGACGATCACGAACGCGTCCGCCGCCGCCAGCCACGGGGCCAGGTCCCGTACCGCCTGCGGTCTGCCCGCCGAGGGCGCGGTGGACATCATGTCCGGCAGCCATGCGGTGGTCAGATCGATGACATCGATGTCGAAACCCTTCCGGAGCCGGGACACCGAGGCGAGCCATTCGGCGGCGGGGGGACCGAACCGGCAGTCCCGGACGCTTCCGATCAGGATCACCAGCCGCAGTCGGTCACCGCCGCTCATCTGCGTGTCCATCCGCTTACGCCCTCCCCTCGGTGCCTACTCGGCATTACTGTGCGGCATATGCCTTCGGGACCGCTTCGGCTTCGCTTCGGGTCTCCTTCGGACGCCTTGCGTGGCCCGAAGGGAGCGCTCCCAACCCGTCTCCTCACTGTCGTCTCGCCGCAGGTTGCCCTGAGCTACTGTGGATCAATGCGATTCGGGGTGCTGGGCCCGTTGGAGGTCAGGGCCACCGAGGGGAGGCCGGTCAGGGTACCCGAGGTGAAGGTCCGCGTCCTGCTGGCCGATCTGCTCGCCCACAACGGGCAGGTGGTCGCGGTGAACCGGCTGATCGAGGATCTGTGGGGCGGTTCGACGCTTCCGGCGAACCCCGCCGGATCCCTTCAGGCCAAGGTCTCACAGCTGCGCCGGGCGCTGGAGGAGGCGGAGCCCGGCGCGCGGGAGCTGATCGTCCACCACTCCCGGGGATACGCGCTGCGGGCGCCGTGCGAGACGGTGGACGCCGACCGGTTCCGGGCCCTGGTGGAGCGCGCCCGCACCCTCGACGACCCCCGGTCGAAGGCCGCCACCCTGATGGACGCGCTGGCCCTGTGGCGGGGACCGGCATTCGCCGACTTCGCGGACGAGCCCTTCGTCCAGGCCGCGGTGGCCAGGCTGGAGGAAGAACGGCTGACGGCGGTGGAGGAGCATGCCGAGGCCCGCCTCGAACTGGGCGAGCACAGCATGGTCATCGGCGAACTCACCGCCCTGGTGGCCGCCCATCCGCTCCGGGAGCGGATGCGGATGGTGCAGATGCGCGCCCTCTACCGGGTGGGCCGCTCCTCAGAAGCGCTCGACAGCTATGCGGAGTTACGCCGTCGGCTCGACGAAGAGCTGGGGCTGACCCCCAGCCCCGCCATCGACGCGCTCCAGCAGGCCATCCTCCGCCAGGATCCGACGCTCCAGCACACCGCCGACACCCCCCGCGCCGCCCCCGGCCCCCGCCCGCGGAGCAACCTTCCCCTCGGGGCGAACCCCTTGATCGGGCGGGAGACGGCGGTCGCTGACGTGCGGCGGCTGATCCGGATGACGGATCACCGGCTGGTCACCCTGACCGGGCCCGGCGGCGTCGGCAAAACCAGGCTCGCGACCGCCACGGTGGACGGGCTGGACTCCGAATTCGAGGACGGTGTCTGGCTGGTGGAGCTGGCCGGAACGGGCTCCCCGGAGCGGTCCACCGGGATCGGGCCGCTCGCCGAGCATGTGATGGCGGTGCTCGGCATCCGCGAGGAGTCCGGCTCCGGCGCCTTCGTGGCGGACGGCGGGGACGACTCCGCGCGCCGGCTGTCCGGCGCGCTCGCCAACCGCCGGCTGCTGCTGGTCCTGGACAACTGCGAGCATGTGATCGACGCGGTGGCGGAACTGGTCGGTCTCCTCCTCCGCACCGCCCCCCATCTGAAGATCCTGACGACCAGCCAGGAGTCGCTGCGGCTGCCCGGCGAGACGGTCTGGCCAGTGCCTCCCCTCGGAGTACCGCTGCCGGACGCCGGGGCCTTGGCGTGGGAGCGCTCGAGCGCCGTCCAGCTGTTCGTCGCGCGGGCCACCGCGGTGGACCCCGGCTTCACCCTCGACGCCGCCACTGGCCCCGCCGTCGCCGAGATCTGCCGCCGGCTGGACGGCATCCCGCTGGCCCTGGAGCTCGCCGCCACCCGCGTCCGCGCGCTCGGCGCCGAGGAGCTGCTGAGCCGGCTCGACGACCGGTTCCGGGTGCTCAACAGCGGCTATCGGGGTGCCCCGCCCCGCCAGCAGACCCTCCAGGCGACGATCGACTGGAGCTGGAGCCTGCTCAGCATCCAGGAACAGGGGCTGTTGCGCGGGCTGGCCGTCCATGCCGAGGGCTGCACCCTCCAGGCCGCCGAAGAGCTCGGCGCGGCTTCCGGGGTGTCCAGAGACCAGGTGCTCGACCTCCTGGCCCGGCTGGTGGACCGCTCCCTGGTGATCCGGGTCGAGGGAACCCCGGTGCCCCGCTACCGCCTGCTGGAGTCCGTGGCGGCGTACGCGCAGGAGAAGACGGAGCGCGCCGGCGAGGCGCGCCAACTGGCCACCTGCCACCTGAACCACTACGTGTCCCTCGCCGAGCGGGCACGGCCGCGTCTCCACGGCTCCGACCAACGTCGCTGGCTGCTCGTCCTGGATGCGGAATCCGCCAATTTCCAGCGCGCCCTGGAAGAGGCCCGTCGCACCGGCCAGGCCCATCCGGCGCTGCGCCTGGCCAACGCCCTGACCTGGTACTGGTTTCTGCGCGGTCGGCTCGGCGAGGCCCTGCGCGCGATGGCGACCGCGCTCGCCATCGACGGCCCGGCACCGGAGTCCATACGGGCCGAGGCGAGGACCTGGTACAGCGGGCTCGGTCTGCTGCTTGGCAAGTGCAGTGTCGATCTTCCGCGCGCCACTGAGCCCCGGGACGCCGCGGAGCTCACGGAGGGCCGGGCCAGGGCGGAGTGGTTTCTGGCCCACGCCCTGTGGAGTCTCGGGGCCCTGGCCGCCGGTGAGGAGCAGGTCAACCGGGCCCTCGCAGACTTCCGCATGCTGCGTGACGCCTGGGGGGTGGCCGCCGCGCTGGGCACCCGGGCCGCCCTCGCCATGGCCCGTGGCGATCTGGAGGCGCTGCGCGGAAACGCCACGGAGGCCCATGTGCACTTCAGCGAACTGGGCGATGCCTGGGGTCAATTGAAGGCGGCCGAGGTACTGAGCGTGCTCGCCGAGGTCAACGCCGACTACGAGCAGGCGGCCCGGCTGCACCGCCAGGGGCTGCGGATCGCCGAATCGCTGGAGCTGTGGTCGGAGGTGTCCCGCACCCTCTCGGGGCTGGGCCGGATCGCCCTGCTGTCGGAGCGGTTCACCGAGGCGGACGAGCTCCACGAACGAGCCCGGCTGCTCGCTGCCGAGCAGGGCAATCGGCCGGTGGAGCAGTTCGCGGAGATGGGTCTCGCCCTCGCCGCCCGGCGTCAGGGACGCCTGGACACCGCGGAGAAACACCTGCTGCCGTGGCGCGAGTGGAACGAGCGCCGGGGCGCGTACACCGGACTCGCCCTGGTGCTGGCCGAGCTCGGCTTCGTCGCCGAGCAGCGCGGGGACGCCGCCGCCGCGCTCTCCCTCCACCTGGACTGCCTGGCCGCCGCGCGTGCCACGGGCGACGCACGGGCCGTGGCGCTCGCGCTGGAGGGGCTCGCCGGGGCGCATGCGCTCGCGGGGCGGCACGAGCGTGCGGCGCGGCTGCTGGGCACGGCGTCGGCGACGCGGATCCGGTCCGGCGCGCCGCTGCCCCGCGCCGAACGCGGCGATGTCGAGCGGATCTCCACGCGGGCACGGGAGGCACTGGGGGAGGCGGCCTTCACGGCCGCCTTCGCCGCCGGGGAGGCGACGGCCCACGGCGACGCGGCGAGCAAGGAGGAGGACGCGGCGGCCGCGGGCGGCTGACGGTCACCGTTGTCTTCAACTCGCCGCTCGCGCACCTGCGGTTCGACCCCGTCTGATTCACTCGTCGCCATGGAATCCACTGGCGGGCACAGGCCCATCCTGGTCATCGGTGGCACCGGCAAGACCGGCCGGCATGTGGTGGACCGGCTCCGGCGGCGCGGCAAGGAGGTGCGGGCGCTGTCCCGCTCCACCCCGGTACCGTTCGACTGGTTCGACGAGTCCACCTGGAAGACGGCGGTCTCCGGCGCGGGCGCCGCATACCTGGTGGACGCGCAGAACGAGCACGCGGCGGAGCGGATGCGGGCCTTCGCGCCGTTCGCGGTGGCCCAGGGCGTCGAACGGCTGGTGCTGCTCTCGGCCCGAGGTTGGGCGGACTCCGGCGACCCCGGCATGCTCGCCACGGAGGACGCGGTGCGGGACTCCGGCGGTGCGTGGACGATTCTGCGGCCGACCTGGTTCATGCAGGGTTTCGCCGAGGACGACTTGATGCGGGCACCGGTGCTCGCCGGAGAGGTGAGGCTGCCGGCCGGGGACGGCCTGGAGCCTTTCATCGACACCGAGGACATCGCCGAGACCGCGGCCGCCGTCCTCACCCGTGAGGGACATGAGGGGTGTACCTACGAGCTGTCCGGGCCACGTGCGCTGACCCTCGCGGAGGCGGTGGCCGCCATCGCCGAGGCGAGCGGCCGCCCGGTCCGCTATGTACCGGTGTCCGAGGAGGAGTACGTGGCGGGGCTCGTGGCCGACGGCACACCGGAGGAGGCCGCCCGGTTCGTGGCCCGGCTGTGGGGATGGCTCCGGGACGGCGAGGACGCCCATCTCTCCGACGGCGTCCAGCGGGTGCTCGGCCGCGCCCCTGGTGACTTCACCGACTTCGTCCGCCGGGCCGCGGCCGAGGGGGCGTGGGCCGACTGAGTCCGCGGGCGCGGCCATGCCGTACGGTCAGCCGCGCCCCACCCGGCGCAGGATCTCCGCCGCCACCGTCTCCGGGAACTGCTGGGGCTGCCAGTGCGACACGCCCGCGAGCCGTACGGAGCGGTAGTCGCCCGTGACATGGTGCGCGGTCTGTTCCGAAGCGAAGGCACCGACCGCCGGGTCGCGCTCGCTCCAGACGTAGGTCGTGGGCACCGTGACCGGGCCCAGCGGCTCATCGCTCAGCAGAGTACCGGCCCCGTACCACCGCAGTGCCGCCCGGAGCGTTCCCGGCGCGGTGTGGGTTCTCAGGTACCGCTGGATCTGCTCCTCGCTGAGCACACCCGCTCCCGGCTGTCGGTACCACGCCTCCAGTCGGGCCGCGCCGTCGGCGAGGAAGTCGGCCGCGGCGCTCTCGGCGCTGAGCGCCTCGATGTATCCCGAGTGCTCGCGCTGTTCGGGGTCCACCCGCAGCGCGTACCGGTAGGCGTCGAGATGGGGGAAGGCCACGGCGGTGAGGCTGCGCACCCGCTCCGGCGTCCGGGCCGCCAGATACCAGCCGACCACGGCACCCCAGTCGTGGCCCACCACATGCGCCGACTCGATGTCCAGCGCGCTCAGGATCCCCAGCGCGTCCCCGGCCAGCTCCCGTAGCGCATACGCCCCGGTCTCCGCCGGGCGGGCGTCGGGGGAGTAGCCGCGCTGGTCGGGGGCGATGGTACGCAGCCCGGCCGGGTGCAGCACCGGGGACACCTCGCTCCATGAGAGGCGGTTGTGCGGAAAGCCGTGCAGCAGCAGTACGGGCTCGCCGTCCTCCGGGCCCGCCACATCGACGTCGAACACCAGGCCCTCGACGGGGATCCGTGTCATGCCCGCACCTGCGGGAAGAGGTCCAGCGCCTGACGCACCTGGGGTGCGCGCAGCGTCCGGAACGGTTCGGTGAGGCTGATGACCCGTGCGTACGCCGCCATGACCTCGCTGTTCTCCCGCGCCACGGTGAGCAGCCGGCCGATGTAGTCCTGGACCTCCAGGACTTCGGGGGTCCTCGGGCCCTCGACGCCGGGGAAGCCCAGGTCATTGACGAGCGCCTGCTGCCACGCCTCGTCCACCGCGTCGCGGGCGAGATCGCGGAAGTAGCTGAGCGGGTCCGGCAGACCGTCACCGGCAATGTGCGCGCGCAGCACCAGCGCGCTCAGGGCCGCCACCGTCATCCCCTGTCCGTACGTGGGGTTGAAGCTGCACACCGCGTCCCCGGCGATCAGCAGCCCGGCCGGAAAGCCCTCCAGCCGCTCGTAGCGGCGGCGCAGACTGGTGGGGAACCGGTGTGAGACGGCATCGTCGAGCGGCTCTCCCTCGGTGACCGCCTCATAGATCTCGGGTGAGGGCAGCGACTTGAGGAAGGTGAGGAAGCCCTCCGGGTCGGTGGGCGGTACGTCGCCGAGGATTCCGTACGCGGTCACCAGATGGCGGTCGCCGTCGACACGGGCGCAGATCCCGCCCCGCGGATTGTCGGCCGTCGCGACGATGTCCAGGGAGAAGTCGCCGGGCGAGGGATCGGCCGCGAGGCGGTACGGGCGGGTGGTGTAGACGAGGCCGATCCTGGTCCGTTCCTCCTCCGCCACGGACCAGCCGGCCTCCGTCAGCCATCTGCCCGTCCGGGAGCCTCGCCCCATGGTGTCCACCACCATGTCGGCGTCGACCGTGGTGCCCCGGCCGGCGCCATCCACCGTCCGTACGCCCGTGACCCGGCCCCCATCGGGGGAGAACCGCAGGCCGGTGGCCTCGCACCGATCCTGGAACCGGACGTTCGCCAGCGCCCGCACCCGGGCCCGGACGTGCCGCTCCAGGGTGGGGCGGTCGGCGGAGACGGTGAGCAGCCCGGAGTGGCTGTCGCCCATGGGCTCGCCGTCCATGATCCAGCGGACGTTGCCGGTCATGTCGCCGGTCACCGCGCCGGACGCCACCAGCTCCGCCGTGATGCCGGGGAACAGTTCCTCGGCGATCTGCTGCCCCCGGGCCAGCAGTCCGTGTACATGGCGTCCCTGTGGTACGCCCCGCCGGTGGCCGGGGAGATCGGCCAGCTCATCACGGTCCACCACGATGACCTCGTCATAGACCTCGGACAGAACGCGGGAGACCAGCAACCCCGCCATGCTCCCGCCCAGCACCACGGCTCTTCGCCACTTCTTGCCCGCCATGGCGGGGTGCCTCCTCTGAATTCATCACCGCTCGTCTGGGCGCCACGCGTCACGGACGACACGGTGGCCCCAGAGGACCCAGGGAAATTAACTCCGAGCGGTCATCGGAGGCACACGGCGCGGTAATGTTCCGCTCTCAGGCGGGGGATGCGGGATTGGTCGCCCCGGTGTCAGCCGCTGACCGGCTCCGACTGCCCGGCGGCCGGTTCGCCGCGCCGGCTCTCGACCAGCGCGGCCAGATGCCGTCCCGCGTGCAGCAGCGGCCCCTCGCTGCGATGCACCTGACTCAGCGTCTCAGCGCCCTCCAGGGTGCTGAGCACGGTCGAGGCGAGGGCGTCGGCCTCGGTCTCATCGAAGCCCGCACGCTGGAGCCGGTCCGCGATCACGTCCTGCCATTCGCCGAGTGCCTGCACGCACGCCTCTTCTATGGCGGGGATGCGGCCGAGCGTTTCCAGCGCCGTCGTGGTGACCGGGCAGCCGTCGGCCCAGTCGGATTTCCGCAGGGACTCGGCGAGATGCCGGCTGCAATTCTCCAGTGCCTGGGCGGCGCTGTCCTCCTCACGGCCCAGGCCGACGCGGAGCATCTCGGTGAACTCCTGTCGGCCGTGCTGGATGGCGGCGACCGCCAGCTGTTCCTTGCCGCCGGGGAAGAAGTGGTAGACGGAGCCGAGCGTGGCGCCCGCCGCACGGGCGATCAGCTTGATGCCCGTGCCCTCGTACCCCTGGCGTTGCAGCAGCCGCGAGGCGGACCTGACGATGCGCTCGCGGGTGTCGCCGGTACCGCTTGCCCCGGGGTTCTCGGCGAGCTGCGACGTGGAAGACATGCACCCACTGTACTAGATAGAACGATCGCTCCAACCGGATAGAACGATCGATCCAGGCTCTGCTAGGGTCTGGATAGATCGTTCGTTCTACACGGCGATCCACGCCGTGCCCTGCCGTGTGTTCCCCCGCCAGGGCGCGGCAGCCCAGTCGCGAGAGATTCCGAGGAGAACCATGAGCAAGCAGCCCGTCACCGTGATCGGACTGGGCCCGATGGGCCAGGCGATGGTGAGCACGTTCCTGGAGCAGGGGCATGCCGTGACGGTGTGGAACCGGACGCCCGCCAAGGCCGAGGCCCTGGTCGCCAAGGGCGCCGTCCTGGCCTCCACCGTGAGCGAGGCCCTCGCCGCCAACGAGCTGATCGTTCTCAGCCTCACCGACTACGACGCGGTCTACGCCGTCCTTGAGCAGGCGCCGGACGCCCTGTCCGGGAAGGTCATCGCCAACCTGAGCTCGGACACCCCCGAGCGGGCCCGCGAGGCCGCCAAGTGGGCGGAGCGGCACGGGGCGGTGCACATCACCGGCGGTGTGCAGGTTCCCCCGCCCATGATCGGCAAGCCGGAGTCCTCCACCTACTACAGCGGCCCGAAGGACGCCTTCGACAAGTACGAGAGCACCCTGAAGGTTCTGACCGGCGCCGACTTCCGCGGTGAGGACCCGGGTCTGGCCGCGATGTACTACCAGGCCCAGATGACCATCTTCTGGACCACGATGCTCAGCTTCTACCAGATGGTGGCGCTGGGGCAGGCCAACGGTGTCTCCGCCAAGGAACTGCTGCCGTACGCGACGATGATGACGCAGATGATGCCGCACTTCCTCGAGCTGTACGCGGGGCACGTCGACTCGGGCGAGTACCCCGGTGACGTGGACCGGCTGGCGATGGGCGCCGCCAGCGTCGACCACATCCTCCACACCCACAAGGACGCGGGCATCAGCACCGCCCTGCCCGCCGTCGTCGCGGAGATCTTCCACAAGGGCATGGACGCCGGCTTCGCCGACAACAGCTTCTCCAGCCTGATCGAGGTGCTGAAGAAGCCCAGCGCCTGACGTCGGCGTCGGCGTGGGCCGGCCGCGGTGAGGTGACGGCCGGGCCCCGTTACGCGGTGGCTCCCGCCGGACCGGTGTCCGGCGGGAGCCACCGCCGTGGTGCGTCTGCCCCGGTGTCACGCGGGAGGCCTGGGCCAGTCCATCAGCCGGCCCCCGGGATCAGGGGCGCGGAGCCTCAGATGAGATCGGCCGCCTGCTCGGCCGCACGGAGACCGGACTCGATGGCCCCTTCGATGAACGCGCCGTGCCAGCCGCGGGCGATGTCCGCCCCCGCGAAGAGAATGCGGCCGTGCGGCTGCTCGATGGCCGGGAACAGCGTGAGTAGCTGATTGGGCTTGCGCAGACCCCAGCCGCCGTTGATGTATGGGGCCTTGCCCCACTCCATCACGCGGTAGTCGAGGAGCTCGGCGCCGGGGATGTAGGTGCGCACCGCCTCGAGCACCTTCGTCCGATTGCTCACATCCAGGGACGGCCCCGCGAAGCCGACCATGATCCGGCCCTTGGACGTCTGCTGCTGCGGGATGAGCATGGGGAGCGCCGAACCCTCGGCCGCCTGCCCCTGAACGGCCGGCACCTGGCCGCGGAGCTGCATCCACACCTTGGTGGCGAGCGGCACCCCGATCCCCTGGGAGGCCGCCTGGGCGTGGGCGGTGGGCAGTCCGGGGCTGAAGGCGATGGACCGCCAAGTGTTCGTGGGGGTGGCGACGACCACCACCGGGGAGGTGAACGTCTGCCCGTTCGAGGTCTCGACCGTCACCACCCCCTTGGCTTCGGTGATCTTGGTGACCGGTGTGCTGAGCCGGACGTCCGCCTTGGACTCGTTCAGCATCGCGGTCAACAGCGCGCCCATCCCACCGACCGGACGCAGGGTCATGGTGGTGGTGTAGGTGCCGTAGGACCCGCCGGAGAGCTGGATCCACTGCGCCATCCCGGTCAGCGAGCCGAAGGTACTCTTTCCGCCCGAGTAGACCGAGGTCTCCCCGCTCAGGGTCGCCAGCTCCTCGGGCGCCAGCGATAGCTCGCCGAGGCGGTCCTGTAGGGAGAGCGGGTCGACCGAGGCGAGTAGATCCTTGCGGTACAGCGGGTCGTGCGGACGCTCGAAGTACTTCTGCGACCCCTCGTAGAAGCTGTTCCACAGCGGCTCGACCACGGTCGCGGCCTGCTCCGGTGACATGGTCCGCAGACCGCTGGGCCCGGGCAGCACCACCTGCTCGGCCACCGTGTCGAGATACGTCCCGATGCCGTACCGCTTCAGCTCGGCGTGGACGAGTTCCTGCTGCGGGCCCAGCCAGGCGCCGCCCAGCTCCACCTGCTCCCCGCCGAACGTGGCGGTGAATATTCGGCCGCCGACGCGGTCGCGGGCCTCCAGCACCACGGGTTTCAGCCCGCGTGCCGCCAGCTCGCGGGCCACCGTACCGCCGGCGTAGCCCGCCCCGATGACGATGGCGTCCGCCGCCGTGGCCCCCGCCGCACTCGCCCGGCCGGACGCCATCGTGCTGATGGACGCTCCGACGGCGGTGGCACCAACTGCCTTGATCAGTCCGCGCCTGCTGAGCGGACGGCGGGTGGGCCCCGCGGGGGTGTGACTGTGATGAGACATGACTTTCCTCTGCTACGTGCGTGTGTGGTGAGTCGAAGACGGTGCCCCTGAGAAAGACGCGGAGGCTTGGCAGATCAATGCCGGGACATACGCGGTCCGCGAAAGGACTAGGGCAGGGTGGGGAAGGCTTCGGATTCACACGGCGCCGATGGCGGTGAACCCCCCAGCGCCCGGCTTTGATACGTCGGACGCGATGGATGAATTAGCCGCGCGCGCAACCACGCGTGTTTCTTCAAGCCACCCCCGTGAGGCTGAATCGCCCCGAGCCGTCTTGCCGACTCGGGATCAGTATGGAGGAACCGAGCACCGGCGGCGGCCCTGATTTCCTCACTCCGGTAATCGTCCGGTCTTCCGGCGCTCATCCCTTCGTCCCGGGCGGGTAACAACCGGTAATTCCGCGGAAAGAGAAGAGCCGGCGGGATGCCCGCCGGCTCTTGGGGAGTGCTGTCGTCCGATCAGATGTAGTCCGTTCCGGGCTCCAGACCGACGAGAACGCGCCCATGTGCCTCCAGCGAGCTGACCGGTGTCAGCAGCCCGTGCAGGGAGAGGGCCGTGATGTCGCGGTAGACGCGCTGGAAGGGAACGCCGCGCAGAATGGTCGACGCGGAGCTGATGTTGTACAGGGTCTCCACGGCCTCCTTCGTGGTCTGCACCACATAGCCGACCTGACCGCGGATCTCGGCCTTCTCCTCGACCGTCAGCTTCACCCCGGCGTCCTCACGCTCCTGGATGGTCCGCAGCCACCGCTGCTCCAGCGCCTCACACGCGGCGATCTTGTTGGCTGCGACGGCCACCTGCACCTGGGTGTACGGGTGCTCCCGCTGCTCGGCCCAGTTGGTGTAGGTGATGCCCTTGCCGGGGAGGCGTCCCAGGAAGAGTTCCAGGGCGCTCTTGGCCAGGCCGATGTAGACGGGGGCGCAGGTCGCGAGGATGTAGCTGGTCAGGTTGTAGTTACGGCCGTTGATGTCGGCGTTCCACCGGCCGCGGGTGGACGCGTCGTACACCGAAACGTCCACGACGCGGTGCTCGGGCACGAAGGCGTCGGTGACCGTGGAGGTCGCGCTGCCGGTGCCGGCGACACCGAAGACGTCCCAGTCGTCACCCACCCGCACGTCGTCGATCGGCACCAGCGCGAAGAGCTCCTCATGGGTGCCGTCGGGCCGCTCGACCATTGCCGCGCAGATGTTCCAGTCCGCACCGCGCACCCCGGTGTTGAATCGCCATGTCCCGTTCAGGATGTAGCCGCCCTCGGTGGGGACGAGGGTTCCGGACGGGGTGAATCCGCCGGAGATCCGCACGGAGCCGTTCGCGAACACCTCCTCCTGGGCCCGGTCCTGATAGAGGCTCGCGATCCAGGCGCTGGACAGCCACACCATGGACACCCAGCCGGTCGACCCACAGCTGCGGGCGATCTCCGACAGGAGCGCGGCCTGCTCGGCCACGGGGAGGTCCAGGCCACCGAACCGCTCCGGAACCGCGACGCGGAACAGCCCCGTCTTCGCCAGCAGTTCGATGTTCTCCTCCGGGATCCAGCGCGCCCTTTCCGCCTCGGCCGCGTTGCTCTGTAGGGCCGGGGCGATGCCTTCGAGCGCTTCGAGCACTTCGAGGTAGGCGTTCGTGGAGTCGGCCACGTGATTCTCCTTTTGATTCGATAGCGAATTTTCGCAGCTCTTAATATGTCCGAGGGTTCTTACGGTTCGCCGCAGCGGCAGCGGTGGTCCTCCCGCCACGCGGCGATGCGCTCGGGCGAATCGGCCTCTCCGGAGGCCATCAGCATCACCGCGGACATCGCCCTGAGCGGTGCGCAGGACGGGCAGGCGAAGCTGGACTCGTCGAGAAAGGCCAGCTGGGCGGGTGGCATCCGGCCCGGGGCGGCCAGTCCTTCCGCCGTGGTGATCCGGCCCCCGTCGGCCTGCCCCGCCGGCGTGGCACAGGCACGTGTGGCCCGGTCGTTCAGCAGCACCGTGCAGTCGCCGCAACTCTCCGTCGCACAGCCCCGCCGGGTGGTGTCCAGACCCACCTGGCTCCTCAGGACGTCCACCAGCGGTGCGTCGGAGTCACCCGTCAGCCGATGCGGAACACCGTTGACGACGACCGTCATCCTCACGTCCTCGCCGGGCACAGCCGGTCTCCGGCGTGTTCCTGGAGAATGCCGCAGATATCGCGCAGCCCCCTTTCGAGCTGGGCGATCTCGGCGTCGGTGAGGAGGAGGGAGGGTTCGAAGCGGAGGGTGTTCACCGCGCTGGCGGTGGGGAAGGTGCGTACATGGTGGCGGTGGAGCAGGTGTCCGGCGAGGAAGTAGCCGAAGAGCCCGCTGTCGGCGGCGCCCTTGATGACGGGGCTGGGGGAGGCGGACCGGTCGTGGAACTCCATGCCGAGCATCAGGCCCTTGCCCCGGACCTCCTTGACCACGTCGGGGAAGTCGGCGCGGACGGACTCCAGCATGGTGCGCAGGGCGTCACCGCGCTCGACAGCCTGGTGGTAGGCCCGTCCGCCGTCCTCCTCCAGCAGTT
The DNA here is from genome assembly GCF_052665095.1 of Streptomyces sp. NEAU-174. NCBI lineage: Bacteria > Bacillati > Actinomycetota > Actinomycetes > Kitasatosporales > Streptomycetaceae > Streptomyces > Streptomyces sp. NEAU-174. The sequence goes on along the minus strand of NZ_JBQTCE010000004.1, from coordinate 476,117 downwards.
CCAGGACCTTCAGCGCGATATGGCAGGAGAAGCTGTCCTTGGCGAAGGTCGAGCTGTGCACGATCTCGAACTCCTGGCGGTAGCGGGCCTGGCGCACCAGCATCACCGAGGTTTTGGCGATGCCGCCGCCCAGGGTCTTGGCCAGGGTGTAGTAGTCGCCGCGCAGCCCGAGATGTGAACTGGCGAGCAGGGCGCCGGTGCGGCCCATACCGCTCTGGATCTCATCGATCACCACCGGGCAGTCGATCTCGGCGCAGAACCGCTGAATCTCGGCGGCGAATTCCGCGGAGAGCACATGGATACCGCCCTCACCCTGGATGGGCTCCAGCAGGAAGGCGCAGAACACCGGCACCTCACGCTCGACGATCTCCACCCGCCCGTTCACCACCACCGCGTCCAGCAGGCTTCGGCGCTCCTCGGCATGGATGGCCTTGAGGGCTTCCGGCTGGTCGCGGGGGACGAAACGCGCCTGTGCCCCCAGACCCTTGAAGGGAAGGCGGTAGCCGTGGTTGTGGGTCAGCTGGACACTGGCCCCCAGCTTTCCGTGGAAGCCCCCTTCCAGCGCCAGGAACAGCGGTGGGGCGGCCCGGTGCTCCTCCATCCGGGCCCTGATCTGTGCCGCCAGCGCCTCGAAGCCGTCCTCGCCCGGCGCCGGAGCGGTCAGCCCCGGGCGGGCGAACGTGGCGTGGTCGAGGGTGGCGGTGCCGGCGGCGAGCGCCTCGCGGGTCTGTTCCAGGTGTGCGGCGACCTCGTCCAGGAGGACGGCGAGCCGCATACCGCGGTCCATCTCGGCATGTTTGATCGCCGCCTCGACCGCCTCCGCGCCGGTGTTGGCGAAGATGGCGAAGTACGGCTCGGTGGTGTCCAGCTCACGCCGGATGATGCGGTTGAGCTCGCCCGCGAGGCGGTTGGCGTAGGGGTGGCGGGAGAACTGGGCGTGCACCGGAGTGTCCGCGGCCAGCAACTCCTGGGCGCACCGCACGATCTCCGGCCGGTTGTGGCCCAGCAGCACGGAGCCGTAGCCCCCGGCGAAATCCACCACCGGCAGCAGGCCACCGTCCTCGTCCCGCCGGTGGAGCGTGTTTCCCTCCGCCCGGACGTACTCCACCGCGAGCCCCGCGGTGTCCAGCACCGCCCGCAGATACGGCTCGGCGAGTTCCTGTTCGACCGACGCAGAATCCATCTCATCCATGCGCCCAGACTGCTCCCCACAGGTCAGCAAGCGGTCATCGCGCGGTCACACCCGGTCGGCCGGGGGAGGAAGGCTCCGCCATTACCCGGCGATGGGGATCCGGACGCAGGCGGAGCGCGGGCCCACCGGTCAGGAGGTCAGATACGCCTCCACCTCACTGACCTGGGCCGCCGGCCAGCCGGTGTTGCCGGTGACATGGAGCCTCAGGTAGCGCACATTCGTGCCGTCGGGCAGGGTGACGGTGACCTTGTTGCCGGACGCGGGGTCGAAGCGGTAGCCCTGCGAACCCACCACCGTCGAGTACCCGGAGCCGTCGGTGCTGCCCAGCACGGACAGGGTCTGGGTGCGGGCGCCCCACGCCGACGAGGGCGGCAGCTTCAGCACCAGCCGGCGGACCGCCTGGCCGGAACCGAGGTCCACGGTCAGGGCCTGCGGAAAGGCGTTGTTGGTCGACTCCCAGTAGGTGTTCGCGTCGCCGTCGACCGCCTTGCCGGGGGTGTAGACGTCCTGGGAGCCGGTCGCGGTGGCCGGGCGGCCCTTGGCGAGGTTGCGGCCCGGCTCGGGATCCGGGTTGCCCTGGCCGGGCCGGGGCCAGCTGGAGCAGTCCGACCAGGTGCTGCTCCAGCCGGAGTTGCCGCCGCCGTCGGTGAGGCTGAAGGTGCCGGAGCCGGACGGGTACGGGCAGTTGTAGACGCCCGCCGCGCCGACGCCGGCGGCCGTGACGTCGCTGAACTTCGCCGCCCCCTGCGCCTCGGCCTGGACGACGACCGTTCCGGGGTTGGTCACGGTCGCGCCGGACACATTGACGTTCTTGACCGCGTAGCCCCTGCCGCCGCCGGAGACGAACTCGAAGGCGCTGTACGGGCTGTCGGTGATGGTCGTGTTGGTGATGTTGACGGTGGCCTCGATCGCGCTGTCGTAGGAATCGACGCGCAGGGCGCCCATCGGGTGGTTCCAGTTGGGGTTCATGGCGCCCGCGCGCACCAGCGTGTTGCCGTCGACCGTGATGGTGCCGGCCAGCGGGTGGAACGGGTCCATGAACTTCTGGTTGGAGATGGCGATACCGCTGCCCAGGGCGTTGGTGTCGGAGATCAGGTTGTTCTTGACCGTGATGTCCGTACCGCCGTAGATGGCGATGCCATTGGCGAGGTTCGGCTGCGAGATGGTGTTGCTCTCGAAGCTGCTGTTGGTGTCCGGCGAGTTCAGCGACCACATGGCGAGCGCGTCGTCGCCCTGGTTGCGCAGGAAGTTGTTCCGCACGCGTACGTTCTTCGCGCTGCCGTTGAGGTTGAGACCGTCGGCCGTCATGTCCAGGAAGCGGCTGTTCTCGACCACCAGGCTGTCGTTGTTGCCCATCAGCCACAGACCGACCTTCAGGTGCTGTAGCCACATGCCGGACACGCTGGAGCCGGGGCCGAGCGAGCCGTTGACGAAGTTGTCGGGGTTGGAGTCGACGCGCTCGGTGACCTCGCCGATGACCGCGAAGTCCTTGATGTGGACGTTGCCGGAGGAGCTGGACTGGTCGATGAACCGCGAGGTGTGCACCACCGAGTGCCAGCTCCCGGCACCCTGGAGGGTGACGTTCTGCACGCCGTTCAGCGAGGAGGTCAGCTTGTAGTCGCCCGGCGGGATCCAGACCACTCCGCCCTGGGCCGCGGCGATGGCGTCCCGGAACGCCTGGGTGGAGTCGCCCTGACCGCTGGGGTCGGCGCCCTTGGAGGTGACGGACACCGATCCGGCGGGCTGCGAGGCGGCCGCCGCGACCTGTTCGAAGTCGGCCACGTCCACGGTGACCTGGGTGTTCGCCGCCTCGAAGGCGATCTTGTCACCGGCCTGCACGTCTCGGCCGAGCAGCAGCCGTGCGTTGTCGTAGAGGTGGTGGGTCTTCGACCCCGCGATCCAGCCGGTGTCCACATACGAGTACTTGGACGTGACCGCGATGGTCTTGACCAGCTTGGCGCCGTTGACATAGACGTTGAGCGTGCCGGACTGGCCGTCGGGCACGTTGTAGGCCACGTTCACCGCGTTGGCGGCGCGGGGCGCGGTGAACTCCACGCGCTGCCCGGCGGCGAGGCGGACGGCCTGGCGCCCGGATGCCTCGGAGGCGAGCGTGCCCTGGGTGAAGTCGGGGCCGATCTTCGTCCCCGTGGTGGTGGCCGACTCGGCCTCGGCCGAGGTGAACGGCAGGGAGGCGCCCGCGGCCGCGTGTGCCGCGGTGGGGGTCAGGGTGACGAGCGTGCCGGCCGCGAGGGCGACGGCCACGCCGATCGCCGACAGGCGTTTGGTGGATGCCGATGCGGTATTGCTGCGGTGCATGTGCTGATCCCTTCATGGTGGGGGTGGTGGGATAGCGCGGTGCGGTGCGGGGGGCTCAGCGGAGCAGCCAGGCCGCCGTGTCCCGCGGAAGGCGGCCCCGGTCGTCCAGCGGGCCGCTGCTGAGCAGCAGCCGGGAGGTGCCGTCCAGCTCGGCGGGGGTGTCCGCGAGGTTGACCACGCAGACCAGGCCGTCGCCACGGGCGAAGGCCAGGACACCGTCGGCCGAGGGGAGCCAGGTCAGCGGCCCGTCGCCGAAGCCGGGGGTGGCGCGGCGAACGCGGATCGCCGCGCGGTAGAGGGCGAGCATCGAGCCCGGGTCCTCCATCTGGAGATCGGCCGCGTACGCCGCCCAGTGCGCGGGCTGCGGCAGCCACGGCTCCTCGCGCGAGCCGAAACCGGCATACGGCGCGTCCGCCGCCCACGGCAGCGGCACCCGGCAGCCGTCCCGGCCCGGGTCGGTGCCGCCGGAGCGGAAGTGCATCGGGTCCTGGATGCGGTCGCGGGGGATGTCGGCCTCGGGCAGGCCCAGCTCCTCGCCCTGGTAGAGGTAGACCGCGCCGGGCAGGGCCAGCGACAGCAGGGCGGCGGCCCGTGCCCGCCGGGTGCCGAGGGCCAGGTCGGTGGGGGTGCCGAAGACCTTGGTGGCGAAGTCGAAACCGGTGTCCTCGCGCCCGTAGCGGGTCACCGTGCGGGTCACATCGTGGTTGCACAGCACCCACGTGGCCGGAGCGCCCACCGGGGCGTGCTCGGCGAGCGTCTCGTCGATCGACGTCCGCAGCCGCCGGGCGTCCCAGGGGCAGGTCAGAAACGAGAAGTTGAAGGCGGTGTGCAGCTCGTCGGGGCGCAGATAGCGGGCGAAGCGCTCGCTGTCCGGCAGCCACACCTCGCCGACGAAGACACCGCCGTACTCGTCGGCCACGCCGCGCCAGGAGCGGTAGATGTCATGGAGCTCGTCGCGGTCGACGTACGGATGGGGATCGCGGCCCTCGACGAAGTCGGGCAGCCGGGGATCCTTGGCCAGCAGGGCGGCCGAGTCGATGCGCACCCCCGCGACACCCCGCTCCAGCCAGAACCGCAGGATGTCCTCGTGCTCCTGGCGCACGGCCGGGTGGGCCCAGTTGAGGTCCGGCTGCTCGGGGGCGAACAGATGCAGATACCAGTGGCCGTCCGGCAGCCGGGTCCACGCCGGGCCGCCGAACTCCGACGTCCAGTCGTTGGGCGGCAGCTCACCGCGGTCGCCGCGGCCCGGACGGATGTGGAACAGCTCGCGCTCGGCGCCGCCCGCGAGGGCGGCCCGCCACCAGGGATGCTGGTCGGAGACATGGTTCGGCACGATGTCCACGATCGTGCGGATGCCCAGCTCGCGGGCCTCGGCGATGAGCTTCTCCGCCTCGGCCAGGGTGCCGAAGGCCGGGTCGATGGCGCGGTAGTCGGCGACGTCATAGCCGCCGTCCTTCATGGGCGACTGGTACCAGGGGCTGAACCACAGCGCGTCCACGCCGAGTTCGGCGAGGTACGGCAGCCTGGCGCGGACACCCGCGAGGTCGCCGGTGCCATCGCCGTCCCCGTCGGCGAAGCTGCGCACATACACCTGGTAGATGACGGCGGAGCGCCACCAGTCGTCGGGGGTCCGGGCAGGGGTGGGCTGGGCCACGATGGGAGCCTTTCTGTCGAGGGGGCGGTGTCAGCCCTTCGTGCTGCCCGCGCTGATCCCGGCGATGATGTGCCGCTGGAAGACGAGGAACAGCGCGACCATCGGGATGCTGGCGATGACCATCGCGGCGATGAGCACGGTCAGCTGGATGTTCTGCGACAGCTGGACGAGTGCCACGCTGATCGGCTGCTTGCCGGTGTCGGAGAAGACCATCAGCGGCCACAGGAAGTCCTGCCACACCGCCACCAGCGCGAAGATCGACACAACGCCGAGCACCGGACGGGACATGGGCAGCACGATCGACCACAGGGTGCGCAGCTTTCCGGCGCCGTCGATCTCGGCGGCCTCCAGGACATCGCGCGGGAGCTGGTCGAAGAACCGCTTGAGGAGATAGAGGTTGAAGGCGTTGGCGACGGCCGGCAGCCAGATCGCGAGCGGGTCGTTGAGCAGGCTGGTGTGGATCAGCGGCAGGTCGGCTACGGTCAGGTACTTCGGCACGACCAGCGCCTGGGCCGGGACCATCAGCGTGGCCAGGATGCCACCGAGGATCACCTTGCCGAAGGCGGGCTTCAGCCTGGACAGGGCGTAGGCGGCGGCCGTGCAGAAGACCAGCTGGAACAGCCAGGCACCGGTCGCCTGGACCACCGTGTTCCACAGGTGCTGCGGAAGCTGCATCAGCTCCCAGGCGTCGCCGTAGCCGCTGAGGTGCCACTCCTTCGGGGCAATGGTGGGCGGTGTCCGCGCCACCTCGTCCGGCGACTTCATCGCGCCGGTCACCATCCAGTAGACCGGGAAGAGGAAGGCGATCGCGAACAGCACCACCACGCTGGTGAAGACCGTCCAGTAGACGGCCCGGCCGCGGGGGCGGGCCAGGGTGGCGGGGGAGACGAGGGTCCGGGTGCTCATGCGTCGTCCTCCCCGGAGCGGGTGAGCCGTAGATAGAGGGCGGAGAAGGCGCCGAGCAGCACGAGCAGCATCACGCTCAGCGCACAGGCGCCGCCGAAGTCGTTGTAGAGGAAGGCGTACTTGTAGATCAGATAGAGGACGGTGACCGTGGCGTTCTCCGGGCCACCACCGGTGATCACGAACGGCTCGGTGAAGACCTGCATCGTCGCGATGATCTGCAACAGCATCAGCATGAGGATCACGAACCGGGTCTGGGGGATCGTGACGTGGCGGAGGCGCTGGAGCAGGCCCGCGCCGTCGAGTTCGGCCGCCTCGTACAGCTCACCGGGGATGGACTGGAGCGCCGCCAGGTAGATCAGGACGGTGCCGCCCATATTGGCCCAGGTGGCCACGATGACGAGGGAGATCAGGGCGGTGTCGGCGCCGTTGGACCAGTTCGAGGTGGGCAGGTGCAACCAGCGCAGCGCCTCGTTGGCCAGCCCGGAGCCGGGGTCGTAGAACCACTTCCACAGCAGGGCGCTGACCACCGGCGGGATCATCACCGGCAGATAGACCACGACCCTGAAGAACGCCTTGGCGTGCCGGAGTTCATTGAGCACGAGGGCGAGCAGGAAGGGGATCGCGAAGCCGATGAGAAGTGCCAGCAGGGTGAAGGTGAGGGTGTTCCGCCAGGCCGCGGTGAACTCCGGATCGTGCAGGACGCGGGTGAAGTTGGCGGTGCCGACCCATTCGGGGGACGAGCCGGGCGTGTACTTCTGGAAGGCGATCACGACCGCGCGGATCGCCGGATACCAGGAGAACAGCGCGAAGCAGATCAGGCCGCCGAGGAGGAAGCCATAGGCCCGGACCTGGTCGGCGAGACGGCGCCGCCCCCGCCCCCCGGCCGGGGGCGGCGCCTGCGCCGGGTGGACGGCGATCGTCGCCTCGGCGGGCGGCGGCGCAACGGTCTTGGTCATCGGGTCAGCCCCGGGCCAGAATGTTGTCGATCTTGTCGGAGGCTTCCTTCAGGAGCTGGTCGACATCGGCGTCCTTCTTGGTCAGGACGGCGGAGACGGCCCCGTCGAGCACGGAGTAGAGCTGCTGGGCGTGCGGCGGCTCGATCTTCATCCGCAGCTTCTGGTTGCCGTCGAGGAAGGTCTGGTAGTTGCCCACGGGGACGTTGGCGTTGGCCTTCTTGAGCTGCTGGTCCCTGGCGTCGGCGGCGCCGGTGAACAGCCGCGGCTCGGGCAGGCCCACCGGGGCGTGGCGCTTCTTGGCGCGGGCGTAGTCGCCGAGGAAGCCCTTGCCCGGGGTGAGGAACATGTGGTCGAGCCACTTGAGGCCGGCCCGGATCTGGGCGGGCGTGTCCTTCTTCTGGAACATGTAGCCGTCGCCGCCGATGAGCGTGGCCTTGCCACCGGGCATGGGGGCGATGGCGAGGTCCTTGTAGTTGCCGCCCTTCTCCTTCACCAGGATCGGGAGGTTGTCGGGCGCGGCCAGATACATGCCCAGCTTGCCGGAGCCCATCAGCTGCTGGGCGTCGTTGATGACCAGGAGCTGCTTGCTGCCCATCGAGTCGTCCACCCAGCGCATGTCGTGCAGGTTCCGCAGGACGGCCCGCGCTTCGGGGGTGTCGATGGTGGCCTTCTTGCCGTCCGCGCTGACGACATCGCCGCCCTGTGAGTACAGCTCGGCCGTGAAGTGCCAGCCGCCCTGGTTCTGGGCGCTGTAGTCCGCGTAGCCGACGGTGCCACCGCCCAGCTCGGCGATCCTCTTGGCGTCGGCGCGGACCTCCTCCCAGGTCCTCGGGGGCTTGTCGGGGTCGAGTCCGGCCTTCTCGAAGAGCTTGCGGTTGTAGATCAGACCCATCGAGTAGCCGGTGCGTGGGATGCCGTAGATCTTGCCGTCGACCGTGTAGATGTCGCGCAGCTGCTTGCTGAGGGTGGAGTAGCTCTTCAACTCCTTGACGTACGGGGTGAGATCGGCCGCCTGGTTGATGTCGACCACATGTCCGGCGTCGGTGAAGTACGTGTAGAAGACGTTCTCCATCTGGCCCCCGGCCAGCTTGGCGTCGAACGTCTTCGGGTCCTGGCAGGGGAACGCGTCATGCGCGACGACGTCGATGTCCGGGTTCTGCTTCTCGAAGGAGGCGATGTCCTCCTCGAAGAACCTGCGGTCGACCTTGGCGCTCTTGGGCGGCATGCAGTTGACCGTGATACGCGTCTTTCCGCCCGCCGAGCCGTCGCCCGACCCGCCGCAGGCGGTGAGGGCGAGGGAGAACGTGCTGAGCGCGATGAGAGTACGACGGAACCCGGTGCTTCTCATGGGTGGACCCCTCTGTACAGGAGCAGGGAAGCCCCACGGCCGTGAGCGGGGCGCACACAACCGTGAGTGCGCCGCACACTCAAGCACCGACGACATCGGCCCGCAAGATGTCGCGTAGATTCTGTAATTATTCAACTGCGCTGCGAATCATGTCGATTGAGGCGGTTGGTGTCTCTCGACCGCCCTCCCGGTCACCCTCGACGGTCCTTTCGCCCGCTCACTCCCTCGGCGCCTGGGCGGTGGAGCCGCGGACCACCAGCTCCGGCTCGAACAGCAGCTCCTCGGACGGTACGGACACCCCGCCGATCTGCGCGTTCAGCACCTCCACCGCCGCCCTGCCCATGGCCTCGATGGGCTGCCGGACGGTGGTCAGCGGCGGCTCGGTGCAGTTCATGAACGCGGAGTCGTCGTAGCCGACCACGGACACCTGCGACGGCACACCGAACCCCTTGCGGCGCGCGGCTCGTATCGCGCCCAGGGCCAGCGGGTCGCTGGCGCAGATGATGCCCGTGACGCCCCGGTCGATCAGCCGGGAGGCGGCGGCGTGGCCGCCCTCGATCGAGAAGATCGCCCGAGCCACGAACTCATCCGGAAGGTGGCCGGCGACCGCCCGCGCGGCGGTCAGCTTGCGTGCCGACGGCATGTGGTCACCGGGCCCGAGCACCAGGCCGATACGCTCATGGCCGAGGGAGGCCAGATGCCGCCACGCCTGCTCCACGGCCACGGCGTCGTCGCAGGAGACGGCCGGGAAGCCGAGGTGCTCGATGGCCGCGTTGACCAGCACCACCGGGATGTTGCGCTCGGCGAGCAGCCGGTAGTGGTCATGCGGCGCGTCGGCCTGCGCGTACAGCCCGCCCGCGAACACCACCCCGGAGACCTGCTGTTGGAGCAGCAACGCCACGTAATCGGCCTCGGAGACCCCGCCCTTGGTCTGGGTGCACAGCACCGGAGTCAGTCCGAGCTGTGCCAGCGCCCCGCCGATGACCTCGGCGAACGCCGGGAAGATGGGGTTCTGAAGCTCGGGCAGCACCAGCCCCACCAGCCGGGCCCGGTCGCCCCGCAGCTGCGTGGGCCGCTCGTAGCCGAGGACGTCCAGCGCGGACAGCACCGCCTGCCGGGTGGCTGCGGAGACCCCGGGCTTGCCGTTGAGCACCCGGCTGACCGTGGCCTCGCTGACACCGACCTTCTTCGCCACTTCAGCAAGTCGTCGCGTCATGTACGCAAGCGTAGCGCAAGTGCTGCAAGTGGCTTGCGTAAGCGGGGTGAAGAACGTGTGACTCCGGCGGCGGCTCCCGGCTCGGAGCGGAAATCGCCGCGCGCCGCTGACGCGCGGATCGGGCGGCCGGGTGAGTTCGCGCAGGTCGGCAATTCGCCCTATTTGCCGTCCCAAAAGTATGGGTTGACAGCGGATCAGCCAACGATCTAGGTTCCTTTCGAGGGGGCTCGTTGGACGGGGGACGGGGACTGTAGTGAGTGTTTCGGAGTTGCGTGCGTCCGATATCACCCGGACCGCGCGGCTAGTCGGATGTACTGCGCCAATGGACCGAATGATCGACCGGTTGACCTCCGGGATTGTCGCCTCGGTCCGCGCGGAATATGACCACTCGGTGCGGCGCGGCGGATTTATCGGCAATATCGACGCCGAGCACACGATCGACGCCGGTCATACGGCCCGCGTCGAGGGTGGGCGCAGGCAGTCGGCCGAGGCCACCGTATGTGAGTCCCTCGACTCTCCCGGCTCCATCGGCTCCATCGCCGCCACACGAGTCACGCTCGAAGAGCACTTGCCATTCGATCCCTTTCTCGGGTTCGCCGCCTAATGTAATCCCGGCCGTACTGCCGTTTAAGAAGCGTTACGCCATCAGTTGGCAAGCGAAAGCGACAGCACCAGCGGAATAGCCGCGAAAAGAAATTTCCATCAGTCGTCGGGGAAGGCTGTGTTGTGGGGAATTCAGGCGCACCCAAATCCCGTGGTCTCAGCGCGGCCATGAGCAATCTCTTCGAGCGGACCAGGAGAAACGAATCCACCGGCATTGTGCCGGTCGACCGGGGTCGGGAGCTGAGAGCGTCGTTCGCCCAGCAACGGCTGTGGTTTCTGGACCAGTTGGAACCCGGCAACGCCTCGTACAACCTCCCCTTCGCGGTGCGGGTGCGCGGCCGCCTGGACATCTCCCATCTCTCCCGGGCCCTTTCGCTCGTGGTCGCCCGGCACGAGGCGCTGCGCACCACCTTCGGCGAGGCCGGCGGTCAGCCGGTGCAGCGGATCGAGCCCCCCGCCCCCGTCCCGGTCCGCCTTGAGGTGGTGTCCGGCGGCTCGGAGGAGGAGCGGCTGGCCGAGGTCCGGCGGCTGGCCGGAGCCGAGATCAGCGAGCCCTTCGACCTGAGCACCGGGCCCCTGCTGCGAGCCAAGGCGCTGCGGCTGGACGAACAGGACCACGTCCTGCTGCTGACGGTGCACCATGTGGCAACGGACGCCTGGTCACAGGGGATTGTGGTGCGTGAGCTGTCCCTCGCCTACGCGTCGCTCGACGCCGGACGCGAGCCCGTACTGCCCCCGCTGCCCGTGCAGTACGCCGACTACGCGGAATGGGAGCGCGACTGGCTGTCCGGCCCGACCCTGCGCCGCCAGCTGGACTACTGGACGAAGCGGCTCGACGGCATGGCGCCCGCGCTGGAGCTGCCCACCGACCGGCCCAGGCCCTCGGTCGCCGGCCAGGAAGGCGACGCGGTGCGCTGGGAGTTGCCGCCCGAACTGATCCGGGCGGCCCGTCGGCTGGGCGCCGGTGAGAACGCGACCCTCTACATGACCCTGCTCGCCGCTTTCCAGCTCGTACTGGGCCGGTACGTGGACAGCGAGGACATCACGGTGGGCACCCCCGTGGCCAACCGGGGCCGCGCCGAGGTCGAGGGGCTCATCGGGTTCTTCGTCAACACCGTGGTGCTGCGGACCGACCTGTCCGGCGACCCCACCTTCCGCCAACTGCTGGGCCGGGTCCGCGACACGGCGGCCGGTGCCTTCGCCCATGGCGACCTCCCCTTCGAGTATCTGGTGGAGCAGGTGCACCCCGAGCGGGACCTGTCGCGGAACCCGCTGGTCCAGGTGCTCTTCCAGATGATCAACGTACCGGCGGAGCGACTCGACCTGCCCGGTGCGCGGACCGAGCCCTACGACCACGGCGGCATCCTCACGCGCATGGATCTGGAGGTCCATCTCGTCGAGACCGGGGACGGGGTTCTGGGACACATCGTCTTCAGCAAGGCCCTGTTCGACGCGAGCACCATTGAACGGCTGCTGCACCACGTCACCGTCGTCCTTCGGGGCGTCCTGGCCGAGCCGGACCGGCGCATCTCCGAGATCTCGCTGCTCGACGAGGCGGAGCGGGCGAAGGTTCTGGAGGAGTTCAACACGACCACGGGCCCCGTACCCGCCGGATCCCTGCCCGAGCTCTTCACCGCCCAGGCCGAGCGCCGCCCCGACGCGGTGGCCGTGATCAGCGGTGGTGACCGGGTGACCTACGCCGAGCTGGATCAGCGGGCGAACCAGCTCGCCCATCTGCTGGCGGGCCGGGGGGTCGACCCCGAGACCCTGGTCGGGCTCTGCGTCGATCGCGGCATCGAGATGATCGTGGCGATCCTCGCGATCCTCAAGCTCGGAGCGGCCTATGTGCCGATCGACCCCAACCACCCCCGAGACCGCGTCCAGTTCGTCCTGGCCGACTCCGGGGTGACCGTCGCCGTCACCCAGCGGCGCTTCACCAGCCTGCTCGAAACGCCGGAGGCGCCTGGGGTGCCAGATACATCTGGGATGCCCGACGCATCCGGAACGGCTGGGATCCGGCTCAGCCTGCTCGACGCCGAGCGCGAACCGCTCGCCGAGCAGCCCCGGACCCCGCCCACGGCACGGCCCAGCGCCCAGAACCTCGCCTATGTCATTTACACCTCCGGTTCCACCGGAGTCCCCAAGGGCATCCTCATGCCCGCCACCTGTGTGCTCAACCTGGTGGCCTGGCAGAAGCGGGCCCTGCCGATCGGTCCCGACGCCAAGACGGCTCAGTTCGCCACGCTGACCTTCGACATCTCGTTGCAGGAGATCTTCTCCGCGCTGCTGTACGGCGAGACGATCGTCGTCCCCGACGAGGAACTGCGCATGGACCCCGTCGAGTTCGTCAAATGGGTCCACGCCCACGAGATCGACCAGCTCTTCGTCCCGAATGTGATGCTGCGGGCGATCTCCGAGGAGGTGGACCCGCACGGCACCGAGCTGGCCGCGCTGCGCCACCTCTCCCAGGCCGGCGAACCCCTCTCCCTCCACCACGATCTGCGCGAGCTGTGCGCCCGCCGCCCGGAGCTGCGGCTGCACAACCACTACGGCCCCAGCGAAGCCCATGTGGTGACGTCGTACTCGCTCCCCGCCGAAGTGGCCGAGTGGCCGCTCACCGCACCCATCGGCCGCCCGATCGGCAACACCCGGGTGTATGTGGTCGACCGTCGGCTCCGGCCCGTCCCGGTGGGGGTGCCGGGTGAGCTGTGCGTGGCCGGAGAGGGGCTGGCCAGGGGCTATCTCGGCCGCCCGGATCTGACCGCTTCCCGGTTCGTGGCGGACCCGTTCCGCGGCGACGGATCGCGTATGTACCGCTCCGGCGACCTCGTGCGCTGGCTGCCCGACGGCAACCTGGAATTCCTCGGCCGGATCGATGACCAGGTGAAGATACGCGGCTTCCGGATCGAACCGGGCGAGATCGAGGCGATCCTCGCCCGGCACCAGGACGTGCTGCACACGGCCGTGATGGTGCGCGAGGACACCCCCGGCGACAAGAGGCTGGTGGCCTATGTGGTGGCCGATGCCACCGCCGCGGACCGGCACGGCCGGCTGACCGAGACCCTGCGCCGGTACGTCGAGTCCGCGGTGCCCGAGTACATGGTGCCCTCCGCGTTCGTCCTGCTGGACGACATGCCCCTGACCTCCGGCGGCAAGATCGACCGGAAGGCGCTGCCCGCCCCCGATCTGCGCACCGTGCTCGAGGTCGGCTACGTCGCCCCCCGCACCCCCGAGGAAGAGGCCGTCTGCCGGGTGTACGCGGATCTGCTCGGCGCCACCAAGGTCGGCATCGACGACGACTTCTTCGCACTGGGCGGCCACTCCCTCATCGCCACCAGGGTGGTCGCCAGGCTCCGGTCCGCCGTCGGTATCGCCGTACCGCTGAAGACCGTCTTCCAGCAGCGCACCCCCCGGGAGCTGGCGGCCACGCTCACCGCCGCGGCCCGCTCCGGCCCCGAACCCGAGCTGCCGCCGCTGGTTCCCACCCGGCGCGACCAGCCCGTCCCCCTCACCTTCGCACAGCAGCAGACGGACCTCTTCTTCGACGATCTCCTGAACGCCGGGCACTGGAACATCCCCATGGCGGTGCGGGTCTCGGGCAAACTGGACCTCGACTGCCTGCGACGGGCGATGGACCTGCTGATCGACCGTCACGAGGCCCTGCGCACCGCCTTCGTCCGGGAAGCCGACGGATATGTCCAGGTGATCCGGCCGAGCGCACCGGTCCAGGTGGAGGTGGCCGAGGCGCACGACGAGACCGAAGCCTCGGTACTGGCCGGCCAGGAGGCGGCCCGCCCCTTCGACCTCACCCGTGGCCCGCTGGCGAGACTGCGCGTTCTGCGGCTCTCCGAGTCCGACCATGTGCTGGTGCTCACCCTGCACCACCTGGTCACCGACGGCTGGTCTCAAGGTGTGCTGGTCCGCGATCTGTCCATCGTGTACGAGGCGCTGCGGCACGGCACCGAGCCCGAGCTGCCACCCGTACCCGTCCAGTACGCCGATGTCGCGAGCTGGGAGCGGAAGTGGTTGCGCGGACCGCTGCTGCAACGCCAACTCGACTTCTGGAAGCGGCATTTCGAGGGCATGGCCCCTGCCGAACTGCCCACCGACCGGCCCCGCGCCGCGTCGGCCCGCTACGAGAGCGACATCTTCCACTGGCGACTGCCGAAGGACGCCGTCGAGACCGCCCGACGGCTGGGCGAATCGTCCAACGCCACCTTGTACATGACGCTGCTGACCGCCCTGAAGGTGGTCATGTCGGCCCGCTCGGACAACCAGGACGTCCTCGTCGGTGTGCCCACGGCCAACCGTGGCCGGGACGAACTGGAGAACACGGTCGGCCTCGTCTCCAAGATGCTCGCGCTGCGCACCGAGGTGTCCGGCGCCACGGACTTCGGCACGCTGCTGGCCACGGTGCGCGATGCGATGTCCGACGCCCATACCCACCAGGACGTGCCCTTCGTGTCCGTTCTCCAGCACATCGGTGACCACACCGCCGATCCCGCCGGGGACTCCGTCGGGGGTCGTTCCGGGACGCGGCTGTCGGACGATCCACCAGTGAAGGTGATCTTTCAGATCGTCAACACCCCGCCGAGGCCACTTCGGCTCACCGGACTGACGGCCGAGCCGTTCCTGATGACCCACCCGCCGGTGACCGTCAACGTGGACATGGAGATCGACCTGTACGAGAGCGCGGAGGACGGCGGCCTCGCCGGCACCGTGCTGTTCAGCAAGTCCCTCTTTGACCGCGCCACGATCGAGCGGTTCTGCGACGACGTGGTGGCGGTCGTCTCCGCGGCCGCCGCGGATCCCGGACGGGCGGTCTCGCAGGTGTGGCACGGCCGGGGCCACAGCCAGTGAACGATCCCGCCCCGAGGAAGCGCATGGAACCGGATGAGGCCATCGCCGTTGTCGGAATGTCCTGCCGCTTTCCGCAGGCACCCGATCCCGAGGCGTTCTGGCGGCTGCTGAGCGAGGGCATCTCGGCCATCGGTGAGGTGCCCGCGGGGCGGTGGACCGACGACCGGCCCACGCAGTCCGGGGCCGACGACCGGTCCGCCCCGCCCGGGGCCGACGACCGGTCCACGCCGCCCGCCATCCGCCACGGCGGCTTCATCGACGACGTCGACCGCTTCGACCCCGCGTTCTTCGGCATCTCACCACGAGAAGCCGCGGCGATGGACCCCCAGCAGCGGCTGATGCTCGAGCTTGCCTGGGAAGGGCTGGAGGACGCGGGCATCGTGCCCGCCACCCTGCGGGGCGCCACCGTCGGAGCGTTCATCGGCGCCGGGTCCGACGACTACGCCTCGCTGATCCGCGCCCACGGCCGTTCACACCACACACTGACCGGCACCCAGCGGGGCATGATCGCGAACCGGCTCTCCCATGTGTTCGGCCTGAGCGGCCCGAGCGTGACCGTGGACGCGGCCCAGGCGTCCTCCCTGGTCGCGGTGCACATGGCCGTGGAGAGCGTGCGCCGCGGCGAGTCACGGCTCGCGTTGGCGGGCGGGGTCAACCTGAACCTTTCTGCCGAGACCGCCGCCGATATCGCCGCGTTCGGCGCGCTCTCCCCGGACGGCCGCTGCTTCACCTTCGACGCACGCGCCAATGGCTATGTGCGGGGCGAGGGCGGCGGACTCGTCGTGCTGAAACCGCTCTCCGACGCTCTCGCCGACGGCGACACCGTGTACTGCGTGATCGAGGGCAGCGCGGTCAACAACGACGGCGGCGGCGCATCGCTCACCGCACCCGACCCGGACGGCCAGCGACAGGTGCTCCGGCTCGCTCAGCGGCGGGCCGCGATCTCCCCCGAGGCCGTTCAGTACGTGGAGCTGCACGGCACCGGAACGGCACTCGGCGACCCGGCGGAAGCGGCGGCCCTGGGCGCCGTCTTCGGCCGGAGCGGAGCGAGGCCGGTGCAGCTGGGGTCGGTGAAGACCAACATCGGCCACCTCGAGGCCGCCGCCGGTATCGCCGGACTGCTGAAGACCGCACTGGCCATCCACCACCGGCAGCTGCCGGCCGGCCTCAATTACCGCACGCCGAATCCCCGTATCCCCATGGGCGAGCTCAACCTGGAGATGCGCCTCGCGCCGGGGGAGTGGCCGAGGCCGGACGACCGCCTGGTCGCCGGGGTCAGCTCATTCGGGATGGGCGGCACCAACTGCCATGTGCTACTCGCCGAACCACTTGTCGGCGCCCTCTCCCACGCCTCCGCGCAGCACCCTGAGCCTGAGTCCGTCCCCCGCCCGATCCCGGCCCCGGCCCCGACCTCAATCCCGGCCCCGGCCCCGGCCCCGGTCCCGCTTCCGCTTCCGTTGTCCGGGGCGTCGGCTGTCGCGCTTCGCGGCCAGGCGACGCGGCTACGGTCGTATCTGGAGCGATCGCCGAACCTCACCGACCTCTCCTACTCCCTCGCCACCACCCGAACCTCCTTCGACCACCGCGCGGTGCTGATCACCGAGCAAGCGACCGACGCGGCACACGGCCTGGACGCGCTCGCCGAAGGCGGCACGGTGGCGGGTTTGGTGACGGGCACGGCGAGGGCGGCGGGAAAGCTCGCCTTCGCCTTCGCCGGCCAGGGCTCGCAGCGCCTCGGCATGGGACGTGAACTCAGCGCCGCCTTCCCCGTGTTCGCCCAGGCGCTCGACGACGTGTGCACGGCTCTGGACGCACACCTGGACCGGCCGCTTCGGGACGTGATCCACGGTGACGACGCCGAACTGCTCAACCGGACGGTGTACGCACAGGCCGGACTCTTCGCGGTGGAAGTGGCGCTGTTCCGGCTGCTGGAGGACTTCGGCCTGGTACCGGACCTGCTGATCGGCCACTCCCTCGGCGAGGTGAGCGCCGCCCATGTCGCCGGTGTGCTGTCCCTGGCGGACGCCGCCGCCTTCGTCGCCGCCCGTGGGCGGCTGATGCAGGCCGTGACGGAGCCGGGCGCCATGGTCTCGCTCGAAGCCACCGAGGACGAGGTCACCCGGACGCTCATGGCGGGCGGGGCGTCGGACGACGGTGCCCGGGTCTGTGTGGCGGCGGTCAACGGCCCCACGGCCACGGTGATCTCGGGGGACGAGCGCGCCGTACTCGACCTGGCGGCGGAGTGGACTCGTCGCGGACGCAGGACGAAGCGGCTCCGGACGAGCCACGCCTTCCATTCGCCCCATCTGGACCCCGTACTGGACGAGCTTCGGCACATCGCCGAGAGCCTCACCTACCGGCCGCCCCGGATTCCGTTGGTGTCGAATGTGACCGGCCGACGTGCCACGGCGGAAGAGCTGTGTTCTCCGGACTACTGGGTCCGGCATGTCCGCCGGACCGTACGGTTCCTGGACGGTGTCCGCTGTCTGGAGGACGAAGGCGTCACCACCATCGTGGAACTGGGCCCGGACAAGGCGCTCACCACCCTGGCCCGCGACTGTCTGACCGGGCCCGGGACGCTGGTGGGCACCCTCCGTCGCGACCGGCCCGAGCCACCGGCCCTGGTCACCGCGCTGGCCGAGCTGTATGTCTCGGGTGTCGACGTGGCGTGGAGCCGGTTGATATCCGGTGGTCGGCGGATTCCCCTGCCCACGTACGCCTTCCAGCGGCAGCGGTACTGGTTCTCCGCGCCCGGGCCCGAGCGCACGGACACCGGCCTGAGCGGCGGCGAGGCGCGCGACACCGGCCTGGGCGGCGGCGAGGCGCCCGTCACCGGCCTGAGCGGCGGCGAGATGCTTGGCATGGTCCGGGCGCACGCGGCCGTCGTGCTCGGATACGCGTCGGCAACCGCCATCGGCACCGAGCACACCTTCAAGCAACTCGGGTTCGACTCGATCACCGCCGTCGAACTGTGCGAACGGCTCGGTGCGGCGACCGCCCTGCCACTGCCCGGCACCTTGCTGTTCGACTATCCGACGCCCACCGCGCTCGCCGAGCATCTGCACCGCAGGCTCCACGGCCGGACGGATGAGCGGGCCGTGCCCGCCACCGTGCCCACACCTGACGGCGGCGATCCGGTGGTGATCGTGGGGATGGGCTGCCGGTTCCCCGGCCGGGCGCACTCGCCGGAGGACCTGTGGCGGATCGTGGCCGACGGCGAGGACGCCATCTCCGGCTTTCCGTCCGACCGGGGCTGGGACCTCGACGGTCTCTACCACCCCGACCCCGACCGCCCCGGCACGTCATACGCACGCGACGGCGGATTCCTGTACGACGCGGCCGAGTTCGACGCGGGGTTCTTCGGGATCTCACCGCGTGAGGCCGAGGCGATGGACCCGCAGCAGCGGCTGCTGCTGGAGACGTCGTGGGAGGCGTTGGAACGGGCGGGGATCCCTGCGGAGCACATCAAGGGCAGTAGCACGGGCGTGTTCATCGGCGCCTCGTCGGTCGGCTACGCGGCGGACGCCGGAGAGGCGGCCGAGGGCTACCAGCTGACCGGCACCGCCGCGAGCGTGGCCTCGGGCCGGGTGTCCTACACCCTGGGCCTCGAAGGCCCAGCGGTCACCGTGGACACGGCGTGCTCGTCCTCGCTGGTGGCATTGCACCTGGCCGTACAGTCGCTGAGGGCGGGCGAGTGCTCACTGGCCTTGGCGGGCGGCGTAACCGTGATGGCCACACCGGCGATGTTCGTGGAGTTCTCCCGTCAGCGGGGGCTGGCGAAGGACGGTCGGTGCAAGGCGTTCGCGGCGGCGGCGGACGGCACGGGGTGGGCCGAAGGCGTCGGGGTGCTGGTGGTCGAGCGGTTGTCGGACGCCGAGCGGCTTGGGCATCCGGTGTTGGCGGTGGTGCGGGGTTCGGCGGTGAATCAGGATGGTGCGTCGAATGGTTTGACGGCGCCGAATGGTCCGTCGCAGCAGCGGGTGATCCGTCAGGCGCTGGTGAGTGCGGGTCTTGTGGCGTCGGATGTGGATGCGGTGGAGGCGCATGGTACGGGTACGACGCTGGGTGATCCGATTGAGGCGCAGGCGTTGTTGGCCACGTACGGCCAGGACCGGGACGCGGCTCGGCCGTTGTGGTTGGGGTCCCTGAAGTCGAACATCGGTCATACGCAGGCGGCCGCGGGGGTGGCTGGTGTGATCAAGATGGTGATGGCGATGCGGCATGGGGTGTTGCCGCGAACGCTGCACGTGGATGAGCCGTCGCCACATGTGGACTGGTCGTCCGGGGCGGTCGAGCTGCTCACCGCGACAACGCCATGGCCCACGACCGGTGGCCTTCGCCGAGCGGGCGTCTCATCGTTCGGAGTGAGCGGCACCAACGCTCACGTCATCCTGGAGCAGGCCCCGGAGATTGCCCAGCCGACTGGGCCCATCGACGAAGGCGACCGCGAAGCGGCGGCTGTCGCCTGGGTGTTGTCGGGACAGAGCGAGGCTGGGCTGCGGGCCCAGGCCGAGCGGTTGCGCGCCTTCATGGCGGCCGACCCCCGCCCCACCCCGGCGGAAGTGGGATGGTCACTGGCATCGACGCGTACGACGTTGTCACACCGCGCGGTGGTCGTGGGCGCTGGACGCGACGAGTTGCTGCGCGGTGTGAATGCGGTGGCGAACGGGACACCCGCGCCGGGGGTGGTACGGGGCACCGGAGCCTCCGGGGACGTGGTGTTCGTCTTCCCGGGGCAGGGGTCGCAGTGGGTGGGGATGGCGTTGGAGCTTCTGGAGTTCTCGCCGGTGTTCGCGGGGCGGTTGCGTGAATGCGCGGATGCGCTCGGGCCGTTTGTGGAGTGGTCGTTGTTGGATGTGTTGGGTGATGAGGTGGCGTTGGGGCGGGTTGATGTGGTGCAGCCGGTGTTGTGGGCGGTGATGGTGTCGTTGGCTGAGTTGTGGCGTTCGTTTGGTGTGGTGCCGTCGGTGGTGGTGGGCCATTCGCAGGGTGAGATTGCTGCGGCGTGTGTGGCGGGTGCGTTGACTTTGGGGGATGGGGCGAGGGTGGTGGCTTTGCGGAGCAGGGCGTTGCTCGCCCTGTCGGGTCGGGGTGGGATGGTGTCGGTTCCGGTGCCTGCCGATCGGCTGCGTGACCGTGCGGGGTTGTCGGTGGCGGCGGTGAATGGTCCGGCGTCGACGGTGGTGTCGGGTGCTGTTGAGGTGCTGGATGGGGTGCTGGAGGAGTTCCCGGAAGCCAAGCGGATCCCGGTGGACTATGCCTCGCATTCGGCGCAGGTGGAGGGGATCAGGGAGGGGCTGGCGGAGGCGTTGGCGCCGGTGCGGCCGCGTGCGGGTGAGGTGCCGTTCTTCTCGACGGTGACCGGCCGGCTGATGGACACCGTCGAGTTGGATGCGGAGTACTGGTATCGGAATCTGCGTGAGACGGTGGAGTTCCAGAGCACCGTCGAAGCTCTGATCGGCCAGGGTCATACGGTGTTCGTCGAGGCCAGCCCGCATCCGGTGCTGACCGTCGGCATCCAGGACACCGCCGACGCCACCGACACCGACATCGTCGTCACCGGATCGCTGCGCCGCGATGATGGCACCGTCCAGCGGTTTCTGACCTCCCTGTCCGAGCTCCACGTGCGCGGTGTCCGGATCGACTGGAGCCCGCTCTTCGCCGGTGTCTCGCCCGTTGAGCTGCCGACGTACGCCTTCCAACGGGAACGGTTCTGGCTCGGGGCGGACATCGCCGAGTCCGCCGTGGACACGTGGCGATACCGGATCTCCTGGAAGCCGCTGCCGGAGATGGACACCCCGGCCCTGTCCGGCACCTGGCTGGCCGTGGTCCCCGAAGGGGACGAGTGGGCCATGGCGGGCGCACAGGCGCTCATCGAGTCGGGCACGGCCAACGTCCTTACCCTCCAGGTGACCTGCGACGCGGACCGCCGGACCCTGGCCGGGCTGCTGGCGGACGCGGCGGGATCCGAAGATATCGCCGGTGTCGTCTCGTTCCTGGCCGCCGACGAAGTTCCGCATCCGGTCCACCCCGCGCTGTCCCGGGGGATGGCGCACACGGTCGAGCTGCTGTGCTCGCTCACCACTGCCGATGTCGAGGCCCCGCTGTGGTGTGTCACCCGGGCGGCCGTCACGGCACTGCCCGCGGACCAGGCGCCGAGCCCCGCCCAGGCGGCGGTCTGGGGATTCGGGCGGGTGGCCGGGCTGGAGCGCCCCGAGCGTTGGGGTGGCCTGATCGACCTGCCCGTCCACTGCGACGCACACGTGCTGCGGCGGTTCGTCGCCGTACTCGCGCAGGCAGCCGGTGAGGACCAGGTGGCGGTGCGGCCATCGGCGGCCTTGGCCCGACGGTTGGAGCCCGCGCCCAGGACCGGACCGGCCGGCGCATGGCGCCCGCACGGCACGGTGCTGATCACCGGTGGCACCGGCGTGCTGGGCGCACATGTGGCACGGTGGCTGGCGCAGTCCGGCGCGGAGCACCTGGTGCTGCTCAGCCGCCGTGGCCCGCAGGCCCCCGGGGCGGCCGCGCTCGACGACGAGCTGACCGCGCTCGGCGTACGAGTGACCGTGACGGCCTGCGATGTGACCGACCGGGCCGCTCTCGCCGGGGTGCTGGCATCGGTGCCGGACCTCACCGCCGTGGTCCATCTCGCGGGGACCGTGCGATTCGGCAATTCCATCGATGCGGACCTCGACGAGTACGCAGGTGTCTTCGATGCCAAGGTCACCGGTGCCCTGCATCTGGACGCGCTCCTCGACCACTCGTCGCTGGAGGCGTTCGTCCTCTTCTCCTCGGCAGCGGCCGTCTGGGGCGGTGTCGGCCAGGCCGGTTACGCGGCGGCGAACGCCCTGCTCGACGCGGTGGCACAGCGGCGTCGCGCACGCGGTCTGCCGGCCACTTCGATCGGATGGGGCACGTGGGGCGGCAGCCTCGCACCGGAGGACGAGGAGCGGCTGAGCCGTATCGGCCTGCGCCCGATGCGGCCGGAGGTGGCGGTCACCGAGCTGCGCCACGTCGTCGGATCGGCCGAGCCCTGCCCGGCCATCGCGGACGTCGACTGGGAGACCTTCGCCCCGGCCTTCACGGCAGGCCGGCCCAGCCCCCTGCTCAGCGAGTTGCCGCAGCTGCGAAGCACCTCCGGCTCCGTGGCGGTGACCGGCGACCACGCCGCATGGCGGAGGCGACTGGCCGGGGTGTCCGCGGTCGACCAGGCCCGGACACTGGTGGACCTGGTACGCGAACACGCGGCCGAACTCCTGGGGCACCGCGGCCCGGCGGCGATCGACCCCACAGTGCCGTTCCGGCAACTGGGCTTCGACTCGCTGACGGCGGTCGAGCTGCGGACCCGACTGAACACGGCCACGGGACTGCGCCTCCCGGCCACCTTGCTGTTCGACCACCCGAGCTGCCGGGCGGTCGCCGATCTGCTGCGCTCGGAACTGCTCGGCGATCGGTCGGGCTCCCTCGCGGCGTCGTCCGCCACCGAGGCTGAGCCCGCCCGCGTGGTGGCCTCCGACGAGCCGATCGCCATCGTCGCGATGAGCTGCCGCTTCCCGGGAGGCATCGAAACCCCCGAGGACTTGTGGCGGGTGGTCAGCGAGGGCCGGGACGTGCTCTCCGACTTCCCCGACGACCGCGGCTGGGACGTGGACGCGCTGTACGACCCGGACCCGGACCGGCCCGGCACCAGCTATGTGCGTACCGGCGGATTCCTTCACGACGCCGCGGAGTTCGACCCGGAACTCTTCGGGATCTCCCCGCGTGAGGCGCTGGCGATGGATCCCCAGCAGCGGCTGCTGCTGGAGTCGGCGTGGCAGGTCCTGGAGCGCGCCAGGATGGCGCCGACCTCTCTGCGATCCAGCAAGACCGGTGTCTTCATCGGCGGCTGGGGCCAGGGCTACCCCTCGGCCTCGGACGAGGGGTACGCCCTGACCGGCGCCGCGACCAGCGTGATGTCCGGTCGTATCGCCTACGCGCTGGGGCTGGAGGGCCCCGCCCTGACCGTGGACACGGCATGTTCGTCTTCGCTGGTGGCGCTGCATCTGGCGAGCGAGGCGCTACGGCGCGGCGAGTGCTCGCTGGCGCTCGCGGGCGGCGTGACGGTGATGGCGACGCCCAGCACCTTCGTGGAGTTCTCGCGCCAGCGCGGGCTGGCCCCGGACGGTCGCTGCAAGCCGTTCGCCGGGGCGGCGGACGGCACGGGGTGGGGCGAGGGCGTGGGCATGCTGCTGTTGGAGCGGCTGTCCGATGCGGAGCGGAACGGCCACCGGGTGTTGGCGGTGGTGCGTGGTTCGGCGGTGAATCAGGATGGTGCGTCGAATGGTTTGACGGCGCCGAATGGTCCGTCGCAGCAGCGGGTGATCCGGCAGGCGCTGGCGAGTGCGGGTCTTGTGGCGTCGGATGTGGATGCGGTGGAGGCGCACGGTACGGGTACGACGCTGGGTGATCCGATTGAGGCGCAGGCGCTGCTTGCTACTTACGGTCAGGGCCGCGATGCGGCTCGGCCGTTGTGGTTGGGTTCGGTGAAGTCGAATATCGGTCATACGCAGGCGGCTGCGGGTGTGGCTGGTGTGATCAAGATGGTGATGGCCATGCGGCACGGGGTGCTGCCGCAGACGCTGCACGTCGATGAGCCGACACCGAAGGTGGATTGGTCCGCGGGCGCGGTGGAACTGCTCACCGAGCGGACTTCGTGGCCGGAGACCGACCGGCCGCGCAGGGCGGGCGTCTCCGCCTTCGGAGTGAGCGGTACCAACGCCCATGTGATCGTGGAGCAGGCACCGGAGGCCGAGCCCATCGAGCCGCCCCGGACCGATCCGGTGACGGTGCCCTGGATGCTGTCGGGCGCGAGCGAGGCGGGTCTGCGGGCGCAGATCGAAGGCTTGCGGGCCTTCGCTGACGACAACCCCGCGCTCGATCCGGTGGATGTGGGCTGGTCGTTGGCGTCCACACGTGCGTTTCTGCCGTATCGCACCGTCGTCGTGGGCACCGACCTCGACGAGTTGCGGCGTGGGTTGGACGCGGCGGAGGTGGTGGGCGCGGCCGAGCCGGATCGTGGCGCCGTGTTGGTGTTCCCGGGGCAGGGGTCGCAGTGGGTGGGGATGGCGTTGGAGTTGGTGGGGTCGTCGGCGGTGTTCGCGGGGCGGTTGGGTGAGTGTGCGGATGCGCTCGGGCCGTTTGTGGAGTGGTCGTTGTTCGATGTGTTGGGTGATGAGGTGGCGTTGGGGCGGGTTGATGTGGTGCAGCCGGTGTTGTGGGCGGTGATGGTGTCGTTGGCTGAGTTGTGGGGTTCGTTTGGTGTGGTGCCGTCGGTGGTGGTGGGTCATTCGCAGGGTGAGATTGCGGCGGCGTGTGTGGCGGGTGGGTTGTCGTTGGAGGACGGTGCTCGTGTGGTGGCTTTGCGGAGCAGGGCGCTGCTGGCTCTGTCGGGCAGGGGTGGGATGGTGTCCGTTCCGGTGCCCGCTGACCGGCTGCGTGACCGTGCGGGGTTGTCGGTGGCGGCGGTGAATGGTCCGGCGTCGACGGTGGTGTCGGGTGCTGTTGAGGTGCTGGGTGGGGTGCTGGCGGAGTTCCCGGAGGCCAAGCGGATTCCGGTGGATTATGCCTCGCATTCGGTGCAGGTGGAGGGGATCCGGGAGGGGCTGGCGGAGGCGTTGGCGCCGGTCCGTCCGCGTACGGGTGAGGTGCCGTTCTTTTCGACGGTGACCGGGCGGTTGATGGACACCGTTGAGTTGGACGGGGAGTACTGGTACCGGAATCTGCGTGAAACGGTGGAGTTCCAGTCCGCGATCGAGGGGTTGCTGGAGCTTGGCCATACGGTGTTCGTCGAGGCCAGCCCGCATCCGGTGCTGACCGTCGGCATCCAGGACACCGCCGACACCACCGACACTGACGTCCTCGTCACCGGATCACTGCGCCGCGACGACGGCGGCCTTGCCACTTTCCTCACCGCGCTGGCCCGGCTGCATGTCCGGGGTGTCGCGGTGGAGTGGCGGCAGGCGTTCGCCGGGCTGGACGCCCACGTCGTGGACCTGCCGACCTACGCCTTTCAGCGTCGGCGCTTCTGGGCGGCCTCCCTGCGGCAGACACCCGGGGCGGCCGAGTTCGACCATCCCCTCTTGGGCGCGGTGGTGCCCTTGCCCGATTCCGGCGGCGGTCTGCTCACGGGCGTGCTCACGCTGGCCGGACAGCCGTGGCTGGCCGAACACTCGGTGGCCGGTGTGGTCTTGTTCCCGGGTACGGGGTTTGTGGAGTTGGTGTTGCAGGCGGGGTTGCGGTGGGGGTGTGGGGTGGTTGAGGAGTTGACTTTGGAGGGGCCGTTGGTGGTTCCGGAGCGGGGTGGGGTTGAGGTTCAGGTTGCGGTGGGTGGTGTGGATGGGGCGGGGTGTCGGTCGGTGTCGGTGTTTTCGTGTCGTGGGGGTGAGTGGGTTCGGCATGCGGTGGGTGTGTTGGGGGTGGGTGATGGTGTGGTGCCGGGGGTGGAGGTGTGGCCGCCGGTGGGTGCGGAGCGGGTTGGGGTGGAGGGGGTGTATGAGGTTTTGGCGGAGCGGGGGTATGTGTATGGGCCGGTGTTCCAGGGGTTGCGGGACGCTTGGCGTCGGGGTGACGAAGTCTTCGTCGAGGCGGAGGTGCCGGCGGAGGCACGGGGCGATGCGGCGCGGTGCGCCATTCATCCCGCGCTGCTCGACGCAGGGCTGCACGGCGTCGGATTGGGCGGCCTGATCAGCGACGACGGCCGGGCGTACCTGCCGTTCTCCTGGAGCGGGGTCAAGCTGCACGCGGTCGGCGCATCCGCTGTCCGGATGACGCTGACGCCCGCTGGGCCGGACGCGGTGTCGCTGAGGGTGACCGATGAGGCGGGCGAGGCGGTGCTGACGGTGGACTCCCTCGTCCTCCGCCCGGTTGCCGAGGGACAGCTCGCCCAAGCCGAGATCGGCAACCGCGATGTGCTCCATCGGGTGGAGTGGGTGGATGCGGGGACGTGTTCGGCGGGGCCCTTCGTGGAGTGGGGTGAGGTGGCCGCTGGTGGGGCGGTGCCGGATTGTGTGGTGTTGGCAGGGGCTGATGTGGCGGGTGTGTTGGAGGTTTTGCGGGCGTGGGTGATGGAGGAGCGGTTTGAGGGTTCGCGGTTGGTGGTGGTGACGAGGGGTGCGGTGTCGGTGAGTGGTGAGGGTGTGGAGGATGTGGGCGGTGGTGCGGTGTGGGGGTTGGTGCGGTCGGCGCAGTCGGAGCACCCGGGGCGGTTTGTGCTGGTGGATGCCGATGTGGACATGGATGTGGCGCCGGATGTGGTGGGGCTGGGGGAGTGGCAGGTGGCGGTGCGTGGGGGTCGGATGTGGGTGCCGCGTCTGGTGGATGTGGGTGTGAGCGTGGGCGGTGGTCTGGTGCGTGGAGAGTTGGGTTCGGGTGTGGCGTTGGTGACGGGTGGGACGGGGTTGCTGGGTGGGTTGGTGGCGCGCCATTTGGTGTCGGCGTATGGGGTGGGTGAGTTGGTGTTGGTGAGTCGTCGAGGGCCGGATGCGCCGGGCGTGGCGGCTTTGGTGGGGGAGCTGGAGGGGTTGGGGGCGCGGGTGCGGGTGGTGGCGTGTGATGTGGCGGATCGGGGTGCGGTGGCGGAGCTGGTGGGGTCGATTGAGGGGTTGCGGGTGGTGGTGCATGCGGCGGGTGTGGTGGATGACGGGGTGATCGGTTCGTTGGACGCGGGACGGTTGCGTGGGGTGATGGGGGCGAAGGCGTGGGGGGCTTGGCATCTTCATGAGCTGACGCGCGAGTTGGATCTGTCGGCGTTCGTGTTGTTCTCGTCGGCGGCGGGTGTGTTGGGCAACGCGGGCCAGGGCGGTTACGCGGCGGCGAATGGCTTCCTGGACGCGCTGGCGGTTCACCGTCGGGAGCGGGGACTGCCCGCGGTGTCGATCGCGTGGGGCTTCTGGGAGGAACGCAGCGAACTGACCGCCGACCTGGCCGAGGTGCAGCTGTCGAGGATCTCCCGGTCCGTGGGGGCCAGCATCAGCAGCGCACAAGGACTGGATCTGTTCGACGCGGCGCTCGCCGCCGACGAGCCGATGGTGCTGGCCACTCCCCTGAACCTGCCCGCGTTGCGGGACCAGGCCGCCGCGGGCACATTGCCCTCGATTCTGAGCGGACTGGTCACCGCTCCCGTCCGCAGGGCAGCCGGCACCGGGCGCACTCCGGCCGGACTGCGGCACCAACTCGCCAGCGTGCCAGAGGCCGAAAGGCAGCACCAGGTCATACGCCTGGTGCAGGAACATGTGGCCGGCGTTCTGGGCCATGCCTCCGCGGAGTCGGTCGACACCTCGCGGACCTTCCAGGAGATCGGCTTCGACTCGCTGACCGCCGTGGAACTGCGCAACCGGATCAGCGCCGCCACCGGCATACGGCTGCCCGCCACCTCGGTCTTCGACCACCCCACGCCCCGGCTGCTGGCCGAGCGGGTGCTGGCCGAGGTAGGGGGCTCCCTGCCGACCGCCGCCCCGATCGCGCCGGTGTCGGCTGTCGACGACGAGCCGATCGTGATCGTGGGCATGAGCTGCCGCTTCCCCGGCGGCGTCGAGTCCCCCGAGGACCTGTGGCACCTGGTCCACTCGGCCACCGACGCGGTCTCCGCGCTGCCGACGGACCGGGGCTGGGACCTGGCCGCCTTGTCGGGTGCCAAGGGCGGCGCCGGTGCCTCGTACGCCCGGGACGGTGGATTCCTTTACGACGCGGCTGAGTTCGACGCCGGATTCTTCGGGATCTCGCCGCGCGAGGCGACCGCGATGGATCCGCAGCAGCGGCTGCTGCTCGAGGCGGCCTGGGAGGTGTTCGAGCGGGCCGGAATCGCCCCGGACACGCTCAAAGGCAGCCGGACGGGCGTCTTCACGGGCGTGATGTACCACGACTACGGCTCGTGGCTCACCGATGTCCCGGAGGACGTCGAGGGCTATCTGGGCACAGGCATCGCGGGCAGTGTGGCGTCCGGGCGGCTCGCCTATACGTTCGGCCTGGAGGGGCCTGCCCTGACGGTGGACACGGCCTGCTCCTCCTCACTGGTGGCGCTGCATCTGGCGGCCGAGTCGCTACGGCGCGGGGAGTGCTCGCTGGCACTCGCGGGCGGAGTCACCGTACTGGCGACTCCGCAGGTCTTCGTGGAGTTCACACGCCAGGGCGGACTCGCACCGGATGGCCGGTGCAAGCCCTTCGCCGCCGGTGCGGATGGGACGGGTTGGTCGGAGGGTGTGGGGCTGCTGTTGGTGGAGCGGTTGTCGGATGCTGAGCGGCTTGGGCATCGGGCGTTGGCGGTGGTGCGTGGTTCGGCGGTGAATCAGGATGGTGCGTCGAATGGTTTGACGGCGCCGAATGGTCCGTCGCAGCAGCGTGTCATCCGGCAGGCGCTGGCGAACGCCGGGCTCGCCGCTCGGGATGTCGATGCGGTGGAGGCGCACGGCACGGGGACGACGCTGGGTGATCCGATCGAGGCGCAGGCTCTGCTGGCCACCTATGGCCAGGGCCGGGATGCGGATCGGCCGTTGTGGTTGGGTTCGGTGAAGTCGAACATTGGTCATACGCAGGCTGCGGCGGGTGTGGCTGGTGTGATCAAGATGGTGATGGCGATGCGGCATGGGGTGTTGCCGCGGAGTCTGCACATCGATGAGCCGACACCGCATGTGGATTGGTCCACCGGCGCGGTGGAGCTCCTGGGGGAGCACACGGGCTGGCCGGAGGCCGGGCGGCCCCGCCGGGCGAGCGTCTCGTCGTTTGGGGCGAGCGGCACCAACGCCCATGTGATTCTTGAGCAGGCCCCCGACATGGCGGGTGAACCTGAGCAAAGTCCGGAGCGCAACGAACTGCCGGCGATCCCCTGGGTGTTCTCCGCTGGCGACGAGACGGGTTTGCGGGCACAGGTGGAGCGGTTGCGGGCCTTCGCGGATCGGAATCCGGGTCTGGATCTGGTGGATGTGGGCTGGTCTTTGGCGACTGGTCGTGCTGGGTTGTCGCATCGTGCGGTGGTGGTGGGTGTGGATCGTGGTGAGTTGTTGGGGGCTTTGGAGGGTGCTCCGGTGGTGGGTGTGCCGGTGGGTGGTGGGTTGGGTGTGTTGTTTGCGGGTCAGGGGTCGCAGCGGTTGGGGATGGGTCGTGGGTTGTATGAGGCGTATCCGGTGTTTGCCGCGGTGTGGGATGAGGTGTGTGGGGAGCTGGATCGGTATCTGGATCGGTCGGTGGGTGGGGTGGTGTGGGGTGATGATGCCGGGTTGATTGGGGAGACGGCGTATACGCAGGCGGGGTTGTTCGCGCTGGAGGTGGCGCTGTATCGGCTGATCACCTCGTGGGGTGTGAAGCCGGATTATCTGCTGGGGCATTCCATCGGTGAGTTGGCTGCGGCGTATGTGGCGGGTGTGTGGTCGTTGGAGGATGCGGCGAGGGTGGTGGCGGCGCGGGGTCGTTTGATGCAGGCGTTGCCGTCGGGTGGTGCGATGGTTGCGGTGGCGGCGTCGGAGGATGAGGTGCGGCCGTTGCTGAGTGATGGGGTGGCGGTTGCGGCGGTGAATGGTCCCGAGGCGGTGGTGCTGTCGGGGGATGAGGATGCGGTTCAGGCGGTTGTGGATGAGTTGGTTGGGCGTGGGGTGCGGACGCGGCGGTTGCGGGTGAGTCATGCGTTTCATTCGGCTCGTATGGACGGCATGCTCGCGGAGTTCGGTGAGGTGTTGAGCGGTGTTGAGTTCCGCGTTCCGAACGTGCCCGTCGTATCGAACGTGTCGGGAGCGGTGGCGGGTGAGGAGTTGTGTTCGCCGGAGTACTGGGTGCGGCATGTGCGGGAGACGGTCCGGTTTGCTGACGGGCTGGACACCCTCCGCGAGCAGGGGGTCGGTTCGTTCCTGGAGCTCGGGCCGGATGGCACGTTGGCCGCACTGGTCGACGGCGATGGACTGCCCGTGCTGCGCCGGGACCGTCCGGAGCCCCTGACCGTCATGGCCGCTCTGGGCGGGCTGTACGTCCGGGGCGTCCAGATCGACTGGGACGCGGTATTCCCGGGTGCTCGGCGGGTTGATGTGCCGACGTATGCCTTCCAGCGTGAGCGGTTCTGGTTGGAGCCGTCCCCCGAGCAGCCTGCGACGAGTGCGGTGGACGCGGCGTTCTGGGACGCGGTCGAGCGTGGGGATCTCGGTTCGTTCGGCATCGATGCCGAACAGCCGCTCAGCGCCGCGCTGCCCGCCCTCTCGTCCTGGCGGAGGGCGCGGCAGGAGCAGTCGGAAATCGATGGCTGGCGTTACCGGCTCGGCTGGACACCGATCCCGGCAGTGTCCGGGGAGCCGGGCCTCACCGGCACCTGGCTGGTCGTGGTCGAGCCGGGTGCGGACGGCACCGACGTGGCTGCTGCGCTGCGGTCGGCCGGGGCCAGTGTCGAGGTCGTGACGGTCGTGACG
The DNA here is from genome assembly GCF_052665095.1 of Streptomyces sp. NEAU-174. Taxonomy (NCBI): domain Bacteria; kingdom Bacillati; phylum Actinomycetota; class Actinomycetes; order Kitasatosporales; family Streptomycetaceae; genus Streptomyces; species Streptomyces sp. NEAU-174. The sequence goes on along the minus strand of NZ_JBQTCE010000004.1, from coordinate 445,644 downwards.
TCGGCGGAGCTGAACGCCGGTCCAGTCGCGGGCGTGGTGTCGATGCTGTCGGTCCAGGCGACGGTGTCGCTGCTGCAAGCCCTTGTGGCAGCCGAGGTCGATGCCCCGTTGTGGTGCGTCACGCGCGGTGGCGTCTCGGCGGTCGACGGGGACCTGGTGGATCCTGACCAGGCCGGAGTCTGGGGTCTGGGCCGGGTGATCGGTCTGGAGCATCCGGATCGTTGGGGTGGGCTGATCGATTTGCCTGCCGAGCTGGACGATCGTGCTGGGAGGGCGCTGGTCGGCATTCTCGCCGGGGATACCGGTGAGGATCAGGTGGCCATCCGTTCCACCGGCGCTTGGGGTGCCCGTCTGACGCGGGTGGCGACGCCGCTCGGTGGCGTGGGTGAGGCACCGACCAAATGGCGTGGGCGTGGTGCCGCGCTGGTGACCGGTGGTACGGGTGCGCTGGGTCGTCAGGTGGCGCGTTGGCTGGTGGACAGTGGTGTGGAGCGGGTCGTGTTGACGAGCCGCCGGGGTGCCGAGGCGCCCGGTGCTGTCGAGCTGGTGGCGGAGTTGGGGAGCCGGGTGCGGGTTGTGGCCTGTGATGTCGGTGATCGTGAGGCGCTCGCGGCTGTTCTGGCGACGGTTCCGGATGTGCGCACGATCGTGCATGCGGCGGGCGTCCTCGACGACGGGGTGCTCGAGTCGCTGTCCCCTGAGCGGATCCGTGCCGTGATGCGGGCGAAGGCCGAGGGCGCCCGCCATCTCCATGAGTTGAGCCGTGACACCGAGCTCGACGCCTTCGTGTTGTTCTCCTCGGCCGCCGGGACCGTGGGCAATGCGGGTCAGGGGAGTTATGCGGCGGCCAACGCGGTGTTGGACGGGCTGGCTTGGCGGCGCCGGGCCGAGGGATTGGTGGCCACGTCGGTGGCTTGGGGCGCCTGGGCCGATAGCGGGATGGGAGCCGGGCACGCACGGGCCATGGCACCACGGCTGGCGTTGGCGGCCCTTCAGCGAGCGTTGGACGACGACGAGACCGCACTGATGATCGCGGACATCGACTGGGAGCACTTCGGCTCCCGGTTCACCGCCGTACGGCCGAGCCCCCTGCTGAGCGAACTGCTGCCCCGTACGCTGCCCCGCTCCAGCGCGCCGATGGAACCGGTCGAGGCACTCGCCACCCGGTTGCGGGGCATGTCGCGGATCGAGCGCGATCGGGCGGTGCTGGAGCTGGTCCGCGCCCAAGTGGCGGCCGTGCTGGGGCATGCGAAGCCCGCTTCGGTCGACCCCTCGCGGACCTTCCAGGAAGTCGGCTTCGACTCGCTGACCGCGGTGGAGCTGCGGAACCGGCTGGCCACCGCCACCGGCGTACCGTTCCCGGGGTCGGTCATCTTCGACTATCCGACTCCCGCGGCGCTCGCCGACCATGTCCGGGCCCGGTTCGTCCCGGACAAGGACGATGACGAGGACGAGGGCGAGGGCGGCGCGACGTCCGTGCTCGACGAGCTGACCAGGCTGGAAGCCGTGCTGTCCGACCTGTCCCCGAGCGACGTGGCCGGTGCCGAGGTCGCCGCGAAGATCAAGAGCCTGCTGTCCCACTGGGGAGCGGCCACCAACAGTGACATCGACATGGATTCCGCGACGGACGAGGAGATGTTCGACCTCCTCGGCAAGGAGTTCGGGATCTCGTGAACCTGCCGTCGAGTTCGTCTCCGAGTGAGTCCAGCACCGCGTTGAGAGGGCCGTCCTGTGGAGAATGAAGAGAAACTTCGTCATTACCTCAAAGAGGTCACGAAGGATCTGCGGCAGACTCGCCAGCGCTTGCAGGACGTCGAGGCCAAGAGCCACGAGCCCATCGCGATCGTCGGCATGAGCTGCCGTTTCCCCGGTGGCGTCGCAACGCCGGAAGCGCTGTGGGACCTGGTGCGCGAGGGCGGCGACGCGGTGTCGGAGTTCCCGGCCGACCGCGGATGGGACACGGAGGGCCTCTACGACCCCGCGGGCGGCTCCGGGAAGTCGGTCACCCGCCACGGCGGCTTCCTGCGCGGCGTCGCCGATTTCGACGCCGCGCTCTTCGGGATCTCTCCCCGTGAGGCCCTCGCGATGGACCCGCAGCAGCGGCTGATGCTGGAGACCGCCTGGGAGGCGTTCGAGCGGGCCGGTGTCAACCGTGACGCGGTGCGGGGCAGCCGGACCGGGGTGTTCATCGGCACCAACGGCCAGGACTACGCGACACTGCTCAGCGCTGCCCGGGACGATGTGCAAGGCCACCTCGGCACGGGCAGCGCGGCCAGTGTGCTCTCGGGGCGGATCGCCTATACCTTCGGCCTCGAAGGGCCGACGGTCACCGTGGACACCGCGTGCTCGTCCTCACTGATCGCCCTGCACCTGGCCGTCCAGGCACTGCGCAACGGGGAGTGCGAGCTGGCGCTGGCGGGCGGCGTCACGGTGATGACGACGACGAACACCTTCGTCGAGCTGTCCAAGCAGGGCGGGCTGGCCCCGGACGGCCGGTCCAAGGCGTTCGCGGCGGCGGCGGACGGCACCGGCTGGGGTGAGGGCGCCGGGATGCTGCTGGTGGAGCGGCTGTCCGACGCCGAACGGCACGGTCACCCGGTGCTTGCGGTGGTGCGTGGCACCGCCGCCAACCAGGACGGCGCGTCAAATGGGCTGACCGCGCCCAACGGGCCCTCGCAGCGCCGGGTCATCCGCGCGGCGTTGTCCAACGCCCAGCTGTCCACAGGCGATGTCGACGTGGTGGAGGCACACGGCACCGGCACCCGGCTCGGCGACCCGATCGAGGCACAGGCCCTGCTGGACACCTACGGCCAGGGCCGGGACCGGCCGCTGTGGCTCGGATCGGTCAAGTCGAACCTGGGACACACCCAGGCCGCCGCGGGTGTCGCCGGGGTCATCAAGATGGTGCTCGCCATGCGCCACGGTGTGCTGCCGCGTACCCTGCACGTGGACGAACCGACCCCGCATGTGGACTGGTCCGCCGGGGCGGTGCGGCTGCTCACCGAGCGGACCCCGTGGCCGGAGGAGACCGACCGGCCGCGCAGGGCCGGGGTGTCCGCCTTCGGAGTGAGCGGCACCAACGCCCATGTGATCGTGGAGCAGGCCCCGGAGGCCGAGCCCATCGAGCCGCCCCGGACCGAACCGGTGACGGTGCCCTGGGTGCTCTCGGGCCAGGGCGAGGCCGGTCTGCGGGCGTTCGCGGCCCGGCTCGCCGACGTGGCCACCGAAGCGCACCCCGGCGACCTGGGATGGACCCTGGCCACCACCCGCTCGGCGCTGCCGCACCGTGCGGTGGTCATCGGATCCACCCCGGAGGAACTGCGGAGCGGCCTCGCGGCGGTGGCCGCCGGAGAGCCGGCCTCGAACGTGGTGGAGGGAGTGGCCGGCTCCGACACCGGCGTGGTCTTCGTCTTCCCGGGGCAGGGCTCGCAGTGGGCCGGTATGGCCGTGGAACTGCTGGACTCCTCCCCGGCCTTCGCCCGCCGGTTCGCCGAATGCGCCCGTGCCCTGGAGACACACCTCGACTGGTCCATCGAGGACGTGGTGCGCTCCGCGCCCGGTGCGCCCTCGCTCGACCTCATCGAGGTCGTCCAGCCGGTCCTGTTCACCATGATGGTGTCCCTCGCCGAGCTGTGGGCCTCCTACGGGGTCACTCCATCGGCCGTGGTCGGCCACTCCCAGGGCGAGATCGCGGCGGCCTGTGTGGCCGGGGCGCTGTCGTTGGAGGACGCGGCCAAGGTGGTGGTGTTGCGCAGCCGCCTCTTCGCCGAAACGCTGGTGGGCAACGGCGCCATCGCCTCGGTCGCCCTTCCGGCGGAACAACTGGCCACCCGGATCGAGCCGTGGGGCGAGCGCCTCGTGGTGGCCGGGGTGAACGGGCCCGCGGCTGCCACGGTGGCCGGTGACCACCAGAGCCTCGAGGAGTTCGTCGCAGCGTGCGCGGCGGACGGCGTACGCGCCCGCGTCGTGCCCGCCACCGTGGCCTCCCACGGCCCGCAGGTGGAACCGCTGCGGGAACGGCTGCTCGCCCTGCTGGCCGACGTGGCGCCACGCCAGTCCACCGTCCCGTTCTACTCCACGGTGACCGGCGGACTCCTGGACACCACCCAACTCGACGCGGACTACTGGTTTTGGAACGCCCGTAAGCCGATCGACTTCCTCGGCGCGCTCCGGGCGCTGTTCGCCGACGGCCACCGCGTCTTCGTGGAATCGAGCACCCACCCCGCCCTGACCATGGGGATCCAGGACACCGCGGACGCCTCCGGCGAGTCCGTGGAGGTCACCGGCTCGCTGCGGCGTGGCGAGGGCGGGCTCGCCCAGTTCCACTCGGCCGTGGCGCGGCTGCATGTGCACGGGGTACGGGTGGACTGGTCCGCGGCCTTCGAGGCGGCGCGGCGGGTGGAGCTGCCGACCTACCCCTTCCAGCGGGAGCGTTACTGGCTGACGCCCCGGCCCGGCCAGGGTGACGCCTCCGCCCTGGGGCTGGGCGCGCTCGACCATCCCCTGCTGGGGGCCACGGTCGTGCTGCCCGAGTCCGGCGGTTGCCTGCTCACCGGCCGGCTGTCCCTGGCCGGCCACCCCTGGCTGGCCGATCACGCCCTCTCCGGTGTGGTGTTGCTGCCGGGTACGGGGTTTGTGGAGTTGGTGTTGCAGGCGGGGTTGCGGTGGGGGTGTGGGGTGGTTGAGGAGTTGACTTTGGAGGGGCCGTTGGTGGTTCCGGAGCGGGGTGGGGTTGAGGTTCAGGTTGCGGTGGGTGGTGTGGATGGGGCGGGGTGTCGGTCGGTGTCGGTGTTTTCGTGTCGTGGGGGTGAGTGGGTTCGGCATGCGGTGGGTGTGCTGGGGGTGGGTGATGGTGTGGTGCCGGGGGTGGAGGTGTGGCCGCCGGTGGGTGCGGAGCGGGTTGGGGTGGAGGGGGTTTATGGGGTGTTGGCGGAGCGGGGGTATGTGTATGGGCCGGTGTTCCAGGGGCTGCGGGACGCTTGGCGTCGGGGGGACGAAGTCTTCGTCGAGGTGGAGATACCGGCGGAGGCGCGGGGCGATGCGGCTCGCTGCGCGATCCATCCCGCGCTGCTCGACGCCGCGCTCCACGGGGTGCGATTCGGCGACTTCGTATCCGACGACGACCAGGCTTATGTGCCGTTCTCCTGGACCGGCGTCACGCTGCACGCGGTCGGTGCGACGGCCCTGCGCGTCACACTGTCCCCGGCAGGACACGACGCGTTCGCCCTCCGGGCCACGGACACCACCGGTGCGCCGGTTCTGTCGGCACGCTCTCTGGCCCTGCGACCGGTCTCCGCCCAGCAGCTGAACGACACGCGGGGCAGCAGGACTGACGCCCTCCATCGGGTGGAGTGGGTGGACGCGCCTGGAACCGTGGCGGTAGGGGGCGAGGTGGCACCGCGCACCGAGGTGGTGCGGGTCGTCTCCGACGGTCCGGATGTGGTGGGTGAGGCGTACCGGCATGTGCTTGAGGTTCTGGAGCGGGTGCGGGCGTGGGTGGCGGATGAGGATCTGGCGGGTGAGCGGTTGGCGGTGGTGACGCGGGGCGCCGCCGACGCGGGTGATGGTGTGGAGGACCTGGCCGGGGCCGCGGTGTGGGGCCTGGTGCGGTCCGCGCAGTCGGAGCACCCGGGGCGTCTGGTGCTCGTGGACACCGATGACCTGGACGGGGTCGACAGTCTGCTTCCCGGGGTGCTGGCTCTGGGCGAGGAGCAGGTGCTGGTGCGGTCGGGTGCGGTGCGGGTGCCGCGTCTGGGCCGGGTGCCGGCGCCGGTGTCGGATGAGGTGTCGGGTGGGTTCGGTTCTGGTGCGGTGTTGGTGACGGGTGGCACTGGTGTGCTGGGTGGTTTGGTGTCGCGGCATCTGGTGGCGCGGCATGGGGTGAGCAGGCTGGTGCTGCTGTCGCGTCGTGGTGCGGAGGCCGAAGGCGCTGCGGAGTTGCGGAGGGAGCTGGAGGCCGCGGGCGCCGAGGTGGTGATCGTGGCATGTGACGCCGCGGATCGTCAGGCGCTGGCGGGTGCGGTGTCTGGGCTGCCGGCGGACTTTGCCTTGAGCGGTGTGGTGCATGCGGCGGGTGTGCTGGATGACGGGTTGCTCACGTCGCTGACGCGTGAGCGGGTCGAGCCGGTGTTGCGGGCGAAGGTGGACGCGGCGTGGAATCTGCATGAGCTGACCACGGGCATGGATCTGTCGGCGTTTGTGCTGTTCTCATCCGCGGCGGGTGTTCTGGGCAACGCGGGCCAGGGCAGCTATGCGGCGGCGAACGGGTTCCTGGACGCGCTGGCGGCTCATCGGCGGGCGCGGGGACTGTCCGCGGTGTCGATCGCGTGGGGCTTCTGGGAAGAGCGCAGCGAACTGACCCAGCACCTGTCGGCCGACGATCTGGCGCGTGCCCACGCGGTGCCGATGCCCACTTCCCAGGCACTGGACCTGTTCGACGCGGCACTCGCCGCCCACGAGCCGATGGTGCTGGCCGCACCTCTCAACCCGCGGGCATGGTCGGACGCCGGCCATCTGCCTCCCGTCCTGCGCGACCTGGTCCAGCCGCGGATCCGGCGCGCGGCGGAGACAGCCGACGCCCCTGAATCGGCCTCCGCGCTCGGACACCGGCTGGCCACCGTGGACCGCTCCGAGTGGGACCAGGTCGTACGCGAACTCGTGCGCAACCACATCGCGGCGGTGCTGCGCCATGCCTCCGCGGAGTCGGTCGACACCTCGCGGACCTTCCAGGAGATCGGCTTCGACTCGCTGACCGCCGTGGAACTGCGCAACCGGATCAGCGCCGCCACGGGCGTACGGCTGCCCGCCACCGCCGTGTTCGACTATCCGACACCGCAAGCGCTGGCCGAGTACCTGCTCGCCGAAGTCCTCGGAAAGGACAGCGCCGCCGCCGCGACACCCGTCGGAACGGCCCTCGTCGCCGACGATCCCATCGTCATCGTCGGAATGAGCTGCCGCTACCCCGGCGGGATCACCTCGCCGGAAGCACTGTGGGACCTGGTGCGCTCGGACGGCGATGCCATATCCGTCCTGCCGGCCGACCGAGGATGGGACCTGGACGGTCTCTACGACCCGGATCCGGACCGCACCGGTACGTCGTACGCCCGCAGCGGTGGATTCGTCTACGACGCGGCCGAGTTCGACGCCGCCTTCTTCGGGATCTCGCCGCGCGAGGCCGCCGCCATGGACCCGCAGCAGCGGCTGCTGCTGGAAACCTCGTGGGAGGCGTTCGAGCGCGCGGGCATCCCCGCCACCTCCGTCAAGGGCGAGCGGATCGGCGTGTTCACCGGGGTGATGCACCACGACTACCTCACCCGCCTGTCGACCACACCGGACGCTGTCGAGGGCTATCTGGGCACGGGCGCCGCAGCGGGCGTCGCCTCGGGCCGCGTGGCGTACACCTTCGGGCTCGAGGGCCCGGCGGTCACCGTGGACACCGCCTGCTCGTCGTCGCTGGTGGCCCTGCACCTCGCCGTACAGGCGCTGCGCCTCGGCGAGTGCTCGCTCGCGCTGGCCGGTGGTGTGACGGTGATGTCCACGCCGACCGTCTTCGTGGAGTTCTCCCGTCAACGCGGACTCGCGCCGGACGGCAGGTGCAAGGCGTTCGCGGGAGCGGCGGACGGCACCGGCTTCGCCGAAGGCGTCGGGGTGCTGCTGGTCGAACGGCTCTCGGACGCACGGCGCAACGGACACCCCGTCCTGGCGGTGGTGCGGGGCAGTGCGGTGAATCAGGATGGTGCGTCGAATGGTTTGACGGCGCCGAATGGTCCGTCGCAGCAGCGGGTGATCCGGCAGGCGCTGGCGAGCGCGGGGCTCGCGGCCGGGGATGTCGATGCGGTGGAGGCGCACGGTACAGGCACGACGCTGGGTGATCCGATCGAGGCGCAGGCGTTGCTGGCCACCTATGGTCAGGGCCGGGATGCGGACCGGCCGTTGCTGCTGGGGTCGATCAAGTCGAATATCGGCCATACGCAGGCGGCCGCGGGTGTGGCTGGCGTGATCAAGATGGTGATGGCGATGCGGCATGGGGTGTTGCCGCGGAGTCTGCATATCGACGAGCCCACTTCGCACGTGGACTGGTCCACCGGAGCGGTGGAGCTGCTGAGCGAACAGACGGCATGGCCGGAGGCCGGGCGGCCCCGCCGGGCCGGTGTGTCGTCGTTCGGCATCAGCGGAACGAACGCGCACCTGATCCTCGAGCAGGCGCCGCTGCCGACGGCGGCGGAGCGGCCCGCTGACGCCGAGCCCGCTGACGCCGAGCGCGCTCCGGTCGAGCCCGTTCCGGTCGCGCCCGGCGACGCGGAGGCCGGCGACCTGGAGACCGCTCCGGCCGAGCCTGCCGCGGTGGTCCCGTGGATCGTCTCGGGACGCGACCGGCACGCCCTGCGCGCACAGGCGGAACGACTGCGCGCACACGTGGTGAGCCACCCTGCCCGGAGCGTTGCGGACATGGGTTTCTCGCTGCTGACCAGCCGCGCCGTGCTGGAGCACCGAGCGGTGGTACTCGGCGGTGACCATGCCGAACTGCTGGCCGGGCTGACGGCCCTGGCCCGGGACGAACCCGCACCTGGCGTGGTGGAGGCCCTGGACGCGGCCGAGCCGGGCCGCAAGGTGGTGTTCGTCTTCCCCGGTCAGGGGTCGCAGTGGGCCGGGATGGCGCTGGAACTGCTGGAGTCCTCGCCCGTGTTCGCACGGCGGATGGGCGAGTGCGCCGACGCCCTGGCCTCGCTGGTGGAGTGGTCGCTGCCGGACGTGCTGGCGGATGAGCGGGCGCTGGCCCGCGTCGACGTGGTGCAGCCGGTGCTGTGGGCGGTGATGGTGTCGCTGGCCGAGCTGTGGCGTTCGTACGGTGTGGTGCCGTCGGCGGTGGTGGGCCACTCGCAGGGTGAGATCGCTGCGGCGTGCGTAGCGGGCGGCCTGTCCCTGGCGGACGGGGCACGGGTGGTCGTGCTGCGCGGCAAGGCGCTGCTCGCCTTGTCGGGCCGGGGCGGAATGGTGTCCGTTCCGGTGCCCGCCGACCGGCTCCGTGACCGTCCGGGGTTGTCGGTGGCGGCGGTGAACGGCCCGTCCTCGACAGTGGTGTCCGGCGGCGACGAGGCGCTGGACGCCGTGCTGGCGGAGTTCCCGGCGGCCAAGCGCATCCCGGTGGACTACGCCTCCCACTCGCCCCAGATCGACGACATCCGGGACGAACTGCTGAAATCCCTGGCGCCGATCGAGCCGCGCACCGCGGCGATCCCCTTCCACTCCACGGTGACCGGACGGCCCATCGACACCGCCGACCTGGACGCGCACTACTGGTATCGCAATCTGCGCGAGACCGTGGAGCTCGAACGGGTCACCCGTGCGGTGATCGAGGACGGCCACCACACCTTCATCGAGATCAGCCCCCACCCGGTGCTGACCACGGGCCTGCGCGAAACACTCGACGACACGACGGACGCGCACGGCGGTCTCGTACTGGCCTCACTGCGCCGGGACGACGGTGGCCTCCCCCGCTTCCTCACCGCCTTGGCCGAGGCGTACGCACACGGCGTCGAGGTGGACTGGCTGCCGCTGTTCCCGGGCGCCCGCCGGGTGGATCTGCCGACGTACGCCTTCCAGCGCGAGCGCTACTGGCTGGACGCGCCCGCCGCCGAGGCTCCCACCAGCGCGATCGACGCGGAATTCTGGGCCGCCGTCGAGCGCGAGGACCTCGAGTCGCTCGCCGCGACGCTGCGCGTCGACGGGCAGCCGCTGCGCGAAGTGCTGCCCGCCCTGTCCCAGTGGCGGCGCGAACGCCGTGACGTCTCCACCATCGACTCATGGCGTTACACGATCCGGTGGAAGCCGCTCACCCCGCCCGCCACTTCGACCACCGGCACCTGGCTGGTCGTGGTCTCCCATGCCGAGGCCGGGCACGAGTGGGTCGCGGGGGTGACCGATGCGCTGACCCGACACGGCGCCGAGCCGCTCGTGGTCGTTCTTGGCGAGCCCGAACTGGACCGTGCCGCGCTGGCCGACCGGCTGGGCGGCGTACTGGCCGACGCCCCCAGGATCAGCGGTGTGGTGTCGCTGACTGCGTTGGACGAGAGCCCGCACCCCGCGTATCCCTCGGTCCCCCAGGGATACGCGATGACGCTGTTGCTCTCGCAGGCGCTCGGGGACGCCGGGGTGGAAGCTCCGCTGTGGTGCCTCACCCAGCGCGGCGTCTCGCTCGGCGATGCCGGAGGCAGTGACAGCGGCAGTGGCCGTGGCCGTGGCGACGGCACGGGCACGGGGAAGGGCAAGGGCGATGTGGCCCTCAGCCGGAAACAGGCCCTGACCTGGGGTCTCGGCAAGGTGATCGCCCTGGAACAGCCCCTGCGCTGGGGCGGTTTGATCGACCTGCCGGAGGGCGTGGCCCCGCAAGCCCAGGACCACCTTGCCGGTGTGCTGTCCGGCAGCTCGGACGAGGACCAGGTGGCGATCCGCCCGACGGGGCTCTTCGGCCGCAGGCTGGCCCACGCGCCGGCCCGCGAGCGCGGCGGGAGCTGGCAGCCCCGTGGCACCGTACTGGTCACCGGTGGTACCGGAGCGCTGGGCGGCCATGTCGCCCGGTGGCTGGCCGGACAGGGTGCTGAACACGTCGTGCTGACCAGTCGCCGGGGCATGGCCGCGCCCGGCGCCGAGCGGCTGGCCGGGGAGCTGGAGGCGCTCGGTGCCCGGGTGACGGTGGCGGCGTGCGACGTCGGTGACCGGGACGCCCTGGCCGGGCTGCTGGCCGAGATCGGTCCCCTGACCGCCGTGGTGCACACCGCGGCGGTGCTCGACGACGGCACGCTGAACTCGCTCACCACCGACCAGCTGGAACGCGTGCTGCGTGTCAAGACCGACGGCGCGGTGCATCTGCATGAACTGACGCGGGACATGGAGCTGTCCGCGTTCGTGCTCTTCTCCTCGCTGTCCGGCACTCTGGGCGCGCCCGGTCAGGGCAACTACGCACCCGGCCATGTCTTCGTGGACACGCTGGCCGAACAGCGGCGGGCCGAGGGCCTGGTGGCCACCTCCATCGCCTGGGGGCTGTGGGCCGGTGACGGCATGGGCGAGGGCGGCGTGGGCGACGTGGCCCGCCGGCATGGCGTACCGGAGATGGCACCGGAGATGGCGGTCGCCGCCATGGCACGCGCGGTCGAGCAGGACGACACCGTCGTCACGGTGGCGGAGATCGACTGGGACCGGCACTACGTCGCGTTCACGGCGACCCGCCCCAGCCCGCTGCTGTCCGACCTCCCCGAGGTGCGTGCGCTGGTCGACGCCGGAGTCGGCCAGGAGAGCGCCGACCCCGGCCACGAGCGCTCGGACTTCGCGGAGCGGCTCGCCGGGATGGCCGAGACTGACCGGAACCACGCGTTGCTGGACCTGGTCCGGCGCCATGTGGCGATCGTGCTCGGGCACACCGGCCCGGACGCGATCGACCCCGGCCGGGCCTTCCACGAGATCGGCTTCGACTCGGTCACCGCGGTCGAACTGCGCAACCGGCTCAACCGGGCCACCGGCCTACGGCTGCCCGCCACCGTGACGTTCGACCGGCCCACCCCGCTGGCGATGGCGCGGTACCTCCGCGCCGAACTGCTGCCCGACGCCCAGGACCGATCGGCCCCGGCCCTCCCGGCCCTCCCGGCCCTCCCGGCCCGTGCGACCGGCGCGGTGGACGACGAACCCATCGCGATCGTGGGGATGAGCTGCCGCTTCCCCGGGGATGTCGCGTCCCCCGAGGACCTGTGGCGCCTGCTCGCCGACGGCTCCGACGCCATCGGCGATTTCCCCGAGAACCGGGGCTGGGACACCGCCCACCTCTTCCACCCGGACCCCGACCACCGAGGCACCTCCTCCACCCGAGCGGCCGCGTTCCTCTCCGGTGCCGGTGAGTTCGACGCCGGATTCTTCGGGATCTCCCCGCGGGAAGCGGTGGCGATGGACCCGCAACAGCGGCTGCTGCTCGAAGTGTCATGGGAGGCGCTGGAGCGGGCCGGGATCGACCCCATGGCCCTGCGGGGCAGCGAGACCGGCGTGTTCACGGGGACGAACGGCCAGGACTACGCGTCGTTGCTGAAGGCGGACGAGACGGGTGACTTCGAGGGCCGGGTGGGTACCGGCAACTCGGCATCGGTCATGTCCGGCCGGATCTCCTACGTCCTCGGTCTCGAAGGCCCCGCGCTGACCGTGGATACGGCGTGTTCGTCGTCGCTGGTGGCATTGCACCTGGCGGTGCGGGCCCTGCGGTCGGGCGAGTGCTCACTGGCCCTGGCGGGCGGCGCGAGCGTCATGACGACCGCCGGCATCTTCGTGGAGTTCTCCCGTCAGCGCGCGTTGGCGGCCGATGGACGCTGCAAGGCGTTCGCAGCGGCGGCGGACGGCACCGGCTGGGGTGAGGGTGCCGGAATGCTGGTGGTGGAGCGGTTGTCGGATGCTGAGCGGCTTGGGCATCGGGTGTTGGCGGTGGTGCGTGGTAGTGCGGTGAATCAGGATGGTGCGTCGAATGGTTTGACGGCGCCGAATGGTCCGTCGCAGCAGCGGGTGATCCGGCAGGCGCTGGCGAACGCACAGCTGTCCACGGTGGACGTGGACGCGGTGGAGGCGCACGGTACGGGGACGACGCTGGGTGATCCGATCGAGGCGCAGGCGTTGCTGGCCACCTATGGTCAGGGCCGGGATGCGGATCGGCCGTTGCTGCTGGGGTCGATCAAGTCGAATATCGGTCATACGCAGGCGGCCGCGGGTGTGGCTGGTGTGATCAAGATGGTGTTGGCGCTGCGGCATGGGGTGTTGCCGCGGAGTCTGCACATCGACGCGCCCACTCCGCACGTGGACTGGTCCACCGGCGCGGTGGAGCTGCTGAGCGAACAGATGGCATGGCCGGAGAACACACGGCCCCGCCGCGCCGGGGTGTCCGCCTTCGGCGTGAGCGGCACCAACGCGCATGTGATTCTGGAGCAGGCCCCCGAGCCGACCGCCGAGCCCGAGTCCGAGCCCGAGTCCGGGTCCGGGTCCGGGCCCGAGTTCTCGCCGGAACGCGACGAACCGGGAGCCGTGCCGTGGGTGGTGACGGGTGCGAGCGAGGCCGGTGTCCGCGCACAAGCCGCGCGCCTCATGGCCTTCGTCGAGGACCGGCCGGAACTCCGCCCGATGGACATCGGCTGGTCGCTGGCCTCGACCCGCGCGGCCCTGTCACACCGTGCGGTGGTCGTGGGTGCTGACCGTACGGAACTGCTGCATGAGCTGGAGGCCGTGGCCAGTGGCAGCGCCACGGTCGGCGAGGCCCGTACGCGATCCGGGGTGGTGTTCGTCTTCCCGGGGCAGGGGTCGCAGTGGGTTGGGATGGCGTTGGAGCTGCTGGAGCATTCGCCGGTGTTCGCGGAGCGGCTGCGTGAATGCGCCGATGCGCTGGCTCCGTTCGTCGAGTGGTCGTTGTTCGATGTGCTGGGTGATGAGGTTGCGCTGAGCCGGGTTGATGTGGTGCAGCCGGTGTTGTGGGCGGTGATGGTGTCGTTGGCTGAGTTGTGGCGTTCGTTTGGTGTGGTGCCGTCGGTGGTGGTGGGTCATTCGCAGGGTGAGATTGCTGCGGCGTGTGTGGCGGGTGGTCTGTCGCTGGAGGACGGTGCTCGGGTGGTGGCCCTGCGGAGCAGGGCGCTGCTGGCTCTGTCGGGTCGGGGTGGGATGGTGTCGGTTCCGGTGCCTGCCGATCGGCTCCGTGACCGTCCCGGGCTGTCGGTGGCGGCGGTGAATGGTCCGGCGTCGACGGTGGTGTCCGGGGCGGTTGAGGTGCTGGATGGGGTGCTGGCGGAGTTCCCGGAGGCCAAGCGGATTCCGGTGGATTACGCCTCGCATTCGGTGCAGGTGGAGGGGATCCGGGAGGGGCTGGCGGAGGCGTTGGCGCCGGTCCGGCCGCGTGCGGGTGAGGTGCCGTTCTTTTCGACGGTGACCGGCCGGTTGATGGACACCGTTGAGTTGGATGCGGAGTACTGGTATCGGAATTTGCGTGAGACGGTGGAGTTCCGGTCCGCGATCGAGGGGCTGTTGGAGCTTGGCCATACGGTGTTTGTCGAGGCCAGCCCGCATCCGGTGCTGACCGTCGGCATCCAGGACACCGCCGACACCACCGACACCGACATCGTCGTAAGCGGATCGTTGCGCCGCGACGACGGCGGTCCCGTCCGTTTCCTCAGCAGCGTCGGCCGACTGTTCACCGAGGGTGTGCCCGTGGAGTGGCAGCCGGTGTTCGCCGCGACCGGAGCGCGGCAGGTCGATCTCCCGACCTATGCGTTCCAGCACGAATGGTTCTGGCTGGATCCGGTGCGCGGCGCGAGTGATGTGGGCGGCGCGGGCCTCGCCGGTCTCGCTCACCCCTTGGTGAGCGCGATGTTGCCCCTGCCCGAATCCGATGGCTGTGTGCTGACCGGCTCGCTCTCCTCGGCCACCCATCCTTGGCTGCGTGACCACGCCGTACTGGACAAGGTGTTGCTGCCGGGCACCGGGTTCGTGGAACTGGCCCTTCAGGCCGGAGTGCACCTGGGCTGCCGGACGCTGGATGAGCTGACGCTACAGGCGCCGCTCGTGCTGCCCGCGCACGGAGACGTACAGATTCAGGTGGCGGTCGGCGGACCGGACGACAGCGGCAGGCGACCGGTCACGGTGTACTCCAGGCCGGGCCAGGACCGGACCTGGATACGGCACGCCACCGGCAGCATCAGCCCCGGCGGCGAAGCGGCCACCGTGGAACGGGCGGTGTGGCCCCCGACCGGCGCCACACCGGTTGACCTCACCGATGTCTACGCTGAGATGAGCACACGCGGCTACGCATATGGACCCGTTTTCCAGGGGCTGCGCGCCGCATGGCGGCGTGGCGACGAGGTGTTCGCCGAGGTGGTCCTGCCCGAGACGGCCGAGAGCGACGCGGGCCGTTGCGCCATCCACCCCGCCCTGCTCGACGCCGCCCTGCACGGCGCCGGACTGGGCGCGTTCGTGGCCGAACCAGGCCGACCGCACCTTCCGTTCGCCTGGACCGGTGTCACTCTGCACGCTGTCGGTGCCACCACCTTGCGGGTCGTTCTGTCGCCCGCCGGGCCGGACACCATCTCGCTCCTGGCCATGGACGGCACGGGTGCTCCGGTGCTGACGGCGGACTCCCTGGCCCTGCGCCCGGTGTCCGAGGGCGGGCTCGGCGGCTCCCACGACGACTCGCTGTTCCGCGTGGACTGGACCGAGCTCACCCTGGACGCCTCGGACGCCTCGGACACCTCGGATGAAGTCGCCTTCCCCGCCGTCGAGTCCGTGGCCCAGCTGACCGGGCTGATAGCGCCCCAGCTCGTACACGGGGCCGTGGTGTTCAGTCTTTCCACCGCGGTGACCACAGGAGGTGCCGCCGAGGAGAGCCCGGAGGACGTGTACGCGCTCACCAGCCGCGTCCTCGAGGTCACGCAGGCGTGGCTGGCGGACGACCGCTTCGGGGACGCCCGCCTCGTCGTGGTGACGCGGGGCGCGGTCGCGACCACGCCCGGCGAAGACCCGGAGAGCCTGGCCGCCGCCGCGGTCTGGGGCCTCATCCGCACCGCGCAGACCGAGAACCCCGGCCGTTTCGTACTCGTGGACACGGTGGACGAGGATCCGTCGGCGTTGCCGGCGGTGCTCGCCACCGATGAGCCGCAGGTGGCGGTCCGGGCGGGGAAGGCGCTGGTGCCCAGGCTGGTACGGGCCGCCTCGTCGGCGTTGCCGGTTCCGGCTGGGACGGACACCTGGAGGCTGGAGACCGGCGGCCAGGACACGCTGGAAAACCTGGCCCTCGCGCCCTGCGCGGAGGCGTCCAGGCCACTGGCCGCGGACGAGATCCGGGTGGCCGTGCACGCGGCCGGGGTCAACTTCCGTGACGTACTGCTCGCCCTGGGGATGTACCCGGACAAGGCCGGTCTGCTGGGCAGCGAAGCCGCCGGAACGGTGCTGGAGATCGGTTCCGGAGTGGCGGGAGTGGCCCCCGGGGATCGGGTGATGGGTCTGTTCTCCGGCGCCTTCGGACCGGTGGCGATCACGGATCACCGGCTGGTGGCGCCGATCCCGGAGGGGTGGTCCTTCCCGCAGGCCGCCGCCACCCCGATCCCCTTCCTCACCGCGATGTACGCCTTGGTCGACCTGGCCGATGTGCGGAGCGGCGAGTCGGTGCTGGTGCACGCGGCGGCCGGTGGCGTCGGGATGGCGGCAGTGCAGGTGGCGCGCCGGCTGGGCGCCGAGGTGTTCGCCACCGCGAGCCCGGCCAAGTGGGACGCGGTGCGCGCATGCGGGGTCGCCCCGCGGCGGATCGCCTCCTCCCGCTCGCCGGAGTTCGCGGACCACTTCCGCTCGGACGCACCGGACGGCGTGGATGTCGTACTCAACTCGCTGACCGGTGAACTCCTCAACGCGTCCCTCGGACTGCTGCGTCCCGGTGGACGGCTGATCGAGATGGGCAGGACCGATCTCCGGGACGCCGAGGAGGTCATGGCGCGCCACGGTGTGTCATACCGGGCCTTCGAACTGCTCGACGCCGGACCCGACCGGATCGGCCAACTGCTCACCGAGCTGCTCTCCCTGTTCCACCAAGGTGTGTTCACCCCGCTGCCACTGCGCGTCCAGGACGTACGGCAGGCCAGTGATGCCTTCCGCCACCTCTCCCAGGCGCGCCACATCGGCAAGCTGGCCCTCACCATCCCGCGACCGCTGTCCGGCGGCACCGCACTGATCACCGGGGGCACCGGGACACTGGGCGGTCTGGTGGCTCGCCATCTGGTGCGGGAGCACGGAGTGACGGACCTGGTGCTGGCGGGGCGTCGTGGTGACACCGCTCCGGGCGCGGCCGAGCTGGTCGCCGAGCTGGAGGCCGCCGGGGCGCGGGTGTGGGTGGTCGCATGCGATGTGTCGGACCGGGACGCCACCGCCGCACTCGTCGCCTCGCTGCCGGACCTGCGGAGTGTGGTGCACACGGCCGGTGTCCTCGACGACGCCGTCATCGGGTCGCTCACCCCGGAGCGGCTGCGGACGGTGCTGCGTCCCAAGGCGGACGCCGCATGGCATCTGCATGAACTGACCCGGGACCGGGACCTGGCCGAGTTCGTGGTGTTCTCCTCGGCGGCCGGAGTACTCGGTGGCCCAGGGCAGGGCAATTACGCGGCGGCCAACGCCTTCCTGGACGCACTGGCCGCGCACCGCCGGGCACAGGGACTGCCCGCGACCTCCCTGGCCTGGGGCTTCTGGGAGCAACGCAGCGGGCTGACCGAACACCTGACCACCGACCGGCTCGCCCGAGCCGGCGTCCTGCCGCTGTCCACCGACGAGGGGCTGGCCCTCTTCGACGCCGCCCGCGCGACCGGCGACACCCTCCTGGTGCCGATGCGTTACGAACCGTCCTCGCAGGGCCCTGAGCCGGTACCCGCCTTGCTGCGTGGCCTCGTACGCGTTCCGCTCGCCCGTGCGCTCCCGGGCCCGGCCGATGGTGCGGGCAACGGTGTGGCTGAGGGCCTCGCAGGGCTGGCGGCGGACGAACGCCTCGGCGCCCTGCTCGACCTGGTCCGCCGGGAGGCGGCGGCTGTGCTCGGCCACGGCGGTCCGGAATCCGTGACACCCCAGCGGCCGTTCAAGGAACTCGGCTTCGACTCGCTCTCCGCGGTGGAACTGCGCAACCGACTGCGCACGGCCACCGGCCGACGGTTGCAGGCCACCCTCATCTTCGACCACCCCACTCCGGCCGCGCTCGCACACCACCTCGACGCCGAGCTGTTCGGCGCCACCGACGTGGCGGCGCCCGTACCGCCACCGGCGGTCGCGCACCCGGCCGACGAACCGATCGCCATCGTCGGCATGAGCTGCCGGCTCCCCGCCGGGGTGGACTCCCCGGAGGCGCTGTGGAAGCTGCTGGTGAGCGGCACGGATGCGATATCGGAGCTGCCGCAGGACCGTGGCTGGGACCTGGACGCGCTCTACGACCAGGACCCGAGCCGGTCCGGCACGACATACGCCAGGACCGGTGGCTTCCTGAAGAACGCGGCGGACTTCGACGCGGGATTCTTCACCATCTCCCCCCGAGAGGCGCTGGCCGCGGATCCCCAGCAACGGCTGTGGCTCGAGGCGTGCTGGGAAGCCTTCGAACGCGCCGGTATCGATCCGCTCGCCCTGAAGGGCACCCGCACCGGGGTGTTCGCGGGTGCCGCTTCGACGACGTACGGCGCGGGCCAGGCCGCCACCCCGGACGGCTCCGAGGGGTACCTGCTCACCGGGAACTCCACCTCCGTGATCTCCGGCCGCGTGGCCTACACCCTCGGCCTCGAAGGCCCCGCCGTCACCGTGGACACCGCGTGCTCGTCCTCGCTGGTCAGCGTGCACTGGGCGTGTGAGTCCCTGCGCCGGGGCGAAAGCACACTGGCGCTGGCGGGCGGTGTGGCGGTGATGACGACACCGGACCTGCTGGTCGAATTCTCCCGTCAGCGCGGACTCGCACCGGACGGGCGGTGCAAGTCGTTCGCCGCCGCCGCTGACGGCACCGGGTTCGCCGAAGGCGCCGGGGTGCTCGTCCTGGAACGGCTCTCCGACGCGGAGCGTAACGGCCACCAGGTGCTGGCGGTGATCCGTGGCTCCGCCGTCAACCAGGACGGTGCGTCCAACGGCCTGACCGCACCGAATGGTCCGTCGCAGCAGCGGGTGATCCGGCAGGCGCTGGCGAGCGCGGGGTTGTCGGCGTCGGATGTGGATGCGGTGGAGGCGCACGGTACGGGTACGACGCTGGGCGACCCCATCGAGGCGCAGGCTCTGCTGGCCACCTACGGCCAGGACCGGGATCCGGATCGGCCGCTGCTGCTGGGCTCCGTGAAGTCCAACATCGGGCACACCCAGGCGGCCGCGGGCGCCGCCGGACTCATCAAGATGGTTCTGGCGCTGCGCAACGGCGTACTGCCGCGCACCCTGCACGTCGACGAGCCCTCCCCGCACGTCGACTGGTCCGCCGGGGCCTTGGAGCTGCTGACCGAGCAGACCGCGTGGCCCGACCGGGACCACCTGCGCCGGGCCGGGGTGTCCGCGTTCGGAGTGAGCGGCACCAACGCCCATGTGATCCTCGAACAGGCCCCGGAGCCGGATGAGAACGGCGAACCGGACACCGTCCGGTCGGGGTTGCCCGCGGTGCCCTGGGTGCTGTCGGGCGCGGGAGCGGGCGGGCTGCGAGCCCAGGCCCAGCGGCTGGCGTCCTTCGTGCGCGAGAACCCCGAGCTCGACCCCGTGGACGTGGGCTGGTCCCTGGTCGCGACCCGCGCTGCCCTGTCGCACCGAGCCGTCGTCGTGGGCGCGGACCGTACGGAACTGCTGCGCGAGCTGGCCGCGGTGGAATCCGTGGGCGCCGCCGAGGCGGGGCGCGAAGTGGTGTTGGTCTTCCCGGGGCAGGGGTCGCAGTGGGTTGGGATGGCGTTGGAGCTGCTGGAGCATTCGCCGGTGTTTGCGGAGCGGATGCGTGAATGCGCGGATGCGCTCGGGCCGTTCGTCAAGTGGTCGCTGCCGGACGTGCTGGCGGATGAGCGAGCGCTGGCACGGGTTGATGTGGTGCAGCCGGTGTTGTGGGCGGTGATGGTGTCGTTGGCTGAGTTGTGGCGTTCGTTTGGTGTGGTGCCGTCGGTGGTGGTGGGTCATTCGCAGGGTGAGATTGCTGCGGCGTGTGTGGCGGGTGGGTTGTCGTTGGGGGACGGTGCTCGTGTGGTGGCTTTGCGGAGCAGGGCGTTGCTGGCTCTGTCGGGTCGGGGTGGGATGGTGTCGGTTCCGGTGCCCGCTGACCGGCTGCGGGGTCGTGCGGGGTTGTCGGTGGCGGCGGTGAACGGTCCGGCGTCGACGGTGGTGTCCGGCGCCGTTGAGGAGCTGGAAGCGGTGCTGGAGGAGTTCCCGGAGGCCAAGCGGATCCCGGTGGATTATGCGTCGCATTCGGCGCAGGTGGAGGGGATCCGGGAGGGGCTGGCGGAGGCGTTGGCGCCGGTGCGTCCGCGTGCGGGTGAGGTGCCGTTCTTTTCGACGGTGACTGGGCGGTTGATGGACACCGTTGAGTTGGATGCGGAGTACTGGTATCGGAATTTGCGTGAAACGGTGGAGTTCCGGTCCGCGATCGAGGGGCTGCTGGAGCTTGGCCATACGGTGTTCGTCGAGGCCAGTCCGCATCCGGTGCTGACCGTCGGCATCCAGGACACCGCCCACGCGATGGACACCCCCATCGTGGCCGTCGGTTCGCTCCGCCGGGATGAGGGAGGCGCCCGACGCTTCCTGACATCACTGGCCGAGGTGTCCGTCCGCGGTGTCGAGGTCAACTGGCAGACGGCCTTCGACGGCACCGGCGCTCGGCGAGTCGACTTGCCCACCTACGCGTTCCAGCGCGAGCGGTTCTGGCTGGTGCCGTCGACGGGCACGGGCGACGCGTCCGGGCTGGGCCTGGGCGCCGTTGACCATCCGCTGCTGGGCGCGGCGGTGCCCCTCCCGGACGCGGACGGCTGTGTGCTGACCGGTGCGCTGTCACTGGCCGGGCAGCCATGGCTGGCCGACCACTCCGTCCTCGGCATGGTCCTGCTGCCGGGCACCGCCTTCGTGGAGCTCGCGTTGCAGGCGGGGGTGCGGTTCGGCTGCGACACTCTGGAAGAGCTGACGTTGCATGAGCCGCTCGTCCTGCCCGAGCGGGAGACCGTGCAGCTCCAGGTGTCGGTCGGAGGCTCGGACGACCTCGGGGGTCGTCCCGTCACGGTGTTCTCCCGCTGTGAGGGTGACTGGATACGCCACGCCGGAGGCACCCTGCGGGTGGGCGAGCGTGGCGATCCGCCCGCGAATCCGTCGGCCTGGCCACCGGCCGATGCCCGGCCGGTCGATGTCGCCGAGTTGCACACGACGATGGCCGAGCGGGGCTATCAGTACGGCCCCGCCTTTCAGGGGCAGCGGAAGGCATGGATCCGGGACAGCGAAGTGTTTCTCGACGTCGCGTTGCCCGAGCAGGTGCGGGGCGACGCCGCCCGCTGCGGAGTGCATCCCGCGTTGCTGGACGCGGCCCTGCATGGCATCGGCCTCGGCGCCTTCGTCAGCGAACCGGGCCAAGCCCATCTCCCCTTCTCCTGGAGCGGGGTGACCCTGCACGCGGTGGGCGCCACCGCCGTGCGGGTGACGCTCAGCCCGGCCGGTCCGGACACGGTGGCCATCCGGATCGCGGACACCCTCGGGGCGCCCGTGCTGTCCATCGACGCGCTGGCGATGCGTCCGCTCGCGGAGCAGCGACTGCTCGAGGCGGGCGGCAGTCGCGGCGATGCGCTGTTCCGGCTGGAGTGGAAGGAGCTTCCCGTTCCCACGGGGGCCACCGGCCCGCGGGCTCTGTCCTGGGGTCTGCTGGGCGGCCACGACGAGCCTCGGCTGACCGCGGCGCTGACCGCGGCCGGTGTGTCGCCACAACGCCATCGGGACCTCGCCTCCATCGACCAGGTGCCGGATGTGCTGGTCCTGTCGTGTCCGCCCGAGGCGGATGGCGGCGGTCCGGCTCCGGAAGCGGCCTCGTCCGCCCTCCGCCGAGTGCTGGGAGTGGTGCGGGAGTGGCTCGGGGACGCGCGGTACACCGATGCCCGCCTGATGGTGCTCACCCGCCGTGCGGTGGCCACATCCACCGGTGACGGCGTGGAGGATCTGGCGGCGGCCGCCGTACGGGGGCTCCTGCGCACCGTACAACAGGAGAACCCCGACCGGCTCGTCGTGATCGACCATGACGACTCGGACCTTGCGGTGCTCCCCGCAGCGCTCGCGACAGGGGAACCCGAAGTGGCCATCCGGGCCGGTACGGTGCTGGTGCCCAGGCTGGTCAAGGCGGCCGCACCGGACGGTAAAGCCCCCGTCTGGGACGCCGGCACCGTGCTGATCACCGGCGGGACGGGGACACTCGGCGGCCTGGTCGCCCACCATCTGGTGACCACTCATGGCGCGCGTGACCTGGTGCTCGCCAGTCGCGGCGGGGCCACCGCGCCCGGCGCCATGGAACTGGCCACCGAACTGGAGGCGCTCGGCGCCCGCATCCGCGTCGCCGCCTGCGATGTGGCCGATCGTGCCCAGTTGACCGCCCTGCTGGACACCATTCCGGCGCTGCGCGCCGTCGTCCACACCGCCGGTGTGGTGGACGACGGTGTCATCGGCTCGATGACCGAAAAACGCGTGGAAACCGTCCTACGGCCGAAGGCGAACGCGGCGTGGCACCTGCACGAGCTGACCCGCCGACTGGACCTGGACGCGTTCGTCCTGTTCTCCTCCGCCACCGGTGTGCTGGGCAGCGCGGGACAGGGCAACTACGCCGCGGCCAACGCCTTTCTCGACGCGCTGGCCGTGCACCGGCGGGCCCAGGGGCTCCCCGCGGTATCGGTGGCATGGGGCCTGTGGGAGCGGCGCAGTGGCCTGACCGCACATCTGTCGGAGCAGGACGTGGCCCGTATGACCAGCACGGGCGCCGTTCCCCTCTCCGACGAACGCGGTCTCGAGCTGTTCGACGCCGCGTGCCGGAGTGGCGAACCCACACTCGTGGCCACCCCGTTGCACCTTCGTGCGGTGGCGGCCACCGGTACGGTGCCGCCCGTGCTCAGCGCGCTGGCACCGACCCCGCCACGCCGGGCCGTCGAGGCCGGTGACGGTGGGGTGGCCCTACGGCAGAGCCTTGCCGAGATGTCGGGCGCGGAACAGAGCCAGACCGTCCTGGGGCTGGTACGCGGGGAGGTCGCCGCCGTGCTGCGGCACCCGGACGCGTCGGCGATCGACACGGCGCGGACCTTCCAGGAGATCGGCTTCGACTCGCTGACCGCGGTGGAGCTGCGTAACCGGCTGGGCGCCACCACCGGAATCAGGCTGGCCGCGACCGCGATCTTCGACTATCCGACACCTGCCACGCTGGCGGAGCACCTGCTCGGCGCGATCGTGCCGGAGGCGGCCGACCCGATCGCGGCCCGGCTCAGCGAGCTGGACAAGGTGGCCGCCATGATTTCGACGATGGCCGAGGACGACACCCTGCGCGAGCAACTGTCCTCGCGGATGGAGACCATCGTCGCGATGTGGGCCGACCTGCACCGTCCGGAGCGGCCGGACGCGGTCGAGGGGGACCTCGAATCCGCCTCGCTCGACGACATGTTCGGAATCATCGACCAGGAACTCGATGGGTCATGAGCAGCGAGAACGTCCGACCGGAAATCGAGGGGACTGGCACGCGGATGTCGAACGACGAAAAGGTACTCGAGTACCTCAAGAAGCTCACCGCCGATCTGCGCCAGACGCGTCAGCGTCTCCAGGACGTCGAGGCCAAGAGCCGCGAGCCGATCGCAATCGTCGGTATGAGCTGCCGTTTCCCGGGTGGGGTGAGCTCCCCGGAGGACCTGTGGCGCCTCACGGAGTCGGCGGTGGACGCGGTCTCCGGCTTCCCCACCGACCGAGGCTGGGACCTGGACGGCCTGTACGACCCCGACCCGGACCGCGCGGGCCGGTCGTACGCCCGCGAGGGCGCGTTCATCCCCGATGCCGGCCACTTCGACGCCGGCCTCTTCGGGATCTCGCCGCGTGAGGCGCTGGCGATGGACCCGCAGCAGCGGCTGCTGCTGGAGGCATCGTGGGAGGCCCTGGAGCGGGCGGGTATTCCGACCGATTCCCTGAAGGGCAGCCGGACCGGTGTGTTCGCCGGACTGATGTCCTCCGACTATGTCTCGCGGCTGTCCGCGGTCCCGGACGAGCTCGAGGGGTACGTCGGAATCGGAAGCGCGGCGAGCGTCGCCTCCGGTCGGGTGTCGTACACGCTGGGGCTTGAGGGCCCGGCGGTGACGGTGGACACGGCGTGTTCGTCGTCGTTGGTGGCGTTGCATCTGGCGGTGCAGGCGTTGCGGTCGGGTGAGTGCTCGCTGGCGCTTGCGGGCGGTGTGACGGTGATGGCGACACCCGGCACCTTCGTCCAGTTCTCCCGTCAGCGGGGGCTGGCCGCCGATGGTCGGTGCAAGGCGTTTGCGGCGGGGGCGGACGGCACCGGCTGGGGCGAAGGCGTCGGCATGCTGGTCGTGGAGCGGTTGTCGGATGCTGAGCGGCTTGGGCATCGGGTGTTGGCGGTGGTGCGTGGTAGTGCGGTGAATCAGGATGGTGCGTCGAATGGTTTGACGGCGCCGAATGGTCCGTCGCAGCAGCGGGTGATTCGTCAGGCGTTGGCTAATGCCCGTTTGTCGGCGGTGGATGTGGATGCGGTGGAGGCGCATGGCACGGGTACGGCGTTGGGTGATCCGATCGAGGCGCAGGCGCTGCTGGCCACGTACGGTCAGGGTCGGGATGCGGATCGGCCGTTGTGGTTGGGTTCGGTGAAGTCGAATATTGGTCATACGCAGGCGGCTGCGGGTGTGGCTGGTGTGATCAAGATGGTGATGGCGATGCGGTATGGGGTGTTGCCGCGCACGCTGCATGTGGATGAGCCGTCGCCGCATGTGGATTGGTCGTCCGGGGCTGTGGAGTTGCTGAAGGGGCAGGTGGCGTGGCCGGAGGTGGATCGGCCGCGTCGGGTGGGTGTGTCGGCGTTCGGGGTGAGTGGGACCAATGCCCATGTGATTGTGGAGCAGGCGCCTGTGGTTGTGGAGGAGCCGCAGGTCGAACGCGTGGAGCTGCCTGTTGTGCCGTGGGTGGTGTCGGGTGCGGGTGAGGCGGCGGTGCGGGCGCAGGTGGAGCGGTTGCGGGCGTTTGTGGCGGGTGATCCTGGGTTGGATCTGGTGGATGTGGGGTGGTCTTTGGCGACTGGTCGTGCTGGGTTGTCGCATCGTGCGGTGGTGGTGGGTGTGGATCGTGGTGAGTTGTTGGGGGCTTTGGAGGGTGCTCCGGTGGTGGGTGTGCCGGTGGGTGGTGGGTTGGGTGTGTTGTTTGCGGGTCAGGGGTCGCAGCGGTTGGGGATGGGTCGTGGGTTGTATGAGGCGTATCCGGTGTTTGCTGAGGTGTGGGATGAGGTGTGCGCCCAGCTGGATCGGTATCTGGATCGGTCGGTGGGTGAGGTGGTGTGGGGTGATGATGCCGGGTTGATTGGGGAGACGGCGTATACGCAGGCGGGGTTGTTCGCGCTGGAGGTGGCGCTGTTTGCGTTGGTGTCCTCGTGGGGTGTGAAGCCGGACTATCTGCTGGGGCATTCGATTGGTGAGTTGGCTGCGGCGTATGTGGCGGGTGTGTGGTCGTTGGAGGATGCGGCGAGGGTGGTGGCGGCGCGGGGTCGTTTGATGCAGGCGCTGCCGTCGGGTGGTGCGATGGTTGCGGTGGCGGCGTCGGAGGATGAGGTGCGGCCGCTGCTGAGCGATGGGGTGGTCATCGCGGCGGTGAACGGTCCCGAGGCGGTGGTCCTGTCGGGTGATGAGGATGCGGTTCAGTCGGCTGTGGATGAGTTGGCTGGGCGTGGGGTGCGGACGCGGCGGTTGCGGGTGAGCCATGCTTTCCATTCGGCTCGTATGGACGGCATGCTCGCGGAGTTTGGTGAGGTGCTTCGGGGTGTGGAGTTCCGTGCCCCGGAAATGCCGGTGGTGTCGAATGTGTCGGGTGTGGTAGCGGGCGAGGAGTTGTGTTCGCCGGAGTACTGGGTGCGGCATGTGCGGGAGACGGTCCGCTTTGCTGACGGGCTGGAGACGTTGCGTGGGCTAGGGGTTGGTTCGTTCCTGGAGTTGGGGCCGGACGGGACGTTGACCGCGCTGGCCGATGGCGACGGTGTGTCGGTGCTGCACCGGGACCGTTCGGAGCCTCTGACCGTTATGGCTGCTTTGGGCGGGCTGTACGTCCGGGGTGTCGAGGTCGACTGGGATGCGGTGTTTCCGGGTGCTCGGCGGGTTGATGTGCCGACGTATGCCTTCCAGCGTGAGCGGTTCTGGTTGGAGCCCTCCCCCGAGCAGCCTGCGACGAGCGCGGTGGACGCGGCGTTCTGGGACGCGGTCGAGCGTGGCGATGCGGAGATTTTCGGGGTCGATGCCGAGCAGTCGTTGAGTGCCGCGTTGCCCGCGTTGGCGTCGTGGCGACGGGCTCGGCAGGAAGAGTCGGTCATCGACGCATGGCGGTATCGGCTGACCTGGACCCCGGTCGCGGGTCTCTCTTCGCAGCTCTCTGGTGTGTGGTTGGTGGTGGTCGAGCCGGATGAGGCGGAGACGGATGTTGTCGCCGCGCTGCGGGGCGCCGGCGCCGAGGTGCGTGTCGTAACGATCGATGAGCTGGACGCGGGCCCGGTGGCGGGTGTGGTGTCGTTGTTGTCGGTCGAGACGACGGTGGCGTTGGTGCAGGCTCTCGGGTCGGCTGGGGTCGATGCGCCGTTGTGGTGTGTGACGCGGGGTGCGGTCTCCGTGGTGGGCGGGGATGTGGTGGATCCGTATGCGTCGGCCGTCTGGGGTCTGGGCCGTGTGATCGGGTTGGAGCACCCGGATCGTTGGGGCGGGCTGATCGACCTGCCCACCGCATGGGGTGAGCGAACCTCCGGTCTGTTGTGCTCGGTGCTTTCGGGCGTCACGGGTGAGGACCACGCAGCGATCCGTGGCGACGAGGTGTTGGGCTGTCGTCTGAGGCGTGCGACGGCGTCGCGCCCGCGGCCGTCCACTGCCTGGGAAGCATCGGGGACCGCGCTGATCACCGGTGGAACGGGTGCCCTGGGGAGCCATGTCGCCCGATGGCTCGCGGATACCGGCGTCGAAGAGATCGTGTTGACGAGCCGACGAGGCGCGGACGCTCCCGGAGCACGGGAACTGGTCGCCGAACTGTCGGCCACGGGCGTATCGGCCCGCGTCGTGGCGTGTGATGTGGCCGATCGGGACGCGGTCGCGGAGCTGATCGAGACCCTTCCGGACCTCCGCGTGGTCGTCCACGCCGCGGGAGTACCGAGCTGGGGTGCGTTGAGCGCACTTACCGCTCAGGGCCTTCAGGATGGGATGCGGGCGAAGGTCGCGGGAGCCATCCACCTGGATGAGCTGACGCGCGATATGGCCTTGGATGCCTTTGTGTTGTTCTCGTCGGTGGCGGGGGTGTGGGGGAGCGGTCATCAGTCGGCGTATGCGGCGGCGAATGCGTTTTTGGATGGGTTGGCGTGGCGGCGTCGTGGTGTTGGGTTGGTGGCGACGTCGGTGGCGTGGGGGATGTGGGGCGGGGGTGGTATGGCTGTTGGGGGTGAGGAGTTCCTGGTTGAGCGTGGTGTGTCGGGGATGGCTCCGGGGTCGGCGGTCGCTGCGTTGGGGCGGGCGTTGGGTGAGGGTGAGACGGCGCTTGTGGTGGCGGATGTGGATTGGGAGCGGTTCGGGTCGAGGTTCACCGCGTTGCGTCCGAGCCCACTGCTGAGCGAGCTCATCCCCGACGCCGCCGGTTCGGGGGCTCCGCTGGGTGAATTCGCGGCCCGTTTCCGGACCATGTCCGAGGGCGAGCGCATGCGCGCGGCCGTCGAGCTGGTGCGGGTTTCGGCCGCGGCCGTGCTGGGCCACCAGGGCCCGGAGGCCATCGACCCCGGCAGGACGTTCCAGGAGATCGGCTTCGACTCGCTGACCGCGGTGGAACTGCGCAACCGGATCGCCACGGCCACCGGTATCCGACCGCCGGCCACGATGATCTTCGACTATCCGACTCCTGTGACCCTCGCCGAATATCTGAGCGTGGAATTGCTCGGTTCGCCGCAGGACAGTGTGCCGCCGTTGCAGGTGGCCGCGCCGGACGACGGTGATCCCATTGTCATCGTCGGCATGAGCTGCCGCTTCCCCGGGGACGTCGAGTCTCCCGAGGACCTGTGGCGGCTGATCGACTCCGACGGCGATGCCATAACGGCCTTTCCGACGGACCGTGGATGGGACCTGACCACCCTCTTCGACACGGCTGTGGGGGAGTCGGGGACGTCGTATGCGCGTGTCGGTGGATTCGTCCACGGCGCGGGCGAGTTCGATCCGGGCTTCTTCGGGATCTCGCCGCGTGAGGCGACCGCGATGGATCCGCAGCAGCGGCTGCTGCTGCACGCGGCGTGGGAGGCGTTCGAGCGGGCCGGTATCCCAGCCGCCTCGGTCAGGGGCAGCCGGACTGGCGTGTTCGTCGGAGCTTCGCCGCAGGGTTATGGCGCCGCCGAAGCGTCGGAGGGCTATTTCCTCACCGGTAGTTCGGGCAGTGTCATTTCGGGTCGGGTGTCGTACACGCTGGGGCTTGAGGGCCCTGCGGTCACGGTGGATACGGCGTGTTCGTCGTCGTTGGTGGCGTTGCATCTGGCGGTGCAGGCGTTGCGGTCGGGTGAGTGCTCGCTGGCGCTTGCGGGCGGTGTCACGGTGATGGCCACCCCCACTGCCTTCGTGGAGTTCTCGCGTCAGCGTGGGCTGGCCGCCGATGGCCGCTGCAAGTCCTTTGCCGCCGGTGCGGATGGGACGGGTTGGTCGGAGGGTGTTGGGCTGCTGTTGGTGGAGCGGTTGTCGGATGCGGAGCGGCTTGGGCATCGGGTGTTGGCGGTGGTGCGTGGTAGTGCGGTGAATCAGGATGGTGCGTCGAATGGTTTGACGGCGCCGAATGGTCCGTCGCAGCAGCGGGTGATTCGTCAGGCGTTGGCGAGTGCGGGGTTGTCGGCGGTGGATGTGGATGCGGTGGAGGCGCATGGCACGGGTACGGCGTTGGGTGATCCGATCGAGGCGCAGGCGTTGTTGGCCACGTACGGTCAGGGCCGGGATGCGGATCGGCCGCTGTGGTTGGGGTCGGTGAAGTCGAACATCGGTCATACGCAGGCTGCGGCGGGTGTGGCTGGTGTGATCAAGATGGTGATGGCGATGCGGCATGGGGTGTTGCCGCGAACGCTGCATGTGGATGAGCCCTCCCCGCATGTCGACTGGTCGTCCGGGGCGGTCGAGTTGCTGAGTGAGAGGGCTGCCTGGCCGGAGATGGGCCGGCCGCGTCGGGTGGGCGTGTCGTCGTTCGGAGTGAGCGGGACGAACGCGCATGTGGTGTTGGAGCAGGCGCCTGGGGTGGTGGAGGAGTCTCGGGGCGAGGATGTTGCGTTGCCTGCGGTGCCGTGGGTGGTGTCGGGTGCGGGCGAGGCGGCGGTGCGGGCGCAGGCGGAGCAGTTGCGGGAATTTGTGGAGGGTGATCCTGGGCTGGATCCGGTTGATGTGGGCTGGTCTCTGGTGGCCACTCGCTCTGGGTTGTCGCATCGTGCGGTGGTGGTGGGTGCGGATCGTGAGGAGTTGTTGGGTGGGTTGGGTTCGGTGGTGGTGGGTGTGCCGGTGGCGGGTGGGTTGGGTGTGTTGTTTGCGGGTCAGGGGTCGCAGCGATTGGGGATGGGGCGTGGGTTGTATGAGGCGTATCCGGTGTTCGCTGCGGTGTGGGATGAGGTGTGTGGGGAGCTGGATCGGTATCTGGATCGGTCGGTGGGTGAGGTGGTGTGGGGTGATGATGCCGGGTTGATTGGGGAGACGGCGTATACGCAGGCGGGGTTGTTCGCGCTGGAGGTGGCGCTTTATCGGCTGATCACCTCGTGGGGTGTGAAGCCGGATTATCTGCTGGGTCATTCGATTGGTGAGTTGGCTGCGGCGTATGTGGCGGGTGTGTGGTCGTTGGAGGATGCGGCGAGGGTGGTGGCGGCGCGGGGTCGTTTGATGCAGGCGTTGCCGTCGGGTGGTGCGATGGTTGCGGTGGCGGCGTCGGAGGATGAGGTGCGGCCGCTGCTGAGTGATGGGGTGGCGGTTGCGGCGGTGAATGCTCCTGAGGCGGTGGTGGTCTCGGGTGATGAGGATGCGGTTCAGGTCGTGGTGGATGTGTTGGTTGGTCGTGGGGTGCGGACGCGGCGGTTGCGGGTGAGCCATGCGTTTCATTCGGCTCGTATGGACGGCATGCTCGCCGAGTTCGGTGAGGTGCTGGACGGTGTTGAGTTCCGCGCTCCGAGCGTGCCCGTCGTATCGAATGTGTCGGGAGCGGTGGCGGGTGAGGAGTTGTGTTCGCCGGAGTACTGGGTGCGGCATGTGCGGGAGACGGTCCGCTTCGCCGACGGGCTGAATACCCTCCGCGAGCTGGGTGTGGGTTCCTTCCTGGAGCTGGGGCCGGACGGCACGTTGACCGCCCTGGCCGACGGCGATGGTGTGTCGGTGCTGCGGCCAGGCCGTCCCGACCCCACTGCGGCCATGACCGCTCTGGGGGAGCTCCATGTGCGGGGTGTGGAGGTGGACTGGGACGCGGTATTCCCGGGTGCTCGGCGGGTTGATTTGCCGACGTATGCCTTCCAGCGTGAGCGGTTCTGGTTGGAGCCGTCCGCTGGTCAGCCTGCGACGAGTGCGGTGGACGCGGCGTTCTGGGATGCGGTTGAGCGTGGGGATCTCGGTTCGTTCGGCATCGATGCCGAACAGCCGCTCAGCGCCGCCCTGCCCGCCCTCTCGTCCTGGCGCCGCCGTCACCAGGAGAGGTCACTGGTCGAGTCCTGGCGGTACCGCCTCGACTGGTCCCCGATTGAGATCGCTTGTGAGCAGCCGAGTTTGCGCGGCACGTGGCTGGTGGTGGGCGAGGGCGGAGACGACGTGGTCGCCGTGCTGCGGGCTGCGGGGGCCGTTGCGCGAGTTGTGACGACGGCGGAGCTGGGCGAGGTCGCGGCTGCGGGTGTGGTGTCGTTGTTGCCGGTCGAGGCGACGGTGTCGTTGCTGCAAGCCCTTGTGGCAGCTGAGGTCGATGCCCCGTTGTGGTGTGCCACGCGCGGTGCGGTCTCGGTGGTCGACGGGGATCTGGTGGATCCTGACCAGGCCGGAGTCTGGGGTCTGGGCCGGGTGATCGGTCTGGAGCATCCGGGCCTTTGGGGCGGGCTGATCGATCTGCCTGCCGAGCTGGACGATCGGGCTGGGAGGGCGCTGGTCGGCATCCTTGCCGGGGACTCCGGTGAGGATCAGATAGCCATCCGTTCCACCGGCGCTTGGGGTGCCCGTCTGACGCGGGTGGCGACGCTCGGTGATGCGGGTGAGGCGCCGACCAGGTGGTGTGGGCGTGGTGCCGCGCTGGTCACGGGTGGTACGGGTGCGCTGGGTCGTCAGGTGGCGCGCTGGCTGGTGGACAGCGGTGTGGAGCGGGTCGTGTTGACGAGCCGCCGGGGTGCCGAGGCGCCCGGTGCTGTCGAGCTGGTGGCGGAGTTGGGGAGCCGCGTGCGGGTTGTGGCCTGTGATGTCGGTGATCGTGAGGCGCTCGCGGCTGTTCTGGCGACGGTCCCGGATGTGCGCACCATCGTGCATGCGGCGGGCGTTCTCGACGACGGGGTGCTCGAATCGCTGTCCCCTGAGCGGATCCGTGCCGTGATGCGGGCTAAGGCCGAGGGCGCCCGCCATCTGCACGAGTTGACCCGTGACACCGACCTTGATGCCTTCGTGTTGTTCTCCTCGGCCGCCGGGACCGTGGGCAATGCGGGTCAGGGGAGTTATGCGGCGGCCAATGCCGTTCTGGACGGGCTGGCTTGGCGGCGCCGGGCCGAGGGTCTGGTGGCCACGTCGGTGGCTTGGGGCGCCTGGGCCGATAGCGGTATGGGGGCCGGGCATGCACGGGCCATGGCACCACGGCTGGCGCTGGCAGCGCTTCAGCGAGCGTTGGACGACGACGAGACCGCACTGATGATCGCGGACATCGACTGGGAGCACTTCGGCTCCCGGTTCACCACCGTACGGCCCAGTCCGCTGTTCGGTGAATTGCTGGGTGGCGCGGCTCATTCCGCCCCTGCGGCACGCGAGTTCGTCGACCGGCTACGGGCCCTCCCCCCGGCCGAGCGGGAACGCACGCTCCTTGAACTCGTACGTGGCCAGGTGGCCGTCGTTCTGGGACACGCCACCCCGGCGGCGATCGACACCGCAGCGACATTCCAGTCAGCCGGTTTCGACTCCCTGACCGCGATCGAACTCCGCAATCGGCTCATGGCGGCCACCGGAGTGCGGACACCTGCCTCGGTCGTCTTCGACTACCCCACTCCGGAACTTCTCGCCGGCCACCTGCGGGAGCAACTGCTCGGGGCGGGGTCGGCAGCGCTCTCGCCGACGGTCGCCACGGCTCCGGTGGATGACGACCCGATCGCGATCATCGGCATGAGCTGCCGATTCCCTGGTGGCGTCGACTCGCCCGAAGAGCTGTGGCAGCTCCTGGAGTCGGGGACGGATGCCATTTCCGCCTTTCCACAGGACCGCGGCTGGGACCTCGTCGGCGGAGCCGATGGCGCGTCGGTCCGGGCGGGTGGCTTCCTCTACGCGGCGGCTGAGTTCGACCCCGCGTTCTTCGGGATCTCGCCGCGCGAGGCGATCGCGATGGATCCGCAGCAGCGGCTGTTGCTGGAGGCTTCGTGGGAGGTCTTCGAGCGGGCCGGGATCGCCGCGGACGCGTTGCGGGGCAGCCCCACCGGAGTGTTCGTCGGCACCAACGGCCAGGATTACGCCGCCCTCGTCGGTAACGCGCCACAGCGTGCGGACGGCCATCTGGCCACCGGCAGCGCGGCGAGCGTGGCGTCCGGCCGACTGTCCTACACCTTCGGGCTCGAGGGCCCGGCCATCACCGTGGACACCGCGTGTTCGTCGTCGTTGGTGGCCATGCACCTGGCCGCGCAGGCGCTGCGCTCGGGCGAATGCCGTATGGCCCTTGCGGGCGGTGCCACGGTCATGGCCACGCCCACCGCGTTCGCCGAGTTCTCCAGGCAAGGCGCGTTGGCCGCCGATGGCCGGTGCAAGGCGTTCGCGGCGGGCGCGGACGGCACCGGCTGGGGCGAAGGCGTGGGCGTTCTGCTGTTGGAGCGGCTGTCCGACGCGGAGCGGAACGGCCACCGGGTGCTGGCGGTGATGCGTGGCTCCGCCGTCAACCAGGATGGTGCGTCGAATGGTTTGACGGCGCCGAATGGTCCGTCGCAGCAGCGGGTCATCCGGCAGGCGCTGGCGAACGCACGGCTGTCCACGGTGGACGTGGATGCCGTGGAGGCGCACGGTACGGGTACGACGCTGGGCGACCCCATCGAGGCACAGGCTCTGCTGGCCACCTACGGCCAGGACCGGGATCCGGATCGGCCGCTGCTGCTGGGCTCCGTGAAGTCCAACATCGGCCATACGCAGGCGGCTGCCGGTGTGGCTGGTGTGATCAAGATGGTGATGGCGATGCGCCACGGTGTGCTGCCGCAGAGCCTGCACATCGACGAGCCGACTCCCCACGTGGACTGGACGGCCGGACGGATCGCCCTGCTCACCGAACCGTCCCCCTGGCCTCAGACGGGAGCGCCGCGACGCGCCGCGGTCTCCTCGTTCGGTGTGAGTGGCACCAACGCGCATGTGATTCTCGAACAGGCATGTGCGGTGGCCGAACCCGAGGAAACCGACACGGCGCGCACGCCCGCACCGCCGGTTGTTCCGTGGGTACTTTCGGCTCGGAGCGAGGCGGGGCTACGGGCGCATGCCCTCAGGATTCGGTCCTTCGTGAGCGCCGATGCTGCCCTGCGTCCGGTCGATGTCGGCTGGTCGCTGGCATCGGCTCGCTCGGTGTTGTCACACCGTGCGGTGGTCGTGGGTGCTGACCGTACGGAACTGCTGCGTGAGCTGGAGGCCGTGGCCAGTGGCAGTGCCACGGTCGGCGAGGCGCGTACGCGTTCCGGGGTGGTGTTCGTCTTCCCGGGGCAGGGGTCGCAGTGGGCCGGAATGGCGTTGGAACTGCTGGAGTCCTCGCCGGTGTTCGCGGGGCGGATGCGTGAATGCGCGGATGCGCTCGGGCCGTTCGTCGAGTGGTCGTTGTTCGATGTGTTGGGTGACGAGGTGGCGTTGGGGCGGGTTGATGTGGTGCAGCCGGTGTTGTGGGCGGTGATGGTGTCGTTGGCCGAGTTGTGGCGTTCGTTTGGTGTGGTGCCGTCGGCGGTGGTGGGGCATTCCCAGGGTGAGATCGCGGCGGCGTGTGTGGCGGGTGCGTTGTCATTGAAGGACGGTGCTCGTGTGGTGGCCTTGCGGAGCAAGGCGTTGCTGGCTCTGTCAGGCCGGGGTGGGATGGTGTCGGTTCCGGTGCCCGCCGACCGGCTGCGTGACCGTGCGGGTCTGTCGGTGGCGGCGGTGAACGGCCCGTCCTCGACGGTGGTGTCTGGTTCCGTTGAGTTGCTGGATGGGGTGCTGGAGGAGTTCCCGGAGGCCAAGCGGATTCCGGTGGATTACGCCTCACATTCGGGGCAGGTGGAGGGGATCCGGGAGGAGCTGGCGGAGGCGTTGGCGCCGGTGCGGCCGCGTACGGGTAAGGTGCCGTTCTTTTCGACGGTGACCGGGCGGTTGATGGACACCGTCGAGCTGGATGCGGAGTACTGGTACCGGAACCTGCGTGAAACGGTGGAGTTCCAGTCCGCGATCGAGGGGCTGCTGGAGCTTGGCCATACGGTGTTTGTCGAGGCCAGTCCGCATCCGGTACTGACCGTCGGCATCCAGGACACCGCCGACGCCACCGACACCGACACCGACATCCTCGTCACCGGATCGCTGCGCCGCGACGACGGCGGTCCGGCGCGCTTCCTCACCGCGCTGGCCGAGCTGTCCGTACGGGGGGTGGCGACGGACTGGCGGCAGGCGTTCGAAGGGACTGGCGCCCGGTATGTCGACTTGCCGACCTACCCCTTCCAGCGGGAGCGCTTCTGGGTCGAGCCCACTGCCCCGGACATGGCCCGGGACGCTAATGGCACTGCTGCGGACGGCGAGTTCTGGGCGGCCGTCGAGCGTGAAGACGCCGCATCATTGGCAACCACCTTGCAGGTCGACGGCGCGTCACTGGATGGCCTACTGCCCGCCTTGTCGGCCTGGCGCCGCCGACGGCACGAGTGGTCCGCGCTGGAGGCCGTCCGGTACCAGGTCAACTGGAAGCCGCTCGTCGATGACCGACCCGCGACGTTGTCAGGCGCTTGGCTGGTCGTGGTTTCCCAGGCCGACGCCGACCATGAGTGGGTCTCCGGGGTGAGCGAGACGCTCGCCGAGTACGGGGCCGAGCCAGTGGTGTGCCTGGTGGACGAGCGACACCTGGATCGTGCCGTGCTGGCCGACCGGCTGACGAACATGACCAGTACGAGCGGCATGACGAGCGCGGCGAGCATCAGGGGCGTAGTGTCGCTGGTCGCCCTGGACCAGCGGCCGCACCCCGACTACGCCTCCCTGCCCATCGGCTTCGCGATGACGGTCCTGCTGACTCAGGCGTTGGGCGACACAGGGGTGGAGGCCCCACTGTGGAGTCTGACCCAACGCGCCGTGTCCACCGGGCCCGCTGACACCCTCCTCGCGTCCGCATCGGCGCAGGCACTGGTGTGGGGCGTCGGCCGAGTGATCGCACTCGAGCAGCCCCTGCGCTGGGGTGGTCTCATCGACCTGCCGACCGAGGTGAACACGCGGGCACGGGAACACCTGGCAAGGGCCCTGTCAGGCGTTTCGGGCGAGGACCAGGTCGCGATCCGGACGGTGGGGGCCTTCGGGCGCAGGCTCGTCCATGCCCCCGCGTTGCGTACCGACCTGCCGTCCTGGCAGCCGAGCGGGACCGTACTGGTCACCGGAGGCACCGGAGCGCTGGGCGGTCATATCGCGCGGTGGCTGGCGCATCAGGGCGCGGAGCACCTCGTGCTGACCAGCCGGCGAGGTATGGCCGCGCCCGGGGCGTCCGCACTCGTGGCGGACCTGGAAGCGGCCGGAGCGGCGGTGACGGTGGCCGTGTGCGACGTGGCCGAGCGCGCCCAACTGGCCGAGCTGGTGGCGGATGTCGGCCCGCTGACGGCTGTTGTGCACACGGCCGCCCTGCTGGACGACGCGACGGTCGAGTCCCTGACCACCGAGCAACTGCACCGGGTGCTCCGCGTCAAGGTCGACGGTGCGACGCATCTGCACGAGTTGACCCGTGACATGGAACTGTCCGCGTTCGTGCTCTTCTCCTCCTTGTCCGGGACGGTCGGCACACCGGGGCAGGGCAACTACGCACCGGGCAACGCCTTCCTCGACGCGCTGGCCGAGTACCGCAGGGCCCAGGGCCTGGTGGCGACATCGGTGGCCTGGGGCCTGTGGGCCGGTGGCGGGATGGGAGAGGGCGAGGCCGGCGAGGTGGCGCGGCGGCATGGTGTTCCCGCACTGTCGCCGGAGCTGGCGGTGGCCGCTCTGCGTACGGCCATCGAGCAGGGCGACGCGGTGGTCACGGTTGCCGACATCGAATGGGAACGCCACTACGCCGCCTTCACCGCGACGCGACCCAGCCCCTTGCTCGCCGACCTTCCAGAGGTACGGCGACTCATCGACGCGGGGGCCGCATCGGTCGTCGAGGAGACGGACCTGGACCGATCCGGACTCAGGGGGCGTCTGGCAGGGCTGGACGAGGCCGAACAGCGGCGACTGCTGCTCGACTTGGTGCGCCGCAATGTCGCGGTGGTGCTCAGGCACACCGACCCGGAAGCCGTGTCGTCCCACCGTGCCTTCCAGGAGCTCGGCTTCGACTCCGTGACGGCGGTCGAGTTCCGCAACCGGCTGGGTGCCGCGACCGGTCTGCGGCTGCCTGCCACTGTCGTATTCGACTACCCGACCCCGCTGGCCCTGGCGGAGTACGCGCGATCGGAACTGCTGGGGACGGTCGGGGAGCCCCTTCGCGCCGAGCCGAGCGGCTCCTCCGTGGACGACGATCCGATCGTGATCGTGGGAATGAGCTGTCGCTTCCCCGGCGGGGTGAGCTCGCCGGAGGACCTGTGGGACTTCCTCACCGAGGGCGGGGACGCGATGTCGGCGTTCCCCGAGGACCGTGGCTGGGACCTGGCCGGGCTCTTCCACAGCGACCCCGGCCACCCGGGCACCTCGTACACCCGGACAGGTGGCTTCCTCCATGACGCGACCGCGTTCGACGCCGACTTCTTCGGCATCTCGCCACGTGAAGCGGTGGCGATGGACCCCCAGCAGCGGCTGCTGCTGGAGGCGTCATGGGAGGCGTTCGAGCGGGCGGGGATCGATCCTCGGTCGCTGCGGGGCAGTGAGACCGGGGTGTTCGCCGGCACCAATGGTCAGGACTACGTCAGCCTTTTGGGCGGAGATCAGCCGCAGGAGTTCGAGGGCCATGTCGGAACGGGCAATTCGGCATCGGTGATGTCCGGCCGGATCGCCTACGTCCTGGGGCTTGAGGGCCCGGCGCTGACGGTGGATACGGCGTGTTCGTCGTCGTTGGTAGCGTTGCATCTGGCGGTGCAGGCGTTGCGGTCGGGTGAGTGCTCGCTGGCGCTTGCGGGCGGTGTGACGGTGATGGCGACACCGGGCCTGTTCGTGGAGTTCTCCCGCCAGCGCGGTCTGGCGAAGGATGGTCGGTGCAAGGCGTTCGCGGGGGCGGCTGATGGCACCGGTTTCTCCGAGGGTGTGGGGATGCTGGTGGTGGAGCGGTTGTCGGATGCCGAGAGGAACGGGCATCGGGTGTTGGCGGTGGTGCGGGGTTCGGCGGTGAATCAGGATGGTGCGTCGAATGGTTTGACGGCGCCGAATGGTCCGTCGCAGCAGCGGGTGATCCGTCAGGCGTTGGCGAGTGCGGGGTTGTCGGCGGTGGATGTGGATGCGGTGGAGGCGCATGGTACGGGTACGGCGTTGGGTGATCCGATCGAGGCGCAGGCGTTGTTGGCTACGTACGGTCAGGGTCGGGATGCGGATCGGCCGTTGTGGTTGGGTTCGGTGAAGTCGAATATTGGTCATACGCAGGCTGCGGCGGGTGTGGCTGGTGTGATCAAGATGGTGATGGCGATGCGGCATGGGGTGTTGCCGCGAACGCTGCACGTGGATGAGCCGTCGCCGCACGTGGACTGGTCCACCGGTGCGGTGGAGCTCCTGGGGGAGCACACGGGCTGGCCGGAGGCCGGGCGGCCCCGCCGGGCGGGTGTGTCGGCGTTCGGGGTGAGTGGGACGAACGCGCATGTGATTGTGGAGCAGGCGCCTGAAGTGGCGGAGCCTGAGGCTGAAGGTGTGGTGTTGCCTGCGGTGCCGTGGGTGGTGTCGGGTGCGGGTGAGGCGGCGGTGCGGGCGCAGGTGGAGCGGTTGCGGGAGTTTGTGGAGGGTGATCCTGGGCTGGATCTGGTGGATGTGGGGTGGTCGTTGGCGACTGCGCGTGCTGGGTTGTCGCATCGTGCGGTGGTGGTGGGTGTGGATCGTGAGGAGTTGTTGGGTGGGTTGGGTTCGGTGGTGGTGGGTGTTCCGGTGGGTGGTGGGTTGGGTGTGTTGTTTGCGGGTCAGGGGTCGCAGCGGTTGGGGATGGGTCGTGGGTTGTATGAGGCGTATCCGGTGTTCGCTGAGGCGTGGGACGAGGTGTGCGCCCAGCTGGACCAGCATCTGGATAGGCCGGTGGGTGAGGTGGTGTGGGGTGATGATGCCGAGCTGATCGGGGAGACGGCGTATACACAGGCGGGGTTGTTCGCGCTGGAGGTATCCCTTTATCGGCTGATCACCTCATGGGGTGTGAAGCCGGATTATCTGCTGGGTCATTCCATCGGTGAGTTGGCTGCGGCGTATGTGGCGGGTGTGTGGTCGTTGGAGGACGCGGCCAAGGTGGTGGCGGCGCGGGGTCGTTTGATGCAGGCGCTGCCGTCGGGTGGCGCGATGGTCGCGGTGGCGGCATCGGAGGATGAGGTGCGGCCGCTGCTGAGCGATGGGGTGGCGGTTGCGGCGGTGAATGCTCCTGAGGCGGTGGTGCTGTCGGGTGATGAGGACGCGGTGCACGCCATCGAGGAGTCGTTCGCCACGGGTGGGGTGCGGACGCGGCGGTTGCGGGTGAGCCATGCGTTTCATTCAGCTCGTATGGACGGCATGCTCGCGGAGTTCGGTGAGGTGTTGAACGGTGTTGAGTTCCGCGCTCCGAGCGTGCCCGTCGTATCGAACGTGTCGGGAGCGGTGGCCGGTGAAGAGCTCTGTTCGCCGGAGTACTGGGTGCGCCATGTGCGGGAGACGGTCCGCTTCGCCGATGGGCTGGACACCCTCCGCGAGCTGGGTGTCGGTTCGTTCCTGGAGCTGGGCGCCGACGGGACGTTGACCGCCTTGGCCGATGGCGATGGATTGCCCGTGCTGCGCCGGGACCGTTCGGAGCCTCTGACCGTTATGGCTGCTTTGGGCGGGCTGTACGTCCGGGGTGTCGAGGTCGACTGGGATGCGGTGTTTCCGGGTGCTCGGTGGGTTGATTTGCCGACGTATGCCTTTCAGCGTGAGCGGTTCTGGTTGGAGCCGGTCTCGGCTGAGCCTGCGACGAGTGCGGTGGACGCGGCGTTCTGGGAGGCGGTCGAGCGTGGCGATGCTGAGGCTCTTGGGGTTGATGCTGAGCAGCCGTTGAGTGCCGCGTTGCCCGCATTGGCGTCGTGGCGACGGGCGTACCAGGAACAGTCGGTTGTCGACGGGTGGTGTTACCGGCTCGGCTGGACGCCGATCCCTGCGGTGTCCGGGGAGGCGGGCCTCACCGGCACGTGGCTGGTTGTGGTCGAGCCGGGTGCGGACGGCACCGATGTGGCTACTGCGCTGCGGTCGGCCGGGGCCGATGCCGAGGTCGTGACGTCGGCGGAGCTGAGCGCGGGGTCCGTCGCGGGTGTGGTGTCGTTGTTGTCGGTCGAGGCGACGGTGGCGTTGGTGCAGGCTCTCGGGTCGGCTGGGGTCGATGCGCCGTTGTGGTGTGTGACGCGGGGTGCGGTCTCCGTGGTGGGCGGGGATGTGGTGGATCCGTATGCGTCGGCCGTCTGGGGTCTGGGCCGTGTGATCGGGCTGGAGCACCCCGACCGTTGGGGCGGGCTGATCGACCTGCCCACGGAGGTGGATGCGCGTGTGGGTGCGTCGTTGGCCGGAGTTCTCGCCGGGCGCACCGGGGAGGATCAGGTGGCAATCCGGGCCGCCGGGGCGTGGGGCGCACGGCTGAGCCGGGCGACACCGATGGCGGACACCTCTACCGGGTGGCGTGGCCGGGGAACTGCCTTGATCACCGGGGGTACGGGTGCGCTGGGCGGCCATGTGGCGCGCTGGCTGGCGGGGACCGGGGTCGAGCGCATCGTGCTGACGAGCCGCCGGGGGATCGAGACCCCGGGTGCGGCCGAGCTGGTGACCGAGTTGGAGGAGCTCGGAGTCCAGGTGACGGTGGTCGCGTGCGATGTCGCGGATCGGGAGGCGGTCGCGACGCTGCTGGCCACCATCCCCGATCTCCGGGTCGTCGTACACGCCGCAGGGGTGCCGAGCTGGAGTGCGGTGGACAGCCTGACACCCGAGGAGTTCGAGGAGAGCACGCGGTCGAAGGTTGCCGGGGCGGCGCACTTGGACGCGCTCCTGGCGGACGCCGAGCTGGATGCCTTTGTGTTGTTCTCGTCGGTGGCGGGGGTGTGGGGGAGCGGTCATCAGTCGGCGTATGCGGCGGCGAACGCGTTTTTGGATGGGTTGGCGTGGCGGCGTCGTGGTGTTGGGTTGGTGGCGACGTCGGTGGCGTGGGGGATGTGGGGCGGGGGTGGTATGGCCGTTGGGGGTGAGGAGTTCCTGGTTGAGCGTGGTGTGTCGGGGATGGCTCCGGGGTCGGCGGTCGCTGCGTTGGGGCGGGCGTTGGGTGGGGGTGAGACGGCGCTTGTGGTGGCGGATGTGGATTGGGAGCGGTTCGGGTCGAGGTTCACCGCGTTGCGTCCGAGCCCACTGCTGAGCGAGCTCATCCCCGCCCCGTCCGAACCACTCGCGTCGACGGTGGGTGAGTTCGCGGTCGAGCTGCGCGGATTGCCGCGTGAGGACCGGGACCGTGCGGTCGTGGAGCTCGTACGGACGCATGCCGCCGAGGTGTTGGGCCACCGGAACCCGACTGCGATCGGCCTCGACCGGACGTTCCAGGAGCTGGGCTTTGACTCGCTGACCGCCGTGGAATTGCGGGACCGGCTCGGCACGGCTACGCAGCTGCGATTCCCGGCGTCCGTGATCTTCGACTACCCGACTCCGGCGGCACTCGCCGAGCATGTGTGCGGGGCGGCGCTCGGGCTGGCCGAGGAGGTACAGGTACCGCACACGCCCACCGCGGTGGCCGACGATCCGATCGTGATCATCGGCATGAGCTGCCGATTCCCGGGCGGTGTGGACTCTCCGGAGGCGCTGTGGCGGCTGGTCAGCGCCGGTGGCGACGCCGTATCGTCCTTCCCGTCCGACCGTGGCTGGGACCTGGCCGGTGTGTATGACGCCGACGCCACTCGCTCGGGCCGGTCATACGTCCGCTCGGGTGGGTTCCTCCATGACGCGGCCGAGTTCGACGCCGGATTCTTCGGGATCTCGCCGCGTGAGGCGACCGCGATGGATCCGCAGCAGCGGCTGCTGCTTGAGGCGTCCTGGGAGGCGTTCGAGCGGGCCGGAATCCCGGCCTCGACGCTCAAGGGCAGCCAGACCGGCGTCTTCGTGGGCGCGTCCGCGCAGGGCTATGGCGGCGGGGACGGGCAGGCCACGGAAGGATCCGAGGGATACCTTCTGACCGGCAACGCGGGCAGTGTGGTGTCCGGTCGGGTGGCCTATACGTTCGGGCTGGAGGGCCCGGCGGTCACCGTCGACACGGCGTGCTCGTCCTCGTTGGTGGCGCTGCACTGGGCGGTGCGGGCTCTTCGGTCGGGCGAGTGCTCCCTCGCGCTGGCCGGCGGAGTGACGGTGATGGCGACACCCGCCACCTTTGTGGAGTTCTCGCGTCAGCGTGGGCTGGCCGCCGATGGCCGCTGCAAGTCCTTCGCCGCCGGCGCGGATGGGACGGGCTGGTCCGAGGGTGTCGGGCTGCTGGTGGTGGAGCGCCTGTCGGATGCCGAGCGGAACGGGCATCCGGTGCTGGCCGTTGTCTCCGGCTCCGCGGTCAATCAAGACGGTGCGTCGAATGGTTTGACGGCGCCGAACGGTCCGTCGCAGCAGCGGGTGATCCGGCAGGCGTTGGCGAGTGCGGGGTTGTCGGCGGTGGATGTGGATGCGGTGGAGGCGCATGGTACGGGTACGGCGCTGGGTGATCCGATCGAGGCGCAGGCGCTGCTGGCTACGTACGGGCAGGGCCGGGATGCGGATCGGCCGCTGTGGTTGGGTTCGGTGAAGTCGAACATTGGTCATACGCAGG
Source organism: Streptomyces sp. NEAU-174 (assembly GCF_052665095.1). Lineage (NCBI taxonomy): Bacteria > Bacillati > Actinomycetota > Actinomycetes > Kitasatosporales > Streptomycetaceae > Streptomyces > Streptomyces sp. NEAU-174. The sequence goes on along the minus strand of NZ_JBQTCE010000004.1, from coordinate 403,602 downwards.
CTGCGGCGGGTGTGGCTGGTGTGATCAAGATGGTGATGGCGATGCGGCATGGGGTGTTGCCGCGAACGTTGCATGTGGATGAGCCGTCGCCGCACGTGGACTGGTCGGCCGGTGCCGTTGAGTTGTTGAGGGAAGGGGCTGCCTGGCCGGACGTCGATCGGCCGCGTCGGGTGGGAGTGTCGGCGTTCGGGGTGAGTGGGACCAATGCCCATGTGATTGTGGAGCAGGCGCCTGTGGTTGTGGCGGAGCCGCAGGTCGAACGCGTGGAGCTGCCTGCTGTGCCGTGGGTGGTGTCGGGCGCGGATGAGGCGGCGGTACGGGCGCAGGTGGAGCGGTTGCGGGCCTTCGCGGACCGGAATCCGGGTCTGGATCCGGTGGATGTGGGGTGGTCTTTGGTGGCCACTCGGTCTGGGTTGTCGCATCGTGCGGTCGTGGTGGTTGCGGATGGTGAGGAGTTGCTGGGGGCTTTGGAGGGTGCTCCGGTGGTGGGTGTGCCGGTGGGCGGTGGGTTGGGTGTGTTGTTTGCGGGTCAGGGGTCGCAGCGGTTGGGGATGGGGCGTGGGTTGTATGAGGCGTATCCGGTGTTTGCTGCGGTGTGGGATGAGGTGTGTGGGGAGCTGGATCGGTATCTGGATCGGCCGGTGGGTGAGGTGGTGTGGGGTGATGATGCCGGGCTGATCGGGGAGACGGCGTATACGCAGGCGGGGCTGTTTGCGCTGGAGGTGGCGCTGTATCGGTTGATCACCTCGTGGGGTGTGGAGCCGGATTATCTGCTGGGTCATTCGATTGGTGAGTTGGCTGCGGCGTATGTGGCGGGTGTGTGGTCGTTGGAGGATGCGGCGAGGGTGGTGGCTGCTCGGGGTCGTTTGATGCAGGCGTTGCCGTCGGGTGGTGCGATGGTTGCGGTGGCGGCGTCGGAGGATGAGGTGCGGCCGCTGGTGAGTGATGGGGTGGCGGTTGCGGCGGTGAATGGTCCTGAGGCGGTGGTGGTCTCGGGTGATGAGGATGCGGTTCAGGTCGTGGTGGGTGTGTTGGTTGGTCGTGGGGTGCGGACGCGGCGGTTGCGGGTGAGTCATGCGTTTCATTCGGCTCGTATGGACGGCATGCTCGCCGAGTTCGGTGAGGTGCTTCGGAGCGTGGAGTTCCGTGCTCCGAGTGTGCCCGTCGTATCGAACGTGTCGGGAGCGGTGGTGGGTGAGGAGTTGTGTTCGCCGGAGTACTGGGTGCGGCATGTGCGGGAGACGGTCCGATTCGCCGATGGTCTGGACGCCCTCCGCGAGCAGGGGGTCGGTTCGTTCCTGGAGCTCGGACCGGATGGCACGTTGACCGCATTGGTCGACGGCGATGGGGTGTCGGCGCTGCGCCGGGACCGTCCGGAGCCCCTGGCCGTCATGGCTGCTCTGGGCGGGCTGTACGTCCGGGGTGTGGAGGTGGACTGGGACGCGGTGTTCCCCGGCGGTCGGCGGGTCGATCTCCCCACCTACGCGTTCCAACGGCAGCGGTTCTGGTTGGAGTCGGCCTCGGACCAGCCCGCGACCAGCGTCGTTGACACGGTGTTCTGGGACGCGGTCGAGCGTGGGGACGCGCGGGCGCTGGGCATTGATGAGGAACAGCCGTTGAGTGCCGTACTGCCTGCCTTGGCATCGTGGCGGAGGGCGCGGCAGGAGCAATCGGTTATCGATGGCTGGCGTTACCGGCTCGGCTGGACGCCGGTTCCGGCGGTGTCCGGGGAGGCAAGCCTCACTGGCACGTGGCTGGTCGTGGCCGAGCGGGGTGCGGACGGCACCGATGTGGCTGCCGCGCTGCGGGCTGCGGGGGCCGATGCGCGAGTTGTGACGTCGGCGGAACTGGGCGAGGTCGCGGCTGCGGGCGTGGTGTCGTTGCTGCCGGTCGAGGGCACGGTGTCGCTGCTGCAAGCCCTTGTGGCAGCTGAGGTCGATGCCCCGTTGTGGTGCGTCACGCGCGGTGGCGTCTCGGCGGTCGACGGAGACTTGGTGGATCCCGACCAGGCCGGAATCTGGGGTCTGGGCCGGGTGATCGGTCTGGAGCATCCGGACCGTTGGGGCGGGCTGATCGACCTGCCTGCCGAACTGGACGATCGCACTGAGGAAGCGCTGGTCGGCATTCTCGCGGGGGACTCCGGTGAGGATCAGATAGCCATCCGTGCCACCGGCACATGGGGCGCCCGTCTGACGCGGGCGGCGGGCGAGGCACCGACCAAATGGCGTGGGCGTGGTGCCGCGCTGGTCACCGGTGGTACGGGTGCGCTGGGTCGTCAGGTGGCGCGCTGGCTGGTGGACAGCGGCGTGGAGCGGGTCGTACTGACGAGCCGCCGGGGTGCCGAGGCGCGCGGTGCTGCCGAGCTGGTGGCCGAGTTGGGGAGCCGCGTGCGGGTCGTGGCCTGTGATGTCGGTGATCGTGAGGCGCTCGCGGCTGTTCTGGCGACGGTTCCGGATGTGCGCACCATCGTGCATGCGGCGGGCGTCCTCGACGACGGGGTGCTCGAGTCGCTGTCCCCCGAGCGGATCCGTGCCGTGATGCGGGCGAAGGCCGACGGCGCCCGCCATCTGCACGAGTTGACCCGTGACACCGACCTCGACGCCTTCGTGTTGTTCTCTTCGGCTGCCGGGACCGTGGGCAATGCGGGGCAGGGGAGCTATGCGGCGGCCAACGCCGTTCTGGACGGGTTGGCGTGGCGGCGCCGGGCCGAGGGTCTGGTGGCCACTTCGGTGGCCTGGGGAGCCTGGGCCGAATCCGGTATGGCTGCGGAGGTGGCGCGGTCGCAGGGCATGGATCCGAGGTCGGCGCTCGCCGCCCTGGGGCTGGTGCTGGCCGCTGACGAGACCACGGTGATGGTGGCCGACATCGACTGGGCGACCTTCGGGGCCCGGTTCACCGCCGCACGGCCGAGCCCGCTGCTCAGCGAGTTGCTCGGCGACGGATCCGGGTCGACCGAGGCGGCCGGCGGCGAACCGGCCGACGCGTTCGCCGCCCGCCTGGAGGTCATGCCCGAGCGGGAGCGGGCGGCCACCGTGCTGGACCTCGTCCGTGCGCATGTGGCCGCCGTCCTGGGACACACGGCATCCGAGGCGATCGACCCGGCCCGGCCCTTCCAGGAGATCGGTTTCGACTCGCTCACCGCGGTGGAGCTGCGGAACCGGCTCACCGCGGCCACCGGGGTACGGTTCCCGGCTTCCGTGATCTACGACTACCCGACCCCGGCCGCGCTCGCCGAGCACATGTGCCGGGAGGCGCTGGGCCTGGGCGGACGGACACCAGCCCCGGTGGCGCCACGTCCGGTGGACGACGAACCCATCGCCATCATCGGGATGAGCTGCCGTTTCCCCGGCGGGGTGAGCTCGCCGGAGGACCTGTGGAGGCTGCTGGCCGAGGGCCGTGACGCCGTGTCGGAGTTCCCGGCGGACCGTGGCTGGAACCTGGCCGAGCTGTACGACCCCGATCCCGACCACCCCGGCTCCTCGTACGTCCGGGCGGGCGGATTCCTCGATGACGCGGCCGCGTTCGACCCCGGCTTCTTCGGGATTTCGCCGCGCGAGGCGCTCGCGATGGACCCGCAGCAGCGGCTGTTGCTGGAGGTCGCCTGGGAGGCGTTCGAGCGCGCCCATATGTCCCTCGCCACCCTCAAGGGCAGCCGGACCGGTGTGTTCGTCGGGACCAACGGCCAGGACTACGCCGCTCTGGCGAGCGGGGCCCCGCGGAGCGCGGAAGGGTATCTGGGCACGGGCAGCGCCGCCAGTGTCGCCTCGGGCCGGCTGGCGTACACCTTCGGCCTCGAGGGCCCGGCGGTCACCGTGGACACCGCCTGCTCGTCGTCGCTGGTCGCGCTGCACCTCGCCGCACAGGCCCTGCGCTCCGGCGAATGCTCCTTGGCCTTGGCCGGCGGTGCGACCGTCATGGCCACTCCGGCGGCCTTCCTGGAATTCTCCCGTCAGCGCGCGCTGGCGGCCGATGGGCGCTGCAAGGCGTTCGCGGCGGCGGCGGACGGCACCGGCTGGGGTGAGGGCGTCGGCATGCTCCTGGTGGAGCGGCTCTCCGACGCGGAGCGCAACGGCCACCGGGTGCTGGCGGTGATGCGTGGCTCCGCCGTCAACCAGGACGGCGCGTCCAACGGGCTCACGGCGCCGAACGGCCCGTCGCAGCAGCGAGTGATCCGTCAGGCCCTGGCGAACGCCCGGCTGTCCGCCACGGACATCGACGTGGTGGAGGCACACGGCACCGGCACCAGCCTCGGCGACCCGATCGAGGCGCAGGCACTGCTCGCCACGTACGGTCAGGACCGGCCCGAGAACAAGCCACTGTGGCTCGGCTCGGTGAAGTCCAACATCGGTCACACTCAGGCGGCCGCCGGCGTGGCCGGTGTGATCAAGATGGTCATGGCCATGCGACACGGTGTACTGCCGCGGACCCTGCATGTCGACTCGCCCTCGCCCCACGTGGACTGGGCGTCGGGCCAGGTCGAGTTGCTCGTCGAGACGAGGGAGTGGCCGCGGACCGGCGCTCCTCGCCGGGCGGGTGTGTCCTCGTTCGGGGTCAGTGGCACCAACGCCCATGTGATCGTCGAGCAGGGGCCGGTGGTGGCCCGGCCCGATCGGGAGTCGGTGCGCGAGCCGTCACCGCCCGTACCGTGGGTGCTGTCAGGTGCGGGGGAGGCCGGGCTGAGGGCCCAGGCCGAGCGCCTGGCGTCCTTCATCGACGCCCATCCGGGCCTGGATCCCGCCGATGTCGGGTGGACGCTGGTGGCCGGCCGTTCGCGTCAGTCGCACCGCGCCGTCGTGGTGGGTGCGGACCTCGCGGAGCTACGACGTGGACTGGACGCCGTCGCGACCAGTGGCGCCGCCCGGACCGGCCGCAAGGTGGTGTTCGTCTTCCCTGGCCAAGGGTCGCAGTGGGCCGGAATGGCCTTGGAACTGCTGGAGCATTCGCCGGTGTTCGCGGAGAGGATGCGTGAATGCGCCGATGCGCTCGCGCCGTTCGTCGAGTGGTCGCTGTTCGATGTGCTGGGTGATGAGGAGGCACTCGGCCGGGTTGATGTGGTGCAGCCGGTGTTGTGGGCGGTGATGGTGTCGCTGGCCGAGCTGTGGCGTTCGTATGGTGTGGTGCCGTCCGCGGTGGTGGGTCACTCGCAGGGGGAGATCGCGGCGGCGTGCGTGGCCGGTGGGTTGTCGCTGGAGGACGGTGCCCGGGTGGTGGCCTGCCGGAGCAAGGCGCTGCTCGCCTTGTCGGGGCGGGGCGGGATGGTGTCAGTTCCGGTGCCCGCCGACCGGCTGCGTGAGCGTCCGGGGTTGTCGGTGGCGGCGGTGAACGGCCCGTCCTCGACAGTGGTGTCCGGCGGCGACGAGGTGCTGGAGGCGGTGCTCGCGGAGTTCCCGGAGGCCAAACGGATTCCGGTGGACTACGCCTCGCACTCCCCGCAGGTGGCCGAGATCCAGCGGGAGCTGGCGGACGTGCTGGCGCCGGTCCGGCCGCGCGGTGGACAGGTCGCTTTCCACTCGACGGTGACCGGACGGCTTACCGACACCAGCGAACTCGACGCCGACTACTGGTACCGCAACCTCCGGCACACGGTGGAATTCCAGAGCACTGTCGAGGCGCTGATGAACCAGGGTCACACCGTGTTCGTCGAGGTGAGCCCGCACCCCGTGCTGACCATCGGCATCCAGGACACCGCCGAGGCCCCAGGCACCGCAGGCACCCCCGACACCGCGGAAGCCACCGGCGCCCCCGACACCGCGGACGCCGCCGACGTCACCGGCGCCGATATCGTCGTCACCGGATCGCTGCGCCGCGACGACGGTGGCCCCGCCCGCTTCCTCGCCGCCCTCGGCGATCTCCACACCCGGGGCGTGGACGTGGACTGGCGCCCGGTCTTCACCGGAGCCCGGACGGTGGACCTTCCCACCTACGCCTTCCAACGGGAACGCTTCTGGCTGAAGCCCGCGCGGGCGGTGACCCAGGCGTCCGGGCTGGGCCTCGGCGATATCGAGCACCCCCTGCTGGGCGCGGTACTGCCCCTGCCCGGGGACGAGGGCGGCGTGCTGACCGGACTGCTCTCCCTGGACGGACAGCCCTGGCTGGCCCACCACATGGTGCGGGACACGGTGGTCTTCCCCGGCACGGGATTCGTCGAACTCGCCTTGCAGGCCGGTCAGCACTTCGGCCACTCGGTGGTGGAGGAGCTGACCCTGGAGACCCCGCTGGTGGTGCCGGACCAGGGCGGGGTCCAGGTCCAGGTGGCCGTCTCGGCGGCGGACGAACGGGGCCGGAGGCCGGTCACGGTGCACTCGTGCCGTGCCGGGGATTGGTTGCTGCACGCCTCGGGCACCCTCAGCGCCACCGGAGTCCTCGGCGTCACCGGAGCCCTCGACGTCACCGAGCCGCGCCCCGCCGAGGTGGCCCGGCCCCTGGACGTCTGGCCGCCCGAGGGCGCGCGCAGCCTCGATGTCTCGGGGATGTACGAGGCGATGGCGGAGCGCGGCTACGGGTACGGTCCCGCTTTCCAAGGGCTGCGCGCCGCGTGGACACGGGACGACGAGATCTACGCCGAAGTGGCTCTGGAGCCGGAGGCACAGGACGTGGCGGCGCGGTGCGGTGTGCATCCGGCCCTGCTCGACGCCGCGCTGCACGGAGTGGGGCTCGGCCACTTCCTCACCGACCCCGGCCAGGCGTATCTGCCGTTCTCCTGGAGCGGGGTGGCGCTGCGCGCGGTCGGCGCCTCCGCCATCCGCGTGGTGCTCTCCCCGGCCGGTACGGACGCGGTGTCGCTGGAGGTGACAGACCCGACGGGAGCGCCCGTGCTGTCGGTGGCGTCGCTCTCGTTGCGTCCGCTGTCCAGCGGGCGGATCGCGGACACCCGAGGGGTGGACCAGGATTCGCTGTACCGCGTGGACTGGGTCGAGATGCCGCTGCCGACCGCCCTGGCAGGCTCGGCCCTGGCCGAGTACGACGCCCTGGCCGAGTACGACGCCCCGGCCACGTTCGACGCCCCGGCCGAGTACGACGTTCTCGCCCCCGACGCCCCCGACGGCCCCCACGCCCCCGACAACCCCGACGCCCCCGTGCCCGACATGGTGGTGCTGCCGTGTGAGTCGGCCGGTGACGCGGTGTCCACCGTCGTGTGCCGGGCGCTGGCGGCGGTACGGCGATGGCTCGCCGACGAGCGCTGTGCCCGGTCGCGGCTGGCCGTGCTGACGCGCGGCGCGATGGCGACCGCTCCCGGCGAGAGCGTCGAAGACCTCGGCGGGGCAGCGGTCTGGGGCCTGCTCCGCAGCGCACAGGCCGAGCATCCGGACCGCTTCGTCCTCGTCGACCACGACGGCCACCAGGATTCCCGTACGGTGCTCGCCGCCGCGCTGGCCGCCGCGGCGGACGGCGGCCATGCGCATCTCGCGCTGCGCCGTGGCCGTGTCCTGACGCCTCAGCTCGCTCCGCTCACCCCGTCCGCGACCGCCCTGTCCACCATCACACCGCCCGCCGCCACACCGTCCATCCCCACCCCACCCGCCGCCACCCCGACCACCCCGGAGGCCGCGGCACCCTGGCGGATTGACGTCACCAGCCAGGGCACGCTGGAGAATCTGGCCGCCGTCCCCTGTCCGGAGGCCGCCGGTGTCCTCGGCGCCGGACAGGTGCGGGTGGCGATGCACGCGGCCGGGGTGAACTTCCGGGACGTCGTCGTCGCCCTCGGCATGATCCCCGGCCAGGACGTCATCGGCAGCGAGGGCGCCGGAGTGGTGCTCGACACCGGCCCCGGCGTGTCCGGCCTGGCGCCCGGTGACCGCGTGATGGGTCTGTTCTCCGGGGCGTTCGGCCCCGTGGCGGTGACCGATCACCGGCTGTTGGCGCGGCTGCCGGAAGGCTGGTCGTTCGCCGACGCCGCGGCCACGCCGGTGGTGTTCCTGACCGCCATGTACGGGCTGATGGACCTGGCCGGTCTGCGACCCGGTGAATCGGTGCTGGTGCACTCGGCCGCGGGCGGGGTGGGCATGGCCGCGACACAGGTGGCCCGCTGGCTCGGCGCCGAGGTGTACGCCACCGCGAGCCCCGGGAAGTGGGACGCGCTGCGCGCCGGGGGAGTGGCGGACGACCGGATCGCCTCGTCCCGCACCTTGGAGTTCGCCGACCGCTTCGGCCGGGTGGACGTGGTGCTGAACTCGCTGGCGGGCGAGTACGTGGACGCCTCGCTCGGCCTGCTCGCCGACGGTGGCCGTTTCCTGGAGATGGGCAAGACCGACATCCGCGACGGTGAGCGCGTGGCCGCCGAGCACGGGGTGCGGTACCGGGCGTTCGACCTCATGGACGCGGGGCCCGACCGGGTCGGGGAACTGCTCCGGCTGCTGGTGTCGCTCTTCGAGCGAGGGATCTTCACCGCGCTGCCGATCCGCGCCTGGGACGTCCGGCAGGCGGGTGACGCGCTGCGCTTCCTCTCGCAGGCACGCCACATCGGCAAGCTGGTGCTGTCCATTCCGCAGCCGCTGCGGGACGGGGACACCGTGCTCATCACCGGCGGCACCGGCACACTGGGCGGGCTGGTCGCCCGTCATCTGGTCGAACGGCACGGAGTACGGGATGTCGTCCTGGCCGCCCGGCGCGGGCCGGACGCCCCGGGCGCGGCCGAACTCGCCGCCGACCTGCGCGAATACGGCGCCCAGGTGCGGGTGGTGGCCTGTGACGTGGCCGACCGGGACCAGCTGGCACGGCTGCTGGACACCGTCTCCGGCCTGCGGATGGTGGTGCACACCGCGGGTGTGCTCGACGACGGGGTGATCGAGTCGCTCACCCCGGAGCGGGTGCGCGAGGTCCTGAGGCCGAAGGTGGACGCCGCGTGGCATCTGCACGAGCTGACGGCCGGTCGTGACCTGGCGGAATTCGTGGTGTTCTCCTCCGCCGCTGGTGTTCTGGGAAGCCCCGGGCAGGGCGCCTACGCGGCGGCCAACGCCTGGCTGGACGCGTTGATGGCGCACCGCAGGGCCGCCGGGCTGCCGGGTCTCTCCGTGGCCTGGGGGCTGTGGGCCGAGCGCAGCGGGATGACCGGCCATCTGTCGGACCGGGATCTCGCCCGGATGGCCAGGGCCGGTGCCACGCCGCTCGCCACCGATCAGGGGCTCCGGCTCCTGGACAGCGCCAGGGCGGCCACCGAGGCGCTCGTGCTGGCCACACCGCTGGACGCCACGGCGCTGCGGGCACAGGCCGGCGCCGGGGCGCTGCCCGCGCTCTTCCGCGGTCTGGTCCGTGCGCCGATCCGCCGCGCGTCCGGCGCGGGCCCGGTGGAGGACGAGTCGTCGCTGCGCGGCCGGATGGCCGCGATGCCGGTCGCCGAGCGCGAACGGCTGGTGCTGGACCTGGTCCGTACGCAGGTGGCGACCGTGCTGGGGCACGGCACCCCCGCCGCGGTCGACACGGCGCGCACGTTCGCGGAGACCGGGTTCGACTCGCTCACGGCCGTCGAGCTGCGCAACCGGCTGCGCACCGCCACCGGGGTCAGGCTGTCGGCCACCGCGATCTTCGACTATCCGACACCGGCGGTCCTGGCCGGTCATCTCCTCCGGGAGCTGGACGGCACCGTCGGCGAGGCCGTGGCGCGGCCCGCCGCCCCGGCCGCCGCCACCGACCGGGACCCGATCGTGATCGTAGGAATGGCCTGCCGCTATCCGGGCGGAGTGACGTCGCCCGAGGAGTTGTGGGAGCTGCTCGCCGCCGGGCGCGACGCGGTCGCGGATCTGCCGGACGACCGGGGCTGGGACCTGGACGGCCTGTACAGCGCCGATCCGGACAGCTCGGGCACCTCGTACGTCCGCGCCGGTGGCTTCGTGTACGACGCGGGCGAGTTCGACGCCGACTTCTTCGGCATCTCGCCGCGCGAGGCGCTCGCGATGGATCCGCAGCAGCGGCTGCTGCTGGAAGTGGCCTGGGAGACGGTGGAGCGGGCCGGTATCCCGGCGGCGTCGCTGAAGGGGAGCCAGACCGGGGTGTTCGTCGGTGCCGCCGCACAGGGCTACGGAACGGGGGCCGGGCAGGCGGCGGAGGGATCCGAGGGCTACTTCCTGACCGGTGGCGCGGGCAGCGTGGTCTCCGGCCGGCTCTCGTACACCTTCGGCCTGGAGGGGCCGGCGGTCACCGTGGACACCGCCTGCTCGTCGTCGCTGGTCGCGCTGCACCTGGCGGCGCAGGCCCTGCGGTCCGGTGAGTGCTCGCTGGCACTGGCCGGCGGGGTGACGGTGATGGCCACCCCGGGCATCTTCGTGGAGTTCTCCCGTCAGCGCGGACTGGCCGCCGACGGCCGCTGCAAGGCGTTCGCCGACGCGGCGGACGGCACCGGCTGGGGCGAGGGCGTCGGCATGCTGCTGCTGGAGCGGCTGTCCGACGCCCGCCGCAACGGCCACCGGGTCCTGGCGGTCGTACGGGGCTCCGCCGTCAACCAGGACGGCGCCTCGAACGGCCTGACGGCGCCGAACGGGCCCGCGCAGCAGCGGGTGATCCGGGCCGCGCTGGCGAACGCCGACCTGGCCGCGTCGGACGTGGACGCGGTGGAGGCACACGGCACCGGCACCAGCCTGGGCGACCCGATCGAGGCACAGGCGCTGCTGGCCACCTACGGGCAGGAACGCGAACGGCCGCTGCTGCTGGGCTCGGTCAAGTCGAACATCGGGCACACCCAGTCGGCCGCGGGAGTGGCCGGTGTGATCAAGATGGTGCTGGCGATGCGGCACAAGACACTGCCCCGGACCCTGCACGTGGACGAGCCGTCGACCCATGTGGACTGGTCGGCCGGCGCGGTGGAGCTGCTGACCGGGCCCGCGGAGTGGCCGGGGACCTCCCGTCCCCGCCGGGCCGGGGTGTCCTCGTTCGGGGTGAGCGGGACCAACGCCCATGTGATCCTCGAACAGCCACCCGTGGAGGCGGAGTCCGGGCCCGAACCGCAGCCGGCACCCGAGCGGGCCCCGGCGGTGGTGCCATGGGTGCTCTCCGGCCAGGGCGAGCGCGGACTGCGGGCGCAGGCGGCCCGGTTGCGGTCCTTCCTGGCCGCGCGCCCCGAGTCCGGCCCGGCCGACGTGGGCTGGTCGCTGGCCGCCACCCGTTCGGCGCTCTCGCACCGGGCCGCGGTGGTCGGGGCGGACCGGGCGGAGCTGCTGGCCGGACTGGCCGCGCTGGCGGCCGGCGAGCCCGCGCCGGGCGTGGTCCTGGGCACCGCGGACCCGGGCCGGGTGGGCGTGCTGTTCGCCGGGCAAGGTACGCAACGGACCGGTATGGGGCGTGAGTTGTACCAGACGTTCCCGGTTTTCGCGGCGGCGTGGGACGAGGTGTGCGCCGCGCTCGACCCGCATCTGGACCGTCCGCTCGGCGAGGTGGTGACGGACACCACCGGCGCGCTGGACGCCACCGCGTACACGCAGGCGGGCCTGTTCGCCCTCGAAGTGTCGCTGTTCCGGCTGGTGTCCTCCTGGGGGGTGCGGCCGGACTATCTGCTGGGCCACTCCATCGGCGAGCTGGCGGCCGCGCATGTGGCCGGTCTGTGGTCGCTGGAGGACGCCGCCAAGGTGGTGGCGGCCCGGGGCCGACTCATGGGCGCGCTGCCGCCGGGCGGGGCGATGGTGGCCCTGGCCGCGCCGGAGGACCAGGTACGGCCGTTCCTGACCGACCGGATCGCCCTCGCGGCCGTGAACGGGCCGTCGTCGGTCGTGGTGTCCGGGGACGAGGACGCGGTGTGCGGGGTGGCCGAGGAGTTCGCCGCCCGTGGGGTGAAGACGCGGCGGCTGCGGGTCGGCCACGCCTTCCACTCGCCGCTGATGGACGAGATGCTCATCGCGTACGCCGACGTACTCGACACGGTGGACTTCCGCACCCCGCGGATTCCGGTGGTGTCGAACCTCTCCGGTGCGGTGGCGGGGGAGGAGCTGTGCTCCCCCGCCTACTGGGTGCGGCAGGTGCGGGAGACGGTGCGGTTCGCCGCCGGGCTGGAGCGGCTGCGGGAGCTCGGCACGGGCACCTTCCTCGAACTCGGGCCGGACGGCACCCTCACCGCCCTGGCCCAGGCCCAGGTCACCGGGGCGGACGCCGAGTTCATCCCCACTCTGCGCGCCGACCGGCCCGAGCCGGTCACGGTCACCACCGCCCTCGCCCAGTTGCACACGCACGGTGTGGAGCCGGACTGGTCCGCGGTCTTCCCCGGCGCCCGCCGGGCCGAGCTGCCGACCTACGCCTTCCAGCGCTCCCGCTTCTGGCTGGAGCCCTCCCGCACCCCCGGCGACGCGGCCGACCTCGGGCTCGGCGCGCTGGACCATCCGCTGGTCGGTGCGAGGGTGCCGCTGCCCGACGCGGACGGCGTTCTGCTCACCGGCCGCGTCTCCGCCGACGCCCACTCGTGGCTGGCCGGTCAGCGGACGCTGGGCGTGCCCCTGTTCCCGGCGACCGGCTTCCTGGAACTGGTGCTCCAGGCGGGGCTCCAGTGCGACTGCCGGACGGTGGACGAACTCACCATCCATGAACCACTCGTCCTCCCCGAGCGGGGCGGGGTCGAGGTGCAGGTGTCCGTCCGTGGCGCCGACGAGTCCGGGCGCCGCCCGGTCACCGTGTACTGCCGCCGCGACCAGCGGTGGATCCGGTATGCCACGGCCGTCCTCGGCGCGGACCTGCCGCCCGCGCCGGAGCGGCGCCCCGAGCCCTGGCCGCCCACCGGCGCCCGGCCGCTGGAGTCCGGCGGGACACCGGCGTGGCGCCGTGACGACGAGGTCTTCCTGGACATCGAGCTGCCCGAGGTGGCCGGGGCCGGGGCCGAACGCTGGACGCTCCATCCCGCCCTGCTCGAACAGGCGTTGCGCGGGGAGGCGCTGACAGGGCTGGTGACCGCGGCCGAGGGGACCCATCTGCCGTTCTCCTGGACGGGGATCACCCTGCACACGACGGGTGCCACGAGGCTGCGCGCCACCCTCGCGTCCGTCGGCCCGGACACGGTCTCCCTCCACGTGGCCGACGCCGCCGGAACCCCCGTGCTGTCGGTGGACTCGCTGGTGCTCCGCCCGGTGTCCGGACATCGGCTGCGCCAGGCCAACGCGGCACTGTTCCGGCCGGTGTGGGCGGCTTGCCGTACGCGGACCGAACCGGACACCGGCCCCGTCCGGTGGGGGCTCGTCGGCGACCCGGACGCCTGGAAACCGGACACGCTCGGCGCGCCGGTCGCGCTGTATCCGGACCTGTCGGCCGTCGAGGACGTACCGGACGTCATCCTCCTCCCGTGCGTATCCGAGGGCGGAACGGCGTCCGAGGTGGCCGTCCGGGTGTCCGAGGCCGTGCGGACGTGGCGGGCCGGGGAGCGGTTCGCCACCTCACGCCTGGTGCTGGTGACCCGGGGCGCGCTCGCCACGGCGGCCGGTGAGGACGTCGAGGACCTGGCCGCGGCCGCGGTGTGGTCGCTGGTCGAGCCGCTCCAGGCGGCCGAGGCGGGACGGCTGACACTCGTCGACACCGATGCGTGTGATCTGCGTATGCTGCCCGCCGCGGTGGCCGTGGGGGAGGACCGGGTCGCGGTCCGGGCGGGAGCGGTGCTGGTACCGGACCTGGCCACGCCGGCGGCCACCGCGCAGGATCCGGCGGCCTGGGGCCGGGGGACGGTGCTGGTCACCGGTGGGTCGGCCATGGCCGTCGCCCGGCACCTGGTCGCCGAACAGGGTGTGCGGGACTTGGTCCTGGCCGGGGACGGCGACGTCCTGGCCGGGGACGGCGACATGGCCGAACTGGCGGCACTCGGAGCCACGGTTCGGCTCGCCCCGTGTGATCCGGCGGACGGTCAGGCGCTGGCGGCGCTGCTGGAGGGGATTCCCGGACTGCGGAGCGTGGTGCACACCGCGGCCGACGCCCCGGAGCGGACCCGGGCCGGCGCGCTCTCGCCGGAACCCCTGCGGGCGCGGCTGCGGTCGGGGGTGGAGGCGGCCTGGAACCTGCACCTGGCCACGCGGGACCTGGAACTGGACCGCTTTGTGCTGTTCACCTCCGCAGACGGGACACTGGGCCCCGGGTACGCCGACGCGCTGGCCGCACACCGGCGGGCTCGCGGACTGCCCGCGGTGTCCGTCTCCACCGATCTGGGCCTCGCCCTGTTCGACGAGGCATGCGCCGGGCCCGGGGAGGCGGTCCGGGTCACCACCGCCGCGCCGGTCCCCGCACGCACCGAAGCCGACCGGCAGCCGGTGGAACAACCCCCGGCGGCCGAGGCTTCCGCGACCACGCTGCTGGAGCGGCTGGCCGGGCGGACGGAGGACGAGCAGGACGAGATCCTGCTGGAGCTGGTCCGTGGCCAGGTCGCCATGGTGCTCGGCCATCCCGACGCCGCCATGGTCGACCCGGACCGAGGCTTCGTGGACATGGGCTTCGACTCGGTGGCGTCCGTGAAGCTCCGCAACCAGCTGGCCGGGGCCACCCGGCTCGACCTGCCCGCCAGCCTCACCTTCGACCACCCCACGGCCGTCGATCTCGCCCGCCATCTGCGCGCCGAAATGCTGCCCGACGACGCGGCGGCCGCCATTCTCGTGCTCGAAGAGCTCAACAAGCTCGACGATTCGATCCTCGTGCTCGACCCGGGAAGCGCGGCACGGGTGCGGATCTCGGCCCTGCTCCAGGACCTGACCGCGAAATGGGTCGAGCGGACGGATCGTTCATGACCACACAAATCAGTCCCGGACACACCAGTCGCCCATGATGGGCATACGAGGGAGTCAACAGTGAGCGAGACCTTGTCCCTTCCGGGGACCGTGAAGGCCGAACGGCGTTGTCCGTACGACCCGCCGGAGGCCCACCGCCGACTGCGGGACGCGGGCGAACTGGGCAAACTGGAGCTGCCCGGCGGTCTGGTGATGTGGTTCCTGACCAGGCACGACGACATCAGGGCCATGCTGGCCGACGCCCGGTTCAGCGGCGCCCGGGTGCCGTTCCCGGCGATGAGTCCGGAGATACCGGCGGGCTTCTTCTTCTCCATGGACCCGCCGGACCACACCCGCTACCGCCGCACGCTCACCGCCGAGTTCTCGGTGCGCGGTGCGCGCGAACTGACCGGCCGGATCGAGCGGCTGGCCGACCGGCACCTCGACGCGATGGAGGCGGCGGGCACGAGCGCGGACCTCGTGGCGGCCTATGCCAGTCCGGTGCCCGCGATGGTGATCTCCGAAATCCTCGGCGTGCCGTACACCTACCACCAGAAGTTCGACCACGAGGTGCGCACGCTCCGGGAGACCGGCGGCGACGATCAGGCCGTCGGCGCGATGGCCACCGCGTGGTGGGACGAGATGCGCGGATTCGTGCGTTCCAAGCGGGCCGAGCCCGGGGACGACATGATCAGCAGGCTGCTGCACGATGAGGTCGAGGGCGGTGCGCTGACCGACGAGGAGGTGGTCGGCATTGCGATGACCATCATTTTCGCCGGTCATGAACCCGTGGAGAACCTGATCGGCCTCGGCATGCTGGCGCTGTTCCAGGACCGTGAGCAGCTGACCCGGCTGCGGGAGAACCCCGATCTCATTGACAGCGCCGTGGAGGAGTTCCTTCGCTACTTCCCCGTCAACAACTTCGGCACCGTGCGCACCGCCACCGAGGACGCCGTGATCAATGGTCACCCCATCGCGAAGGGCGAGATCGTGGCCGGTCTGGTGTCCACCGCCAACCGGGACCCCGAGCGGTTCGCCGACCCCGACCGCCTTGTCCTCGACCGGTCGCACACCTCCCACCTCGCGTTCGGGCACGGTGTGCACCAGTGTCTGGGCCAGCAGCTGGCGAGGGTGGAACTGAAGGTGCTCCTACAGCGGCTGCTCGTCAGGTTCCCCGCTCTGCGGCTGGCGGTGGCCCCGGAGGAGATCGGGTACCGGGAGAACACCTCGTTCTACGGTGTCCACGAGCTGCCGGTGACCTGGGCGGCTGAGTAGCCGCGGGCGGGGCCGGAAGGCAGGGTGCGGGTGGTGGCCGCGGGGTCCGGCACGAACGGTGGCCGGATGCCCGGCCACCGGCTGTTCCGGCCCGGGTGACGGCCACTGCCGGCTTGAGATCCGCCGCCTTGAGATCCGCCCAGAACGCCGGTCGACCGCGGCTCTCAAGAGCCGAGCCGGCCGCCGGTCAGCCGGGCCAGCGGGCGGCGGCGGCGAGCCGCGCGCCTGCGCAGGACGACCGCGGTGGTGGCGCCCGCGGCGGCGGCACCCGCACCGGCGACGGCCGCCAGGACCTTCCGCCCCTTGATCACCATCCAGGCCGAACCCGCCGCCGCGGCGGCCTTCTTGGGCGCCTCGGCGGCCACGGTACGACCGGTGGCCACGGCCTTCCCGGCGGCCACTTGAGCCTTGTCGGCGGCGACATGAGCGGTGTGCGCCGCGGTCGTCGCCGCGCCGGCCGCGGCGGTCTTCGCCGTGGTCTCCGCCTTGCCCGCGGTGTCCTTGGCCTTTTCCGCGGTCTCCTTGGCCTTGGTGGCGGTGGCCTTCGCGTTCACGTTGGTGCTCTGGGCAGTGTGTGCGTTCTTCTTCTCGGTCATGTTCACCGCGTTACCACTCGACCCGACAGCAAACCCGCGCTCCGGGGTCATTGGTCCGAGCCGCGCCGCTGCTGAAACAGCACAAACCCTCCGGCCAGGGCGAACAGACAGACGCCGATGATGATGCCCACGGCGGGCCACGCGGATCCGCCGTCGGATGCCGCGGCCTCGAGCTTCAGCAGCGGGGCGGGATTCTCCGGCTCCGGCTCCCCGTCGCGGGCCACCTCGATCCACCGCGACACCTTGCCGTCCTCATAGGTGTCCACGGTCTTGAAGGCCAGCGCTGTGGCATCGGGCAACTGCCGTACGACGACGCTGTGTTCGGCGTTCGCGCCGGGTGCGAGCGCCGGTCCGCCCACCGAGTAGCCGTCATCGGTGGGCTTCAGCTTCCAGCCCCTCGGGGCCTGCTTCAGCTCCACATCGCCGGGGTCGATGCCCTTGGGCAACACGGTCCGGATCCCGGTGAAACCGGCCCCCTCGTCCTCCGCCTCCGACTCGAACGTCAGCGTGACGTTCTTCGCCAGGGCGCGGGCGTCGGAGGCGCTCACCTCGGTGTGGGCCAGGGCGGGGCCCGCCGTGGCGAGGACGAGCGCCGAGGCGGCGAAGGCCAGGGCGCCGATCCGCCGCGGCCGCGGGCGTGGGCGCGACGGCAGACGATGTGCGTTCACGGTATCTCTCCTCGTCCAAGGGGCGGACACCCGAGCCCTCCTCACCGGTCACCCGGCGCGCTCACCAGGTGCGTTCGCATTCCCCGGTACGTACGGCCCGGGCGCGATGTTCATCGTCGCCCAGACCGGAGGCCCGCTTGCCACGCGGGGGAGCCGGGCTACGACGAGGGGGTCAGGCGCTGGTCACGTCGAGGGCCGTTCCGTACAGCCGGGACACCCGGATCCTGATCACGACCCGCCGGTCCGCCACCAACTGCTCCAGGAAGGCCGTCTCGTCGTGTGGATCGGCGAAACCGGGCGTCATGGAGAGCAGTTCCCGCCCGACCGCGTCCCCGGGGACGGCCGTCACCTCCGACACCTCCGCTTCGCCCTCGGCGACCGCGAACGACCAGCCGTCCGGGGCGCCCACATGCACGGCGGCGTGCGGGTCGCGGCGCAGCTGACGCACCTTGAGCCGGTCGGCGGTCGAGGAGATGCGCAACACGCGCTCCTCGGGGCTCCACTGGTGGATCACGGTCGACAGATGGGGGTGGCCGCTGCGCCTGACGGTGGCGAGCACACCGAACCGCTGGTCCCGCAGCGTCTTGGACAGCTCCTCCTCGGTGAGCACCCGGGGCGCGGGTCCGGCACCGGGCTTCGTCTCGGCGCCGTTCGCCGGGCTGTTGTTCTCGGTCGTCGTCATGAGGGTGAACCTTTCGCTGGTGGCGCTGGTGGCGGTGGTGGCGGCGGAGGAGGGGATCAGGCGGTGGTGACCGGTGTGGCGGGGGGATTGGTGTTCCGCGGCATGGAGGGGGGCTTCCGCGCAGGTGCTCGCAGTACCGTGAACGCCACCGCGAAGGCCGCCACGATGAGCCCCGTTCCGACGGCGAAGGCCAGGTGGTAGCCGCCGGTCAGCGCCTCGGCCCGGCTCTTGCCCCGGGCGATCAGGGCGTCCGTGCGGGAGGCGGCCAGGGTGGACAGCACCGCGACGCCCAGCGCCATGCCGATCTGCTGGGTGGTGTTGAACAGCCCGGAGACGAGCCCGGCCTCGTCCTCCTTCGCACCGGACATTCCGAGGCTGGTCAGCGCCGGGAGCGCCAGCCCGAAACCGGCGGCGAGCAGCATCACCGGGAGGAGGTCGGGGACGTACCGGGCGTGCACGGGGACGCGGATGAGCAGGCCGAGAACGCCGGTCAGGAGGGCCAGCCCGGTCAGCAGCACCGCGCGGTCGCCGAAGCGGGCGCTCAGCCGCGCGGAGACGCCGAGGGACACCGCGCCGATGGCGATGGCGGCCGGGAGCATGGCCAGACCGGTTCTGGTGGCGTCGTACCCCAACACATTGCGCAGATAGAGGGCGACGAGGATCTGGAACGAGAAGAGCGCGGCCACCATCAGGAGCTGGACCAGATTGGCCCCCGCCACCCCGCGTGACCGCAGGATCCGCAGGGGCATCAACGGGGTGCGGGCGGTGGCCTGGCGGACCAGGAACAGGGCGATCAGGAGGATCGAGACGGCGCCGAGGACGAGTGTGCGCGCCGCCGTCCAGCCGTGGTCCGCCACCCTGACCACGGTGTAGATGCCCAGCATCAGCCCGGCCGTGACGAGCAGGGCGCCGAGGACATCGGCGCCTGCCGCGAGGCCCGGTCCGCGGTCGGCGGGCAGGACGGGTATGGCGACCGCGAGCGTCAGCAGTCCGATCGGCAGATTGATCAGGAAGATCCAGTGCCAGCTGAGCGCGTCGGTGAGGAGGCCGCCGAGCACCTGGCCGATCGACGCTCCGGCGGCGCCGGTGAAGCTGAACACGGCGATCGCCTTCGACCGTTCGGCGGGTTGGGTGAAGAGCGTGACGAGGATGCCCAGGCTGACCGCGGAGGCCATCGCGCTGCCGACCCCCTGGAGGAACCGGGCGGCGATCAGCACCGCGGGGGAGGTGGCCACGGCCGCGAGCAGCGAGGCCGCGGTGAACACCGCGGTGCCGGTCAGGAACACCCGCTTGCGGCCGATGAGATCGCCGATGCGGCCGCCGAGCAGCAGCAGGCCGCCGAACGCGATCAGGTAGGCGTTGACGACCCAGCTGAGCCCGGCGGGGGAGAACCGCAGATCGCTCTGGATGGCGGGCATGGCCACCGTCACGATGCTGCCGTCGAGGATCACCATCAGCATGCCGGTGGCGATGACCCCGAGGGCCAGTTGGCGTGAAGGGGGGACGCGAGGAGACGTCGGGTCGGATGAGGTGGCGGACATGCGGACACTCCCGTCAGTAGGCGCGACAGGAGTGACCGTAGCAGATGGTTTTGTTGCAGACTATTTGTTTCGGCTCTACTTGGCGCATGGCGTGGCGCGCCGCGCGGGTGTCTCCGCTCTACTTTTCGCGCTGCCGCGCCCTCCGGGCCGGGCGGGGGCTCTCGGCGGGCGTGGCCAGATGTCCCTCGGACAGCCGGGTCAACGCCCTTACCAGTGCGGCGCGTTGGGTCTCCGGCAGCGCCGCCAGTGCCTCGCGATGGACGCGGTCCACGATCTCCTGGCTCCGCTCGGCGATCCGCGCGCCCTCCTCGGTGACCGCGATGATCCGGGCCCGGCGATCCTGGGTCGAGGCACGCCGCTCCGCGAGGCCCGCCTTCTCCAGGGCGTCCACCGTCACCACCATCGTGGTCTTGTCCATGTCGCCGAGCTCGGCGAGCTGCGCCTGGGTGCGCTCCTCCTCCAGGGCGTGGACCAGCACGCAGTGCATCCGCGCCGTCAGCCCGATCTCGGCGAGCGCGGCCGACATCTGGGTGCGGAGGACGTGGCTGGTGTGGTCGAGCAGGAACGACAGGTCGGGTTCGGTCTTGGTGGGCGCCATGGCGGTCATGTGGCCCAGGGTAACAATTCGATCCGTACTGGATTATCCGGAACAGTCCGTATGGATGGGTTGGGGCCAGGGTCAGCCGTTGCGGTAGAGGGTGGTGAGCAGCTCGACCGCGGTCTGGGTGGCGGGGTGCGGGTCGTCCCGCCACCAGGCGAGGCGTACCGCGATCGGCTCGGCGTCGCGGACCGGCCGGTAGGCGATTCCGGGCCTCGGATACTGGTTGGCGGTGGACTCCGCCGTCATGCCGACGCAGCGGCCCGCGGAGATCACGGTGAGCCAGTCCTCCACATCGTGGGTCTCCTCCGTGGCCGGCCGGGAGTCGGGGGGCCACAGCTCCGCGGTGGTGGTGCCGGTCCTGCGGTCGACCAGCAGGGTGCGCCCGCTGAGGTCGGCCAGCCGGACCGAGCGGCGCCTGGCGAGCGGGTCGTCGGCGGCCACGGCGCACAGCCGCCGCTCCAGCCCGACGATGGCGGAGTCGAAGCGGCGCTCGTCGAGCGGTCTGCGCACTACGGCCAGATCGCAGGCGCCCTCCGTCAGCCCCGCGGTGGCGGAATTGACGCGGACGAGGTGCAGCTCGGTCTCCGGGTACGCCTGGGCCCAGCGGCGCTGGAAGGCGGGGGTGTGACGGCCCAGCGCGGACCAGGCGTAACCGATCCGCAGATGGGCGTGGCCCGATACGGCCTCCCGGACCAGCCCGTCCACCTCGGCCAGCACCCGCCGGGCGTGTGCCACCACGCGCAGCCCGGTGCCCGTCGGGGTCACCTCACGGGAGGTCCGCCGCAACAGCCTTGTCCCCAGGGCGCGTTCGAGCGCGGCCAGGGTCCGGGACACGGCCGCCTGGGAGACGCCGAGCGCGATGGCGGCGTCGGTGAAGGTGCCCTCGTCGACGATCGCGACGAGGCAGCGCAGTTGCCGCAGCTCCACATCCATACATCCAGCGTATAGATAGAGCGCTGAACGCATTTTGTGCATGCATGGGCCGGGCGCACGATCGACGCATGCGACTCGCCCCCGCGTCACGCACCCCCTCCCCACGAGCGACCGAAACCGCACACCGCACCGACCTTGATCAGCGGCCGACCGGACGGCGGTTCGCCGGTGTGGCCACGATGATCGGCAGTGGGCTCTCCAACCAGACCGGCGCCGCGATCGGATCCCAGGCCTTCCCCGTCATCGGCCCGATCGGGGTCGTCGCCGTCCGCCAGTACGTGGCCGCGATCGTCCTGCTGGCCGTCGGCAGGCCCCGGCTGCGGAGCTTCACCTGGTGGCAGTGGCGGCCGGTGGTGGGGCTCGCCGTGGTGTTCGGAACCATGAATCTGTCCCTGTACAGCGCCATTGACCGCATCGGCCTCGGGCTGGCGGTGACCCTGGAGTTCCTCGGCCCGCTGTGCATCGCGCTCGCCGGCTCACGGCGCCGTGTGGACGCCTGCTGTGCGCTGGTCGCGGCGGCCGCCGTGGTGACCCTCATGCGCCCGCGCCCTTCGGCCGACTATCTGGGCATGGGGCTGGGGTTGCTGGCCGCCGTGTGCTGGGCGTCGTACATCCTGCTCAACCGCGCCGTGGGGCGGCGGGTCCCCGGCGCCCAGGGGTCGGCGGCGGCCGCGGGGATCTCCGCGCTGATGTTCCTGCCGGTCGGGATCGCCGTCGCCGTGCACCAGCCGCCGACCGTGAGCGCCGCGGCGTACGCCGTCGTCGCGGGCGTCCTCTCCTCGGCCGTGCCGTACCTCGCGGACCTGTTCACGCTGCGCCGTGTGCCCGCCCAGGCGTTCGGGCTCTTCATGAGCGTCAACCCCGTCCTGGCCGCGCTGGTCGGCTGGGTCGGTCTGGGACAGAGCCTGGGGTGGACGGAGTGGGTCAGTGTGGGCGCCATCGTCGTGGCCAATGCGCTGAGCATCGTCACCCGGCGCGGCTGACCCAACCAGCGGGGGTGGCCCGGTGACTCGGCTGACCTGGAGCTGGGGCGGACCCGGGGGCGAACCCGGGGGCGGAGGAGCGCTCCGCCCCCGGGTCCACTGCTCAGCCCCCAGGCCCCTGCTCCGCCCGGGCCACCGCTCAGCCCGCGGCCTCGAACAGCGCCTCCGCGGCGGCGATCGCCTCGGCCAGGGCGGTGGGCTCCGGCCGCAGCCCCGCCACGATCGTGTCGATGGCGCGCAGGTCCGCCCGCTGGAGGAGCCGCTTCTCATTGGTGACCCACTCACCGCGCGCCGCCAGCACCGCGTGCGCCGTCTGGAGGGCGGCGGTCGCCAGCGCCCCCGCGACCTCGGTGGCCTGGCCACGTCCCACGTACGCGGCCGAGGCGTACCGCAGGGTCAAGGCCGCGCGCTCGCGCCACACCGGGGGCGCCGCCTCACGCAGCGCCGCCGGGTACTCGGGGCGGGGCAGGGTGCCCCGCAGCACCTGGTTGAGGGCGAGTTCGGCCACCACCAGATAGCTGGGGATGCCCGCGAGGTGGAACATCAGCGGTTCCCAGTGGAAGCGGCCCTGGCGTGATGCGGCGAGTTCGTGTTCCACCACCTCGAGGTCGCGGTAGTGGATGTCCACGCGCCGTCCGTCGATCGTCAGCCAGGCGCCCCCGTTGAAGACGCCTCCGCCCCACTCGCCGAGCTCGGAGACCTCGCCCTCCCAGCCCACGGCCCGCAGCGTGGCCGGGTCGAAGCCGCCCCGGTAATACAGGGCCAGGTCCCAGTCGCTCTCCGGGGTGTGGGTGCCCTGCGCACGCGAGCCCCCGAGGGTGACGGCATGCACGGTGGGCAGGGCGGCGAGTCGCTCGGCGACATCGTCGAGGAAGATGTCGTCGGTCATGAGGAACGTGTCGTCGGTCATACGGATCCGATCGTGTGAAGTGAATGACGGTGCCGCGGGCACACCGAACACACGCCGGAGCACGGGCTCCAACGGCGGCGTCCATACGGTCGGTGTGCCGGGTCATCACTCCATGACGCCGACCTTACCGCCCCCGTCAGGGGGCGGCAGCGGCCAGGGGCGGATCAGCCTTTCACCAGGCCCAGGCGGATCAGCCCTTCACCAGGCCCAGGCGGAACAGGCTCTCCGCGGTGTCGAGGATGGTCGTCACCGGGTCGCGCGGGGTCCAGCCGAACACGGAACGCGCCTTCTCGGTGCGCAGGATCGGTACCCGTTCCGTCACGCCGATCGCTTCCCGCGCTCGTTCGTCGTCGAACTCCCGCGTGGGCACCCGGGCGGCGCGCTCGCCGAGGTGTTCGGCCAGCACCCGGGCGATCCACAGGAGGCTGACGGTCCGGTCGCCGCTGGCGAGGAAGCGCTGTCCGGCCGCGGCGGGATGTGTCATGGCCCGGAGGTGGAGCTCGGCGACATCGCGTACGTCCACCATGCCGAAGTGTGCGCGGGGGACGGCCGACATCTCCCCCTCCAGCATCGCCCGGACGTGTTCCGGCGAGGCGGACAGCCGGGGGCCGAGTGCCGGACCGAAGATCCCGGTCGGGTTGAGCACCGTCAGTTCGAGGCCGTCCCCCTCCTTCGCCACGAAGTCCCAGGCGGCCAGCTCCGCGATGGTCTTCGAGCGGATGTAGGGCGGGTTGTCGTCCTCGGGGTCGGTCCAGTCGCTCTCGTCGTACTCGGCACCGTCCTTGTGGCTGTACCCCACCGCGGCGAACGAGGACGTCATCACGACCCGCCTCACACCCTGATCCCGTGCGGCCCTCAGCACACGAAGGGTGCCGTCTCGCGCGGGGACGATCAGCTCGTCGGCGTTGTCCGGCTGGACGGAGGGAAACGGTGACGCGACGTGGTGGACATGCGTGCACCCCGCCATCGCGTCATCCCAGCCGTCATCCGTGGTCAGGTCGGCGCTGACGATGTCGAGCCGCCCGCCGGGATCGACACCGGAGGCCGCGACGGCCGACCGGACGCCGGCGGCGGCGCTCGTGGCCGAGCCGTGCGAGCGGACCGTGGTGCGGACCCGATGGCCGCTCCGCAGCAGACCGCTGATCACATGGGTGCCGACATAGCCGCTGCCTCCTGTCACCAGGACGAGTTCGCCACTGGCGGCGTCGTCACGGGTGTCGCCACGGGCGTCGGTGCCGGCATCAGCGGACACGGGGGTTGTCCTGCTTTCCATGGGGTGTTTCGGATCCCTTCCCAAGTGTGTTTCTCGCAGCCGTGTTTCTCGTAGCTGTGTTGCTCACGGCTGAAGCGCGTCGATGACGTCCGTCAGCTCTTCGATCGCCCGGTGCTCGGCACCGGCGTCGGCGCGCTCACGCGCGTCCCACATGTCCGCCTTGAGTCGCAGATAGCGCAGCCGGACCTCCATGAGCGCGATCTCCCGCTCCAGGCGGTCCGCGTTGCGCTGGAAGAGGTCACGCAGGGGAGCCGCGCCCCGCGCGCCCTCGTCGAGGTGGCTGAGGTAGGCACGCATGTCCCGTACGCTCATGCCGGTGGATCTCAGGCATCCCAGCGCCTTGATCGTCTCCACCACGCGGGGGTGGTAGCGCCGGTGGCCACTGTCCGGGTCGCGGTCCACGGCGGGGATCAGGCGGATCTTCTCGTAGTAGCGCAGTGTCGGCTCCGAGAGGCCACTCAGCCTCGACACCTGCTGGATGGTCATCGGGGAGCCCCGGACCTCGACCTCTGTCTCCGTCTCTGTCGCCGTCATATGTCGAGCATCCGACACTTGAAGCGCTTGAGGTCAAGTGAGCGCCTCATGTCCTCGAGGGCAGCTGAACGCTCGGGATCAGGTGAGCCCTCGCGATCAAGGGCGCCGATCGGTCCTCGGCGCCGCCGCGGAGGTGGCGGGCGGGGGAGTGGGCGCGCCCGGGTGCTTCCCGGCCGTGGCGACGGGGATGTCGCGCATGAGGAGCAGCGCCCCGAGGGCGAGGAGCCCGGCGGCGCCGCCGCTCCAGGCGACGGTGGAGCCGATGGCCGTGGCGGTGGGCGCGGCCGCGCCGGAGTGGCCGATCAGGGACTGGGCGCCGGCCAGGCCGACCGCGCCACCGAGCTGCTTGGTGAGCGCGGAGCCCGCGGTGGCCGTGCCCATGTCGGCACGCGGGACGGCGCTCTGGGTGGCGATGGTGAGCCCGCCCATGGCCGGTCCGGCGCCGAGCCCGACGAGCAGCAGCAGAACGGACGTCAGCGCGAGAGGCGTCGTGGCCCGCAGGGCGACGAAGGCGGCGGTACCGGCGGTGAGCAGCCCCGCGCCGATCAGCAGCACCGGCTTGACGTGCCCGCTGCGCAGCACGGTGGCGGCGGTGAGCCGGTTGCCCAGGGTCATGCCGATGAGCAGGGGGAGCAGCAGCAGACCGGAGGCGGTGGCCGAGTGGCCGCGGATGTGCTGGAAGTACAGCGGCAGGAAGATCCCCACCGGCAGCGCGGCGACCTGGAAGAAGAAACCGGCGGTCAGCAGGGCGGTGTAGGTGCGGTGCCGGAACAGCCGCAGGGGCAGGACGGGGACGGCGGCCCGCCGCTCGACCGGTATGAGCGCGGCGAGCAGCGCCAGACCGCCGAGCAGACAGCCCAGCACGGCCGGGTCCGTCCAGGCGGGCGCGTGTCCGGCGGTCGCGTTGCCCTTGAGGCTGAGGCCGGTCAGCGCGAGCGAGAGCCCGGCGGCGAGCAGGAGGATCCCCGCCACGTCGAGCCGGCCGGACGGCGGGGTGGCGGGACGGCGGTCGGGCAGGGCCAGGGCGATGACGGCGCCAGCGGCCAGCCCGAGCGGGAGGTTGAGCCAGAACGCCCAGCGCCAGCCGATGTGATCGGCGAGTAACCCGCCGAGGAGCGGGCCGCCCACCATGCCCAGGATCATCATGGCGGCCATCGCCGTCTGCATCCGGATCAGGCCCTGGGGGCGGGACGGCGGGTGGAGGTCGCGGACCAGCGCCATGCCGAGGGTCAGCAGGGATCCGGCGCCCAGGCCCTGGAGCGCGCGGGAGAGGATCAGGGCGGGCATGGAGGCGGACAGGCCGCACGCGGTGGAGCCGATCAGGAAGACGGCGAGCCCGCCGATCAGCAGCCGGCGGCGGCCGTGGAGGTCGGAGAAGCGGCCGTAGACCGGCACGCTGACCGAGGAGGTCAGCAGATAGGCGGTGACGAGCCAGACGTACCAGGAGTCCCCGCCGCCGATCTGCTCGACGATGCGCGGCAGCGCGGTGCCGACCACGGTGCCGTCCAGCATGGCCAGGAACGCGCAGCCCAGCAGGGCGAGGGTGACCAGGGTGCGACGGCGGTGCGGGAGCGCTTCGTACGCGTCGGATCCGGTCACCGGCCCTCCCCGGGCGCCACGAGCGCGCCGTGCAGGAAGAGGTCCACAACCTCCTCGGTGGTCAGCGGGTCGGGGGCGCCCAGGCGCCCGGCCGACATCAGCGTCAGCTGGAAGGCGTCGGCGAGCCGTTCCGGGGCGAGCCGCAGGCGGTCCCGGTCGGGCTCGAACAGCGCGGCCAGCGCGGCGCGCGGCCGGACCAGGCTCGCCTCGCGGTCCGGGAGGCGCCCGTCCTTGCCGGGCTTGGGCGCCATGCGCTCCAGCCGCCCGGCCGCCGCGAGCGCTCCGGCGACCGCGCCGATGCGCGCCATGTGTCCGCGCACCACGTCGGCCGCCTCGGCGAGCCGGTCCGCCAGCGGCTGGTCCAGGGCGATCGACTCCAGATGGGCCACGGTGTCATCGGGCCGTACGGCCTCCGCCATACAGGCCGCGAGCAGGGCGTCCTTGTCCTCGAAGACGCGGAAGATCGTGCCTTCCCCGATGCCCGCGGCTCGGGCGATCTTCGCGGTCGTCACGGTGGCGCCGTACTCGACGACGAGGGGGAGCGCCGCGGCGACGATCATCGCGCGGCGCTGATCGGGATCCATGGCCGGAGCGCGG
Organism: Streptomyces sp. NEAU-174; assembly: GCF_052665095.1. NCBI lineage: Bacteria > Bacillati > Actinomycetota > Actinomycetes > Kitasatosporales > Streptomycetaceae > Streptomyces > Streptomyces sp. NEAU-174. Next base: position 376,759 of record NZ_JBQTCE010000004.1, on the reverse strand, counting down.
CGGCGGGGCGGGGTGGAGGGGTTCTCTGCCTTCTCTGTCATGCGGGCCAGGGGTACGGAGTGAGTACTCACTCCGTCAATGCGCCGCGCGCGGCCACAGAGGGAGCGGCGGTGAGGGCTTCGGCTTCGACGCTGTCGGTCAGCGCGCGGCGAGCAGGGTCCGGCGCAGGGCGCGGCCTGCCTCGGACGGTGGATGGTTGCGCGAGGCGGCGAGGCCGAGGCCGTGCAGCGGCGGTGGATCGGCGAGATCGACCTGGGTCAGACCGGGCTGCGCGGCGATGGTCTCCTCGGCCACGAAGGCGAGCCCGAGACGCCGCCGGACCATGGCCAGGGCGGTCGTGGTGTCGACGACCTCCAGCGCCACGGTGCGCTGGACGCCGGCGGTGCCGAAGAGGCTGTCGACGATGGTGCGGTCGCCCCATCCCGTGGGGAAGTCGATGAAGCGGCGGTCGGCGAGGTCGGCGTAGGTCACGCCGTGGGCCCCGGCGAGGGGGTCGTCGGTGCGGCAGGCCAGCCCGAGGCGTATCCGCGACACATCATCGATGATCAGATCCGGGCCGAGGACGGCGGGGCCGTGCGGGGGCACCGGCAGCAGCATCAGGTCGAACCTGCCCTCGCGCAGCGCGGTGGCGTGTCCGGCCAGCGGACCGGTCGAGCGGCGCAGCCGCACCACGACATCGGGATGCTCGACCTGAAACGTGCCCAAGGCCCCGATCAGGTCGAACGAGCCGGTGGACAGGACCGTCCCGAGGGTGACCGTACCGCTGAGCCCCCCGGTGAGACGGCCCATGTCATCGCGCGCCCGCTGCGCCTCCGCGAGCAGGATCCGGGCCCGGGCCAGCAGGGTGCGCCCCGCGGTGGTCAGCTCCAGGGTGCGGTGCGAGCGGTCGAAGAGCGCGGTCTGGAACTCCTGCTCCAGCCGGGCGACGGCGGCGGAGGCCGCCGACTGGACGACGTGTTCCCGCTGGGCGCCGCGGGTGAAGCTGCGCTCCTCGGCCACCGCGACGAAGTACGCGAGCTGCCGCAGCTCCACCATCATCTCCTTTCGCGATGCCACACAGCACACATCATCGTTGGACACGATACCCGTGGGCCCGCCACCGTGGAGGGGAAGCGGAACGCCTCGGCCGGACCGACCGGTTGGGCGAAACGCGCACCCCAACTTCCCCCTGCGCCAGCGCACTTCACCACGGAAGGCATCCATCGTCATGAGCGTCTCAGCCATCCAGATCGGGCTCCACCCCGATGCCATCGACTACGAGGCGCCGGAGTTCGCCGCCTTCGCCGGTCTGAGCCGGGAGACGTTGCGCGCCGCCAACGACGACAACCTCGCCCTGCTGCGCGACGCCGGATACGAGGCGGACGGCTGCCAGATCGACTTCGGGGAGACCGCCCTGGACGCCATCCGCGCCATGCTCGGCCGCAAGCGCTACGACGCGGTCCTCATCGGCGCCGGGGTACGGCTCACCGCGGGCAACACGCTGCTCTTCGAATCCATCGTCAACCTCGTCCACACCGCGCTGCCCCACGCGCGGTTCATCTTCAACCACTCCGCCGCTGCCACCCCCGACGACATCCGCCGCCACTACCCCGACCCGGCGTCCACCGTTCCCCTCGACCTCCCCCGCGACCTCGAGGAGGCCGCGCTGAAGAACCCCGGCAACGCCGCCCGCCCCGAAGCCGCCCACGGCCCGCTGGAGACGCGATGACCGCCCCGGCCCGGCCCCACGATGAGGCGGACCCGGACCTCCACACCACCGATGTGCTCGTCGTCGGCGGCGGGCCGACGGGAATGACCCTGGCCGGGGATCTGGCCCGGGCCGGACGCGCGGTCACCGTGCTGGAACGCCGGCCGGCGATCCATCCGTCCAGCCGTGCCTTCGTCACCATGCCCCGCACCCTTGAGGTCCTCGACAGCCGTGGTCTGGCCGACGACCTCCTGGCCGAGGCGAACACCACCCAAGCCGTCCACCTGTTCGCGGGCGCCAAGCTCGATCTGACACATCTGCCCTCCCGCCATCGATACGGGATGATCACCCCGCAGACCAATGTGGACCAGGCGCTCGAACGCTACGCCCGCGACCAGGGCGCCCAGGTGCTGCGCGGCGCCGAGATCACCGGCCTCGCACAGGACGCCCATGCGGTCACCATCACCGCGCGCCCCAACGGCGGCGGGCCCGCCGCCACATGGCGCGCCCGGTACGTCGTGGGGGCGGACGGGGCGCACAGCACCGTCCGCGACCTCCTCGGCGCCGACTTCCCCGGCAAGACGGTCCTGAGCTCCGTGGTGCTGGCCGATGTCCGCCTCGCCGACGGCCCCGCCGGAAACGGGCTCACCCTGGGCAACACCCCCCAGGTCTTCGGCTTCCTCGTGCCGTACGGGAAGGCGCGCCCCGGCTGGTACCGGTCGATGACCTGGGACCGCCGCCACCAACTGCCCGACAAGGCCGCCGTGGAGGAGAGGGAGGTGACCCGGGTACTGGCCGAGGCCATGGGGCGCGACGTCGGAGTCCGTGAGATCGGCTGGCACTCCCGGTTCCACTGCGAGGAACGCCAGGTCCGCTCCTACCGGCACGACCGGGTCTTCCTCGCCGGGGACGCCGCCCATGTGCACTCCCCGATGGGCGGCCAGGGCATGAACACCGGCATCCAGGACGCGGCCAACCTCGCCTGGAAACTCGACCTCGCCCTCGGTGGCGCCGACCCGGCCATCCTGGACACCTACCACCGGGAGCGCCACCCCGTCGGCGGCCGTGTCCTGCTCCAGAGCGGTGCCATGATGCGCGCCGTCACCCTCAGGCCGCGCCCGGCGCGGTGGCTGCGCGACCATCTGGCCCCGGCCCTGCTGGGCGTCGGCCGGGTGCGCGACACCATCGCCGGAAGCTTCACCGGCGTCACCCTGCGCTATCCGCGCGGACGGCGACGGCACGCGCTGGTGGGCACCCGCGCCACCGAAGTCCCCCTCGCCGAAGGCCGGTTGACCGAACTACAGCGGACCGGTGGCTTTCTGCTGATCCGCGAGCAGGGCGCCTCGCGCGTCGACACCACGGTGGCCCAGGCCGAGCGCACCGACTCCGGCCCCGCCCTGCTGGTCCGCCCCGACGGCTATATCGCCTGGGCCGGACCCGGTGTGCGTACGGACGGTCCCGACGGCTGGCACACCGCATGGCGGACCTGGACCGGCCCGGCCGCCGAAGCGGTACGCGCCGGGCGCTGAGCGGCGGGTGCGGAGATGGCGCCGGGCGGGCGGCCCGGCGCCGACGCCCTCATCCGCTCCCCGCCGACCGCCCGGCGGACAGGGAGCCGGGCAGGGCGGTGGCGGCCGGTTCCCCGGACCGTTCCCTGCGGAAGAACCGGAGCAGCGACGGGCCGCCCCGGAAACACCACAGCGCGATGACCGGATCGCAGATCGCACAGCCCAGCGACGAGCCATGGGCGAACGGGACGATGGGGTTGCCCTTGATGTGATGGACGATGTCCCACGCGGTGTGCAGCAGCCAGCCGATGCCGATGAAGGTCCACGACTCCAGGCCACGGTAGGCCACATAGGTGGCGACCACGGTGAAGGCGAACTCCCAGCCGCCCAGGCCGCCGCCGCTGAGGTAGGCCGCACCCGCTCCGCCGACCATGATCGCGTTGAAGCGCCGCCGGTGCGGTTCGCGGATCAGGGACATCAGGAGCGCGTAGAGGAGTCCGATGAAGACCGGAGCGATGTATTGGATCATGCCGAAGACTTCCTGCGGGTGACGGAACGTTGGCCGCCCGGCCGGGGGCGGTTCATCACGCTAGATCCGCCCCCGGCCGCTCCACAGGACCATTCCCGACACGTTCCAACGGATAATCGCCGGGGGCCACGGCCTCCGCGCGGCCCTGCTCAGGGCCCGGTCACACCAGCCGCCACAGATGGTCATCGGTTCCGTTGTCGTCGTACTGCACCACCTGGGCGCTGTTGGCGGTGGACATGCCGTCGACCCCCAGCACCTTCTGGCTGTTCTTGTTGAGGACGCGGAACCAGCCGTCGCCGCTGTCCACCTTCCGCCAGAGGTGATCGGCCGTGCCGTTGTCCTCGTACTGGACGACGATGGCGCTGTTGGCGGTGGACATCCGGTCGACGCCCAGCACCTTGCCGCTGTGGCCATTGCGGATCAGGAACCAGCCGTCGCCCCGGTCGATCCACTGCCAGGCGTGGTCACCCGTCGGTGTGTTGTCGAACTGCACCACGCGGGCGCTGTTGGCCGTGGACATCTCGTCGACGGCGAGCACCTTGCCGCTGTGCTTGTTGAGCAGGCGGCGGAACGGCGGCTCCGGGGTCCACGCCCGGCCGTCCGGCGAGGCCGTGGGAAAGCAGGTGATACGCAGCCGGGCGGCGCCCATGGGGATCAGGGTGACCGTCTCCGCCGGGGTAGTGGCCCTGGCCGGGCTCTGCTGCAACGGGGTGACCACATGCTCGTCGTCCGAGACCCACTCGGGGATGCGGCGCGCCTGGGCGGTCATGCGGACCGGGGTGCCCTCGTGGGTGAAGGGGTTGGCGGCGAGCGGACCGTCGTCGCGGGTGAGGACGGGGAGGGCGCCGGGGGCGAGGCCGTAGTTCCACGGTGTGGTGGCGTGCACCTCGTACTCGGGGAAGGTGTCCGTACCGGCGTAGCGCACGAACTCCTCGCCGATGCGCAGGGAGTACGTCAGCGGGCCGTGGTCGACGCTGACCGCGCCGTGGTGGGCGGGCCAGGTCCGCAGGGTGGTGCGCTGCGGCAGGCGGATCGTCACCACATCGCCGTCCGCCCAGCTCCGGTCGACCCTGACGAAGGCCGGACCGCCGCGCGCGGCCACCGCCTTGCCGTTGACCTCGATCCGGGGGTTCTCGCACCAGCCGGGGACACGGAGATGGAGCGGGAAGGCCACCTTCTCGGGGGTGGACAGCGTGAGTGTGACGGTCTCGTCGAACGGATAGTCGGTGTCCTCGGTGACGGTGACCGTCGTACCGCCCGCCACCTTCGCGGTCACCTCACAGGCGGCGTACAGGGAGGCGGCGAGCCCCTTGTCGGGCGTGGCCAGCCACAGCTCCTCGCTGAAGTACGGCCAGCCCATGCCGTAGTTGTGCGGACAGCAGCGGTACTGGTCGACGCCCGGCTGGTACGACTGCATCGCGAAGCCGTTCTGGAACTGCCCCTGGGACTTCACCGCGTTGTCGAGATCGATGCTGTTCGCGCTGGTGATGTAGTGGGTGCCGGTGCCCTGGGGGTCGAGTGCGGCGGGCAGCATGTTGAACGCCAGGTCCTCGCAGCGGTCGGCCCACACCGGGTCGCCGGTGATCCGGGTCAGCAGTTCATGGCTGGCCATGAACTCGACGATGCCGCAGGTCTCGAAGCCCTGCCGGGGGTCTCCGAAACCCGGGCGGTAGTTCTCGTCCCCGGCGAAGCCGCCGCCCGGGAACTGGCCGTACGCGCCGAGCACCGACGCGTAGGCGCGGTAGGTCGCCTGTTTGAGCTCGGCCGAGCCGGTCAGCTGGGCGTACTGGGCGGGCTCGCGGAAGCCCTGGGCGATATTGACGTTGTGCGGGGTCGGGATGTTGTCGACCCAATTGGCGCCGTACGTGTGCATCTTCCGGACGAGGTCGAGAAGGAACGCCTCGCCGGTGCGGCGGTGGAGCCATAGCGCGGTGTCGATTCCGTCGCCCCAGCGGTAGGAGACCCAGCTGGAGTCGAAGGCGCCCGGCCCCTGGGCGTTCATGAAGCGCAGGAAGCGGGTGAGGAAGGGGACGACGCGCTGGTCGCCGGTGAACTCCTCATGGGTGCGCAGGGCCATCAGCAGGGGGAGGAACGGCCAGAAGTCGGGGCCGCCGTTCAGCTTCGTCCGCAGGGAGCGCGGCCCGAAGAAGCCGTCGCTCTGCTGGGTGGCGAGGATGGCGTCGATCCATCGGCGGGCGTTGGCGAGCGCCGCCTGGTCGCGCGTCGCCACCGCCAGCGGGACATAGCCACGCAGCCAGTAGGGCACCTCCTCCCAGCCGTCCCGGTCCGGGTGGGTCCACCCGGTGGCGTTGATGTCGAGGAAGTGCGAGCGCTCCTCGTACCGGCCGCAGAGGCCGTGGAGCTGGAGGCGCAGCTGCTCGGCCAGCCAGCCGCGCGGGGTGATGCTCCCGGACGGGAGCCGGTCGAAGGCGTCGGGCAGCGGGGCCCTCGGCCGCCGGGCCGGGGATGCGGCGGCGTCCGTGGCCAGGTGTCCGGCGAGCGCGGGGGCGCCGAGGGTGAGGGCGCTGGTGCGGAGGAAGCGACGTCGGTCGAGGGGCATCGTGCGGCTCCTGTCGGTGGGGTGCCGAGGAAGACGGGTGGTGCCTGACATCGTTGTCGCGCATCACAGCACGCCATCGGCGCGCTGTCCATAAGTTCGACAGGCCGCCCTGCCCCGGTGGGCTCTATGCTGAGCGCGATGTCCGCACCTCAGGGCCAGGGCCCCACCTTCCCCGAACTCGTCGTCCAGGCGCTGTCCTCCGTCGAGCGCGGCTACGATCTGCTGGCCCCGAAGTTCGACCACACCGGGTACCGGACACCGGCCTCGGTGCTGGACTCCGTGACCGGCGCCCTGCGCCCGCTCGGGCCCTTCGGCAGCGGCCTCGACGTGTGCTGCGGGACCGGTGCGGGCATGGGCGTGCTGCGCCAGGTGTGCCGGGAGCGGATCACCGGCGTCGACTTCAGCGCGGGCATGCTGGCCGTGGGCCGGGAGCGTACGCGGACGGTGCCGGACGCCCCGCGCACGGACTGGGTGCGCGCCGACGCGCGCGCCCTCCCGTTCGGGCCGGTCTTCGACCTGGCGGTGAGCTTCGGGGCGTTCGGCCACTTCCTGCCGCGCGAGCGGCCCGGGCTCTTCGCCCAGGTCCACTCCGTGCTCCGCCCGGGCGGCCGGTTCGCCTTCCCGATCGTGGCACCGGCCCGCCCGGGGTCCCGGCCCTACTGGTCGCTCCTGGCGTTCGACACCGCGATGCGGGTGCGCAACGCGGTGTGGCGGCCGTCCTTTGTGATGTACTACCGGACCTTTCGCCTCGGGGACGTGTGGAAGGAGCTGATCGGGGCCGGGTTCGAGGTCGAGCTGCGAGCGCTCGAGGACCTCGGCCGCCGGGCGGACGGCAGCCCGCGCTGTCGGCTGGTGGTGGCCACCCGGCCGGTGTGAGCGGGCCGCACGCCACGGCTGTTGCCCGGCATGACGTCCAGGCTGGGCGGGGGGCTGTTGCCCGGCGCGATGTCCAGGCCGTGTGGGAGCCGTCGCCCGGAACGACCTCCAGGCCGCTGGTCGCGTCGTTCGTGGCCGCCGCGCTCGTCGCCCAGGTCCGTTCCGATGCTCCCCGAGGGCCGCCCACAGCGGCAACCGAAGCGACCGTGGCGGCGACCCGAGGCTGACAACCTGTCAGCCACTCAAGGGAGTTCACAGTGCGCTCATTCCTCGCGCGCTTGGCCACCGCCCTGGCCGCCCTGGCCGCGCTGGTCGCCGCGCCCGGTGTCGCGACGGCCGCCCCGTCGCGCGTCGCCGACGACTGGAACCCGCCCGCGAACCTCGTATAGCCACTGGGCGAGGTGTGGAACCATGTCGAGTCGACCTATCCGGACCTCTACGGCTTCCGCAACTACGGCTGGGACCAGGTCATGGCCAACAGGGGAAGCGTCAACTACTGCGTCCGCTGGGAGTCCGACGCCCCGGTCGGCGCCGCGCTGCGGCAGGGGAAGCCGGCCCGCTCAGAAGTCGCATTCGCCGCGCCAGGTGAGGCTGGTGATGGTGGCCTTGTCACCGATGATCAACTTGTAGTCGCCGGGGCCGGGGTTGAAGTGGAGGCACCCTGTCGTACAGCCGGCCGTTGAAGACCCAGGTGGCCTGGATGTGATCGTGGCCCGGCTGACGCGCTGGGCGCACTGGCGAGTACGGCGACGAGGGCCGCGGACATGGCTGCCGTGGCGGCGAGGCGCTGGTGCATGGTGTTCCTCCCGGCTTCCGTGGGGCGCCCTTATGAGCGCCCCTTCCGGCAGACAGGGCACCACAATCCGCGGGGACTGGTCCCGAACCGCCCGTCATCGGCCATCTACGAGGAAATCGGACCCACCCGGAACCAGTCGAACTCCGCCGTACCGCCCGTGCGTCCGGTCGCCACATCGTCCGTGCCGCCGGTCGCCACGCCACCCGCGCGCCCGGTCGTCGCGCCACCCGTGCTCCCGGTCGCCGGACCAGTGGCGAAGAGCCCCAGCGTCGCCCCGATCCACTTGCCCGCCGTCGCCGGGAACGGCGCTCCGAGCGGCGTGCACCCCCGCCCGTCCACATCGGCCGCGAACTGGCACACCGCACCCGGCCGCACACTCACCCGGAGCCGTACGAGCGAGCGCCCCCTGGGCAGCGGCACCGGCGTGACGGCGTCCACCTCGGCGGCGTCCCGCGCCGCGGTGCGGCATACGAGGACGATCCGGTCACCGTCGTGGCGCAGGCCCACCCAGGCGTAGGTCTCACCCAGAACCACCAGCCCGGCCCGGGACCCCGTCGTCGCGGTGGACAGGCTCATCGAGGTCGTCGCGGTGAACGACTCGGCGGGCAGCCGCTGGGCCAGCACATTGGGCAGCAGCCGGAGGTCATGGGCGACCGGGCTCGGCCGGCAGACCAGCGCGAGCCGGCCCGGGAGGCGGCGCAGCGACCACCACGCCGGATCGGCGTTCGCCTGCCACATCCATTGCTTCCCCAGCTCCGTCCCGGTGAAGTCGTCGCCGGTGGCCGGGGCGGTCACCTCCGTCCGCCCCTCCACCCGCGGCTTGGTGTGCACCAGCACCGGCGCGCCCCGGCCACTGCCGTCGTCGGTGCCCATCACCGGCCAGCCGTCCGCGCGCCACCGCATCGGCTGGAGGTGCACCACCCGTCCGTAGGCCCCGCGGTCCTGGAAGTGCACAAACCAGTCCTCGCCGCCCTCGGTGGTCACCCAGGCGCCCTGGTGCGGCCCGTTGATGGGGGTCTCGCCCTGGGCGAGCACGACGCGGTCCTCGTACGGGCCCCAGACGGAGCGGGAGCGGAACGCCGACTGCCAGCCGTTGGTGACGCCTCCGGCCGGAGCGAAGATCCAGTACCAGCCGTCCCGCTTGTAGAGCTTCGGGCCCTCCAGCGTGGTGTAGCCGGGCAGATCGTCGCCGTTGATCACGATCCGGCCCTCGTCGAGCAGGGCGGTTCCGTCCGGGCTCATACGGTGCAGGGTGAGCCGGTTGTTGATGCCGCTGCGGCTCTTCGCCCACGCGTGGACCAGATACGCCTGTCCGTCGTCGTCCCACAGCGGACACGGGTCGATCAGCCCCTTGCCCGGCTTGACCGGACGCGGTGTGCTCCACGGCCCTCGTGGGTCGGTGGCGGTCACCATGAAGATCCCGAAGTCGGGGTCGGGGTAGAAGATCCAGAACTTGCCGTCGTGATGGCGCAGGGCCGGGGCCCACACCCCTTCGCCGTGCCTGGGCTCGCTGAAGTGGTCCTTGGGCGGCAGCTCGGTCAGGGCATGTCCGATGACGGTCCAGTTGACGAGGTCGACCGAACGCAGCACGGGCAGTCCGGGAACGCGGTTGAAGGTGGAGGCCACCAGGTAGAAGTACGGGCCCACGCGGATCGCGTCGGGGTCGGACCAGTCGGCGTTGAGCACCGGGTTCTGATAGCGCCCGTCACCCAGGTCGGCCACCCATGGCAGGTCCGCCCGGGCCGGCTCCGGCTCGCCGGGTGTCACCGCGCCACCAGCCCCAAGTGGCCCGTCGGGCCGTGGTGTTGCCGAGGCCGGGGTGGCGCCGCCGATGGCGCCGAGCACCGTCGATCCGGCGACCGCGCCGAGGCCGGTCCGTAACACCTGCCTGCGACCGTGTTGGCTCACTGTTCCCTCCGGGGCGACTCATGGGTGTGGTGCGTCCGTCGGTAAGCGCTTGCTGCCGGAGTCTGTCAGCGCGTCGTGGCGTGGGCAAGACGGGGTGGGAATCCGGCCACAGGACGATCGACCGACCCGGCAACCTCGTGGTGCGCGGTGGCGACAGTCGCACGGCAGGAGTCGTCGAGCAGTGGGAGTGAGGGGCCATGGAAGCCGAACGTCGAGGGGTGGGGCGCGGCAGGCGCCGTGTGCTCGGGGTGGCCGTCGGAGCCCTGGCCTTGGCCGGTGCGGTCGCCCTGCCGGGGCAGGGGGCGTTCGCCGAGGGCGGGCGGGGAGCGGCCGCCGCGTCCTGGAAGGCCGATGTCGCCGATGGTTTCGCGTCGGTCGACGCGCTCGGGCAGAACGGTACGTACGGGGGCCGGGACGGCCGTACGGTCACCGTGCGCACGCTCGCCGATCTCGAGAAGTACGCGACCGCGCCCGAGCCGTACGTCATCGTCGTGGCCGCGGCGATCACCATGGACCCCAAGGGCAAGGAGATCAAGGTCGTCTCTGACAAGACGATCGTGGGCTCGGGCACGTCGGGCCAGATCGTGGGCGGTGGCTTCTTCCTGGGCCAGGGCGTGCACAACGTCATCATCAGGAATCTGACGATCCGCGACTCCTACGAGGGCGCCTGGAACGACAAGGAGCACGACTGGGACGCCATCCAGATGGACGGTGCCCACCATGTGTGGATCGATCACAACGAGCTGCGGCATATGGCCGACGGGCTGATCGACAGCCGTAAGGACACCACCTACCTCACGGTGTCCTGGAACCGGCTCCAGCAGAACAACAAGAGCTTCGGAATTGGCTGGACGGAGAACACCACGGCCGACATCACGATCCACCACAACTGGTTCCGCGAGAGCGAGCAGCGCAACCCGTCCGCCGACAACATCGCCCACGCGCATCTGTACAACAACTACCTGCAAGACGACCCCGGCACGGACATCAACTCCTCCTACGGCAACTACGCCCGGGGGAACACCAGGATGGTGCTGGAGAACAGCTACTTCCAGGGCTTCAAGAACCCCGTCATCAAGGACGCCACCGCCACCCTGGTCCAGCGCGGCAACGTCTTCGTCAACACCTCAGGCCGCAACGAGAGCGGCGGCACCGCGTTCGACCCGAAGGCGTCCTACTCCTACTCCCTCGACACCGCCGAGCGGGTGCCGTCCATCGTGGGCTCCGGCTCGGGCCCCAGCTCGGCCATCGGCGCCACCGGCTGACGCGGCGCCGACCTCACGAGGCGTCGTGGCCGTCGTAGCCGGGGAGGGCCAGCGCCGAATGCACGTCCCGGCCGGCACTGCTGAGCACGGCGGACGGCTCGCGCAGCGCCTTGTTGCGCCGGGCCAGATCCTCGGCGGTGCGAGGGGAGATACCGGCGCTCCCTTCACCGGCGAGGGCCTGGTTCAGCTCCACGAACGACCGCACAGTGCGCTCGTACGCCACGAAGGCGTCGTCGTGGTGGGCGTGTGCGGCCAGCTCACCGGCGAGGACGTACGCGCCGACCAGCGCCAGGCTCGAACCCTGGCCGGAGAAGAACGACGGCGCGTAGGCGGCATCGCCGACGAGGGCGACCCGGCCCGTGGACCACCGTGGCATATGGATCTGGCTGACCACGTCGAAGAAGAGGTCGTCGCTGTCGCGCATGGCGGCGACCATCCGCGGGACCTCCCAGCCGTAGCCGGAGAACACCCCGGCCACGAGGTCGCGCTGGGCGGCGGGGTCGCGGAATGCGGTGAAGGGAGGGTCGGGGCGCAGGAAGCTGAGGAAGGCGTGCACCCGGTCGTCGTCGCGGGGCGCGTAGAGGACGGCGGTCCGGCCCGGGACGTTCCAGGTGAGCCCCTCGTGTGCGAGCCCCAGGTGGTTGGGCATGGTGAACCCGGCGAAGCAGTGATCGAGGTAGCGGTGGTAGCCCTCCTCGGGGCCGAAGGCCAGGCTCCTGGTGTGCGAGTGGATGCCATCGGCGCCGATGACTAGGTCGAAGGTGCGCCGGGCGCCGCCGCGGAAGGTCACGTCCACCCCGCCGTCGTGGTCGTGGAGGGTGGCGATGGAGTCGTTGAAGAGGATCTCGACGTCGTCCCGGATGGCACTGTAGAGGATCTCGGCCAGCTCTCCGCGCGGGATTTCGAGGTCATGGCCTTCCACGCCGCCGGAGATGGCCTCGGGCCGGATGGCGGCTATCGGGTCGCCCTGCTCGTCGAGGAAGGAGATCCGGCGGATGCCGACGTGGGCCTCCCGGAGCCGGGGGAGCACCCCCATCCGCCGGACGACCTCGACGGCGGTGCCGCGGATGTCGATGGGGTAGCCGCCACCGCGCAGCGCCGCCGCCTTCTCGACGAGGGTGACCGCGAAGCCGTACCGGCGGAGCCAGTAGGCCAGCGCGGGACCGGCGATGCTGGCGCCGGAGACCAGGACCGTACGCCGCGGCGTGATGTTGGCGCCCATGGGCGCTCCTCTCCGGCCCTCCCGGGGGAGGGCCCGTCACATACCTAACTCAGGTATCCTTTTTCAAGGCGTGAAAAGCCCCGGGGGTTCGGGGTCGATGAGAAGACTATATACCTAACTTAGGTAGATGTGGAGGCCGGGCATGACCGCCGAGGGACCGGAGGCCGGGCAGGGCGGCGGCGGTGAACACGACCTGCTGGCCATGCTGCCCCGTCTGACGCAGCTCAGCGGCGCCGTGACCCGGGGCCGGGTGGCCGAGCGCGCCATGGAGGCCGCCGGTATATCCGTGGACCGCCCCGCGATGTCGGTGCTGGTCGCCCTGTACGTGGCGGGCACCCCACTGCGGGTGGGGGAGATCGCCGCGCGGTTGCAGGTGGTCGGGCCCCATGTCACCCGGCAGATCAACGAGTTGGCACGGCGGGGGCTGGTCCGCCGGGTCACCGATCCGGACGATCAGCGCGCCCGGCTCATCGAGCCGACCGTCGAGGGGGCCGCCGCGACCGACCGTTATATGCGGACCGTACTCGGCTGGTTCAGCGCCGCCCTCGCCGGCTGGAGCCCCGAGGACCGCGAGGTCTTCGGCCGCCTGCTCGCGCGCTTCATGGACGACCTCACCGCCCATCTGAACGGCTTCGACGACGATCGGGCCGGCTGAGCGGAGGCCCGTACCCCGGATGAGCCGGGCTGACACCGGCCTACGGGGCCTGGGGCAGGGCGGGGCGCAGATAGGCGTCGATGGCCGCGTGATCGTGGGTGCGGATGGCGATGTGCCCGTCGGGGCGGACCAGGACGCACTCGCCGTCGGTGGCGGCGTACGCCCGCCGGGCGTGGCCGCCGGTGTCGGTGATCTCGCCGCCGATGGCCACGGCGCGGACCGAGGGGTGCGGTGGCCGGGGCCGTACCCCGAATCCGTAGAGGGTCCAGTGACCGCCGCGCTGGAGGTCGAACAGCCGCACCCGCCGCCCGTCGGCCCCGTGACAGGGGGCGTCGGGTGCGCGGTCCCCGGCGCTCGGTCCCTCCGCCTCGGCGGACCCGGCAGGGGCGAGCGGCCCGCCACGGTAGGTGTGGCCCAGCTGTAGCATCCGCTCGGTGTCCTCGCCATGCTCGCCGATGCCCTGTCCCATGAGGCGGGAGGACAGGCCGAGTACGGCCGCCGCCACCGGAAGCCGCTCGGCCTGGTAGGTGTCCAGGAGGGACTCGTCGCCGCCGTGGAGCACGGCGGCCAGCTTCCAGCCGATATTGACGGCGTCCTGGACACCGGTGTTCATGCCCTGGCCGCCGGCGGGGGAGTGGATGTGTGCGGCGTCCCCGGCGAGGAAGGCCCGGCCCACGCGGTAGCGGTCGACCATGCGGACGTTCAGTCGCCAGCGCGAGAGCCAGGTGGCCTCGCGCAGCCGCACCGCGTCCGGCCCGATCAGCGTGTCCACGATGCGCTGGAAGGTCTCGAGGGTCGGTTCACCGGTGTCGCCGGGGGCGACGGGCGCCTGGATCTGGAAGGTGTCGGTGGCCGGCAGCGGGCACAGCGCGACCGAACCGCCCTGGGGGCCCTGCCAGATGTGCCAGTGGTCGCGGTCCAGGCCGTCCAGCCGGACATCGCCGAGCAGCATCCGCTCGTCCTCGTCGGTCTCGCCGAGGAACGCGACATCCAGAAGGCGCCGGACTGCCCCGGAGCCGCCGTCGGCGCCGATCACATAGCGGGCCGTGGCGCGCGCACCGTCGGCGAACACCGCCTCGACATGGCCGGTGTGCCGCACCAGATCGGCGACCGGTCTGTTCCACTCCACCGTGGCGCCCAGCTGGTCCAGGCGCTCGCGCAAGGTCTCCTCCACCCGCCACTGCGGGATCAGCAGGGTGCGGGCATACGGGCTGTCGGGCGTCGGTTCGGCGTCGCCGCTGAGGTCGACGTCCTGGAAGGTGCCGTCGGCGTTGTGGAACCGGACCGGCAGACGGAAGCGGCCGAGGGCGATCAGGCGCCCGGCCACCCCGAGGTTGTCCAGGACTTCCAGGGTGCGTGGTTGCAGGCCCTTGCCGCGTGAGCCGTTGAAGGGGGCGGTGGCCTTGTCGACGACGCGGACGCTGACGCCGCGCCGGGCGAGTTCGCAGGCGGCGGTGAGGCCGGTCGGACCGGCGCCCACGACCAGCACATCACAGTCGGGGGCGGGGGCGGTGGTGTTGTCCATGGTGGCGCTCCGGGGGTCGGGGCGGTGCGGGGCCGTGGAGGGCATGCGTCGAGTACGAGGTACGGGTCATGTACGACGTACGCAACGAGTACAGCGTACGCTAGCGTACGATCCTGTCCATGGTGAACTGGGAGAAGGCCGCGCAACCGGCGAAGGCGGCGCGAGCCGCCCTGTCCTACGAGGTCATCGCGACCGCCGCCATCGAGGTCGCGGACGGCCAAGGGCTCGACGCGGTGACCATGCGGAAGGTCGCCGAGCACATCGGCGCGGGCGCCATGTCTCTCTATCGCTATGTCGACAGCCGTGACGACCTGATCACCCTCATGGTCGACCGGGTCAGCGCCGAGGCCACCGCCCCGCCCCCGACCGGCGACTGGCGTGCCGATCTCACCGCAGCGGCCCACCGAATCCGCCAGGTGACCCTGCGCCACCCCTGGCTGGCCCGACACGCCCTCAACGCCGAGGACTTCGGGCCGGGCACGCTGGCGATGACGGAGTCCACCCTGGCCCTCCTGGACGGCCATGGGCTGGACAGCGGAGAGATGCTCGACGCCTGGCGGACCCTGCTCGCGTTCGTCCAGGGTCATGCCTTCGCCGAGGCCCGCCGGCACGAGGCCCGACAGCGCCGGGCCGACGAGAGCGAGACCGCAGCGCCCGGGCCGTCGTTCTTGGACAAGGCCGCCGAGAGCGGCGAGTACCCGCTCTCCACGCGTGCCCTGCGGGAGGCACCCCGGCCCACCGATCCGCGGGACGCCTTCGACCGCCGCCTGGGCCATGTGCTCGACGGCCTGGCCCAGGCGTTCTTCGAGCGCGGCCGGCGGTAGCCGCGGGACCTCCTACCGAGGTGCCCGGCCCGTCTCGACCAGCTCGGCCAGCTTGTCCAGGGCCATGCGCTGCCCCAGCTCGTTGTCGGCGGCCGGTACGGCGTCGGGGATCCCCTCGTGCAGGAGGTGGACGTCCGTGCCGCCGCCCGCCGCGTCGGTGAGCGTGGTCGTCATCGTCATCGTGGAGCGCAGGGCGGGGTCCGCGGTCTCGAACTCGAGCACCTCGACCACCTGCTCGTCCGGCACCAGCCGGGTGAAGCGGCCGTGGTAGGTGTCCGTATGGCCGCCCGACTTGCCGGCGCTCGCCGGGTCGTCGTAGACGAGGGAGATACGGAAGGCGCCCCCTTCGCGGGGGTCGAACTCGTGCACCCGGCTGGTCATGCCCTCGGGCACCCGCCAGGCCGCGACGGCGCTCGCGTCGAGGAGCGCCCGGTAGACGGCGGAGCGCGGGGCGTTCACCCGGCGGGAGAGTCGCATGGTGTACATGCGCTCAACCTAGCGGCCCGGTGGCGGGTATGTGATCCCCTGCCACCGGAGCCACCGCCCGGATGTGCGGGCGGCGGCGGAGGTCTAGCGTCCGGAAAGACCTCCGCCGCCTGGACACCCCATCCACGGAGCGTTGTCGAGGGGTGCCGTTCTGGGGGAGTGGGATCAGCGCTTGACCTTCTGGGTCAGCGCTTGACCTTGCGGGTCGCTCGCAGCCACTCCTTGTTCATCGCGGTGATGGAGAACAGCGGGATGCCCTTGGGGCAGGCCGTGGCGCACTCACCGGTGAGGGTGCAGCCGCCGAAGCCCTCGGCGTCCATCTGGGCCACCATGTCCAGCACCCGGGTCTCCCGCTCCGGAGAGCCCTGGGGCAGCACATTGAGATGGTTGACCTTGGCCGAGGTGAACAGCATCGCCGCGCCGTTCGGGCAGGCCGCCACGCAGGCGCCGCAGCCGATGCACTCGGCGTGCTCGAACGCGTAGTCCGCGTCCGCCTTGGGCACCGGAGTGGCGTGTGCCTCCGGCGCGGCCCCGGTCGGGGCGGTGATGTAGCCACCGGCCTGGATCACCCGGTCGAACGCGGAGCGGTCCACCACCAGGTCCTTGATGACCGGGAAGGCGGAGGCGCGCCACGGCTCGATGTCGATGGTGTCGCCGTCCTGGAAGGACCGCATATGGAGCTGGCAGGTGGTGGTGCGCTCCGGACCGTGGGCGTCACCGTTGATCACCAGGCTGCACGCACCGCAGATGCCCTCGCGGCAGTCGTGGTCGAAGGCCACCGGCTCGTCGCCCTTGACGATGAGCTCCTCGTTGAGGACGTCGAGCATCTCGAGGAAGGACATGTCCTGGGAGACGCCGTCGAGCTCGTAGGTGGCCATGGCACCGGGGGTGTCGGGGTTCTTCTGGCGCCAGACGCGCAGGGTGAGCTTCATGCGTAGCTCCGCTGAGTGGGGTGGACGTAGTCGAAGGTCAGCTGCTCCTTGTGGAGCACGGGGGCGGCGCCGGTGTCGGTGAACTCCCAGGCCGCGGCGTAGGAGAACTCCTCGTCCCGGCGGGCCGCCTCACCGTCGGGGGTCTGGGACTCCTCGCGGAAGTGGCCGCCGCAGGACTCGGCCCGGTGCAGGGCGTCCAGGCACATCAGCTCGGCCAGCTCCAGATAGTCCACGATCCGGTTGGCCTTCTCCAGCGACTGGTTGAACTCCTCACCGGTGCCCGGCACCTTGAGCCGCCGCCAGAACTCCTCGCGGATCTGCGGGATGCGGTCCAGCGCCTTGCGCAGCCCCTCGTCGGTGCGGGCCATGCCGCAGAACTCCCAGACCAGCTCGCCGATCTCGCGGTGGAAGGAGTCGGGGGTGCGGTCGCCGTCCACGGCCAGCAGCCTGGCCAGCCGGTCCTCGGTCTCGCGCACCGCCTCGACGGCCGCCGGGTGCGAGGCGTCGACCTCGTCCTTGTGCGGGTTGCGGGCCAGATAGTCGTTGATGGTCGAGGGCAGGACGAAGTAGCCGTCGGCCAGGCCCTGCATCAGCGCGGAGGCGCCGAGCCGGTTGGCGCCGTGGTCGGAGAAGTTGGCCTCGCCGATCGCGAACAGCCCCGGCACGGTGGTCTGGAGGTCGTAGTCGACCCACAGCCCGCCCATCGTGTAGTGGATCGCGGGGTAGATGCGCATCGGGACCTCGTACGGGTTCTCCGCCGTGATCCGCTCGTACATGTCGAAGAGGTTGCCGTACTTCTCCTCGACCGCCTTGCGCCCCATCCGGGCGATGGCGTCGGCGAAGTCCAGATACACGCCCTGGCCACCGGGGCCGACGCCACGGCCCTCGTCGCAGACGTTCTTCGCGGCGCGGGAGGCGATGTCGCGCGGCACCAGATTGCCGAACGACGGATAGATCCGCTCCAGGTAGTAGTCGCGCTCGTCCTCGGGGATCTCGGCCGCCGGACGGGTGTCGCCCTTCGCCTTGGGCACCCAGATCCGGCCGTCGTTGCGCAGCGACTCGCTCATCAGGGTCAGCTTCGACTGGTGGTCCCCGGAGCGCGGGATGCAGGTCGGGTGGATCTGGGTGAAGCAGGGGTTGGCGAAGTACGCGCCGCGCCGGTGCGCCCGCCAGACGGCGGTCGCGTTGGAGTTCATGGCGTTCGTCGACAGATAGAAGACGTTGCCGTAGCCACCGCTGGCCAGCACCACCGCGTCGGCGAAGTACGTGGAGATCTTGCCGGTCACCAGATCGCGGGCGACGATGCCACGCGCCCGCCCGTCGACCACGATCAGGTCCAGCATCTCGGTGCGGGCGTGCATCTCCACATTGCCCGCCGCGATCTGGCGGGACAGCGCCTGGTAGGCGCCGAGCAGCAGCTGCTGGCCCGTCTGGCCGCGGGCGTAGAAGGTGCGGGAGACCTGCACACCGCCGAAGGAGCGGGTGTCCAGCAGACCGCCGTACTCCCGGGCGAACGGCACGCCCTGGGCCACGCACTGGTCGATGATCTCCACCGAGATCTGCGCCAGGCGGTGGACATTGGACTCGCGGGCGCGGAAGTCGCCGCCCTTGACGGTGTCGTAGAACAGCCGGTGGATCGAGTCGCCGTCGTTGCGGTAGTTCTTCGCCGCGTTGATCCCGCCCTGGGCGGCGATGGAGTGGGCCCGGCGCGGCGAGTCCTGGTAGCAGAACTGGACCACGTGGTAGCCCTGCTCGGCCA
This sequence comes from Streptomyces sp. NEAU-174, assembly GCF_052665095.1. NCBI lineage: Bacteria > Bacillati > Actinomycetota > Actinomycetes > Kitasatosporales > Streptomycetaceae > Streptomyces > Streptomyces sp. NEAU-174. Next base: position 358,227 of record NZ_JBQTCE010000004.1, on the reverse strand, counting down.
GGGTGGCGCCGGCGGCGCCACCGGCCAGCCCGGTGCCCACCACGATGATGGTGTGCTTGCGGCGGTTGGCGGGGTTGACCAGCTTGGCCTCGAAGCGGCGGGTGTCCCAGCGCTCGTTGACCGGCCCGGAGGGGGCCCGCTCGTCCTGGATCGGCTCGCCGACGGTGTACTCGGTGTATTCGCTGTACTCGCTGTACGAGGTCATGGTCAGCTCACCACTCCGGTCATGACACCGACGGGTATGGAGATGAACCCGGCGGTGAGAACGACGGCCAGGGCGTTGGCGATGGCCTTGAGGGCACGGTCACGGGTGTGGTTGCCCGCGCCGAGGGTCTGCGCGGCGCTCCAGAAGCCGTGCCGGACGTGCATGCCCATGGCCAGCATCGCCACGATGTAGATGACGTTCCCGTACCAGGTGGAGAAGGTGTCCACCACGTTCTGGTACGGATGGCCCTCCTGGAATCCGCCGGAGTGGGTGGTGCCGGTGGTGAGGTCCAGGATGTGCCAGACGATGAACAGGCCCAGGATCACCCCGCCCCAGCGCATGGTGCGGGTGGCATAGCTCATCCGTGGCTTGGTGTGGACGTACTTCTGCGGGCGGGCCTTGATGTCGCGCCGACTCAGCTGGTAGGCGGACACGGCGTGCAGGACCACCGCGGCCAGGAGGACGAGCCGGGCGATCCACAGGCCCCACTCATGGTGCAGAACGGGGGCTCCCATGACCCGCAGCCAGTGTCCGTAGGCGTTGAACTCCCCGGGGCCGAAGAAGATCTTCATGTTTCCGAGCAGGTGGGCGCAGAGGTAGCCGATCATGATCAGACCGGTCACGCCCATGACGATCTTCTTGCCGAGGGTCGATTGCCAGAAATTGAGCGCCATGGACGGCCGCCGCTCCGCCCGCGTCGGACGCTGCTCCGGCCGCGTTGTCAATGCCATGAACACGACGGTAGAACCGGGCGGGTCAAAAGGGCCAAGATATGATTCTGATCATCTCGATAGACGCTGCCTATCGAGGGCCGCTCGGATCCGGCCACGCTTGCCGTCGCGGCCCGCGCGGCCAGGGAAAACCGGTCAGCGGAAGCCCTCGCGGGTGATGGCGAGCGCCTGCCGGAGGAGGTCCACGACGTCGCGCTCGCGGCGCTCGAGCGCCGTCTGCCCGACGACACGGAAGGCGGCGAGGAGGGTCGCGGCGAGGATCTGGGCCCGCAGGGGGGTGTCCGGTCCGGCGGGGAGGCGTTCCTCGACGGCCATGGCGAGATCGCGTTCGGCGGCGGCGTAGGTGGCGACCAGCTCGGGCAGCAGCGCCGGGTGCAGGCGCAGGCTCCGGTAGCGCTCCTCCTGCTCCGGATCGGCCGCGAACTCGGTGCAGTGCTGCTCGGCGGCGCCGATGACCGCCGCCGTCAGGGATTCCCGGGCCGGGCGGGCGCGGATGAGCTCGACCAGCCGGACCGTGCGCGCCCGGTCGTGGTGCAGCAGCGCCTGCTCCTTGCTCGCGAAGTAGTTGGAGAAGGTGCGCCGGGAGACGGTGGCGGCGTCGGCGATGGCCTCCACCGTGAGGCTCTCGACGCCGTGCTCGGCGGCGAGGAGCACGGCGGCGTCGTGGAGTGATTGGCGGGTCGCCGCCTTCTTGCGCTCACGCAGACCGGTAGTCATCCCCGCTGAGCATACGGGAGAAGGCCGATTCTTTCCCGTTGGGCAATCTTGCGCACTGGGAACGTTTCTGTGAGGCTGAGCCGGCGTCGCCGATCAGTCGCCGTCGCCGGACAGTCAGTCGCCGACCGATCAGCCGCCGGTCAACGCCACCCCGGATGGCATCCGAGCTCCGGACGGCATCCGAGCCCCGCACACCTTCCGACGCCAGAGGTCCGAGGACGCCCTATGCCCACCCCCCACCGCCCGCCCACCGCCACCACCTCCATGGACCCCGAGGAGCTGGGATTCGACCCGGACGCCTTACGGGCGAAGTACCGGGCCGAGCGCGACCGCCGGATCCGCCCCGACGGCAACAAGCAATACCGGCGCATGGCCGGGGAGTTCGGCTCGTACGCACAAGACCCGTATGTGGAGCCGGGGTTCACCCGGGAGCCGCTGCGCGACCGGGTCGAGGTGCTGATCATCGGGGGCGGATTCGGCGGTCTGCTCGCCGGTGCGCGGCTGCGGCAGGCCGGTGTGCGGGAGATCCGCGTGATCGAGCAGGGCGGGGACTTCGGCGGGACCTGGTACTGGAACCGCTATCCGGGTGTCCAGTGCGATATCGAGTCCTACGTCTATATGCCCCTGCTCGAGGAGGTCGGCTACGTACCACGGTGGCGCTATGCGCCCGGCGAGGAGATCAGACAGCACGCACGGGCGATCGGACGCCACTTCGACCTCTACCGCGATGTCCACTTCCAGACTCAGGTGACCGAACTCCGCTGGGACGACAGCGAGTTGGAGTGGACCGTGCACACCGACCGGGACGACCGCATCCGGGCGCGCTATGTGGTCATCTCCAGTGGAACACTCAGCCGGGCCAAACTCCCCGGCATCCCCGGGATCGAGACCTTCCAGGGGCATACGTTCCACACGAGCCGCTGGGACTACGACTACACCGGCGGCGACGCGAGCGGTGGTCTGCGCAAACTGGCCGACAAGCGCGTGGCCCTCATCGGCACCGGCGCGACCGCCATCCAGGTCGTGCCACATCTGGGGCGGGACGCCGAGCAGCTGTATGTGTTCCAGCGCACGCCGTCCTCGGTCGATGTGCGCGGCAACCGCCCCACCGATGAGGGCTGGGCCGCGTCGCTCACACCCGGCTGGCAGCGGCGCCGCAGGGACAACTTCCTCGCCGTCGTCACCGGTGGTCAGGCGGACGAGGACCTGGTGGGCGACGGCTGGACGAGCACCGCGCGGTTGCAGCAGAAGCTCATTCCGAGCGACAGCTACGCCGACCTCCCGCCCCAGGAGCGCGAACGCCTCTACGAGCTCGCCGACTTCCAGAAGATGAACGGGATCCGCGACCGGGTGGACTCCATCGTCGAGAACACGGCGACGGCCGAGGCCCTCAAGCCCTGGTACCGCTATATGTGCAAGCGCCCCACGTTCAGCGACACCTATCTGGACACCTTCAACCGGCCCAATGTCACGCTCGTGGACACCGCCGACCACGGGGGAGTCGAGCGCATCACCGAGAAGGCGGTCGTGGTCGGAGGGACCGAGTACGAGGTCGACTGCGTCATCTTCGCCACCGGCTTCGAGGTCGGCGTCTCCGGGGTCACCTCCGGACTCCTCCCGGTGCACGGCCGGGGCGGTGTCACCCTGACCGAAGCCTGGAGCGGCGGCCCGAAGACCCTGCACGGCTTCTACAGCCACGGCTTCCCCAACCTCTTCCAGCTCGGCCCGTTACAGAACGCCAGCTCGGTCAACTATGTGCACATCCTCGATGAGCAGGCCGTCCATGTCGCCGAGGTGCTCGCGGAGGCGCGCAAGCGCGGGGCCCGCTATGTCGAGCCGACCGCCGAGGCCGAGTCGGCGTGGCGCGCCACCATCCGTGAGAAGGCGGCGGACCTGTACGCCTTCCATGCCGAGTGCACCCCCGGCTACTACAACAACGAGGGCATGCCGAGGGAGCGCAGCGAGTCCTTCGGCGACGGGCCCATCGCCTTCCACGAACTGCTCAGGCGCTGGCGCGCGGACGGCGGCATGGACGACGTCCTGGTCCCCTGACGCCGATGTGTGCCACTTACGTACAAGGAGCGACGATGCACCCCAGCCGGTTCGACGACACGGGCCGTACGCGGGCCACGAGCGACCGTCTGGAGGTGCGACGACTCACCCGGGCGAACCGGCTGTGGGGTTCCAACGGCGTCACCTTCGGCCCCGACGGGCGGCTGTACGTGGCGCAGTTCCTCGGCGGGCAGATCAGCGCCGTGGACCCGGCCTCGGGTGACATCGAGGTGGTGGTGCCGCTCGACGGTCCGGTGGAGGCCCCGGACGATCTGGCCTTCGGGGCGGACGGCTCGATGTACATCGCCGATCTGACCCCCGGCCGGGTGTGGCGGCGCGGCTCCGAGGGCGAGTACACGCTCGTCTCCGACCAGGTGTCGGTGCCCAACGGCATCACCTGCGTCGGCGACCGCCTCTTCGTCAACGAGATGAGGATGAACGGCCGCCTGATGGAGCTCTTCCCGGACGGCGGCGATCCGACGGTGCTGACCGACGGCCTGGCCCTGGGCAACGCGATGCAACTCGGCCCGGACGGCTGTCTGTACTACCCGCAGATGATGCGCGACCAGGTCTGGCGGATCCCGCCCGACGGCGGGGTGCCCGAGCTGGTGGCCGAGGAGGTGGACGACCCGGTCGCGGTGCGGTTCGACCGGGGTGGCGTCCTCGTCGTCCTGTCCCGTGGCAGGGCCGGGCTGGTGACCCGTATCGATCTCGACACCGGGGCCCGGTCGGTCGTCACCACCGGCGTCGTGGGGCTGGACAACGCCGCGTTCGACCACGAGAACCGCATGTTCGTGTCCAGCTTCGCCAGTGGCGGGATCGCGGAGGTGCACACCGACGGCCGGACCCGGGTGGTGGTACCGCAGGGGTTCGACGGGCCCTTCGGCATCACGGTCGACCTCGGTGGCACGGTGTACGCGGCCGACCACTTCCGGCTGGCGAGCCCCGATGCCACCGGCCATGACGGGCAGGAGCCCGGTGTCACCACCCATGAGCTGATGTACGCCGTGCACAACGTCACCGCCGACGACGGGCTGTTGCACCTCACGTCACAACTCGGCGATGTACGCACCCACGACCCCGTGAGCATGACCACGCGGGTGCGCGCGACCGGGCTGGACCAGCCCACCGGAATCGCCGTAGCGCCGGACGGCGCCCTCGTGGTCGCCGAGACCGGTGCCGGCCGCGTCCTGCGCATCGATGACACCGACACGGCCGGCGTGCTCGCCGAGGGACTCGGCCACCCCTTGGACATCGCCTTCGACGGCCGAGGGCGCTGCTATGTGAGCGACGACCGGCGTGGTGCGGTGCTCCGGCTGGAGGACGGCGAGGCCGTGGTCGTGGCGGACGGGCTCGGCGAACCGCAGGGGCTGGCCGTGCGCGGCGACGAGCTGTTCACGGTGGAGGTCGCGCACCGGCGGCTGCGGGCGATCTCGCTCGCCACGGGCGAGAGCAGGATCGACGCCGAGGATCTGGCGGTCGGCCTGCCGCCCGGGATCACGCGCACCGAACCTAAGCCGATTCCCGGAGTCCCCGGCCGTCCGCGCCAGTTCGCCGGGCTCGCCGTCGCGCCGGACGGGGCCCTCCTCGTATCGGCCAACGGGGAGGGGAGCGTGCTGCGTCTGGACGCGCCTGCCGGGTGAGCCGGCCGGTCCGGCCGCCGCTCGGGCGCCTCAGGACAGCTCGGGCGCCTCAGGACAGATCGACCCACACCTTTCCCGACGCGGTGTACGCCGCGGTGAATGCCTCCTGTACGTCGTCGAGGGGGTAACCGTCGCTGACCACGGCGCCGAGCCGGGGCGGGGCCTCGGACTCCAGGGCGCCGACGGTCTGTGCGAAGTCCACCGGGTGGTCGTAGATCATGCTCCCGATGAGGGTGATCTGGCCCGCCACCAGATCGCGCGGCGAGACCCCGAGCGGGGCGGTGTTCATCCCGATCAGTACGGCGGTGCCGTGCTTGGCGAGCCGTCGCAGCCCCTGCTCGACGACGCCGGGGGCTCCGGAGGTCTCGAAGAGACAGGGCAGTCCGTCCACGTCCGGCGGCAAGGGCGTGGCGCCGAGGGAGCACGCGCGGTCGAGCCGGGCCTTGTTGGGCTCCTGGACGAACACCGTCACCCCGTGCCCCACCAGCGCCTGGCACAGCAGCAGACCCTGGGAACCGGCCCCGATCACCAGGCAGCTCTGCCCCGGTGCGATCCCCGACCGCCGCATCGCCGCCCGTGCCACCGTCGCGGGTTCCACACAGACCAGGTCCTCGAGGGGCAGATGCGCGGCGACCGGCCATACGAACGCGGCCGGGACGACCACGTAGTCACTCAGCAGACCGGGCACGGTCAGCCCAACGGCGGCCCGTCCCGCACAGGCCGACGTCCGCCCGGCGCGGCAGGGTTCGCACGTCAGACAGCAGTAGTCCGGCTCGATGACCACGTCCTGGCCGATCTGCGGACCGCTGACCTCACGGCCCAGCTCGACGATCCGCCCCGTCCCCTCGTGGCCCAGGATCCAGGGCAGGCTCGGTGGCCGCCGGCGTCCCGTGTGCACCGCGAGATCGGAGCCGCACAGCCCCGTGCCCCGCATACGGATCAGCACATCCCCCGGTCCGCAGGACGGCTCCGGCACGGACACCACGGACAGCGCGCCGGGCTCGGTCAGCACGGCGGCCCTCAAGGGGCGGCCCTCAAGGGAACGCCTGCTTTCCGATGTGACGTGCGGTCGGCATCATGCCAAGAGCGTGCCACACATGATCCGCGCGGCGGTAGACCACACCACCTGCCCCACGCGACCGGCCCGCGCGACCGGCCCACCTGACCGAGTCCCCGGCCACCGCACACCTCGTACGCGTACGCTGTGGGCGCAATCGCCCTACCTGAGTAAGGAGTTGGAACGGCCATGTCGGACAGCACCCTGGCCCCCGATATCGATCAGGCCCTGTACGCACTCTCACCCGAGGGGCGGGAACTTCTCTTCACCGAGGCCAAGACGGCCTATGACTTCAGCGACAAGCCGGTGGGCGACGACCGTCTGCGGGCCATCTACGAACTGTTCAAATGGGCTCCGACGTCGGCGAATATCAATCCGCTGCGCATTCTGTACGTACGCACCGAGGAAGGAAAGCAGCGGCTGCTGCCCGGGGTGGCGCAGCCCAATCAGGAGCAGACCGCCTCGGCCCCGGTCACCGCGGTGCTCGCCGCGGACACCCGTTACCCGGAGTATGTGCCGTTCCTGGCGCCGTCCAACCCGCAGTTACAGCAGATGCTGGAGGCCAACCAGGAACTGCGCGAGTCCCACATGGACTTCAACGCGGTACTCCAGGCGGGCTACTTCGTACTGGCCGTCCGCGCGGCGGGGCTGGCGGCCGGGCCGATGAAGGGATTCAACGCCGAGGCGATCGACAAGGAGTTCTTCCCCGATGGCCGGTGGCGGTCGCTCCTGTTGGTCAACATCGGCTACCCGAGCCCCGAAGCCTTCCGGGACCGGCTGCCGCGCCCCTCGTACGAGCAGGCGGTCCAGCTGGTCTGACACCAGCGGAGTGATGTGAGGCGCCCACCTCCATGGGATCAGGCCACCTCAGCCGCGGTGACCTGATCCCCCTTCGCGCCGGGCGGGGAACCCGTCCGCATGGGCCGGTCTCGCCCAGCGGCGGCACGCCGACCCCCCGTACGCGGAACCCAGCAAGCACCGTCGACTTTCGGCCCAATCACCGACCCCACCCCCTCGCCCATACCGTCCGTACGGTGCCTTCCCACGGCGACGAGGGCCACGTAGCATCGGCCGAAAAGTACGGCGTGATCGTTTCGTGATATACAACTCACTCGCTTGACAGTGCGGTGCGCCGGGACCTACGCATAGGACCCGAAAGTGCCCCCTACCCGGTGCATGTCGCCCCCTATTCGGTGCATGTCGCAGCCACCACGCGCTGTTCGCATGCTGTTGAAACACAAGACTCCGGCCGGCTCGCGTCTTTCCCTGATCCATTTCTCTCCCCCCCTGGCGGTAGGCCACGGGCCTCAAGGGTGGACAACGCACCTGTGCCACTGAGGAGTTCTGCCTGCTCGTCATGCGCTTTCGCGAGGGCACGCCCCATGAGCGGCCGCGCGGATGGAGGAATGTCAGAAAGCGGGATGCCTGTGAGCTTGTTGGAATGCCACGATTCCACGGTCGGCGCCGGTCGGTCGGCGATCGGTTTCCGGAGGGACCAGGAGGACCGGGAGAACCGGGAGAACGAGGGGGGCCGCGCGCCCGGCGGGGCGCTCCCCGATCTGGTCGAGCGCGATGACATCCTGGCGGGCCTGGGCCGGCTGCTCGCCGATGCCACGAGGGGCAAGGGGCAGCTGGCCGTCGTGGACGGGCCGCTGGGAAGCGGCAAGAGCAGGCTGGTGCACGAGTTCCTCGAATCCCTCGAACCGGGCGGCGCCCGCGTGCTGAGGGCCACCGCCTCGCTCCGCGAGCACCTTCTGCCGTTCGGCGTGGTGACCCAGCTCTTCCACGGCATGACGATTCCCCCGCCCAGCCGGGACCGGGTGCGCGCGCTGCTCGCCTCGGCGGTCGAACACACCGTCACCGACGGGCGGTTAGCCGGGGGCGGCTGGGAGACGCAGGTCGTCGACGTCTTCCAGAAGCTCGCCATGGAGCTGGCCCAGCTGGCCGAGACCACCCCCTTGGTGATCTGCGTCGACAACGCCCACTACCTGGACCCGCCCTCGCTGCACTTCCTCGCCGGCCTCGCCCCCTGGCTGCATTCCGCCCGCATCCTGGTACTCCTCACCGATGACCACACCCTGCGATGGCCGCGTTCGCCCCTGCTGGCCGGGCTGCTCTCGCAGAGCCCCAACGCCCACCGGATCGCCGTGCGGCCACTGAGCCGCGGCGGAGTCGACGCCCTGGCCGTCCGGCTGCTCGGCCCGCACACCGCCTCGCCCCGGCTCACCGCGGAGCTCCATCGCATCAGCGGCGGCAACCCGCTGGCCGTGCAGGCCCTGATCATCGATCAGCAGGCGGGCGGCGCCTGCTATCCCGAAGGCTACGGACGGGCGCTGCTCGAGCTCGTGGCGCACTCCCGGCCGTCGATGCTGTCCGTGGTGCGCGCCCTCGCCGTGCTCGGCGGTGCCGCGCCGGTGGCGGACGTGGCCCGGCTGGCCAGGGTGGATGCCACGGTGACCGGCTGGGCCCTGCACGCCCTGGTCAGCGCCGGACTGCTCACCGAGGGCCAGGCGTTCCGCCATCCGGTGGCCGCCACCGCCGTACTGGACGACATGCCCGCCGACCGCCGGGCCGCGCTGCACCGGGCGGCCGCCGAGCTGCTGCACGAGGCCGGGGCACCCGCGCTGACGGTGGCCGGGCAGTTGCTGAGCGCCGGGGACCCCGGTGCCGACCGCGCCACCGAGGTGCTGATCACGGCCTCCGACGAGGCGCTGGCGACCGGCGATGTGAGCACCGCGCTCAGCTGCCTGGACCTCGCCCAGCACACCCGGCCCGACGACCCCACCGCGGCCCGCATCCGCGCCCGGCTCAGCAGACTGGAATGGCAGCTGAAACCGCAGGTCGCCGTCCGCCATCTCCGCCCCCAGCTACGCGACTTCACCGCGGGCCACCTGGACCGCCGGGAGGTCTCGGAACTGGTGCTGGGCCTGGCCGAGGCCGGTGCGCTCGATGAGCTGACCGCCCTGCTGGACGCCCTGCGCACCCGCGCCCACCGGGGCGCCGGCTCCGGAACCGAGGACATCCGCCCCCTGACGAACTGGGCGGCGATGGCGTACCCCCTCCACACCGGGCTGCGGAAACTGGCCCACTCGGTGGCCGCCGCCACCCCGGAGGCGGCCCCCTGCCACGACCCATGGCTGCCCTCGGCGGTCGCCCTGGCCGACGATCTGACCCGCGGACGCGAGGACCAGCTGACCCACCGCGCCGAACTGCTGCTGCGCACCTTCCACCTCGACCACGGCTCGCTGTGGAACGCCGAATCCGGGGCGCTCGCCCTGCGGGCGCTGCTGTACGCGGGCCGCCTGGAGGAGGTCCTGGCCTGGTGCGAGAAGCTCGAGACCGCGGCCGCCGCCCACCAGGCCGTCGCCTGGCAGGGGAGGTTCCTGGCCATCCGCGCCGAGGCCCATCTGCGGCAGGGGCACCTGATCTCCGCGCACGACCTGGCGGCCCGCGCCATGGCCCTCGTACCGCCCCAGGGCTGGGGAGTCGGCCTGGCCGGAGTGCTGGGCTGCGCCATCCTGGCCGCCACCCGCTCCGGCAGGCTGGAGCAGGCGGAGAAGTATGTGGCGCAGCCGATCCCCGAGCAGGCCCTGCACAGCCGCCACGGCGCCCACTATCTGCACGCCCGGGGCCACTACCGGCTGGCCACCCACCATCCCCAGGCCGCGCTCGCGGACTTCCTGGCCTGCGGCAGATTCGCCGAGACCTGGCAGCCACCCGGCGCCGACGTGGTCCCGTGGCGCACCAGCGCGGCCGAGGCATGGCTGGCACAGGACGACCAGGACCAGGCCAAGCGGCTGGTACGGGAGCAGATGGCCCGGTTGCTCCCGGGCCCCTCGCGGGCCCGCGGGCTGTCCCTGCGCACCCTGGCGGCGGTCAGCCGGGTCACCCGCCGCCCACAACTGCTCACCGAGGCCGTCGACATGCTCAAGGACAGCGGCGACGACTACGAGCTGGCCCGTGCGCTGATCGACCTCAGCACCGCCTTCAAGGACACCGGCGACCAGCGCAACGCCCGCCGGGTGGCCCATCGCGCCTGGCACCTGGCGAAGCAGACCGGGGCCGAGCACCTGTGCCGGGAAGCCGCGCTCGACCCCATCGACCCCGAGGCCGCGATGTCCGCGGATCAGCGCCAGGACGGGCTGTCCGCGCTCACCACACAGGAGCGGAGGATCGCGCTACTGGCGGCCAAGGGCTACACCAACCGCGAGATCGCCGCCAAGCTCTACATCACCGCCAGCACGGTCGAGCAGCACCTCACCCGGGTGTTCCGTAAAGTCAACGTCAAGCGGCGGCAGGATCTGCCGCACTTCCTCTAGCCTTCTTCCCAAGCCCATCACTTCAACAGCCCGGACCTGAACCGGTCGACCAGCGCGGTGAGTTCACGGGAGGTGCGGGCCGCGCCGTAGATGTGGTGGTCCGGGCGCACCAGCAGGAAGCGTGCCCGCGCCGCCTTCATAAGCGGCAGATACACCTCGTCGACGTCGACGTCGACGGCGGCGCCCGGTGCCGCCTCGGCGCCCTCCGCCACCATGTGCACCACCCGTGTACCGAGCCCGGTGAGGAAGGTGAGCTGGGACTCCTCCAGCGCCACGGCCGGATCCGCCGACCCCAGCAGCACCAAACCGGTGCCCACGACCTCGTCGAACAGACCGGTCACGCCCTCGTGCCGCACCCGGCCCTGGGACATCACCTCCCCGGCCGGTGGCACCGGTGCCGTGCCGATGCCGGTGTACAGCAGCCCGGTCCGCAGCGGTGGACCCGCGACGCCGTGCTGCCCGTCCCGGCCGGTGTCGGAGCCGCCCGCGAGCAGCGAGGCGTCCCGGCTCGCGGCGGTGGCGGCGTCGGTCACACACAGCACGCGGCCCAGCCGTACCGCGGTGTCGATCGCCTCCCGCACATGCTCGACGCGCTCACGCGGATAGGTGTCCAGCAGCGCCTCACCGGCGGCGCCACGCAGCACCAGATCGAGCTTCCAGGACAGATTGAGCACGTCCCGGATGCCCGCGCACATGCCCTGACCGGTGAAGGGCGGCATCAGATGGGCGGCGTCCCCGGCCAGCAGCACCCGCCCCCGCCGCCACTCGTCCGCCCACGCGGCCTGGAAGCTGTAGACGGTGTGCCGGTGCAGGGTGGCGTTCTCCGGGGTGACATCGAAGCGCTCCAGCAGCCGCCAGGCCGTCTCCGCCCGGTTCAGCTCGGCCACGCTCTCCCCGGGGAGCCGCATGAACTCCCAGCGCCGGCGCCCCGGTCCGCTGCCCACCGCCGTCGTCGGCCGGGCCGGATCGCAGTGCTGCACATTGAGCGGGGAGAACACCCGTGGTTCATGGAGCACCACATCGCACAGCAGCCAGTCGAAGGAGAAGCCGAGATCCGTCCGGCGCACCCCGATGTGGTCGCGCACGAAGCTGTTCGCCCCGTCGCACCCGACCACCCAGGAGGCGCCGCACCGCAGCCGCCCGCCCGCCGTATCCGTCGCCGTGAGCTCCACCCCGGTGCCGTCGTCCACCAGGCCCGTCGCCTCGTAACCGCGCAGTACCCGCAGGTTGGGCAGCCGCTCGGCGCGGGCGCACAGCACCGCCTCCAGCGCGGGCTGGTGCATCGTGGTGGTCTCCGGCCAGCCGTGCGCACCCCGCTCGGCCAGCTCGACCCGTAGCAGGGACCTGCCCTCGGCGTTCCGCCAGTCGTAGGCGTCGGCCGGCAGACCGATCTCCGCGAATGAACCGCCCACCCCCAGCGACGCCAGGGTCCTGGCCGTCTCACCGTCGAAGCTGGTCGCCCGCGGCAGTGTGTACGGCTTCTCCCACCGCTCCACGACCAGCACCCGCCACCCCCGGGTGGCCAGCAGGATGGACAGCACCTGGCCGATGGGTCCGTAGCCGACGATGAGCACATCCGCGTCCGGCGTGTCCGGCCCCCGCCCCGTGTCCGGCCCCCGCCCAGAGCCCGCAGAGCACATCCGCTCCTCCCTCCTCCGGTGCCGCGAAGCTATCAGCGGCGGCCGAACGGACCGGGACAAAGGGGGTTTGGTGATCACGAAGTAAGGGGGGATGAGGGGGGTGAATCAGGGGATTCTCCTAGTTTTCCGGTGTGAAGCTGGAACGGGTGAAGCCGTTGAAGCGTCACCTGGAACCCTGACCGCAGGGAGGGGAGAGGTGGCATGCTGCGCGCCGAACTGATCCGCCCGATCCAGGACCTCCTCACCGAACAGAGCCGCCGCTTCGGCACCAAGACCGCTTACGCCGACGGCCGGCGCGCCATCAGCTACGCCGAGCTGGAGGCGCGCACCCGTCGGCTCGCCGGCCATCTGGCCGGGCTGAGCCTGCTGCCGGGCGACCGCGTGGCCATGTACCTCGGCAACCGCGTCGAGATGGTGGAGAGTTACTTCGCCGTCGTCCGCGCCGGGGGAGTCGGCGTCCCGGTCAATCCGCATGTCTCCCAGGCCGAACTGGACCATCTGCTCACCGCCAGCGGCAGTCGGGTCGTCATCACGGACTCCGCCCACCTGCCACTGCTGCGCCGGCTGCGACCCGGGGCGAGCCCACAGACCGTGCTGGTGGTGGGGGAGGACCCGGCCCCCGCGGGCAGCCTGTCCTACGAGCGGTTCGCCACCACCGAGCCGGACACACCGGCCCGCGACGCCCACGGCCTCGACGACATCGCCTGGATGCTCTTCACCTCGGGCACCACCAGCAAGCCCAAGGGTGTGCTCGCCACCCAGCGCAACTGCCTCTGGTCGGTCGCCGCGTCGTACGTACCCGCGCTCGGCCTCACCGCCGAGGACCGTGTGCTCTGGCCGCTGCCCCTGTTCCACAGCCTCTCCCACATCGTGTGCGTGCTGGCCGTGACCGCCGTCGGGGCGACCGCCCGGATCACCGACGGACACTCCGCCGAGGACGTACTGGAGCTCTGGGGCCAGGAGCGCTCCACGGTCATCGCGGGAGTCCCCACGCTGTACCACTATCTCGTCCGCGCCTCCAAAGCGCCCGGAGTCACCACCCCTGACCTGCGGGTGGGCCTGGTCGGCGGCGCCGTGACCACGGCGGCGCTGCGGCGCTCGGTCGAGGACGCCTTCGGGGCTCCGCTCATCGACGCGTACGGCAGCACCGAGACCTCCGGCTCGATCGCCATCAACTGGCCCACCGGGCCCAGGGTCGAGGGCTCCTGCGGACTCCCCGTCCCCGGCCTCGCCCTGCGGGTGGTCGACCACCGCACCGGCCTGGACGTGCCCGACGGGACCGAGGGCGAGGTGTGGGTCCGCGGCCCGAACATCATGGCGGGCTACCACAACCAGCCCGAAGCCACCGCCGAGGCGCTGCGGGACGGCTGGTTCCACACCGGCGACCTCGCCCGCCGCGACCGGGACGGCTATCTGACGGTCACCGGGCGGCTCAAGGAACTCATCATCCGCGCCGGGGAGAACATCCACCCCGTCGAGGTGGAGGACGTCCTGCGGATGGCGCCCGGCGTGGCCGACGCCGCCGTGGTGGGCAAGCCGCACGACGTCTTCGGCGAAGTCCCGGTGGCCTTCGTCGTCCCCGCACCCGGCGGTTTCGACCCGGCCCAGGCCCTCGCCCTGTGCCGGGAGCGGCTCTCGTACTTCAAGGTGCCCGAGGAGCTGTACGAGATCGAACGGATCCCGCGCACCGCGACCGGCAAGGTCACCCGGCACCGGCTGCTGGACGGCCCGGCACGGCTGCGTGCGGTCGGCAACGCCCACCATGACGCGCTCTTCCGTACGAGGTGGATCCCACAGCCGTCCGCCCCTCAGCCATGGCCCGGCCGCTGGGCCCTGCTCGGACGGCAGGCTCCCGGGCTCGACGGTCCGCTGCGGGCCTCGGGCGGTGCCGAGTTGGGCGAGTACATCGACACGGCCGACCTGAGAGCGGCGGTGGCCGCCGGAAGCCCTCCGCCCGCCGTGGCCCTGCTGTCGGCCCCCACGGACACCACCGAGGGTGTCCTGAGGGACGTCGAGGCGTGGCTGGCCTCCGCCGAGCTGTCCGATGCGCTGCTGGTGGTGGCCACCCAAAGCGCCGTGGCGACGGCCACGGGCGAGGACGTGCCGAACCCGGAGCGGGCCGCGCTGTGGGGGCTGGTGCGCTCCCTACAGGCCGCTCATCCCGGCCGTATCGCCATCGTCGACCTCGACGAGCCGGGTGACGAGGCGTGTGTGGGCGGGCTGTTGGCGGCGGTGGCGTCGGGCGAGCCCCAGAGCGCGGTGCGCTCGGGCGTCGTACTGCTGCCACGGCTTGAACGCGTGGCCCTGGACGTGGGCCTGGGCACGGGGCCGGATGCCGAGCGGGACGCGTCCCTGGCCTTCGACCCCCATGGCACCGCCGTCGTCACCGGAGTGGACACCCGGCGCGGCGCGGCGATCGCCCGGCAGCTGGTGACCGGATACGGGGTCCGCCGACTGCTGCTGATCGCCCCGCCCGGGCAGGGTGGCCTGGCCAACGAGCTGTGCAGCCAGCTCACCGATGCCGGAGCCGATGTCCGACTGGTCGAGTGCGAGCTGGACAACCGAACCAAACTGCGGCGGGCGCTGGCCAAGGCCACCAGACCCTTGAGCGTGGTCGTCCACGCCTGGGAGGCCGTGGACGAGCCGTCGGAAGGGCGCGTGGCCGCCGAGGCCAGGACGCTGTACGAGCTCACCCGGAACGCCGACCTCGCCGCGCTCGTGCTGTCCTCCTCGACCAAGGGGGTGCTGGGCGCGGCGGGGGAGACCACCGAGGCCGCCTCCGCCGCCTTCCTCGACGCCTATGCCCAGCATCTGCGGGTACGAGGGGTACCGGCTCAGTCCATCGCCTGGGGGCCGTGGGAGGGGGAGACCGACGAGACGGCCGGCGCCCTGAGCTCTCGGGAGGCGCTCGCGGCGCTGGACGCCGCCCTGGCCGTGGACGAGGCCCAACTCGTCGCGATGAAGCTCGACCCGACCGCCGTGCCGACCGGGTCCGGGACCGGGTCCGGGGCGACCTCCCCGCTGCTCCAGGACCTGATCGACATCCCGGCGCGTACCGCCACCGTGGACGAGGCCGTCACGGTCGCCCTGCGGGAGCGGCTGATGGGCGCGCACGAGGCCGACCGGGACCGGCTGCTCACCGATCTCGTCCGCGAACACCTGGCCGACCTGCTGGGCCTGGCCGACAAACAGGCCGTCGAGCCCGAGCGGGCCTTCACCGACCTGGGCCTGACCTCGGTCACGGTGGTGGAGCTGCGCAACCGGCTGAGCGAGGCCACGGGGCTGCGCCTGCCCGCCACGTCCGCCTTCGACCACCCCACACCGGTGGCGTTGGGGAGCCTGCTGCGGCGGGAACTGCTGGGTGGTACGGGAGCGCCGACCGTCCCGGGTTCGGCGCCGGGTTCGGCCGTGGGTTCGGCCCTGGGTTCGGCCGTGGTCGCGGGGACGGGTCTGGGCGATGACCCGATCGCGATCGTGGGGATGGCCTGCCGGTTGCCGGGCGGGGTCGGCTCACCGGAGGAGTTGTGGGAGCTGGTTCTGGCAGGTGGCGAGGGCATCGGGGAGTTCCCGGCGGATCGGGGGTGGGATCTGGAGAACCTTTTCGATCCGGATCCGGATCACGCGGGGACGAGCTATGCGCGTCGGGGCGGGTTTCTTTATGACGCGGGGGAGTTCGACGCGGAGTTCTTCGGGATTTCGCCGCGTGAGGCGTTGGCGATGGATCCCCAGCAGCGGTTGCTGTTGGAGACGTCATGGGAGGCGTTGGAGCGGGCCGGGATCGATCCGGTCTCCCTCCGCGGCCAGGACGTGGGCGTTTTCGCCGGGATGATGCATCAGAACTACGGAGTGGGCTCCACCGAGGGGGCAGATGCCCCCGCCGGTCTGGAAGGCCACCTGATGACCGGCACCTCGGCGAGCGTGGTGTCGGGTCGGGTCTCGTATGTGCTGGGGTTCGAGGGTCCTGCGGTGACGGTGGACACGGCGTGTTCGTCGTCGTTGGTGGCGTTGCATTTGGCGGGGCAGGCGTTGCGGGCGGGTGAGTGCTCGATGGCGCTGGCCGGTGGGGTGACGGTGATGGCCGGGCCGGAGGCCTTTGTGGAGTTCTCCCGCCAGCGCGGGCTTGCTGCCGACGGGCGGTGCAAGTCGTTCGCGGCCTCGGCGGATGGCACGGGGTGGGCTGAGGGTGTGGGTGTGGTGGTTTTGGAGCGGTTGTCGGATGCTGAGCGGCTTGGGCATCGGGTGTTGGCGGTGGTGCGGGGTAGTGCGGTGAATCAGGATGGTGCGTCGAATGGGTTGACGGCGCCGAATGGTCCGTCGCAGCAGAGGGTGATCCGGCGGGCGTTGGCGGGTGCGGGGTTGGTGGCGGGTGATGTGGATGCCGTGGAGGCGCATGGGACGGGGACGCCGTTGGGTGATCCGATCGAGGCGCAGGCGGTGTTGGCCACGTATGGCCAGGACCGTGATCGGCCGCTGTGGTTGGGGTCGTTGAAGTCGAATATTGGTCATGCGCAGGCGGCTGCGGGTGTGGCTGGTGTGATCAAGATGGTGTTGGCGTTGCGGTATGGGGTGTTGCCGAGGACGTTGCATGTGGATGAGCCGTCGCGGCAGGTGGATTGGTCGGCGGGTGCGGTGGAGTTGCTGAGGGAGGAGCGGGTGTGGCCGGAGGTGGGGCGTCCGCGTCGGGTTGGGGTGTCGGGGTTTGGGGTGAGTGGGACGAATGCGCATGTGATTTTGGAGCAGGCGCCGGAGGTGGCGGTTGAGGTGGCGTCGGTGCGGGGGGTTCCGGGTGGTGTGGTGCCGTTGGTGGTGTCGGGGCGTGGTGGTGCGGGGTTGCGGGGGCAGGCGCGGAGGTTGTTGGAGTACGTGCAGGCTCGTCCAGGGTTGGGCGTTGGGGAGCTGGCGGCGGGGCTGGCTTGTGGTCGGGCGGGGTTGTCGGATCGTGCGGTGGTGGTGGCGGGGGATCGGGAGGAGGCGTTGGCGGGGTTGGCGGCGGTGGTGGAGGGCGGTGGGATGGGCAGGGCTGATGTTCGGGGTCGGGTGGCGTTTGTTTTTCCTGGTCAGGGGGCGCAGTGGGTGGGGATGGGTGCGGAGTTGTTGGGAGAGTCGGAGGTCTTTGCGGAGTGTTTGGCTGAGTGTGCGGGGGTGTTGGATCCGTTGACGGGGTGGTCGTTGGTGGATGTGGTGCGCGGAGCTGAGGGTGCGGCGTCGTTGGATCGGGTGGATGTGGTGCAGCCGGTGTCGTTTGCGGTGATGGTGGCGTTGGCGCGGGTGTGGTTGGTGGCTGGTGTGGTGCCGTCGTCTGTGGTGGGCCACTCGCAGGGGGAGATTGCGGCGGCGTATGTGGCCGGTGGGCTGTCCCTGGAGGACGCGGCGCGGGTGGTGGTGTTGCGTAGTCGTGCGATCGCGGCGGGCTTGTCGGGTCGTGGCGGGATGGTGTCGCTGGCTGTGGGTGTGGGCGAGGCGGAGTTGTGGGTGTCCCGTTGGGCCGGGCGGGTTGAGGTTGCGGCGGTTAATGGACCGTTGTCGGTGGTGGTGGCTGGTGAGCCGGAGGCGTTGCGGGAGCTGGTGGGGGAGTGTGAGGGGGCGGGAGTGCGGGCGCGGTGGGTGGATGTGGATTATGCCTCGCATACGGCGCAGGTGGAGGCGATCGAGGAGGAGCTTGCCCGGTCGTTGTCGCAGGTGCGGCCGGTGTCCTCGCGTATTCCGTTCTTCTCCACGGTGGAGGCGGAGTGGCTGGACACCGCTGAGCTGGACGGCGGGTACTGGTACCGGAATCTGCGGAGTACCGTCCGGTTCGCCCCGTCCATAGAACGGCTGCTGGAGGAGGACTTCCGGGCGTTTGTTGAGGTGAGTGCGCATCCGGTGCTGACGATGAGCATTGAGGCGGCGGCAGAGCAGGCGGATGCCGGACCGGTGGTGGTGACTGGGACCCTGCGGCGGGACGAGGGTGGTATGCGCCGTGTGCTCACCTCCCTGGCCGAGGCGTACGTACGTGGTGTCCGCGTGAACTGGACCGCCCTGCTCGGCAACGCACCCGCGCACACCGCGTGTGACCTCCCCACCTACGCCTTCCAACACCAGCACTACTGGCTCAAGAGCGGCCCCCGGAGCGGTGAGGTGACCGCCGTCGGACTCGCCGGTGCTCAGCATCCTCTGCTGGGCGCTTGGGTGGAACTGCCCGATACGGACGGGGTGTTGTTCACCTCCCGACTGTCGCTGAGCACCCACCCGTGGCTGGCCGACAACACGGTGGCCGGTACGGCCGTCCTCCCTGGATCGGCCTTCGTGGAGCTGGCGGTGCGCGCCGGTGACGAGGTCGGCTGCGGTGCCGTCGACGAGCTGCTGATCGAGGCCCCTCTCGTGCTGCCCCAGGGCAAGAGTGTGCAGCTCCAGGTGGTCGTCGGTGGGGCGGATGAGGACGGGCGACGACGCCTCACCGTCTACTCCCGCCGGCAGGGCAACGGGTCGCGCGGTACGGACTGGACCCGACACGCCACGGGTACGCTCGCCCAGACCACCGCCGCGCCCGACGTCGACCTCGCGACATGGCCTCCGCCCGGAGCCACCCCCGTCGACGTGGACCAGGTGTACGACGATCTGGCACGGGCCGGACGTGGCATCGGCCCGGCGTTCCGTCTGCTGCGCTCGGCGTGGGCCCGTGGCACCGACGTGTTCGCCGAGGTGGAACTGGCCGACGATCAGCAGGCCGAAGCCGCGCGCTACACACTCCACCCCGCGTTGCTGGAAGCCGTATGCCACGCCGACACGCACGCCGAGGCAACGGCCCTGCCCGTTGCCTACCGCACGGTGTCCCTGTCCGCGACCGGCGCGACCGCACTGCGTGCGCGCGTCAGCCCGGACGACCAGGGCCGTGTGACGTTCCAACTGGCGGACTCCACCGGGAAGGCGGTCGGGTCCGTGGGCTCGGTGACGTCGCGGCCGCTTCCGGACGACGTATGGATGTCGGCAGCCGGGACGGATCCGCAGGACGCGCTGTTCGAGGTGGAGTGGTTCCCCCTCCCTGCCCCCTCGGCATCCTCGGCCTCCTCGGATCCGGCGGTGGTGACGGTGACGAGCCCGGCCGAGCTGACAACGTTGGCCGACCACGGCGACGCCGTACCACCCTTCGTACGCGTGGACCTGACGGACACCGCGCACGGCCTCCGAGCGCTCACCTCGCGGGCGCTGGAGTGGGTCCAGGCATGGCTGGCCGCACCCGAGATGGATGCACGGCTGGTCATCGTCACGCGCGAGGTCACCGACCCGATCTGCGCGGCGGTCTGGGGGCTCGTGCGCTCGGCACAGTCCGAGGCCCCGGACCGGCTGGTACTGGTGGCGATGGATGAGGACGACTCCTCCGGCGCGTTGCTGCCCGCCGCCCTGGCCACCGGCGAACCGCAGATCGCCATCACCGCCGGGGTGGCATCCGCACCGAGGCTGGTGCGCGCCACGCCGAGCGGGGACGAGCCACCGCGAGCGCTGAACCCGTCCGGCACGGTGGTCATCACCGGGGGCACCGGTGCACTGGGCCGGCTGCTCGCCCGGCACCTCGCGGCCGAGCACGGCGTACGCAACCTCCTGCTGGTCAGTCGCCGTGGCGGCGCGGCCGAAGGCGTGGCGGAGCTGGAGTCCGAACTCGGCGCGCTGGGCGCGTCCGTACGCACCGTGGCCTGCGACATCGCGGACCGGACCGCAGTGGCGGAGCTGCTGGCCTCGCTCCCCGCCGAAGCGCCCCTCACGGCGGTCGTGCACACCGCCGGGGTCCTGGACGACGGCGTGGTCACCGCCATGACACCCGAACGGCTCGATACCGTCCTCCGCCCCAAGGCGGACGCGGCCCTCATCCTGCATGAGCTGACGCGCGACATGGACCTCGCGGCCTTCGTGGTGTTCTCCTCGGCCGCGGGCGTCTTCGGCAACCCCGGACAGGCCAACTACGCCGCGGCCAACGCCTTCCTGGACGCCCTTGCTCAGCAGCGCCGGGCGGAAGGGCTCCCGGCCACCTCCCTCGCCTGGGGCCACTGGGCGCTCAGCAGCGAGATGACCGCGCATCTCACCGCGGCCGACCTGCGGCAGCACACCCGGCGCTTCGGTGTGACCGCCCTGTCGGAGGAGACCGGCCTGGCGCTGTTCGACGCCGGTCTGCGCAGTGCCACGCCCGCGCTGGTGGCTGCCCGGCTGGACCTCGCGGGGCTTGGTCGAGGTGGTGAAGGACAGAGCACCAGCACGGCTGCCGCTCCGGTCCTCCCTCTGCTGCACAAGCTGGTGCCACCGGGCCGCCGGGTCGTGAGCCGTACGGCAGCGTCGCGGACCGACCTCGTACGGCGGCTGGAGTCGGTGGATCCCGCCGAGCGGGAGCAGACGCTGCTGGACCTGGTCACCCACCACGCCGCCCAGGTGCTCGGACACTCGTCGACGGACGGCATCGCCGCCGAACGGGCCTTCCGGGAGCTGGGGTTCGACTCACTGACGTCCGTGGAACTGCGCAACCGGCTCAACGCCGCCACCGGCCTTCGGCTGCCCTCGACCCTGCTCTACGACCACCCCAGCCCACGGGCCCTCACCCGGCATCTGCGCACCGAGCTGCTGGGGTCGCCGAGCGCCCCCGCCGCCCCGGTACCCGCGCGCGGGACTCCGGACGACGGCATCGCCATCGTGGCGATGAGCTGCCGCTTTCCGGGTGGGGTGAACAGCCCAGAGGACTTCTGGCGGCTGATCAGCGATGGCGGTGACGCCGTCGGCGACTTCCCGGATGACCGTGGCTGGGATCTGTCCGCGCTCTTCGATCGCGACCCGGACCACCCCGGCACCTCCTACGTCCGGCACGGCGCGTTCCTGCCCGACGCCGCCGGGTTCGACGCCGAGTTCTTCGGCATCTCGCCGCGTGAGGCGCTGGCGATGGATCCGCAGCAGCGGCTGTTGCTGGAGACCTCTTGGGAGGTGTTCGAGCGGGCCGGGATCGACCCGACCACGTTGGGCGGCAGTGCCATCGGTGTGTTCACCGGAATGAACACCCAGGACTACGCGATCCGCCTGCGCCACGTTCCGGACGAGGTCGAGGGGCACCGGATCACCGGGGTCTCCGCGGCCGTCCTGTCCGGGCGCGTGGCCTACACCCTGGGGCTGGAGGGACCCGCGGTGACGGTGGACACGGCGTGTTCGTCGTCGCTGGTGGCACTGCATCTGGCCGCGCAGGCGCTGCGGTCGGGGGAGTGCTCGATGGCGCTGGCCGGTGGGGTGACGGTGATGGCCGGGCCCGACGCCTTCGTGGACTTCTCCCGCCAGCGCGGACTGTCGGCCGACGGCCGGTGCAAGTCCTTCGCCGCCTCGGCCGATGGCACGGGGTGGGCCGAAGGTGTGGGTGTGCTGCTCCTGGAGCGGCTGTCGGACGCGGAGCGCAACGGTCACCAGGTGCTGGCGGTGGTGCGGGGCAGCGCCGTGAACCAGGACGGCGCGTCCAACGGGCTGACGGCGCCGAACGGCCCGTCACAGCAGCGTGTCATCCGTCAGGCGCTGGCCGGCGCGGGTGTGTCGGCCGCCGAGGTGGACGTGGTCGAGGCGCATGGCACGGGTACGGCGCTGGGCGATCCCATCGAGGCGCAGGCCATCCTCGCCACATACGGCCAGGACCGTGACCGGCCGCTGTGGCTGGGCTCGG
Organism: Streptomyces sp. NEAU-174; assembly: GCF_052665095.1. NCBI lineage: Bacteria > Bacillati > Actinomycetota > Actinomycetes > Kitasatosporales > Streptomycetaceae > Streptomyces > Streptomyces sp. NEAU-174. The sequence goes on along the minus strand of NZ_JBQTCE010000004.1, from coordinate 336,205 downwards.
TGAAGTCCAACATCGGCCATGCCCAGGCCGCCGCGGGTGTGGCCGGTGTGATCAAGATGGTCATGGCGATGCGGCACGGTGTGCTGCCGCGGACGCTGCATGTCGACGCCCCCACCCCGGAGGTGGACTGGTCGGCGGGCTCGGTGGAGCTGCTGACCGAAGGGCGTGCGTGGCCGGAGGCGGGGCGCCCGCGCCGGGCCGGGGTGTCCGCGTTCGGCGTCAGCGGCACCAACGCCCACGTGATCGTGGAGCAGGCGCCGGCCACCGCCGTCGAGCCCGCCACGGAGGACCCGGACGCGATCCCCGCCGTACCGTGGGTGATCTCGGCCAGGACCGCCGACGGGCTGTACGGCCAGGCGGCCCGGCTCGCGGAATTCGCCCGCAGCCACCCGGAGCTCGACCCGAGCGACATCGCGCATTCCCTGATCACCACACGGGCCGCATTCGACCACCGGGCCGTGGTCGTGGGCTCGGCGCGTGCGGAGCTGCTGAGCGGGCTGGATGCCATCGCCGGGCCGGGCGATGGCCCCGTGGCGCGCGGTGTGCCGAGCCCTGGTCGGCTCGCGGTGCTGTTCACCGGGCAGGGCAGCCAGCACCCGGGGATGGGCCGGGAACTGCACGCACGGTATCCCGTGTTCCGCGCTGCCTTCGACGCGGCCTGCGCGCGCCTGGACCGTCAGCTGGTCGACGCGGGGCATGTCGCACACCCCGTCCGGGACATCGCGTTCGCCCAGCCCGGGGCCCCCGAAGCGGAGTTGCTCGACCGCACGGTGTTCGCGCAGGCGGGGCTGTTCGCGCTGGAGACCGCGCTGTTCAGGCTGTACGAGTCCTGGGGAGTGCGCCCGGACTTCCTCGTCGGCCACTCCGTGGGTGAGCTGACCGCGGCCCATGTGGCGGGTGTGCTGTCCCTCGAGGACGCGGCCGCGCTGCTGGCGGCGCGGGGGCGGCTGATGCAGGCCCTGCCCGGTGGCACGATGGTGGCGCTCAACGTTTCCGAGTCGGTGGCTCGCTCTCTGCTGGCCGACGCGCCGGGCGCCGTGGACATCGCCGCGGTCAATGGGCCCGCCTCCGTCGTCGTCTCCGGCGACCAGGACGCGGTGGCGGCCGTCGAGCGGATATGCGCGGGCAAGGGGCACCGGACCAAGCGCCTGCGCGTAAGCCATGCCTTCCACTCCGCGCATATGGACGGCATGCTCGACGAGTTCCGCGCCATCGCCGCCGGGCTGTCGTACGCGCCTCCGGCGGTCCCGATCGTCTCCAACGTCACGGGCGAGTTGGCCACCGCCGACCAGCTGTGCTCCCCGGACTACTGGGTCGAGCACGCACGCAGAACCGTCCGTTTCCTCGATGGCGTCACCACACTCCACGCCCAGGACGTCACGACCTTCCTCGAACTCGGCCCCGATGGTGTCCTGACCGCCATGGCGCAGGAAGCGCTGGGCGACGGCGCCGACCCGGCCATGTTCGTGCCCACGTTGCACGGCGGCGAACGGTCCGATCCGGTCGCCGCCGTGGCCGCGCTCGCTCGGCTGCATGTCCGTGGTGTCCCGGTCGACTGGACCGCGCTGGTCCCGGGTACCTCGCGGCGCGGGGTCGACTTGCCGACGTACGCCTTCCAGCACCGGCGGTACTGGCCGGACGCCCCCGTATCGGATGCCCCCGTATCGGACGCTCTTGTAGTGGGTGAGCCGGGTCCTCGCCCGCTGCCGGAACCCACGGCGCCCAAGGGCGGCGGCGCCACGGCCTTCGTCGAACGGCTGATCTCCGGCACCGAGGCCGAGCGGCAGCGGCTGGTCCTGGATCTGGTGCTGAGCAGCGTGGCAGCCGTGCTGGGGCACGACGACGCGTCGGCGATCGACGGCGAACGGGCCTTCCAGGGCCTTGGCTTCGACTCCCTGAACGTGGTCCGGCTCCGCAACCGCCTGCGCGACCTGACCGGCGCCGAACTGCCCACCACGCTCGCCTTCGACCATCCGACACCGGCCGCGCTCGCGTCGTTCCTGCACGCGCGGCTGCTCGGACAGGACACCGGACGGACCGGATCGGCGTGGACGGCGGGCGATCCCACCGAGCCGATCGCGATCGTGGGGATGGCCTGCCGGTTGCCGGGTGGCGTGGCCTCGCCGGAGGACCTGTGGGAGCTGGTCCTGGCGGGGGCCGAGGGCATCGGGGAGTTCCCGGTTGACCGGGGCTGGGATCTGGAGAACCTGTTCGACCCGGACCCGGACCATGCGGGGACCAGCTACGCGCGCCGGGGTGGCTTCCTCTACGACGCGGCCGAGTTCGACGCGGACTTCTTCGGGATCTCGCCACGTGAGGCGCTGGCGATGGATCCGCAGCAGCGGCTGCTGCTGGAGACGTCATGGGAGGCGTTGGAGCGCGCGGGGATCGACCCGGCCTCGCTGCGTGGCCAGGACGTCGGTGTCTTCGCCGGAATGGTCAACTACGACTACACCAGCCGCCTCGACACGGCCCCCGACGGTTCCGAGGGCTACCTCATGACCGGCGGCGCGGGCAGTGTGCTGTCGGGTCGGGTGTCGTATGTGCTGGGGTTCGAGGGTCCTGCGGTGACGGTGGATACGGCGTGTTCGTCGTCGTTGGTGGCGTTGCATTTGGCGGGGCAGGCGTTGCGGTCGGGGGAGTGCTCGATGGCGCTGGCCGGTGGGGTGACGGTGATGGCCGGGCCGGACGCCTTTGTGGAGTTCTCCCGCCAGCGCGGGCTCGCCCCTGACGGCCGATCCAAGTCGTTCGCGGCCTCGGCGGACGGCACGGGATGGGCCGAGGGCGCGGGCGTACTGCTGGTGGAGCGGCTGTCGGATGCGGAGCGGAATGGCCATCGGGTGTTGGCGGTGGTGCGGGGTAGTGCGGTGAACCAGGACGGTGCGTCGAACGGTCTGACGGCGCCGAATGGTCCGTCGCAGCAGCGGGTGATCCGGCGGGCGCTGGCGGGGGCGGGGTTGGTGGCGGGCGATGTGGACGCGGTCGAGGCGCATGGGACGGGTACGCCGCTGGGTGATCCGATCGAGGCGCAGGCGGTGTTGGCCACGTATGGCCAGGACCGCGATCGGCCGTTGCTGATGGGGTCGTTGAAGTCGAATATCGGTCATGCGCAGGCGGCTGCGGGTGTGGCCGGCGTGATCAAGATGGTGATGGCCTTGCGGCATGGGGTGCTGCCGCAGACGTTGCATGTGGACGAGCCCACGCCGCAGGTGGATTGGTCGGCGGGCGCGGTGGAACTGCTCACCGAGCAGCGGGCGTGGCCGGAGGTGGGGCGCCCGCGCCGGGCCGGGGTGTCCGCCTTCGGAGTGAGCGGCACCAACGCCCACGTCATCCTGGAGCAGCCCGCGGACGTCCTTGACCCGGCCCTGCCCGCACCGCGGCTGCCGGACGGCCTGGCCCTTCTCCCGGTGTCCGCGCGCGGCGAGGGTGCGCTACGTGCTCAGGCGCAGCGGCTGTTGTCCTTCCTGGACCGACGGCCGGATCAGGATCTGGGCGAGTTCGCGCTTGCGTTGGGTTGTGGTCGGGCGGGGTTGTCGGATCGTGCGGTGGTGGTGGCGGGGGATCGTGAGGAGGCGTTGGCGGGGCTGGCGGCGGTGGCGCGGGGTGAGTCAGCCGCAGGGGTGGTGTCGGGTGCGGTGGTGCGTGGTCGGTTGGGAGTGTTGTTCGCCGGTCAGGGGTGTCAGCGGGTGGGGATGGGGCGTGGGCTGTACGAGGCGTTCCCGGTGTTCCGGGATGCTTTCGATGCGGTGTGTGAGGCGCTGGACCGGGAGCTGAGCGCGGGCGGGGTCTCCGGTTCGGTGCGGGAGGTGGTGTTCGGGGACGGTGAGCTGCTGGAGCGGACGGTGTTCGCTCAGGCCGGGCTGTTCGCGCTGGAGACCGCGTTGTTCCGGCTGGTGGAGTCCTGGGGTGTCGTACCGGATGTCGTGGGTGGGCATTCGGTGGGTGAGGTGACGGCGGCGCATGTGGCGGGTGTGCTGTCGCTGGAGGACGCGGCCGTACTGGTCGCGGCACGGGGTCGGTTGATGGAGGCGCTGCCGGAAGGCGGCGCGATGGTGGCAGTGGCTGCGGGAGAGGACCAGGTGCGCCCGCTTCTGGCGCCCGGGGTGGATATCGCGGCGGTGAACGGCCCTGCGGCGGTGGTGCTCTCCGGCGATGAGGAGCCGGTGCTGCGCGTGGCGCGGGAGCTGTCGGAGCAGGGGCGCCGGACGCGGCGTCTGGCGGTCTCCCATGCGTTCCACTCCGCCCGGATGGAGCCCATGCTTCAGGAGTTCCAGGAAGCGATCGCCGATCTGTCCTTCGCCGCACCGTTGATCCCCCTCGTGTCCAACGTGACCGGGCAACTAGCGGACACGGAGACGGTGCGTTCCCCCGAGTACTGGGTGGAGCACGTGCGCTCCGCCGTGCGCTTCGCGGACGGTGTGCGGGCGCTTGCCGACCACGGTGTGAGCACCTATCTCGAACTGGCTCCGGATGCCGTGCTGTCCGCGATGGTCGGGGACTGTCTGCCGGAAGAGACGGCCGAACGGCCCGTGGTGGTGCCGTCGCTGCGGCGCGAGGGCAACGAATCCCGCGCGCTGATGTCCGCCGTCGCGCAGCTGCATGTGGCGGGCGTACACATCGACTTCAGCGCTCTGTTCGGCGGCGCCCTTCCGCCCACCCACCTCCCCGATCTGCCCACGTACGCCTTCCAGCGCACGCACTACTGGCTCCATGACACCCGGCCCGCCTCCGACCGGGGCCCCGCCGGTGCCCCCAGCGACACTGACGCCGTCGACGCCCGGTTCTGGGCCGCGGTCGAACGCGGCGACCTCGGCTCGGTGGCCGAGGCGCTGGACCTGGCCGACGGCGAGGAGAACCGTGCCGCGCTGGACGCCGTGGGCGGCGCGCTGGGCGTGCTGTCGGACTGGCGGCGCAAGCGCGGTGAGAAGTCCGCGGCGGACCGGCTGCGCTATCAGGTCACCTGGAAGCCACTGCCAGGCGCCACTTCCGGCGTCCCCACCGGCACCTGGCTGGTCGTCCTGCCGTACGGCTGCCGGGACGAGGAGTACGCGGCCCAGGTGGCCCCGGTGCTGAAGCGCCAGGGTCTGCGCACCACGACCCTGCGGCTCGACGGACCGGAACCACCCGACCGCGCCGCCTTCACCGAAATGCTGCGCGGCGCGCTGGCGGACCACGACGACGTCAGCGGTGTGCTGTCCCTGCTCGCTCTCGACCAGCGCGTACGTCCCGGCTCCGCGACGCTCACCGAGGGGGCCGCGGCCACGTTGGCGCTGGTCCAGGCCCTCGGCGACCTGGGCCCGGCAGGTTCGGCGGGCTCGGGACCCCGCCTGTACTGCGCCACCCGAGGCGCGGTGACCACCGGCGCGGCGGACCGGCTCAGCGCCCCGGAACAGGCGGCGGTGTGGGGGCTCGGTCTGGCCGTGGCGCTGGAGCAGCCGGACCGATGGGGGGCGCTGGTGGACCTCCCGGACGTGTTCGACGACCGGGCCGCCCGGACCCTGCTCGCCGCGCTGGCCGATCCGGGCGATGAGGACCAGCTCGCGATCCGCGCCACGGGCGCGTTCGTCCGCAGGCTGCGAGGCCATCCCCTGCCCACCGGCGTGTCCGAGCCGGAGTGGCGGCCGCGTGGCACCGTCCTGGTCACCGGCGGTACGGAGGGTCTCGGCAGGCATGCCGCGCGCTGGCTGGCCGGTGCCGGTGCCGAGCACCTGGTGCTGACCGTCGGCTCGGATCCGGAGGCGCCGCATGTGGTGGCCCTGCGGGACGAGCTGAGCGGCCTGGGCGCGAAGGTGACGGTGTGCCTGACCGACCTCACGGATCGGGACGCGGTGGAGCGGCTGCTCACCGGCCCCGCCGCGTATCCCGAGCTCTCCGGTGTCGTCCACACCGCCGACCTGGCGCGGATCGCGCAGACCGATGCCACCAGTGCCGATGAACTGGCGGAGACGCTGGCGGCCAAGGTCGACGGTCTGGTGCATCTCGACACGCTCCTCGCCGATCGGGAGCTGGACCTGTTCGTGGTCTTCTCATCGGTCGCCAGCGTGTGGGGCGGTGGTGGCCAGGGGCTGATCGGCGCGGCCAACGCCCAGCTCGACGCGCTGATCGAGCGGCGCCGCGCCAGGGGCCTGGTGGCCACCTCGGTGGCCTGGGGTGTGATCGACGGCTTCGGTGTGGCCGCCGACGCCACGGCCCAGGAGCAGCTGCGCCGCCGCGGTGTGCTGCCCATGGCGCCCGAGGCGGCCATGGCGGCCCTGACACACGCCGTCCGCCATGACGACACGCTCGTGGCCGTGGTGGACATCGACTGGTCGGCGTTCGTCCCGGCGTTCACCTCGCTGCGCCCCAGCCCGCTGATCGGTGATCTGCCGGGCGTTCAGGAGATCGTCGACAGCCTTCGTACGGACGACGCCACCGACGAGTCCGCCTCGGAGTTCCTGCGCGAACTGGCCGCGGGCTCCGACGCCGAGCGGGAACGGGCCCTGATGAAGGTGGTGCGCGAGAACACGGCCAGCGCGCTGGGCCACAGCGGTGTCGAGGCCGTCAAACCGCTGCGCGCCTTCCAGGAGATGGGGTTCGACTCGCTCGCGGCCGTGAACCTGCGCAACACCCTCGGCGCCGCTCTGGGCACCCGGCTGCCGGCCACCCTCGTCTTCGACTACCCCACGCCCGCCGCGCTGGTGGAGTACCTGCGCACCGAGCTCCTGGGAGACCAGGGCGACGACGAGGCCACCGAGGCCGATGAGGAGGAGATCCGCCGCGTACTGGCCGCCGTGCCGTTCAGCCGGTTCCGCGAGGCCGGAGTGCTCGCCGCGCTGCGGTCACTGGCCAGGACCGAAGCGGCCGCACAGGACGGCAGCCGGCCGTCCGCCGATGAGGAGCTCGACCTGATCGATGGAATGGATATCGCCGGACTGGTCCAACGGGCGTTCGACGGAACCCAGTTGTGAACGCACTCGACGCGGTGGGAGGCAGCCATGAGCAGTAGCCAGAGCGCACAGATCGTCGAAGCCCTGCGCGCCTCGCTGAAGGACAACGCCCGGCTGAAGCACGAGTACGACAAGGCGGTCGCGGCCACCTCCGCCCCCATCGCCATCGTCGGGATGGCCTGCCGGCTGCCGGGCGGGCTGAGCACACCGGAAGACCTGTGGGAGCTGGTGTCCACCGGCGGTGACGGCATCTCCGGCTTTCCGGTGAACCGCGGCTGGGACCTGGACAACCTCTTCCACCCCGATCCGGACCACCCCGGCACCAGCTATGCCACGGAAGGGGGCTTCCTGCACGACGCCGGTGAGTTCGACGCGGGCTTCTTCGGCATCTCGCCCCGGGAGGCCGTGGCGATGGACCCCCAGCAGCGGATCATGCTGGAGCTGTCCTGGGAGGTGTTCGAGCGCGCCGGAATCGACCCGACCAGCAAGCGGGGCAAGGACGTCGGCGTCTACTCCGGTATCGCGTTCCACGACTACGGCACCGGCCTCGCCGAGGTCCCCGAAGGGCTCGAAGGCTTCATCCTCACCGGTGGCGCGGGAAGTGTGCTGTCCGGGCGGGTCTCCTACGCACTCGGCCTCGAAGGCCCCGCCGTGACGATCGACACGGCGTGCTCCTCGTCGCTGGTGGCGCTGCATCTGGCGGCGCAGGCGCTGCGGGCGGGCGAGTGCTCGATGGCGCTGGCCGGCGGGGTCACCGTGATGGCGGCCTCCGACGCGTTCGTGGGCTTCTCCCGGCAGCGCGGACTGGCCCCCGACGGCCGGTGCAAGGCGTTCGCGGCCTCGGCGGACGGCACCGGGTTCTCCGAAGGCGCCGGTGTGCTTCTGCTGGAGCGCCTGTCCGACGCCGTCGACGCGGGACACCCGGTACTGGCGGTGGTGCGCGGCTCGGCGGTGAACCAGGACGGCGCCTCCAACGGCCTCACCGCGCCCAACGGCCCCTCACAGCGGCGTGTCATCCGCCGGGCGCTGAGCGGCGCGCGGCTGTCGGGCGCCGATGTGGACGTGGTGGAGGCACACGGCACGGGTACGGCGCTGGGCGATCCCATCGAGGCCCAGGCCTTGCTGGCCACGTACGGCCGGGACCGCGACCGCCCGCTGTGGCTGGGGTCGGTGAAGTCCAACATCGGCCACACCCAGGCCGCCGCCGGTGCGGCCGGTGTGATCAAGATGGTGATGGCGATGCGGCACGGCGTACTGCCGAAGACGCTGCATGTGGACGCGCCCACACCCCAGGTGGACTGGTCGGCCGGTGCCGTGGAGCTCCTGACCAGCGAACAGCCGTGGCCGGAGACGGGACGGCCACGCCGGGCCGCCGTATCGGGCTTCGGCATCAGCGGCACCAACGCCCATGTGATCCTCGAAGAGGCCCCGGCCCTCCAGCCCGCCGACCCCGGCCCCGCGACCGGCTCGACCGACGCACCGGGCGCGGCCGGCGAACTGGCGTCCTCGCCACCGGCGCTGGATGACGCCCCGGTGCTCCAGGACGCCCCCGTGCTCCAGGACGCCCCGGTGCCACTTCTGGTGTCCGGGCGGGGCGAGCCGGGGCTGCGCGCTCAGGCCCAGCGCCTGCTGTCGTTCCTGGACGCACGCCCCGACGTGGCCCTGCCGGACCTCGGCTGGTCGCTGGCCTCCGGGCGCGCCGCGCTGGAGCAGCGCGGCGTGGTGCTGGCCACCGACCGGGACGCCGCGCTGCGCGGCCTGACCGCACTGGCCCAGAACACCCCCGCCCCCGATGTGGTCCGCGGCACCGGCCCGGCCACCGGTCACATCGCCTTCGTCTTCCCCGGCCAGGGCTCGCAGTGGCAGGGCATGGCGGCCGAACTGCTGGCCTCCTCATCGGCGTTCGCCGCCCGGTTCGCCGAATGCGATGACGCGTTGGGCCGCCTCCTGGACTGGTCCGTCACCGATGTGATCCAGGGGGTCGAGGGCGCGCCTTCCCTGGACCGCATCGAGATCCTGCAACCCGCGCTGTTCGCGGTGCATGTGTCCCTGGCGGCGGTGTGGGCGGCGGCCGGGGTCGAACCGGCGGCGGTGGTCGGCCACAGCCAGGGGGAGATCGCGGCGGCGTATGTGGCGGGCGCGTTGTCGCTGGAGGACGCGGCCAGGATCGTGGTCCTGCGCAGCGCCCTGTTCGCCGAGGAACTGGTGGGCAAGGGCGCGGTGGCCTCCGTGGCGGCCTCGCCCGACGCCGTGGAGAAGCGGCTGGCGGACTGGGGTGACCGGCTGGTGATCGCCGGACGCAACGGCCCCTCGGCCGTGACCGTCGCGGGCGAGGTGGCGGCGCTGGAGGAGTTCGTCGCCGGGTGCAAGGGCGACGGGATCCGGGCGCAGGTCGTGGGCTCGACGGTGGCCTCGCACTGCGCCCAGGTCGATCCGTTGCGGGACCGTATCCTCGCGATGTTCGCCGACATCACCCCGCGCCGCGGCCACATCCCGTTCTACTCGACGGTCACCGGCGGTGTGCTCGACACCGGCGAACTGGACGCCGAGTACTGGTTCCGCAACGCGCGCCACCCGGTCGACTTCGAGGGCGCCGTCCATGAACTCCTCGCCGACGGCTTCGGCTTCTTCGTCGAGTCCAGCGCCCATCCCGTGCTGGTGACGGCCATGCAGCAGATGTTCGAGGACGCCGGGGCCGACGCGGTGGCCGTGGGCTCCCTGCGGCGCGACGAGGGCGGTGCGCGGCGGTTCCTGACTTCCCTCGCCGAGGGCCACGTCGGCGGGCTGCCGGTGGACTGGGCCACGGTGTTCGCCGGTTCGGACCCGCGCCGGATCGACCTGCCCACGTACGCCTTCCAACGGCACCACTACTGGCTGGAGTCGACCGACACCTTCGGCGACGCCTCCGGGCTCGGCCTGGAACCGGCCCAGCACCCCCTGCTGGGCGCGGTCACCGAGTTCCCCGAGTCCGGCGGGGTGTTGTTCACCTCCCGGCTGTCGCTGCGTACGCACCCCTGGCTGGCCGACCACGCGGCGGCGGGCACCGTGCTGCTGCCCGGGGCCGCGTTCGTGGAGCTGGCGGTGCGCGCCGGTGACGAGGTCGGCTGCGGTGTCGTCGAAGAACTCGTCATCGAGGCACCGCTCACCCTGGCCGAGGGCGACGGCGCACGCCTCCAGGTATACGTGGGCGAGGCGGGCGACTCCGGGCGGCGCCCGCTCTCCGTACGCTCCCGCGCGGCGGGAAGCGGACCGGGGGCGTCCTGGACACGGCACGCCACCGGTGTCCTCGCACCGGCCGCCGCCGCCACTCCACCCGACACCGGCCTCGCCCAGTGGCCACCGGCCGGCGCGGTCGCGGTGGACGGCGAGCGGGTGTCCGAGGCGTACGAGGACATGGCCGCCGCCGGTTACGGCTACGGACCGGCCTTCCGGGGGCTGCGCGCGGTGTGGACCCGGGGCGATGAGGTGTTCGCCGAGGTCGCGCTGGCCGACGACCAGGGGCTCTCGGCGGACGGCTTTGGCCTGCACCCGGTGCTGCTCGACTCCGCCATGCACGCGATCGCCTTCCGCGACCTCGGCACCGCCCAGGCCACGCTGGCACTGCCCTTCGCCTACCGCGACATCGCCCTGCACGCCGCCGGGGCGTCCGCGCTACGCGTCCACATCACACCGAACGGCCCCGAGGAAGTGGCGCTTCACCTGGCGGACACCGGTGGCGCGGCCGTCGCCACCGTCGGCTCCGTGGTGTCCCGGCCGGTGGCCACCGAACTGCTGGACACCGGCACCAGCCCCACCCGGGAGCGGATGTTCCGCGTCGGCTGGGACGAGCTCCCGGCACCGGCGGCCGACACCACACCGGACGCCCCGCACCCCGTACCGGTGGCGACCGCCGAGGACATCCGCGAACTGGCCGAGACGGCCGACCTGGGCGTGCCCGAGGCGCTGCTCCTCGACCTGGCCGGCGACGGCCGGGAGCCGAGCGCGAGCGGTGTACGCGAGGTGACCGGCCGGGTGCTGGAACTGCTCCAGACCTGGCTGGCCGCCCCCGAACTCGACGACACCCGGCTGCTCGTGCTCACCCACGGCGCGGTGGCCGTGCACCACGACCGCGAGCTCACCGACCCCACCGCCGCCGCCGTATGCGGTCTGCTCCGGTCCGCCCAGGCCGAGAACCCCGGGCGGATCACACTGGTGGACACCGACCGGGCGCAGGCGTCCCTGGCCCTGCTGTCCGGCGCGTTCACCGGCGGAGAGCCACAACTCGCCCTGCGCGACGGCATCCGCTACGCCCGCCGCCTCACCCGCGCGGACACCACCGGCGCGCTGACCCCACCCGCGGGCGCGGCGGCCTGGCGGCTGGAGCCCGGCCCCGACGGCACCCTCGAAGGTCTGGCGCTGCGCCCCGCACCCGCGGCGCTGGAACCGCTGGCGGCCGGTCAGGTCCGGATCGAGGTCCGGGCGGCGGGGCTGAACTTCCTGGACGTCCTGGTGGCGCTGGACATGAACCGGGTCGATGCCACCATCGGCAACGAGGGTTCCGGAGTGGTCACCGAGATCGGCCCCGGAGTAACCGGGCTCACCGTCGGCGACCGGGTGATGGGGCTCTTCCCCGACGCCGTAGGACCGCTGGCCGTGGCCGACCACCGCACCGTGGCGAGGATCCCGCACGGCTGGTCGTTCCAGCAGGCCGCCACCGTGCCGATGGCGTTCCTCACCGCCTACTACGGGCTGCGCGACCTCGCCGGTCTGCGATCCGGCGAGTCCGTACTGATCCACGCCGCCGCCGGAGGCGTCGGCATGGCCGCCGCGCAGCTCGCCCGGCACTGGGGCGCCGAGGTGTTCGCCACCGCCGCCCCCGCCAAATGGGACGCCGTACGCGCCACCGGCATCAGCGAGCAGCGGCTCGGCAACTCGCGCACCGTGGACTTCGCAGCACACTTCCTGGACGCCACCCAGGGCCGGGGTGTCGATGTGGTGCTGGACAGCCTGGCCGGGGAGTCCGTGGACGCCTCGCTGCGGCTGCTGCCCCGAGGCGGCCGGTTCCTCGAGATGGGCAAGACCGACCTGCGAAGCCCCGAGGAGGTGGCGACCACCCATCCCGGCGTCTCCTACCAGGCGTTCTCCCTCTACGAGGCGGGCAATGAACGCATTGGGGAGATGCTCGGCGAACTGGTCGAGCTGTTCGACCGGGGAGCGCTGCACCCGCTGCCGCTGAACACCTGGGACGTACGCCACGCCCCGGCCGCCTTCCGCTACATGAGCCAGGGACGGCACATCGGCAAGAACGTGTTCACCCTGCCCCGCACCCCCGACGCCACCGGCACCCTCCTGGTCACCGGCGGCACCGGCTCGCTGGGCCGCCTGGTGGCCCGGCGCATGGTCACCGAACACGGAATGCGCAACGTGGTCCTGGCCGGACGACGCGGCAGGGACGCCACGGGGATACCCGAGCTGGAGGACGAGCTCGGCGCGCTGGGCGCCACCGTGCGCACGGTGGCCTGCGACCTCGCCGACCGCGAGGCGGTGGCCGCACTGCTCGGCACGATCCCCGAGGACACCCCGCTGACCGCCGTGGTGCACACCGCCGGGCTGCTGGACGACGGCGTGATCACCACCCTCACCCCGGAACGCCTGGACACGGTGTTCCGCCCCAAGGTGGACGCGGTGCTCAACCTGCACGAGCTGACCCGCGACCTCGACCTCGCCGCGTTCGTCCTCTTCTCCTCCGGCGCGGGCACCTTCGACTCCCCGGGCCAGGGCAACTACTCCGCCGCCAACGCCTTCCTCGACGCGCTCGCCCGCCACCGCCACGCCAGCGGGCTGCCCGCCACCTCCCTCGCCTGGGGTCTGTGGGGGCAGGTCACCGACATGAGCGCACACCTGGACGACTCCGACCAGCGGCGGATGGCCCAGGGCGGCATGCTCGGCCTCTCCGTACCCGAGGGCATGGAGCTGTTCGACACCGCGTTGCGCGGCCCCGACACCGTACTGGTCCCCGCCCACATGGACTTCGCCGCCCTGCGCACCCTGGCTGCCTCCGGCTCGCTGCCCGCACTGCTGCGTGCCCTCGTCCGCACCCCGCGACGGGCCGTCGACAACGCGGCGGCGGACACGGAGGACCTGGTGAGCAGGCTGGTCAGGGCAACCTCCGGTCAGCAGGAGAAGATCCTGCTCGACCTGGTCCAGCAGGAGGCCGCCGCCGTCCTCGGCCACGCCTCGGCCGATCTGATCGAGCCCAACCAGCCCTTCAAGGAGATCGGCTTCGACTCGCTCACCGCCGTGGAGCTGCGCAACCGGCTCTCCCGCCGGGCCGGGGTACGGCTGCCCGCCACGCTCATCTTCGACCATCCCGCCCCCGCGTCCCTCGCCCGCTACCTCCTGGCCGAACTGGGCCAGGAGGTCGACACCTCCGAGGTGCTGATGGCCGAGCTCGACACCGTGGCCAGGACCCTGGCCGAGGTGACCCCCGACCCCACGACCCACGCCACGGTGCTGGCCCGTCTCCATCTGCTGGTCGAGCAGTGGGAGACCACGGCGGGCGCCACAACCGACGACCAGGACGAGGAGTTCGACGTGGACACCGCGACCGACGAGGCCATGTTCGAGCTCATCGACCGGGAGTTCGGCACCTCGTGACCGCCCGGTCCCGCGTGACGACACGCCACATGCCGCCGACCCTCCAGCAGACGCCACCGTTTCCATCGGGAGTGAACGCTCATGGCAGATGACGGGAAGCTGCGCGACTACCTCAAGCGCGTGCTGGCGGACGCCCGCCGCTCCCAGAAGCGGGTCCGCGAGCTGGAGGCCGAGAAGACGGAGCCGATCGCGATCGTCGCGATGGCCTGCCGGCTTCCGGGCGGGGTGTCCTCACCGGAGCAGCTGTGGGAGCTGGTGCTGGACGGGCGGGACGGCATCACCGGCTTCCCCGTCAACCGTGGCTGGGATCTGGCGAACCTGTTCCATCCGGACCCCGACCACCGGGGCACCAGCTATGTCCGGGAGGGCGGATTCCTGCATGACGCCGGGGAGTTCGACCCGGGCTTCTTCGGGATCTCCCCGCGCGAGGCGGTCACGATGGATCCGCAACAGCGCATCATGCTCGAACTCTCCTGGGAGGCGTTCGAACGGGCGGGTATCGACCCGACCGCGTGGCGCGGCAAGGACGTCGGTGTCTTCTCCGGCTTCGCGGGCAGCGACTACGGGGCCGGGCTGCCGGAGCTGCCCGAGGCCCTGGAGAGCTATCTGATGACCTCCGACGCCGGAAGTGTGCTCTCCGGCCGGATCTCCTACACCTTCGGGTTCGAGGGCCCCGCCGTCACGGTCGACACCGCCTGCTCCGCGTCCCTGGTGGCCCTCCACTTGGCCGCGCGGGCCCTCCGGGCGGGGGACTGCTCGATGGCGCTGGCCGGTGGTGTCACCATCCTGGGCACACCACGGGCGTTCATCGGCTTCTCACGCCAGCGTGGACTCGCCGCCGACGCCCGCTGCAAGGCATTCGCCGCGGCGGCGGACGGCACCGGCTTCTCCGAGGGCGCGGGGGTGCTGCTGCTGGAGCGGTTATCGGACGCGGAGCGAAACGGTCATCGGGTGTTGGCGGTGGTGCGGGGCAGTGCGGTGAACCAGGACGGTGCGTCGAATGGCTTGACCGCCCCGAATGGTCCGTCGCAGCAGCGTGTCATCCGGCAGGCGCTGGCCCATGCGCGCCTTGGCCCGTCCGAGGTGGACGCGGTGGAGGCCCATGGAACGGGGACCGCGCTGGGCGACCCGATCGAGGCGCAGGCGCTGCTGGCCACGTACGGCCAGGGGCGGCCGGAGGACCGCCCGCTGTGGCTGGGCTCGCTGAAGTCCAACATCGGCCATACCCAGGGCGCGGCGGGCGTGGCCGGGGTCATCAAGATGGTGATGGCACTGCGGCACGGGGTGTTGCCGCAGACGTTGCACGTGGACGAGCCCACGCCGCAAGTGGATTGGTCGGCGGGTGCGGTGGAACTGCTGACCGAGCGGCGGGCGTGGCCGGAGGCGGGGCGTCCGCGCCGGGCGGGGGTGTCGGGTTTCGGGGTGAGCGGGACGAACGCCCACGTGATTCTGGAGCAGGCTCCGGAGATGACGGCTGACGTGGCGCCGGAGGTTCCGGGTGGTGTGGTGCCGTTGGTGGTGTCGGGGCGTGGCGATGCGGGGTTGCGGGCCCAGGCGCGGCGGTTGCTTGACTTCGTCGAAGGCCACCCGGAGGTGGGCGTGACGGAGCTGGGCTTTGCGTTGGGTTGTGGTCGGGCGGGGTTGTCGGATCGTGCGGTGGTGGTGGCGGGGGATCGTGAGGAGGCGTTGGCGGGGCTGGCGGCGGTGGCGCGGGGTGAGTCGGGTGTGGGGGTGGTGTCGGGTTCGGTGGTGCGTGGTCGGTTGGGGGTGTTGTTCGCTGGTCAGGGGTGTCAGCGGGTGGGGATGGGGCGTGGGTTGTATGAGGTGTTCCCGGTGTTCCGGGATGCTTTCGATGCGGTGTGTGAGGTGTTGGATCGGGAGCTGAGTGCGGGTGGTGTGTCGGGTTCGGTGCGGGAGGTGGCGTTCGGGGATGATGAGTTGCTGGAGCGGACGGTGTTCGCTCAGGCGGGGTTGTTCGCGGTGGAGACGGCGTTGTTCCGGTTGGTGGAGTCGTGGGGTGTGGTGCCGGATGTGGTGGGTGGGCATTCGGTGGGTGAGGTGACGGCGGCGCATGTGGCGGGTGTGTTGTCGTTGGAGGATGCGGCGGTGTTGGTGGCGGCGCGGGGTCGGTTGATGGAGGCGCTGCCGGAGGGTGGCGCGATGGTGGCGGTGGGTGCGAGCGAGGAGCAGGTGCGTCCGTTGCTGGTGTCTGGGGTGGATGTCGCGGCGGTGAATGGCCCTGTGGCGGTGGTGCTGTCCGGGGATGAGGAGCCGGTGCTGCGGGTGGCGCAGGAGTTGTCGGGGCAGGGGT
Organism: Streptomyces sp. NEAU-174; assembly: GCF_052665095.1. NCBI lineage: Bacteria > Bacillati > Actinomycetota > Actinomycetes > Kitasatosporales > Streptomycetaceae > Streptomyces > Streptomyces sp. NEAU-174. Next base: position 320,332 of record NZ_JBQTCE010000004.1, on the reverse strand, counting down.
GTCGTACGAGGCGTCTGGCGGTCTCCCATGCGTTCCACTCCGCCCGGATGGAGCCGATGCTGGAGGAGTTCCGGCGCGTGGTTGAGGGCCTGTCGTTCGCGGCTCCCGAGATTCCTGTGGTGTCGAACGCAACCGGGGAGTTGGTGGATGCGGAGGTGGTGTGTTCGCCGACGTACTGGGTGGAGCATGTGCGTTCGGCGGTGCGGTTCGCGGATGGTGTGCGGGCGCTTGCGGAGTACGGGGTGAGTACGTATCTGGAGCTGGGCCCCGATGGCACGCTGTCCGCGATGGGCCGCGAGTGCCTGGACGACGGGCAGGCCGCCTTCGTACCGGCCCTCCGCCGGGAGGGCGACGAGACCCGCGCCCTTGTCACGGCCCTGGCCACCTGCCATACGCGTGGTGTGCACGTGGACTGGGCGACCGCGCTGGGCGGAACGCGTACTGGTTCGGTCGAGCTGCCGACGTACGCCTTCCAGCGGGAGCATTACTGGTTGGTGGGGGAGCACCGGGGTGTGGGTGATGTGGCCTCCGCGGGGTTGGCGGGCGTCGGGCATCCGTTGTTGGGTGCGGTGATGGAGGTGCCGGGGTCGGGTGAGGTGTTGTTCACCTCCCGGTTGTCGCTGCGTACGCATCCGTGGCTGGCTGATCATGTGGCTGCGGGTGCGGTGTTGTTGCCGGGTGCGGTGTTTGTGGAGTTGGTGGTGCGCGCTGGTGATGAGGTGGGTTGCGGTGGGGTGGAGGAGTTGGTGATGGAGGCTCCGCTGGTGTTGGCGGAGGGCGGGGCCGTTCAGGTGCGGGTGAGTGTGGCGGAGGCCGATGAGGGTGGTCGGCGTGTGGTGCGGGTGTATTCGCGGGCGGAGGACGCGGGCGTGGGCGCCGCGTGGGTGCGGCACGCGAGCGGGACGGTGCGTGCCGCGGCGGGGTTCTCCGCTGCTGATGTGGGGCTGTCGGCATGGCCTCCGCCGGGTGCCGTGGCGGTGGATTCGGCGGAGGTGGAGGGCCTGTACGACGAGCTGGAGCGGGCCGGGTATCGGTATGGGCCGGTGTTCCAGGGGGTGCGGGCGGCGTGGCGGCTGGATGGTGCGGTGTACGCGGAGGTGGCGCTGCCGGAGGAGCATCGGGCGCAGGCGGCCGGGTTCGGACTGCATCCCGCACTCCTCGACGCGGCCATGCACGCCGCCGCGTTCCAGCACCGGGCGGAGCGTGCCGATCAGCGGACAGCGTTGCCCTTCGTCTGGCGCGATGTGGCGCTCCACGCCACGGGTGCCACGGCCTTACGGGTACGGGTGATGCCCGTCGGCGAGGACACCCTGACGCTGGAGTTGGCCGATGAGACCGGCGCCCCGGTGGCTTCGGTGGGTTCGATGGTGTCCCGCCCGGTCGAGCCCGGACAGTTCAAGGCCCCCTCGACACATGACCGTCTGCTCCGCCCGGGATGGGAGAAGACGGCGCTGACGTCGGATGGCACCCCACTGGGCGCGGTGCGGGTGGCCACGGCCGAGGATGTGCGCGCGCTGGCCGAGCGAGGCGACCGGTTCGACGCCGTGACGGTCGAGGTGGCCGAGACCGGGAATGTGCGCGAGCTGACCAGCCGCGTCCTGGAAGTCATCCAGGCGTGGTCGACCGAACCCGCGCTGGACAGCACGCGAATGGTCGTGCTGACCACGGGCGCGGCCGTCGTGGACCCGGGTGAGCCGGTCGACCCCGCCATCGCCGCCGTATGGGGGCTGGTCGGCACCGCGCAGTCGGAGAACACCGGCCGGATCCTCCTGCTGGACGTCGACGACGAGCCGTCCTCGTACGCCACGCTGAGCACCCTCGTCCCCGCCCTGTTCGCCGCCGACGAGACCCAGGCCGCGGTCCGCGCGGGTGCGTGTTTCCTACGGCGGCTCACCCGTGTGGCGGAGCCGCCCGAGGCCGAACCGAGCGGTGTGGGCGTAGCCGGGACAGTGTTGGTGACGGGTGGTACGGGGGCGCTGGGCGCGGTGGTGGCGCGACATCTGGTGGCCGTGCATGGGGTGCGGAGTCTGGTGCTGGCCAGCCGGAGCGGACCTGGCGCGCCCGGTGCTGCCGAATTGGAGGCGGAGCTGGTGGGGGCAGGCGCACGGGTGCGGATCGTCGCGTGTGATGTGGCGGACCGGGACGCGGTGGCCGAGCTGCTGGAGGCCGTTCCGGACGATGCTCCGTTGTCGGCGGTGGTGCATACGGCCGGTGTTCTGGATGACGGTGTGCTGACCGCGTTGACCCCGGAGCGTATGGATGAGGTGTTCCGGCCGAAGGTGGACGGGGCGCTGCATCTGCATGAGCTGACCCGGGACCTGGACCTGTCGGCCTTCGTCCTGTTCTCCTCGGCCGCCGGTACGTTCGGCAGCTCAGGACAGGGCAACTATGCCGCCGCCAACGCCTACCTCGACGCGCTGGCACAGCACCGGGCCGCCCAAGGGCTGCCCGCGATCTCCCTCGGCTGGGGCATGTGGTCCCAGGACGCGGGGATGACCGCCCAGCTCGGCGACACCGACCACCGGCGACTGGCCCGCGACGGACTCGCCGCGCTGACCTCTGCCGAGGGCATGGAGCTCTTCGACACCGCGTTGCGTACCGGCGAACCCACGGTCCTCCCCATCAAACTGGACCTCGGCGCACTACGGGCCCAGGCCGCCACCGGGGCGGTGCCGCCACTGCTGCGCGGGCTGGTTCCCCAGCCCCGGCGGATCCGGCAGAAGGCCCGGTCGGCGCATGCGCACGACGCCGACGCGCTCACCGAGCGACTGGCGGGGGCGGGCCCCGCGGACCGGCAGGCGATCCTGCTCGACCTGGTCCGGCAGGAGGCGGCGTATGTGCTCGGCTACGCCTCGGTCGGCCGTATCGGCCCCGACGCGGCATTCACCGACGTCGGCTTCGACTCGCTCACGGCGATAGAGCTACGGGACCGGCTCCTCGCCCGTACCGGGCTGCGGCTCCCCGCCACGTTCGCCTTCGACTTCCCCACGCCGCTGACGCTGGCGGACCACCTGAACACCCGCCTGGGCACCGAGGCCACGCGGGATCCGGTGCTGGCCGAAGTGGCGAGGCTCGAAGAACTGGTGGCCGCCCGGCCACCGGACACCGCCAAGAACACCGGCGCCGCCGCCCGGCTCCGGGCTCTGGCGGCCAAGCTCGGCACCGATGCCCCCGGGCCGGCCGGAGGCGCCGACATCGAAGCGACGCTCGAGGCGGCGTCGGTCGACGACGTACTGGCCTTCATCGACGACGAGTTCGGAATCGTGGACCCGGCGGATTCCGACCGCGCCTACGAGTGAAGGGGAAGGTGACCTCCGGTGGACAACGACGAGAAGCTGGTCCGGTACCTCAAGCGGGTGACCGCCGACCTGCACCAGGCGCGGCAGCGGCTCACCGAGATCGAGGAAGCGCGGTCGGAGCCGATCGCGATCGTGGGGATGGCGTGCCGGTTGCCGGGTGGGGTGACCACGCCGGAGGAGCTGTGGGACCTGGTGGTGTCCGGTGGTGACGCGGTCGGTGGGTTTCCGGAGGACCGGGGCTGGGATCTGGAGAACCTGTTCGACCCGGATCCGGATCACCCGGGCACCAGCTATGTCCGCGAGGGTGGCTTTCTGCGCGACGCGGGGGAGTTCGACGCGGGCTTCTTCGGGATTTCGCCGCGTGAGGCGCTGGCGATGGATCCGCAGCAGCGGCTGTTGCTGGAGACGTCATGGGAGGCCTTGGAGCGCGCCGGGATCGATCCGACGGCCCTGCGTGGCAAGGACGTCGGTGTCTACTTCGGCACCCTCAACCAGGACTACGCCACGGACGTGGACACGGTCCCCGAGGGCGTCGAGGGCTATCTGATGACAGGCAGCTCGGCGAGTGTGCTCACTGGCCGGGTCGCCTACGAGCTGGGGTTCGAGGGCCCGGCGATGACGATCGACACGGCGTGCTCCTCCTCCCTGGTGGGCCTGCACTTGGCCGCGCAGGCGCTGCGGTCGGGCGAGTGCTCCATGGCGCTGGCCGGAGGGGCCACCGTCATGTCCACCCCCAGCGCCTTCGTCGGCTTCTCGCGACAGCGTGGCATGGCCGAAGACGGCCGCTGCAAGTCGTTCGCGGCCTCGGCGGATGGCACGGGGTGGGCTGAGGGTGTGGGCGTGCTGGTGGTGGAGCGGTTGTCGGATGCGGAGCGGCTTGGGCATCGGGTGTTGGCGGTGGTGCGGGGTAGTGCGGTGAATCAGGATGGTGCGTCGAATGGGTTGACGGCGCCGAATGGTCCGTCGCAGCAGCGGGTGATTCAGCAGGCGTTGGCGGGGGCGGGGTTGGTTGCGGCCGATGTGGATGCCGTAGAGGGCCATGGCACGGGCACGACGCTGGGTGATCCGATCGAGGTCCAGGCGTTGATGGCGACCTACGGCCAGGATCGGCCTGAGGGGCGTCCGTTGTGGTTGGGGTCGTTGAAGTCGAATATTGGTCATGCGCAGGCGGCTGCGGGTGTGGCTGGTGTGATCAAGATGGTGTTGGCGTTGCGGTATGGGGTGTTGCCGAGGACGTTGCATGTGGATGAGCCGTCGTCGCAGGTGGATTGGTCTGCGGGTGCGGTGGAGTTGCTGAGGGAGCAGCGGGTGTGGCCGGAGGTGGGGCGTCCGCGTCGGGTGGGGGTGTCGGGGTTTGGGGTGAGTGGGACGAACGCTCACGTGATTTTGGAGCAGGCGCCGGAGGTGGCGGTCGAGGTGGCGCCGGTGTCGGGGGTTCCGGGTGGTGTGGTGCCGTTGGTCGTTTCGGGCTCTGATGACGCGGGGTTGCGGGGACAGGCACGGCGGCTGCTGGACTTTGTGGAGCGACGGCCGGAAGTGGAACTGGGCCATCTGGCACGTTCCTTGGCGACATCGCGAGCAGGGCTGTCGGAACGTTCGGTGGTGCTGGCGGGGGACCGGAGTGAGGCGCTGGCGGGGCTGGCGGCCGTGGCCGGAGGTGAGGCGGCCGGTAGCGATGTGGTGGGACGGGCGGATGCGCAGGGTCGGGTGGCGTTTGTTTTTCCTGGTCAGGGGGCGCAGTGGGTGGGGATGGGTGCGGAGTTGTTGGGAGAGTCGGAGGTCTTTGCGGAGTGTTTGGCTGAGTGTGCGGGGGTGTTGGATCCGTTGACGGGGTGGTCGTTGGTGGATGTGGTGCGGGGTGTTGGGGGTGGTGTGTCGTTGGATCGGGTGGATGTGGTGCAGCCGGTGTCGTTTGCGGTGATGGTGGCGTTGTCGCGGGTGTGGTTGGCGGCTGGTGTGGTGCCGTCGGTGGTGGTGGGGCATTCGCAGGGGGAGATTGCGGCGGCGTGTGTGGCGGGTGGGTTGTCGTTGGAGGATGCGGCGCGGGTGGTGGTGTTGCGTAGTCGTGCGATCGCGGCGGGGCTGTCGGGCTTGGGTGGGATGGTGTCGCTGGCTGTGGGTGTGGAGGAGGCTGAGCGGTTGGTTGAGCGTTGGGCCGGGCGGGTTGAGGTTGCGGCGGTTAATGGGCCGTTGTCGGTGGTGGTGGCTGGTGAGCCGGAGGCGTTGCGGGAGCTGGTGGGGGAGTGTGAGGGTGCGGGGGTGCGGGCGCGGTGGGTGGATGTGGATTATGCCTCGCATACGGCGCAGGTGGAGGCGATCGAGGAGGAGCTTGCCCGGTCGTTGTCGCAGGTCCGGCCGGTGTCCTCACGTATTCCGTTCTTCTCCACGGTGGAGGCGGAGTGGCTGGACACGGCTGGGTTGGATGCCGGGTATTGGTACCGGAATCTGCGGAGTACCGTCCGGTTCGCCCCGTCCATCGACCGTTTGATCGGGGAAGGCTTTGCCGCGTTCGTTGAGGCGAGTGCGCATCCGGTGCTGACGATGAGCATTGAGGCGGCGGCAGAGCAGGCGGATGCCGGACCGGTGGTGGTGACTGGGACACTGCGCCGGGACGAGGGTGGCATGCGCCGTGTGCTCACCTCCCTGGCCGAGGCATACGTACGCGGTGTCCCCGTCGACTGGACCGCCCTGCTCGGCGACATCCCCGCGCACGTCGCGTGTGACCTCCCCACCTACGCCTTCCAACACCAGCACTACTGGCTGGGACGGCGCGGCGAATCGGTGGACGCGACCGCGCTCGGGCTTGCGCGGGCCGAGCACCCACTGCTGGGCGCCGTGACCGAACTGCCCGAATCGGGAGGCTTGTTGTTCACCTCGCGGCTGTCGCTGCGTACGCATCCATGGCTGGCCGACCACGCGGCGGCGGGCACCGTGCTGTTGCCCGGCGCGGCCTTCGTGGAGCTGGCGGTGCGCGCTGGTGACGAGGTCGGCTGTGGTGTCGTCGAAGAACTCGTCGTCGAAGCACCGCTCACCCTGCCAGAGCGCGACGGTGTGCAGCTGCGGGTGAGTGTCGGCGCGGAGGACGATTCCGGCCGACGCCCGGTGGCAGTGCACTCACGCGGCCAGAACGCCGGCACCGACACCCCCTGGACCCGCCACATCAGCGGCACCCTCGCCCAGGACACCCCCGATGAGCTGGACGCGGACCTGACGCAGTGGCCCCCCGCCGGGGCCGTGGCGGTCCCGGAGGAGCGGGTGCTCGGCATCTACGAGGAGCTGGAGGGGAACGGTTACGGATACGGCCCGGCCTTCCGTGGTCTGCGTGCCGCGTGGACGCGGGGCGACGAGATCTACGCCGAGGTGGCCCTGCCCGAGGAGATGTCGGCCGAAGCCACCGCGTTCGGGCTGCATCCCGCACTGCTCGACGCGGCCCTGCACGCCACCGCGTTCCGCGACCGTACTGATGACCAGGCGGGGCCCGCGTTGCCGTTCGCCTATCGCGGAGTGTCCCTGCACGCTTCCGGCGCGTCGGCACTGCGCGTAGGTATCACACGCAACGGCAAGGATGGCGTGGGCCTTCGGCTGGCTGATCCCAGTGGCGCGGCGGTGGCGGTGGTCGAGTCGTTGGTGTCGCGGCCGATGCCGGCGGCGCTGCTGGACGCCGCCACACAGGCCACGACCGACCAGATGTTCCTCGTAGGGTGGGAGCAGCTGCGGGTCGACGCCGCCGACGTACCGCTTGACACCGTCTCCGTACACACCGCGCAGGACGTACGGCAGTTGGCCACTCGAACCGACGCGCCGGCCGAGTCGCCGCCGGTGCTGCTGTACGAGATCGGCCCCGGTGATGCCGTAAGCGACGACACCGGCGCGGCCCGCGTGCATGAGCTGGCGGGCCAAGTGCTGGACGTGCTGCGGACGTGGCTGACCGAGCCCACGCTGGAGGACTCACGTTTGGTGATGCTGACGCGGGGTGCCGTAGGAGTGCGGGACACCGACCCGGTCGATCCGGCGGTCGCCGCGGCCTGGGGGCTGGTCGGCACCGCGCAGTCGGAGAACCCCGGGCGGATCCTGCTCCTGGACGCGGACGGCACACCGGCCTCCACCGAGGCCCTGCCCACCCTTCTCCCCGCCCTGCTCGCCGGAGACGAACCACAGCTCGCACTGCGCGCGGGCGTCTGCCACCAACGCCGTCTGACCCGGGCGTCGGCCGATGAGGCGCTGGTGGCGCCCGAGGGAGAAGCCGCGTGGCAGCTGGGCACCCGCGGCCCGGGGACACTGGAGAGCCTGGCGCTGCTGCCGTCGCCGAATGCCTTGGCGCCACTGCCACCCGGCCATGTCCGGATCGAGACACGTGCCGCGGGGCTCAACTTCCGCGATGTGCTGATGGCGCTGGGCATGTACCCGGGCGAGATCAGCATCGGCAACGAGGGCGCGGGCGTGGTCACGGAGGTCGGCCCGGGCGTCACCCGCTTCGCTCCGGGTGACCGGGTCATGGGGCTCTTCGAGGGCGCGGGCGGCCCCGTCGCCGTCGCCGACTGCCTCACCCTCGTCCACATGCCCGAGGGGTGGTCCTTCGAGCAGGCGGCCGCGGTCCCCTGCGTATTCCTCACCGCCTACTTCGGGCTGCGGGACCTGGCACGGCTGGAGCGCGGGGAGTCGGTCCTCATCCATGCGGCAGCCGGAGGCGTGGGCATGGCCGCGGTGCAGCTGGCGCGGCATTGGGGCGCCGAGGTCTACGGAACGGCGAGCCCGGCCAAGTGGGACGCCGCACGAGCCGCCGGTGTCCCGGACGGACGGCTGGCCAACTCCCGGACGCTGGAGTTCGAGCAGCGGTTCATCGAGATGACCGGTGGCCGTGGCTTCGATGTGGTGCTGGACGCCCTCGCCGGAGACTTCGTGGACGCCTCACTCCGGTTGCTGCCCAGGGGCGGCCGGTTCATCGAGATGGGCAAGAGCGATATCCGGGACGCCGAAGAGGTGGGCACTCAGCACCCCGGCGTGGCCTATCGGGCGTTTGACCTGGCCGAGGCCGGTGGCGAGCGCATCCAGCGGATGCTGACCGAACTGGTCGACCTCTTCGAGAAGGGGGTGCTGACCCCGCCACCGGTGACCGTATGGGACATCCGGCGCGCTCCGGCCGCATTCCGCTTCCTGAGCCGGGCGCAGCACATCGGCAAGAACGTGTTCACCATGCCGCGCCGACTCGACCCGGACGGCACTGTGCTCATCACGGGTGGCACCGGATCGCTGGGGAAGGTGGCCGCTCGGCGCCTGGTGACCGAGCACGGCGTACGGAATCTGGTGCTGACCAGCCGGAGCGGACCCCAGGCCGCCGGCGCCGCCGAACTGGAGCGGGAACTGACCTCGCTCGGCGCGCGAGTACGGATCGCCGCCTGCGATGTCGCGGACCGCGACGCCCTGGCGGGGTTGCTGTCCTCGCTGCCCGAAGACGCGCCACTGACCGCCGTGGTGCACAGCGCGGGAGCGCTGGACGACGGTGTGATCACCGCCTTGACCAGGGAGCGGCTGGACACGGTCTTCGCCCCGAAGGTGGACGCCGCACTCCATCTGCACGAGCTGACCCGGCGGCTGGATCTGGCGGCCTTCGTCCTGTTCTCCTCGGCCGCGGGGACGCTCGGCAGCTCGGGGCAGGGGAGCTATGTGGCGGCCAACGCCTTCCTGGACGCCTTGGCACACCGGCGCCGCGCAGAAGGGCTCCCGGGCATCTCCCTGGGATGGGGGCTCTGGGCACAGGGCGCGGGGGTCGGGCTGACCGGCCACCTCACCGACGCCGACCAGCAGCGCATGGCGCGCGGGGGCGTGGCCGGGCTGTCGGAGGACGAAGGCGGGGCGCTGTTCGACGCCGCTCTCCGCATGCCCCAGGCGGTGGTGCTTCCGATGAAGCTGGATCTGGGCGCACTGCGCACCCAGGACGCCGCCACCGGACCGGTGCCACCGTTGCTCCGTGGCCTCGTCCGGCGGAGTCGGCGCATCGCTCGGACGGCCGCCGATCTGGATGCCTTCACCCAGCGCCTGACCAGGGCCACGCCCGAGGAGCAGGAGCAGATCCTGCTCGGCCTGGTCTGCCGCGAGGCGGCCCGGGTACTGGGCCACGCCTCCGCCCATGCCATCGGGCCGGACCTGGCGTTCAACGAAATCGGCTTCGACTCCCTCACGGCGGTGGAACTGCGCAACCGGCTGGCCAACCACACCGGGATACGGCTCCCGGCCACGCTGGTCTTCGACTATCCGACGCCCACCGCCCTGATGCGCCACTTGCGGACGAAGCTCTGCCCGGACGCCCCACCTGCGCAGAGCCCCGCTGGGAGCGAGGAGGAGCTGCGCCGCGTGCTGGCCGGCACACCGCTGAGCCGCTTCCAGGAGCTGGGCATCCTCGACACCCTCATGGCGCTGGTCCGAGAGCCCCAAGCGGCGCAGCAGGCGGATGGGCAGGCGGCGGACGGGCAACCGCCTGCCGCGATCGCCGATATGGATGTCGCCAGTCTGGTGCAACGAGCCATGAGCAAGGCCGGGAAGTAATGTCGGTTCGGAATGCGGAGGCCGGGATGACCACTCCCGAAGCGAAGGTCGTCGAAGCGCTGCGGGTCACGCTCATGGAGAACGAGCGGCTCGAGCGGGAGAACGCCGACATACGCCGCGGCCTGTCGGAGCCGATCGCGATCGTGGGGATGGCGTGCCGGTTGCCGGGTGGGGTGAGCACGCCGGAGGAGCTGTGGGACCTGGTGGTGTCCGGCGGTGATGCGATCGGCGGGTTTCCGGAGGACCGTGGCTGGGATCTGGAGAACCTCTTCGACCCGGATCCGGATCACCCGGGCACCAGCTATGTCCGCGAGGGTGGCTTTCTCCACGACGCGGGGGAGTTCGACGCGGGCTTCTTCGGGATTTCGCCACGCGAGGCGCTGGCGATGGATCCGCAGCAGCGCATCATGCTCGAGATCTCCTGGGAGGCGTTCGAACGCGCCGGGATCGACCCGACCGCGTTGCGGGGCAAGGACATCGGCGTCTTCTCCGGGGTGACCTACCACAGCTACGGCTCCGGAGCGCGGGTCCCCGAGGAGCTCGAGGCGGTCATGGGTACGGGCACCTCGGCGAGCGTCCTGTCGGGGCGGGTGTCGTATGCGCTTGGCTTCGAGGGCCCGTCGGTCGCGGTGGACACGGCGTGTTCGTCGTCGTTGGTGGCGTTGCACCTGGCCGTACAGGCGCTGCGGTTGGGCGAGTGCTCGATGGCGCTGGCCGGAGGTGTGACCGTCATGGCCAACCCCGGTATTTTCGTCGGCTTCTCGCGCCAGCGCGGGATGTCGAAGGACGGCCGTTGCAGGGCTTTCGCGGCCGCTGCGGACGGCACCGGCTTCTCCGAGGGCGCGGGAGTGCTGCTGGTGGAGCGGTTGTCGGATGCGGAGCGGCTTGGGCATCGGGTGTTGGCGGTGGTGCGGGGTTCGGCGGTGAATCAGGATGGTGCGTCGAATGGGTTGACGGCGCCGAATGGTCCGTCGCAGCAGAGGGTGATTCGGCAGGCGTTGGCGGGTGCGGGGCTGGTGGCGGGTGATGTGGATGCGGTCGAGGCCCATGGGACGGGCACGGCGCTGGGTGATCCGATCGAGGCGCAGGCGCTGCTTGACACGTATGGGCAGGATCGGCCTGAGGGGCGTCCGTTGTGGTTGGGGTCGTTGAAGTCGAATATTGGTCATGCGCAGGCGGCTGCGGGTGTGGCTGGTGTGATCAAGATGGTGTTGGCGTTGCGGCATGGGGTGTTGCCGAGGACGTTGCATGTGGATGAGCCTTCGCGGCAGGTGGATTGGTCGGCGGGTGCGGTCGAGTTGTTGACGGAGGAGCGGGTGTGGCCGGAGGTGGGGCGTCCGCGTCGGGTGGGGGTGTCGGGGTTTGGGGTGAGTGGGACGAACGCGCATGTGATTTTGGAGCAGGCGCCGGAGCCGGTGGGCGAGGTGGCGCCGGTGTCGGAGGTTCCGGGTGGTGTGGTGCCGTTGGTGGTGTCGGGGCGTGGTGGTGCGGGGTTGCGGGGACAGGCACGGCGGCTGCTGGACTTTCTTGAGGGGCACCCGGATGTGGGCGTGGTGGAGCTGGGAGCGGCGCTGACTTGTGGTCGGGCGGGGTTGTCGGATCGTGCGGTGGTGGTGGCGGGGGATCGGGAGGAGGCGCTGTCGGGGCTGGCAGCGGTGGCGGAGGGCGGTGGGGCGGGCAGGGCTGATGTTCGGGGTCGGGTGGCGTTTGTTTTTCCTGGTCAGGGTGCGCAGTGGGTGGGGATGGGTGCGGAGTTGTTGGAGTCGAGTGCGGTGTTTGCGGAGGGGCTTCGGGAGTGTGCGGGGGTGTTGGATCCATTGACGGGGTGGTCGTTGGTGGATGTGGTGCGCGGAGCTGAGGGTGCGGCGTCGTTGGACCGGGTGGATGTGGTGCAGCCGGTGTCGTTTGCGGTGATGGTGGCGTTGGCGCGGGTCTGGATGGCGGCTGGTGTGGTGCCGTCGTCTGTGGTGGGCCATTCGCAGGGGGAGATCGCGGCGGCGTGTGTGGCCGGTGGGTTGTCGTTGGAGGACGCGGCGCGGGTGGTGGTGTTGCGCAGCCGTGCGATCGCGGCGGGGTTGTCGGGTCGTGGCGGGATGGTGTCGCTGGCTGTGGGTGTGGTCGAGGCGGAGCGGTTGGTTGAGCGTTGGGTCGGGCGGGTTGAGGTTGCGGCGGTTAATGGGCCGTTGTCGGTGGTGGTGGCTGGTGAACGTGAGGCGTTGCGGGAGCTGGTGGCGGAGTGTGAGGGCGCGGGGGTGCGGGCGCGGTGGGTGGATGTGGATTATGCCTCGCATACGGCGCAGGTGGAGGCGATCGAGGAGGAGCTTGCCCGGTCGTTGTCGCAGGTGCGGCCGGTGTCCTCGCGTATTCCGTTCTTCTCTACGGTGGAGGCGGAGTGGCTGGACACCGCTGAGTTGGATGCCGGGTATTGGTACCGGAATCTGCGGAGCACGGTCCGGTTCGCCCCGTCCATCGACCGTTTGATCGGGGAAGGCTTTGCCGCGTTTGTTGAGGTGAGTGCGCATCCGGTGCTGACGATGAGCATCGAGGCGGCGGCGGAGCAGGCGGATGCCGGGCCGGTGGTGGTGACTGGGACATTGCGCCGGGACGAGGGTGGCATGCGCCGTGTGCTCACCTCCCTGGCCGAGGCATACGTACGCGGTGTCCCCGTCGACTGGACCGCCCTGCTCGGCAACGTCCCCGCGCACGTCGCGCTGGATCTGCCGACCTACGCGTTCCAACATCAGCACTACTGGCTCAAGAACTCCGCCCCTGCCGATGCGGGATCCGTGGCCGATCAGCTTCCGGGCATGGCAGAACTGACCGAGGATACCGGCGCGTTGACCGCTCGCCTTCGTGGGGAGTCCGCACAGGAGCAGGAACGCATCCTGCTGGAGACCGTCCGCCAGGAGACCGCAGGCGTCTTGGGCCATCCCTCGCTGGATGCCATTGAACCGGACATGGTGTTCAACCAGATCGGGTTCGACTCGGCCACCGCCGTGCAGTTGCGCAACCGTCTGAACGCACTCACCGACCGGACTCTGCCGACCACCCTGCTCTTCGACTACCCCACACCCCTGATTCTCGCCGACTTTCTCCGTGACGAGCTCGTCGGGGACACGGCTGCCCCGGCCCCGGAGGAGACAGCGGGGCCGACATCAGAGCCTGGGGCCGTGTCGACCGAGCCGGTGGCGATCGTGGGCATGGCCTGTCGACTGCCGGGAGGAGTCTCCACGCCCGAGGAGCTGTGGGAGCTGGTGCTTCACGGGCGGGACGGCATCAGCGACTTCCCGGTGAACCGTGGCTGGGACCTGGAGAACCTGTTCCATCCGGACCCGGACCACCCCGGCACCAGCTACGCCCACCAAGGCGGGTTTCTGCACGATGCCGGAGAGTTCGACGCGGGCTTCTTCGGGATCTCGCCGCGTGAGGCGCTGGCCGTGGACCCGCAACAGCGTCTGATGCTGGAGACCTCGTGGGAGGCGCTGGAACGGGCCGGGATCGACCCGACCACCCTGCGGGGCAAGGACGTGGGCGTTTTCTCCGGTGTGACGTACCACAACTACGGCTCGGGCGTAGAGCCGGTGCCCGCCGAGCTCGAGGGCATGCTGGGCCTCGGCGCCTCGGCCAGTGTGCTGTCGGGACGGGTGTCCTATGCGCTTGGCTTCGAGGGCCCGTCGGTCGCGGTGGACACGGCATGCTCCTCGTCCCTGGTGGCGTTGCATCTGGCGGCTCAGGCGCTGCGAGCCGGCGAGTGCTCGATAGCGCTGGCCGGTGGTGTCACGGTGATGCCCACGCCCGGCATCTTCATCGCCTTCTCGCGGCAGCGCGGCATGTCGGCCGATGGCCGATGCAAGTCCTTCGCCGCTTCGGCTGACGGTACGGGGTGGGCCGAGGGCGTGGGTGTGTTGGCGCTGGAGCGGCTGTCGGACGCGGAGCGGAATGGCCATCGGGTGTTGGCGGTGGTGCGGGGCAGTGCGGTGAACCAGGACGGTGCGTCGAACGGTCTGACGGCGCCCAATGGCCCGTCGCAGCAGCGTGTCATTCGGCAGGCACTGGCCAGTGCCGGTGTGTCGGCCGCCGAGGTGGATGTGGTCGAGGCGCATGGCACGGGCACGGCACTGGGCGACCCGATCGAGGCGCAGGCGGTACTGGCCACGTACGGTCAGGACCGTGATCGGCCGTTGCTGATGGGGTCGTTGAAGTCGAACATCGGCCATGCGCAGGCGGCTGCGGGTGTGGCCGGTGTCATCAAGATGGTGCTGGCGCTGCGGCATGGCATCGCGCCTCGGACATTGCATGTGGAGGAGCCAACGTCGCAGGTGGACTGGTCGGCGGGTGCGGTGGAGCTGCTGACCGAGGAGCGCGAGTGGCCGGAGGTGGTGGGGCGTCCGCGCCGGGCCGGGGTGTCCGCGTTCGGGGTCAGCGGGACCAACGCCCACGTCATCCTGGAGCAAGCGGCGACCGAGGCGAGCAACCCGGCCATGTCGTGGCCGAAGGGCGTTCCCGTGCCGCTGATGGTGTCCGGGCGGGGTGACGTGGCCTTGCGGGCCCAGGCGCGACGCCTGCGGGCCTTCCTTGCGGACGAACCGCGGCTGGACGTGAGCGAACTCGGCTTTGCGTTGGGTTGTGGTCGGGCGGGGTTGTCGGATCGTGCGGTGGTGGTGGCGGGGGATCGTGAGGAGGCTCTGGCGGGGCTGGCGGCGATGGTGCGGGGTGAGTCAGTCGCGGGGGTGGTGTCGGGTTCGGTGGTGCGTGGTCGGTTGGGGGTGTTGTTCGCTGGTCAGGGGTGTCAGCGGGTGGGGATGGGGCGTGGGTTGTATGAGGTGTTCCCGGTGTTCCGGGATGCTTTCGATGCGGTGTGTGAGGCGCTGGACCGGGAGCTGAGCGCGGGCGGGGTCTCCGGTTCGGTGCGGGAGGTGGTGTTCGGGGACGGTGAGTTGCTGGAGCGGACGGTGTTCGCTCAGGCCGGGCTGTTCGCGCTGGAGACGGCGTTGTTCCGGCTGGTGGAGTCGTGGGGTGTGGTGCCGGATGTGGTGGGTGGGCATTCGGTGGGTGAGGTGACGGCGGCGCATGTGGCGGGTGTGTTGTCGTTGGAGGATGCGGCGGTGTTGGTGGCGGCGCGGGGTCGGTTGATGGAGGCGCTGCCGGAGGGTGGCGCGATGGTGGCGGTGGGTGCGAGCGAGGAGCAGGTGCGTCCGTTGCTGGTGTCTGGGGTGGATGTCGCGGCGGTGAACGGTCCTGCGGCGGTGGTGCTGTCCGGGGATGAGGAGCCGGTGCTGCGGGTGGCGCGGGAGTTGGCGGGGCAGGGGTGTCGTACGAGGCGTCTGGCGGTCTCCCATGCGTTCCACTCCGCCCGGATGGAGCCGATGCTGGAGGAGTTCCGGCGGGTGGTTGAGGGCTTGTCGTTCGCCGCTCCGGTGATCCCTCTGGTGTCCAACGTGACCGGCCAACTGGCGGACACGGAGACGGTGCGCTCTCCGGAGTACTGGGTGGAGCATGTGCGTTCGGCGGTGCGCTTCGCGGATGGTGTGCGAGCGCTTGCCGACTATGGCGTCAGCACGTACCTGGAGTTGGCGCCGGATGCCGTCCTGTCCGCGATGGTCGGGGACTGTCTGCCGGAGGAGTCGGCCGAACGGCCCGTGGTCGTGCCGTCGCTACGGCGGGAGGGCGACGAGCCCCGGGCATTGATCTCCGCCGTCGCGCAACTGCATGTGGCAGGCGTGCGTATCGACCTCGGAGCGCTGTTCGGTGCCACGGCTCTCCCCGCCCACATCTCGGATCTGCCGACGTATGCCTTCCAGCGGGAGCACTACTGGTTGGTGGGGGACGGGCGTGGCGCCGGTGATGTGGCGTCTGCCGGGTTGGCGGGGGTGGAGCATCCCTTGTTGGGTGCGGTGATGGAGGTGCCGGGGTCGGGTGAGGTGTTGTTCACCTCCCGGTTGTCGCTGCGTTCGCATCCGTGGCTGGCTGATCATGTGGCTGCGGGTGCGGTGTTGTTGCCGGGTGCGGCGTTTGTGGAGTTGGTGGTGCGGGCCGGTGATGAGGTGGGTTGTGGTGGGGTGGAGGAGTTGGTGATGGAGGCTCCGCTGGTGTTGGCGGAGGGCGGGGCGGTCCAGGTGCGGGTGAGTGTGGCGGAGGCCGATGAGGGTGGTCGGCGCGGCGTGCGTGTGTATTCGAGGGCAGAGGATGCCGGTCTGGGTGCCGCGTGGGTGCGGCACGCGACCGGGACGTTGTGCCGTGCGGATGAGATCTCCGTTCCCGACACACGGTTGTCGGTATGGCCTCCGGTGGGTGCCGTAGCGGTGGATCCGAGCGACGTGGAAGGCCTGTACGACGGGCTGGAACAGGTCGGCTACCGGTATGGGCCGGTGTTCCAGGGGGTGCGGGCGGCCTGGCGGCTGGATGGCGCGGTGTACGCGGAGGTGGCGCTGCCGGAGGAGCATCGGGTCCAGGCGGCGGGGTTCGGGCTTCACCCGGCACTCCTCGACGCCGCCATGCACACCATCGCTTTCCACGACCGCGACGAAGCCGACGCGGAGCTCGTGTTGCCGTTCGCCTATCGAGAGGTGGCGCTGCACGCCTCCGGAGCCTCTGCGCTGCGGGTACGCGTGACACCGTCCGGCCCGAACACCATGTCCCTGGAACTGGCCGATGAGAGCGGCGCCCCCGTGGCTTCCGTGGGTTCGGTGGTGTCCCGCCCGGTCAGCGCCGAGCAGTTCGGCACGGCGGCGACGGCGGACCGGATGTTCCGCGTCGCATGGGAGGAACTGCCGGTTCGGCCGGACGGTGCCACCGTGGAGCCCGTAGCGGTGGGCGACGCCGAGGACGTACACCACCTGGCCACGACGCCGGAGACCTCCCGACCGGACGTGCTGCTGCTGGATCTCGGCGGCGGTACGGCCGATGTGCGGGAGCTGACCGGGCGGGTGCTCCGGGTCGTACAGGCGTGGCTGGCCGAGCCGTCACTGGCGTCCAGTCGGCTGGTCGTGGTGACGAGGGGTGCCGTCGCGGTCCGGGAGGCCGATCCGGTCGATCCAGCGGCGGCTGCCGTATGGGGCCTGGTGGGGTCCGCACAAGCGGAGAACCCCGGGCGGATTCTCCTCCTCGACATCGACCGAGCGACGATGCCCACCACGACGCTGTCCGCGCTTCCCGCCCTGCTCGCCGGTGACCAGCGCCAACTGGCCCTGCGCGACACCACCTGCTTCGCCCGGCACCTCACCCGTGCCGCTGAGGTGTCCCAAGCCAGTCCGGGTGGTTTGGGTTCCGGCGGGACGGTGCTGGTCACGGGGGGCACGGGGGCGTTGGGCGGGCTGGTGGCGCGGCATCTGGTGGCCGTGCATGGGGTGCGGAGTCTGGTGTTGGCCAGTCGGAGCGGGCCCGAGGCCATCGGCGCCGCCGAGTTGGAGGCGGAGCTGGTCAAGGCAGGGGCGCGGATACGGATCGTCGCGTGTGATGTGGCCGACCGGGGCGAGGTGGCCGGGCTGCTGGACGCCGTCCCAGAGGATGCTCCGCTGTCGGCGGTGGTGCATACGGCCGGTGTTCTGGATGACGGTGTGCTGACCGCGTTGACCCCGGAGCGTATGGATGAGGTGTTCCGGCCGAAGGTGGACGGGGCGCTGCATCTGCATGAGCTGACCCGGGACCTGGACCTGGACCTGTCCGCCTTCGTCCTGTTCTCCTCCGCCGCCGGCACCCTGGGCAACGCTGGACAGGGCAACTACGCCGCCGCCAACGCCTACCTCGACGCGCTGGCCCATCAGCGCCGGGCCCAGGGGCTGCCCGCCGTGTCCCTGGCCTGGGGCATGTGGCAGCAGGCCGCCGGTACGGGGATGACCGGCCGCCTCGGCGATGCCGACCAGCGCCGTATGACACGCGGCGGTGTCGCCCCCTTGTCCCCGGCCGAGGGCATGGAACTCTTCGACACGGCGCTGCGTACGGCCGAACCCACGGTCCTCCCCATCAAGCTGGACCTCGGCGCGCTCCGCGCCCAGGCCGCCGGCGGGGCGGTCCACCCGCTGCTGCACAGGCTCGCCCCGACCGCCCGCCGAGCCGCCGCCCCTCGGGCCACGGCCGACCAGGGCCTGGTGACCGATCGGCTGGCCGGGGTGGCCCCCGAGGAGCGGGAGCGGATCCTGCTGGACATGGTGCAGCAGGAGGCCGCCCGGGTGCTGGGACACTCGGCGGCCGCCACCCTCGACCCCGATGTGCTGTTCACCGAGATCGGTCTGGACTCACTCATGGCGGTGGAACTACGCGATCGCCTGGCCAAGCGCACCGCGCTGCGGCTGCCTCCCAGCTTTGTCTTCGACCACCCGACTCTCCGGATGCTGGCCTGGCAACTGCGGGACGAACTGGAGAAGGCGGACGCGGACGCTCCCCCCGGAGCCGCCCCGACCCCCGAGGCCGAGGCTCTGGCCCCCGAGGCCGAGGCTCCGATCCCCGAGGGCCCAGCCCCTGAGGCCCTGGCCCTCGAGGCCGAGGCCAAGGCCCCGGCCCCCGGAGCCGCCCGGGAGTGACTCCGCCCAGCACACCCGGTTCAGCCGGACCGGCACCGACCGAAGCGGCAAGAAAGGGATCGCATATGTTCAGCACGGACACGTACCTGGCGCATCTGGGGTTCTCCCAGCCGCCCGCCCCCACCCTGCCGAACCTGCGGCAGCTGCACCGTAGCCATCTGATGACGGTCCCCTACGACACCAACCACACGCACCGCCTCAGCGCCGAGAACATGGCCGACATCGATATCGACAAGGCGTTCGCGGCCATCGTGCCGACCGGCGACGGTGGCATGTGTCTGGAGCTGAACACCCTCTTCGCCCGGCTGCTCCGCGACCTGGGCTACGACCTGGACGTCATCAGCGGAGGCACATATCTGCCCGGTGACACCTTCGCCCCCGACCCCGAACACATGCTGATGCTCGTCCGTGTCGAGGGGCAGGAGTGGCTGGCCGACGTGGGACACGCCGGGCTCTGCTTCACCGAGCCGCTGCGTCTGTCCGAGGAGGAGGTGCAGTGGCAGTACGGCTGTGCGTTCCGGCTGATCCGGCGGGACGGCTATCTCGTGTTGCAGGCCAAGACCCTGGACCACGACTGGCGCACCA
Organism: Streptomyces sp. NEAU-174; assembly: GCF_052665095.1. Classification (NCBI taxonomy): domain Bacteria; kingdom Bacillati; phylum Actinomycetota; class Actinomycetes; order Kitasatosporales; family Streptomycetaceae; genus Streptomyces; species Streptomyces sp. NEAU-174. The sequence goes on along the minus strand of NZ_JBQTCE010000004.1, from coordinate 301,386 downwards.
CCTATCGCTTCACCACCGAGCCCAGGACCTATGACGCCTGGGCCGGTGTCGGTGAGGGCAAGGGCCCGGCCATCCTGGCGGCGATGCGCCGACGCAGGCGCGCCATCGACAAGGGGCAGGTCTTCCTCACCAACAACATGTTCACGATCGTGGAGGACGGCCATGAGAAGGTCACCCTCCTCGTCGATCCGGAACAGCGCGCCCAGGTGCTCGACACGTACTGGGACGGCCGCGACTGACCGAGCCCGCCGCCGACGACCAGCAGATGAGAGTGATGATGCGCCATGAAATTCGGCTTGCTGTACGGGGCCCAGCTGCCCCGCCCCTGGACCCAGGACTCAGAACACCGCCTGTTCAGGGAGCTGTTGGAGGAGATCGAGCTGGCCGACCGGCTGGGCTTCGACCATGTGTGGTGCCCTGAGCACCACTTCCTGGAGGAGTACTCGCACATGTCCGCGCCGGAGGTGTTCCTCGGCGCGGTCAGCCAGCGCACCAGCCGCATCCGCATCGGCCACGCGGTCGCCCTGATGCCCCCGGGGTTCAATCCGACGGCACGGGTGGCCGAGCGGATCGCCACGCTGGATCTGCTCTCCGACGGACGTGTGGACTTCGGCACGGGCGAGTCCACCACCCCCACCGAGCTGGGCGGCTTCGGTGTGGAGCGCTCCGTCAAACGGGACCAGTGGGCGGAAGCGGTGGACGCCGTCGCCCGTATGTTCGTCGAGGAGCCCTTCGCCGGGTGCGAGGGAAAGTATGTGTCCGCTCCGATCCGCAATGTGCTGCCCAAGCCGCGGCAGAAGCCACATCCGCCGATGTGGATGGCGTGCGGAAACCGGGACGCGATCCGCATCGCGGCCACCAAGGGACTGGGCGCGCTGAACTTCTCCTTCTTCGGACCGGCGGAGACCAAGAAGTGGGTCGACGCCTACTACTCGGGCATCGAGTCGGCGGACTGTGTGCCCGCCGGGTTCGCGGTCAATGCCCAGATCGCCGCGACCATTCCGATGTTCTGCCACGAGGACGAGACCACGGCGGTGGAACGTGCCGTCGACGGCGTCCAGTTCTTCAACTTCGGCCTCGGCTTCTACGCGGGCTTCGGCACCGCCGCACCGGGCCGCACCCGGCTGTGGGAGGAGTTCCAGCGCGACCGCGACAAGCACGGCATGGGCCGCTCCTCCTTCGGCAAGCCCGGTATGCCACTGGGCAATCCGGCCCGGGGCGCGGTGGGCACCCCGCGCCAGATACGCGACTTCCTGCGGCTGCACGAGGAGGCCGGACTGGACCAGGCGATCTTCCTCGTCCAGGGCGGCGGCACCCGGCACGAGCACATCTGCGAGTCGCTGGAGCTCTTCGCCAACGAGGTGATGCCGGAGTTCAAGGAGCGCGACGAGACCGCCGAACGGCTGAAGGCGGCCCGGCTCCGGCCCGCCATCGACGCCGCCATGGCGCGGCGCGAGCCGCCACGGACGGCCGACCCCGACTACATCATCCCCGCCCGGAGCCAAAGCTGACACCACAGCTGACCGGCACCGGCACCGGCACTGGCATCGGCATTGGCATCGGCATTGCCCCAAGCAGAAGGAGAACGTGTTACCACCATGGCTGACACCCCCGAAGAAGAACTTCGGATCCTCGACCCGCAGACCGTCGCCCAGGAGTTGCGCAAACACGGCCCGCCGCGGCAGATCACGATGAACGGCACCACGGCGTGGCTCGTCTCCCGCTACGAGGACGTCCGGGACTGTCTCGGACACCCCGGCATGAGCCCGGCCGCCGCCTACGCCGCCTCCCAGGGCCAGACCACTCCGGTGAGCGGGCTGTTCGAGGACACGCTGCCCGGCACCAATCCGCCCCAGCACACCCGGCTGCGCAGGCTGCTCGCCAAGGCGTTCACCACACGCAGGGTGGAGAGCCTGCGGCCGCGGGTGCAGGAGATCACCGACACACTGCTGGACAGGATCGCCGTCGACGGCCGGGCCGATCTCGTCACCGCGCTGGCCATCCCGCTGCCCATGCAGGTGATCTGTGAACTCCTCGGCGTGCCCATCGCCGACCGCACCGAATTCCACCAGTGGGCCGATCTGATGCTCATGCCCCCGCTGGACCCGGACACCGCCGCGCGTTCCCAGGACGCGGCCGCCAGGTTGTGGACGTATATGGAGGACCTCGCCGAGGCCCGGCGGAAGGCCCCCGAGGACGATCTGATCAGCGATCTGATGTCGGCACACGAGGACGACCGGCTCAGCCACCGCGAGGTGGTCGCCACCGCCCGGATGATGCTGATCGCCGGATACGAACTCACCGGCAGCTTCATCAGCAACGCGGTCTTCTCGCTGCTGTCCCAGCCGGACCAGCTGGAGCTGCTGCGCAAGGACCCCGAGCTGGCCGGGCGCGGCCTGGAGGAACTGCTCCGGCACGCCGGTCCTGGCATCCTCGTGGTGCGTTTCGCCAACGAGGACGTGGAGATCGGCTCCGTACCCATCCGCGCCGGCGACCAGGTGCTCCTGGACATGGACGCCGCGCACTCCGACCCGGCACACTTCACCGACGGCGAGCGGCTGGACCTGACGAGGGACTCCGCCGTGCATCTCCAGTTCGGCCACGGCATCCACTACTGCATCGGTGCGCCACTGGCCAGGGTCGAGGGGCAGATCGCCCTGAAGAGCCTGGTCCGGCGGTTCCCCGGCCTTCGGCTGGGCGTTCCCGCCTCCGAGATCGGCCACAGCAAGAACCCGTTCATCCGCTCGCTGACCACGCTCCCCGTCGAGTTCGAGGCTCAGCAGCCTGCGGGCGCGGGGTGATCGCTGGACGGCGTCGGATCGGCCAGGCCGGTGACCCGCATGGTGATGTTCAGCCGTCCGGACTTCAGTCCGGTGGCCGGGTCGCCGGTACCGGGCAGGATCTTGGGGACGGCGTGGTACGCGTAGCGGGAGGCGCCGCCGAAGACGAACAGATCCCCGGAGGCGAGTTCGAGATCGGTGTACGGCTTGGTGCGGGTCTCGGTGTTGCCGAAGCGGAAAACGCAGCTGTCGCCGATGGTCAGCGAGACCACCGGGGCGGATGACCGCTCGTCCTTGTCCTGGTGCATGCCGAGTTTCGCCTCGGCGTCGTAGAAGTTGATGAGTGCGGTGTCGGGGGTGTACCCCTCACCGGCCGTCTCGTCGTCGTATGCGTCGGCCAGAGCACTACGGCCCAACTCGACCATCCAGTCCGGGAATTCGGCGACCCGGGCGCCGTTCACATCGTCGGCGGTGCGGGTGTACGCGTAGGGCTGCCAGTGCCAGCCGATGCACACCGTCCGCACCGACATGACGCCCCCGCGCGGCAGCTTGGTGTGCCGGATCGGGACCGGGCCGGTGGCCCAGCCCCGGCAGGCGACGACCAGCTCCCGCTGCTGCTCGAGGCTGAGCCAGCCCGGCACATGGACCGCGCCGGGGGCCACCTCGAGACGTGGGCGGGGGATCAGGGCGTTCATACGGGGATTCTCCGCGGACGAGGACTGGACAAGCGACATCAGGTGGCGTCGTGGAAGACCAGCCCCAGCGCGTGGCGCCGCCCGGACCGCACCGTGCTGACCCCGTGCCGCATCACCCCGGCCGACCAGCCGCGCTTGGTGGCCACGGGACGGTCACGGGTGGTGAAGATCAGGCCGTGGCCCTGCTGGAGGACGGTCGTGGTGCCCCGGGACTGGGCCCGGGGCCGCTGCTCGACCAGCAGGAACTCCCCACCCGTGTAGTCCGTGCCGTACGCGTCCAGCCCGATCACCACCTGAAGCGGGAAGACCATGTCGCCGAACACATCCCGGTGCAGTGCGTTCCAGTCGCCGGGGCCGTAGCGCAGCAGGATCTGCGCCGAGCGCCCCTGACCGGCCTCATGGCACATGGCCAGCCACTTCTCGAGGCTGTCCGGCCAGGGCGCCGGGCGGCCGAGCCGCTCCGCCCAGTCACGGGCGATGGTCAGCAGCCGCGGATAGAGCGCGGCGCGCAGCTCGGCGACCGGTTCGGGCAGGTCATGGGTGAAGTAGCGGTACTGACCCGAGCCGAAGCGGTGGCGGGCCATGTCGATCGTGCTCCGGAACTGCTCGTCCCGCTCATAGAGCCCGGCGACGCGGGCGCACTGCGCGGGGGTCAGCAGCCGTGGCGTGAGCGCGCACCCGTAGGTGTCCAGCTCCTCGGCCAGCTGTGTCCAGTCGGCCGCGGCCACGCACTGGTGGAGGCGTGCGGTGTCGGTCGTGGTGCTCATAGGTGTGCTCCGGGTTCTCCGGGATCGGGATCCGGGAAGGGTGCGGTACGGGCCCCCGGCGGCGGGCCCCGGCGGTGGGCCCGCGGTCGGTGCGAGGCCCGCGCTCAGGCCGACTGGAGGGCGCCTTCGTGGACGAGGAGCCGCTCCTTGCGCTCCAGCCCGCCCGCATAGCCGGTCAGTGCGCCAGTGGCGCCGATGACACGGTGGCAGGGCCGGACGACCAGCAGCGGATTGCGGCCGATCGCGGTGCCGACGGAGCGGACCGCCGTGCGCGGGGCGCCGATCTGCCGGGCGATGTCGCCGTAGCTGACGGTGGTGCCGTACGGAATGGACTCCAGCGCCTGCCAGACCCTGCGCTGGAACTCCGTACCGCCCGCGACGCACTCGATGTCGAAGCGGGTGAGCTCGCCGTCGAAGTAGGACCGCAGCTGGGAGACGATCTCGGCGAACGCCTCGGCGTCCTCGCTCCAGCCGTCCTGGACGACGGCTCCGCCCTTCTGCCCGGGCACGGACAGGGAAACGAGCGCGGTACCCCCCGTCGCGGTGGCGGACCTCTCGCCCACCAGCAGCAGCTCGCCGAGCGGGCTGTCGATCGTCGTGTGGACCGTCATGGCTGTGGTCCCTCTCTTCTTCTCGCCGTTCTGTCTTGCGCTGCTCCCAGCATGCGTCGTGCGGACCCGGAAAGCTGGCGGGATTCGGACATGGCGCTTCGGGCGCCCGGCGCCCCATGTCCGGCGGCTGCTGCCCGAGTCCGGCGCCCGCGCCCCCGTGTCAGCGGATGCCGATTCGCCCGTTCGAGAAGTGGCCGAGCGCCTGGTTGATGTCGCTGAGGGGCTCGCGCAGGGCGTAGACGGCGAAACCCAGCCGGGTTCGGACCGCCGGCCAGGCGAACACCAGCACCCAGAGCTGGGGGGCGCTGGGGTCGAGGGTGACGAGGAGGAGGACCATGGCCGCGATGATGACGGCGGCACCGGCCACCCCGGCCCACGCGGCCACCGGCAGGGTTGGGGAGGACGTGTGCGTGGTCTGCCGCGCTCAGCGGCCGTCCAGGGGTGTCTCGGCCCAGATGACCTTGCCGTGCGGGGTGTAGCGGGTGCCCCAGCGCTGGGCGAACTGGGCGACGAGGAACAGTCCGCGCCCGCCCTCGTCGGTGGTCGCGGCGCGGCGCATATGGGGTGCCGTGCTGCTGCCGTCGGAGACCTCGCAGACCAGGCCGCGGTCGCGCAGCAGTCGTAGGTGCAAGGGAGGGGCGCCGTACCGCAGGGCGTTGGTGATCAGTTCGCTGATGATCAGCTCGGCGGTGCACACGGCGTCCTCCAGGCCCCACGCCCGTAGCCGCTGGGCACAGGCGGCGCGCAGCGGGGCGACCGCCGCCAGGTCGAACGGCACGTCCCACGTGGCCACGTTCTCCGGGTCGAGCAGGCGGGTGCGGGCCACCAGCAGGGCGACATCGTCGCTCGGGTGGGGTGGCAGAACGGTCTGGAACAGGCTCCGGCAGGTCGCGTCCGGATTGAGGTCCGGCTCGGCCGTGAGGGTGCGGCACAGCAGGCCAAGGCCGGTGTCGGTGGTCCGGCCGCGGCCTTCGAGGAGACCGTTGGTGTACAGCACCAGGCGGCTTGCGGCCGGTGGCGAGAGGCCGACCGCCTCGAAGCGTTCCCCGCCCAGGCCGAGCGGCGGGGAGACCGGCACCGCGGGGATGTCCACGGTGCCGTCGGGGTGGGCGAGGGCGAGGCCCGGATCGCCGGCCCGGGCCACGGTGCATTGGCCCGACACCGAGTCGTGGATCGCGTACAGGCAGCCGACGCCGGTGACGCGGGTGCCGTGCGCGTCGGCGTCGTGCTCCAGGTCGAGACGGGTGACCAGCTCGTCCATATGGCAGAGGAGCTCATCCGGGGGCACGTCCAGGGCGGAGAAATTCTGCACCGCCGTGCGCAGCCGGCCCATCGTGGCCGCGGCGTGCAGACCCTGCCCGGCCACCTTCCCGACCACCAGCGCGACCCGGGCGCCGGGAAGGGGAATCACATCGAACCAGCTTCCGCCCGTCCCGCCCGGCGCGGGCAGATAGCGGGCCGCCGCCTCCACGGCGTCCTGATCGGGCAGACCGCCGGGAAGGAGGGTGCGCTGGAGGGCGGTGACCATGGTGTGTTCGCGGGTGTAGCGGCGGGCGTTGTCGACGCAGACGGCGGTGCGCACGGCCAGCTCCCCGGCGATCGTCAGATCCGTTTCGTCGAACGGCGCACGGTGCCGGGCCCGCCAGAAGGTGGCGAGGCCCAGGGTGACACCGCGGAACCGCAGCGGAACGGTGATCAGCGAGTGGATCCCGTGGTCGAGGAGGCGCCGGGCCTCCCCGGCCGGCCACTCGCCGGTACTGGTCGGATCGGCCTGGAGATCGGCCTGGAGATCGGCCTGGAGGAGGACGGCGGCTCCGGTCCGCACGGCCCGGTTCTGCGGTGTGGAGGGGGCGTAGACGACCCGCTCGCCCACGCGGAAGAGGGGGGCTTCGGCGGGTGCCCCGCCGACGGCGGTCCGGTGCGGCGCCAGGGGCTCGTACGGCGGTTCGGGCTCCTCGCCGCGGAGTACGGGGTCCAGCAACTCGACGGCGACGATGTCGGCGAACCGGGGGACGGCCACGTCCACCAGCTTCTCGGCGGTGCCCGTCAGTTCCAGGGTGGAGTTGATCCGCACACCGGCGTCGGACAGCAGCTTCAGCCGTTCGCCCGTCTCCACCGCCCGGTCGGAGAGCACCCGCAGCGCGGTCGTGTCCCGCAGCGTCACCACGCTTCCGGCGGGGGTGCCCGCACGGCCCGTGGACCGCATATTGACCGACAGCAGCCGCTCCCCGCAGGAGTGCACCTCGTCCGTGACGTGCCGTTCCGACGTCAGCAGCGCTGTCAGGTGGGGTTCGAGGCCGAGCGCGCCGACATGGTGCCCCTCCGCGTCCGGAGCCAGCCGGAGCAGCTCCCGGGCCTCGTCGTTGACGAGCAGCAGCCGCTTGTCCGCCGTCAGGACCAGCACACCTTCCCGGACCGAGTGCAACACCGCGTCATGGTGTTCGTACATCCGCGTCATCTGCGCGGTGCCCAGGCCGTGGGTCTGCCGCCGCACCCGCCTGTTCAGCAGCGCCGCCCCGCCCGTGGCCAGGGCCAGCGCCCCGGCGCCGCTGCCGATCAGCATCGGCAGCCGGCGGTCCACCGTGCTGTGCACGCTCTGGATCTTGACTCCGACCGACACTCCGCCGAGGAAGGTGCCATCGGCCCTGGTGACGGGGACCGCGGAGACGACGGACGGGCCCTGGCTGGCCCGGAAGGCCTGCGAGATCGTCTTTCCGTGCAGTTCGTCGCGGATCAGCCCGGCGGGTCCGACGATCCGCTTGCCGATCAAGGGGGTCTCGGGGTGGGTGAGGCGGATGCCACGAGTGTCGAACACGACGACGCTGTCGACGCCGGAGCGCTTCCGTGCCGCCTCGGCATGCGACTCCAGCGCCGATGTCGGTTTGTCGCCGCTCATGGCCCGGGCAATGCCCGGAGCGTGCGCGAAGGTCTCGGCGACCGCGAGTGATCGCCGATGGGCGTCGGCCGTGCCATGAGCCCGGGCATCCGTGACGACGGCCACCACCGCGGCGGTCACCAGAACCAGGATCAACAGAAGCTGAAGGATGAACGCCTGCCCGGCGACGCTGCGCAGATGCGGCAGGGGCCCCAGCCGCCTCCGGGCCGGACGAGCATGTCTGCTCATAACGGCATTTATAACACTCCTCCCGTCACGGTCGGCGGGGAGCCCGCGGCATCGCTTGATCGATCAGTGTGTCGATCAAGGGCGGTCCGCGATGGCGCGGGGCGGTGGGTTACGCGTCCGCCCGGCCACGGGCACAATGAGGCAGCTGGACCAACTACCGCCCCTTTCAAGGAGGTTCGGGTGAGAACAGCACGCCGTACCAGAAGACGTGGCCGGTTCCGGTTGATCGCCGCGGTGTCCGGTCTGTTCGTCACGGCGGCCCTCGCGACGGCCGGCACGAGTGCGGCCGCCTCCTCCGGGTCCACCGCCACGTCCGCGTCCGCGTCCGGGTCAACGCCCATGCCCGCGTCAACGTCCGTGTCCGGTGCCGCCTCGGCCGTGGAGTCCCTGGATGTCCCGGGCACCGCCTGGACCGTGGACGAGCGCACCGGAACGCTGCGTGTCCTTGCCGGCTCCACGGTACGGGGCGCCGACCTGGCCAGGCTCGACCGCACCGCCGAGCGCTTCGGCGGCGCCGTCACCGTCGAGCGCCTCGGTGGCCCGCTGCGGACCCTCCTGTCCGGTGGCGACGGGATCTACTCCTCCACGGGGGTGCGCTGCTCCGCGGGGGTCAATGTGCAGAGCGGCGCCACGTACTACTTCGTCACCGCCGGCCACTGCGCCGAGACCAACGCCACCTGGTACACCGGCTCCGGTACGGCCACCCCGGTCGGCCCGACGACCGGCACCAGCTTCCCGGGTGACGACTACGGCGTCGTCCGGTACACCAACACGGCCGTTCCGCACCCCGGGACCGTGGGGACCGTCGACATCACCGGGACCGCCACCGCCCACGTCGGCCAGCAGGTCTGCCGCCGGGGTGCCACCACCGGTGTCCGGTGCGGTGTGGTCACCGCGCTCAACGCGACCGTCAACTACGGCGGCGGTGACATCGTCTACGGCCTCATCCAGACCAATATCTGCGCCGAACCGGGCGACAGCGGTGGTCCGCTCTACGCGGGCGACAAGATCATCGGCATTCTCTCGGGCGGCTCCGGGGACTGCGCCTCCGGAGGCACCACCTACTACCAGCCCATCCAGGAGGTGCTGAGCGCCTACGGCCTCACCGTCTACTGACGGCCGCCCGGCGGTGGTGGGTGGCCGTGCACCGCGTATCACAGGCCGTGGCGGCGGTCGCCCAACACCGCTTCGCAGACCCGCGACTCCACCTCCGCGGAGAACGCCACCTCGTCTACCTCGTCGCGGGCCCGGGCCGCGGCGACCGCCTGTCGGGTCTCCTCGGCGATCAGATCCGCGTTGATGTGGGCGCCCGCGGTAGCGCCCGCCGCCGCGGCGGCGCCCACCTGGGCGGACAGATCGGTGATATTGCCCGCGGCCCACACCCCGGGCACATCGGTGCGTCCGGTCGCGTCCGACGGGATGTGCTCACCGGCGCCACTCGGATGCGCCACCGGCCGCAGCCCGATCGGGGCCAGGAAACCGGTGCGCGCCACCATCCGGGACGCGACGGCCAGGGCCTCGCGCTTGACCACGTCGCCATCGCGCAGGCGCACACCGACGAGACGGTCGTCGACGATCTCCAGGGACGCCACCTCGCCGTCCACCACGCGGATGCCACGGGCGGCCAGGTGCTCCGCCTCCTCGCCGGTCGGCACCGGCGAGGTGTGGGAGAAGAAGGTGACGTCGTCGCTCCACTGCCGGAAGAGCATCGCCTGGTGCACCGACAGCGGCCCGCTCCCCAGGACGCCGATGGCCTGGTCGCGGATCTCCCAGCCGTGGCAGTACGGACAGTGCACCACATCCCGGCCCCACCGGGACCGCAGCCCGGGGACGTCCGGCAACTCGTCGACCAGCCCGGTGGCCAGCAGCAGCCGGAGTGCGTGGACCCTCCGGCCGTCGGCCAGGGTCACCTGGAACCCGGTCTCCTCCCGGGCCACGGCGGCCACCTCGCCGGACACCACCTGACCGCCGTAACCGCGGACCTCGGCCCGGCCCCGCTCCACCAGCTCGGCCGGGGGGATTCCGTCCCGGGCCAGCAGTCCGTGCACCCCCGAGGCCGGGGCGTTGCGCGGGTCGCCCGCGTCGATCACGACCACCGAGCGCCGCGCCCGTGCCAGCATCAGCGCCCCGCTCAGCCCTGCGGCGCCACCGCCGATCACCACCACGTCGTAGGCGTTCTCCAGCTCATCGGTCACCTTGACCACCTCCACGGCCCACCATGCGAGCCTGCCTCGGAGCGAGGCAAACCCGCTTGCCGAGGTGGCAAACGCCTGCTGGTGACTCGGACCCGTCGGCTCAGGTGGCGGATGTGGTGCCGCGTCGGCGGGCGATCTCGCCCATGAGGATGTCGACGGCCAGGAAGGCGGCGAGCGGGATGCCGAGCAGGGGCAGGTAGTAGCCGATCACGGCGATGACCGTGGCCAGGGGGAGGAGGACATACACCGGCACCCGTCGCCACGCACCGCGCGGGATCGGCCGCCCGAACGCGGAGGCGCGGCCGCGCTGCCACCACATGCGGTAGCCCCAGACGATCAGGAGGATCAGCGTGAGCGCGAGAGCGGCCAGGGCGATCTGGTTGACGAGGCCGAAGAGGTTTCCGGTGTGGAGGTCGATGCCCCAGCGGGTGAGCTTGGCGAGCACCGGATAGTCGGCGAACCGCTGGACGTCGGTCACCTCGCCCGTGGCCGGATCGATGGCCACCGAGTCCTGCTTCTCGGGCCAGCTGCGCTGGATCTGGCTGACGACATACGCACTGCCCGGCTCGGCGGGCGGCACGATCTCGACGGGGTTGTCCAGGCCCTTCGCGCGGGCGGCCCGCAGAACGGTGTCCAGGCCCACATCGGCGGGGTGCCCGGCCTTCTCGCCCGTACCGCCCATGTCCATCCCCGGCATCGAGCCGGAGCCCATGTGATGTCCGGTGTGTTCGCCACCGCCGACGGTGGCCGAGACGGCCGGGGTGGTCTGGCCGATGGCGGTGCGCAGGTCCTCCACCTTGGCACCCGCGTAGGTGGACCAGGTCAGACCGGTGGCGGACAGGAACAGCAGCCCCAGCGCCACCCACAGCCCGGCCGCGCCGTGGAAGGACATGGTGCGCTTACGGCCGGTGGCGGCACGCTCGGGCAGGGCGACGGCCCGCAGCGTGCGCTTCTTACGGCGACGGCTGAGCCAGAGCACCACACCACCGAGCGCGATGACCCACAGCCAGCTGGCGGCGAGTTCGCTGTAGAGGCGGCCGGTCTGCCCGAGGTGCAGATCGCGGTGGAATTCATCGATCCAGGTGCGCAGCGGAAGGGCGCCGCTGGAGCCGTACTGCTCCAGCGCCCCGCGCACCTTCCCGGTGTACGGGTCGACGAAGACGGCCAGCGTGTGGTCGGGATCGACACCCTTGACGCCGGAGAGCAGCACCCGGGTGGTGGCGCCGTCCTCGGGGGAGGGGCGTACGGCGCTGATCTCACCCTCCGGGTGGGCCTTGCGCGCGGCTGCCACCTGCTGGGAGATGGGCAGTTCGCGATCGCCCACGGGGACGCTCAGCTCATGTCCATAGACCAGCTTCTCGGCCTGGAACGATCCGGCGTACAGCAGCCCGGTCACGGCCGCGACCAGCAGGAACGGCGCGACCAGTACGCCCGCGTAGAAGTGCAGCCGCAGCACCAGCGGCCGCAGGGCGGCCCATACGGAGCCACCCGGCCCGGCCTCGCCGGGTCCGGTGGGGGAGTGTTGTTCCTTGTCGGCGGCATCGTCCGGGGAGTCGCCCGTGGCCGGGGCGAGGGGTTCAGCGGACATGGACGACTCCTGGTTCGGGGGCGACGGCGGGAGGCGGACGCGTTGCTGGCAGCGCCGGTTGAGTCGTCGGGTGAACACGTGGATGAGTTCCGGGCACCTTCTGTGAACTGGCTCACAGAGGTCAGGTGGAGGCGGGTTCACCGGCCACGCTTGTCACCCGCGTGATGAAGATTGAGCCACCGTCACGCACACCGGCGGCGGCTGGCACCATGGCTGCCATGTCCGCCGGGCCACCCTTCCGCCTCGCACGAGCCGCCGTGTTCGCGGCGGTGTGCGTCGTGGTGACGGCGCTCGGACACACGCTGATGTCCGGTGACACCTTGCCGGTGTGGGCCGTGGCCGCCGCGTTCGCAGGGACGACGGCCGCCGCATGGTGGGTCACCGGACGCGAGCGTGGTGCGCTGGTCGTGACCGGTGCGACGGTGGTCGCGCAACTCGGTCTGCACATGGCGTTCCGGTTCGCGGAGGCGACGGCCGCTCCCGTGGCGGGAAGCGCCACGGGCGACGGGCGTCCGGGGGTGCGGGACATGGGCGCCGCCCCGATGAGCGGCGCCGCCATGGGCCATATGCACCATGGCACGGACGCGATGTCCGCCACCGCGCCGTCCCTGGGCCATCTGCCGTGGCCCTGGGCGGGTCCGGGCGGGCCGGGCATGGCCACGGCCCACCTTCTCGCCGCGCTGATCTGCGGGTGGTGGCTGTGGCGCGGTGAGCGGGCCGTCTTCCGGCTCGGCCGTGCGCTCGCGGCCCTGCTGTTCGTCCCGCTCGTCCTCGCCCTGCGCATCCTGGGCGCGGGCGCCACTCCGCTGCCCGCGTGGCCGTCCGCACCGGCCGTCGCCCGCCGGTTGCGCGGAGTCCTGCTCCGGCACGTCATCCTCCGCAGAGGGCCACCGGCGCGGTTCGCCGTCTGCTGAACCGCCCGTCCTTCCCCTGCTCCGATGTGGGGTCCGCCCCGATTCGGGGTGCGCGCCGGTGACGGGCGGAGTAACCGGCGCCTGTCCGGCGTCGGCCCCATCCGTCGGTACCGCCTGCCTCTCGCCGCCCCGCCGCGTCCTCACGCGCCGGTGGCGCATGCCGGTGTGCCGTTCACCGCCTTCCGAAGGACGTTTGACGATGCCTTCCCCTACGCTGTCCGCCGCGCCGAGAAGAGCCGTGCAGCCCGTTGCCGTGCACGGGCACGGCTTCGCCACCGCGGCGAACGACCGCGAGGTCACCGAATGGGCGCTGGCCGCCCGTGACGGCGACCGTGACGCGGTCGACCACTTCATCCGCGCCACCTACCGCGATGTGCGCCGCTTCGTACTCCATCTCAGCGCCGATCCCCACGGCTGTGAGGACCTCGCCCAGGAGACGTATCTGCGGGCGCTGACCGGGCTGTCGCGCTTCGCGGGCCGCTCGTCGGCCCGGACGTGGCTGCTGTCGATCGCCCGCCGTGTGGTCGTCGACCGCTACCGCATGGCCGCCGCCCGTCCCCGCACCCTGGACGCGGAAGACTGGCAGGAGGTGGCCGAACGGGCGCAGCCCGTCGGGCTCCCCGGGTTCGACGAGGGGGTCGTGCTCATGGATCTGCTGGCGGCGCTCGCCCCGGCCCGCCGTGAGATGTTCCTCCTGACCAAGGTGCTCGGCCTGCCGTACGCGGACGCCGCCACCGCCACCGGCTGCCCCATCGGCACCGTACGTTCCCGTGTGGCCCGCGCCCGCGAGGACATCAGCGCACTGCTGGCCGCGGCGGAAAAGGCCGCGGAACCGGTGCGGTTGGCGGGCTGAGCCCAAGCGATGACGCGGGGCGCGGCGGGTGGCGGCTCATGACCGCCTGCCCTCCGCTCTCCGTACGTCACCGCCTGCCCGCCGCGTCCCGTACGTCACCGCCTGCCCGGCTGCTGACGTACGGGACGCGAGCCCCGCGGAACGCCACGAGCCTCGGCGAACCTACGGAACCGTCAGCGACAGCAGTTCGGACGGCTTGTGCAGGATCACATCGGGCTCCGCCGCGAGCAGGGTCTTCTCATCGGTCTCGCCCCACATCGCGGCCACGGCGGTGATCCCGGCCCCCCGCGCGCTGGCCAGATCGGTCACCGCGTCCCCGACCATCACGGTCCGGTCGGGGTCCGAGCCCATGACCTCCATCGCCTTCAGCACGATGTCCGGTGCGGGTTTGGGCCTGGCCACCTCGTCGGAGCCGAGGATCACATCGAACTGCCCATCAATTCCCAGCGTGTTGAGCAGCGAGCGCGCCCGTGGGCCGCTCTTCCCGGTGGCCACCCCGAGCCGCAGCCCGCGGTGGCGCAGCTCGGACAGCAGCTCGGGCACACCGTCGAACATCTCCACCAGGTGGGCGAGCCGGTAGCTCTCGCGGACGAACGGGCCCTCCATCTCCAGCGGAAGACCCATGATCCGCATGATGTCGGGGAAGTAGCGGCCCAAGTGGCGGTTGTACTCCTCGAAGGGCGGCTCACCGTCGCCGACGACCTCGGCGTAGGCGAGGGTGAATGCCTCGCGCATCACCGCGAAGCTGTTGACGAGAACACCGTCGAGGTCGAAGACCACCGAGGTGATCGGGGCGATACCCGCGCCGGAGGGCGGGCCGTCGTGGCTGATCGGATGGCTGGTCATTGAGCACTCCCGTAGTGCGGGCACGGCTGGTACGGCGGACCGCCGGTCCGGGTCTCGGATGCGGTCCTTGGAACGCGGACCGGAAACGCGGCCCGTGGAACGCGGACCGGAAGTCCGGCCCGTGGAACGCGGACCGGAAGTCCGGCCCGTGGCAGGAAATGACGACGGCGGAACCGAGGAGGCGGGGCGCGCGGTTCACACCGGCGCCGACTCCCGGAGCTCCCGGGGGATCCGGGCCGAGGCGTAGACCCGTTCGATGGCCCCGATGGTCCGGCGGACCTCCTCGATCACCCGCCCGCGCCCCGCCGGGTCGCGCAACTGCGCGGGAAGCATGTCGAGCTGCCGGTCGTACTCGGTGCCGATCGGTTCGGTGGGTACGGCCACCGGGCGGGTCGTACCGTCGACGGTGCGGGTCAGGGTGGACCTCTCCAGGCGGTTCGGGCTGAATCCGAAGGTGCAGCGCAGGGTCGCGCTGCCGCCGCTGCCGTCGATCGTGACCCGGGTGGTGTCCAGCTCCTCGTGCGAGGCCCAGCTCGCGTGCAGTACGACCGAACGGCCGTCGTCGGTGATGAGGAACCCGCGCGCGGTGTCCTCGACATCGGTGGTGCCCTCGGTGGTGCCCGGGAGCGCCGGGCCGCCGTCGTCGCCGCGCCACGCGGCCCGGGAGGACCGCTGGGTGATGAAGTCGGAGGAGACGGTGCCGATGGCGTGCCGGAACGCGGCGGTGCCCAGCAGCGGAACCGCGATGTCGAACAGATGCCAGCCCAGGTCGACCAGCGCCCCGCCGCCCGCGAGCGACCGCTGGGTGAACCAGCCGCCCCGGTCGGGTACGCCGCGCGCCCGCACCCAGGCGAGTTCGACATGGCGGATATGGCCCAGCCGGGCGGCGATCCGGTACAGCCCGCTCACATCGGCGCGGTAGCGCGCCGCGCTGCCGGCCAGCAGCACCGCGCCGCCGGAGCGCTCCGCGGCGGCCAGCAGCTCGGCCTCCTCCGAGGTCAGGCACACTGGCTTCTCCAGGAACACCGGAATGCCCTTGGCCAGCAGCTCGCCGGCGACCGCGCAGTGCAGATGGTTGGGCACCGCGACCACCGCCAGATCCACCTCGGCGGGATCGAGGTCATGGACCGCCGCCAGCACCGGTAACCGGTCCATGCCCTCAGTCTCGGCCACGGCCGCGCGGCCGCGCTCGTCGGGATCCACCGCGGCGGTCACGGTGAAGGCGGGGTTGCGGAGGAGCCGGGGCAGCCAGATCGAGCGGGCCGCCCACCCCAGCCCCACCACGGCGGTCCGGATCGGCGTCTCGCCGATCTGCGGGCCGCTCATGCGCCCGCGAGCACGTCGGCGACGACGGCGGCCACTTCGTGCATCTGCTCCTCGCTGCCCAGCAGCACCCGGTGGTGCAGCCATATGCAGTCGCGGGTGAGCGCCTCGGAGTGCGGGCAGCGGCGGGCGAGTTCGTCCACCGTCAGATCGGGCGCCGCGACCTCCCAGAAGGCGGCCGTACGGTAGACCGCGCGGAAGGCGACGAAGGCGGGCACCCCGCGCTCGATGAGCATGTCGACGACCTTGGCGCGGCGCTCCTCGGTGATGCCCGGCACCCGGAACATCGCCATGTAGTGCGGGTTGCGGTCGCCGCGGTCGTCGCGCGACTGCGGTACGACCCCGGGGATCTCGGCGAGCAGCCGGTTCAGCACCGGCGAGCGCCGCTCCCGCGTGGTGATCTGGTCCTCGAGACGGGCGAGTTGGGCGCGCAGCACCGAGGCGGAGAACTCGTTCAGCCGGAAGTTGGAGCCCGAGGTGCGGTGGAAGTAGCCGCGGTCGGTGCGCGGGCGTCCACAGCTGTGCCGGACGAAGCCCTTCTCGTACATCTCGGCGTCGGGGAAGAGCACGGCGCCGCCCTCACCCGCGGTCATCAGCTTGCCGTTCTGGAAGCTGAACGCCGCGACCGAGCCCAGCTCACCGACCCTCTTGCCGCGCCATCGCGCCCCGTGGGCGTGGGCCGCGTCCTGGATCAGCGGCACCCCCGAGTCGGCGGACAGCTTGTCCAGGGCGTCCATGTCGCACATCTGGCCCGCCATGTGCACCGGCATGATCGCGCGGGTCTTCGGGCCGATGGCCGCCTCGACCGCCGACGGATCGATGCAGTACGTGTCCGGGTCCACGTCCACCGGAACGGCCACCGCGCCCAGCCGCTGCGCGGCCTGCGAGGAGGAGATGAAGGTGAACGCGGGAACGATCACCTCGGAGCCGGCGCCGACGCCGAGCACCTCGAGGGCGAGCTCCAGCGCGTGTGTCCCGTTGGTGACCGCCAGCGCGTGCTCGCTGCCATGGGCCGCGGCGAACTCCGCCTCGAAGGCATCGACCTCACCGCCCCCGATGCGCCACCACTGCCCCTGGTCCAGGGCCCGGATCAGGGCCTCGCGCTCCTCGTCGCCGTACTGCGGCCATGCGGGCAGCTCGGATCGCAGTCGCACATCATTGCTCATGATTTCCCTACTCCCTTAATGCGTTATGGAGGCAGGTCCGCGGCGGACGCATTAGCACGCTAACCGGACGGCGGGCGAAACGTCATTCCCCCTCAGGGCCCCCCTATAGCCCCCTTAAAAGCGCGGTTGACCAAACTCCCACGCCCAGGCCAGGGGTGCCGTGCTATAAATGGCACTTCCATGATGAGCCGCTGTAATTCAGCCGATCCCACATGGTGAGGTGCGCAGTGAGCAGGCTGTTGTTGGTGAACGGGCCGAATCTCGGCATCCTCGGGAAGCGCCAGCCCGAGATCTATGGCACGGATACGTTGCAGGACATCGAGCGCTGGGTCGGAGAAGAGGTCGCGGAGCGCGGCTGGAAAGTGGATTCCTACCAGTTCGATGGCGAAGCCGAGATCATCCAAACCATTCAGGGGAACTACGACACGGTCGGCGCCATCATCAATCCGGCAGCCCTCATGATGGCCGGATGGGGGCTTAGGGACGCACTGGCCAACTATCCGCGGCCCTGGATAGAAGTGCATCTGTCGAATGTCTGGGCCCGTGAGCAGTTCCGCCATGAGTCGGTGACCGGACCGCTGGCCGCGGGCGTCATCTTCGGGCTCGGCGCCATGGGCTATCGGCTCGCCGCACGCGCCCTGCTCGAAATGGTGCCGGACTGAGCGCCCGCCACGCCGTCATCCCCCACCGCGAAGGCTGACGAGCCGGGAGGCGACCATCAGTCATCTGGGAATCGACGTGGGCGGCACCAAAGTGGCGCTGCGCCTCGAACACGACGACCTGAGCATCCGCGAATCCTCCTTCCGCTGGGCGGAGCCGGACGGTACGGACGCCATCACATCCGGCGGCGCCACCCGCGACCTGGAGCTGCTGGCGCGGCACATCAGGGAGCTGTGCGAGCCCGAGCGGCTCACCGGCGTCGGGGTCGCGCTGCCCGCCACCCTCGACGCCACCGGCACGGTCACCGCCTGGCCCGGCCGCCCCGGCTGGGTGGGAGTGCAGCTGCGGAGCGCGCTGTCCGCGCTCTTCGGCGAGGCCGAGGTGCGCTGCGCCGACGACGGTGATCTGGCCGCCCTCGCCGAAGCACACGAAGCGGGCTGCCCCGATCTGCTCTACCTCGGCGTCGGCACCGGGATCGGCGGTGGCATCGTGCTGAACGGAAGGCCCGTCCCCGGTGTGGGCCGCGGCTCCTGCGAGGTCGGCCATCTGATCGTGGACCGTGACGGACCGCTGTGCGACTGCGGCCGGCGCGGCTGCGTCCAGGCGGCGGCCTCGGGCCCGGCGACCCTGCGCCGGGCGGCGCGTCGACGGGGCGAGGAGGTGGCCTTCACCGCGCTGCGCGAGGCCGTGCGGGACCGCAAGCAGTGGGCCGTGGCGGCGCTGCGGGAGAGTGGCCGGGCCCTGGCCACGGCGGTGGCCGGTGTGTGCGAGCTGGTCCGTCCCTCGCTCGTGCTGATCGGCGGAGGGTTCGCCGCGGCGATGCCGGAGCTCGTGGCGATGGTGGCCGAGCGCACGACGGCACTGGAGCGGCCTGGGCATCCGCTGCCACCGGTCCGGGCTGCGACACTGGGCGGGCTGTCGTCACTGCACGGCGCCGTTCTGCTGGCCAGGGGGCTGCCGGACTGATCCGGCCGCCCCTTGACCCTCACACCGTGTCAGGCGCTGAACTCGGAGCCATCATGTTCACCATCGGAGACTTCGCCCGGCACGGCCGCGTCTCGGTCCGGATGCTGCGCCACTACGACGCCACCGGACTGCTGCGCCCGGCCCATGTCGACCCCGCCACCGGATACCGCTCCTACTCGGCCGCCCAGCTCAGCCGGCTGAACCGGATTATCGCGCTGAAAGAGCTCGGCTTCACCCTCCAGCAGGTGCGGGACATCGTGGACGACAAGGTCGGCACCGAGGAGCTGCGCGGCATGCTGCGGCTGCGGCGGGCCGAGCTGGAGGCCACGGTGGCCGCCACGGCGGCACGGCTGGTGCAGGTCGAGGCGAGGCTCCGGTCGATCGAGAGCGAGGGGCACATGCCCACGAACGACGTCGTCATCAAGACCCTCCCCGCGGTGCGGGTCGCGGAGCTCACCGCCACCGCCGCCGGATTCGAACCCCAGGACATCGGCCCGGTCATCACACCCCTCTACGACGAGCTGTTCCGGCGCCTCGGCGCGGCGGGCATCACCCCGACGGGCCCCGGTGTCGCGTACTACGAGGACGCACCGGAAGGCGGTGGCGCCGTGACCGTGCACGCCGCCGTCCAGGTCTCCGCCCCGCTCCGGGACGGTGCGGACCTGAGGATCCTCGATCTCCCGCCCGTCGACCGGGCCGCGACCATCGTGCACCGTGGCCCGATGGACGCCGTGGTGCCCACGGCCCAGGCCCTGGCCCACTGGATCGACGGCAACGGCTACCGGTCGGCCGGCTATCCCCGGGAGATCAACCTGGAGTGCCCGGAGAACCGCGACGAGTGGGTCACGGAACTCCAGGCACCGGTGGTCCAGGTCTGACGGCCGGGGCCGCTCAGCCGGACGGGCAGACGGCCGGACGAGGTGGTCAGGAGGCCTGTGAGCGGCCCCTTCTGCGGGGGCGGCCCGCCCCGGTCGACTCGGTGCGCGGGTCCACCCCCAGCTGCTTCAGCTGTTCGAAGTCGGCCGTGTCCATCTTCTCCAGGATCTCCAACTGCCGGGCCAGAGCATCGGTCTGTCCCTCGACATCGTCATGCCGTCTGAGCGCGGCCGCCGTGGTGATGTGGAAGCGGGCCAGGGCCACCTTCAGACTGCGGCTCTCCAGGATCATCCGGTAGCGGGTCTCCTCCGCCAGCGCGTCCTGCACCGATCGGACCGGCCGGGCGAAGAACAACGTGACGATCTGCCCCACCCCGAGCGCGCCGAGCACGGCGGGGCTCTGCCACCCGATACGGTCCGGGAGGAAGACCCCGACGAGCGACAGCAGAAGCGCGCTGGCCAGCAGACAAGTGCCCAGCCCCAGCAGGAACTTGCTGGCGAACCCCACCGTGTGCTGCGCTCGTCGGAGGCGTTCCGCGGTCTGGATGCGATAGTCCCGCATCCTGGCGTCCTCGTAGGACAGGATGCCCTGCTTGTCCTGGATGTACGAGGAGTAGCCCACGAACTCCGCGTCCCCGCCACGGGACAGCGGCCGGTCGTCGTCCGGCCGCGAGCCCAGGAAACGGGCCAGCTCCGCCAGACCGATCATCACCTCCGTGTGCAGCACACGCTGGCAGAAGTCCAGGGCCATCAGATGGCGCTCCAGGGTCCTGCTGGCCGTGAGCGCGTCCGAGACGACGAGCTGCCGCACGTCGTAGCGGGAGCGGATACCGGTCAGCAGCAGCTGGACCTTGATGTCGGTGAGGACACCGATCACCACCACATGCGTGGTCTCCTGCCGTCCGTCGCCCAGCAGACCGTCCAGCAGCGTCGTCAGCGGCGCCGGTTCGCTGAGGTCGGGACGTCCGCCGGAGCTGTGCTGGAAGTCGAAGAGGGTGTTGGACCGCACATGGTGGACGCGGAGTTTCCCGCCCCAGCCGTCCTCGGCGTCCGCGGGCGCGCGCAGCTCCGGGGCCAGCACGTCCGTGAGCCCGTCGACGTACGCCGCCCCCCAGGTGCCGGCCTCGCAATGCGCACCGTACTGCCTGCGCTCCAGGTCGTACGCCTCTCCCGGGACATGCCAGTCACGGATGTTGATCAGATGCAGGACCCCGTCCCCGTGGCCGCGCATCCGGGAGCCCACGGTGGCGTCGAGGAAGCGGGCCAGTGGCGAACGGCGCAGCTCCGCCTCGGACAGCACCCGGCGGTGGCCCTCCGTGCGGAGGGACGCACCGCTCTCGCTGTCCAGCAGCAGCTTGGAGACCGCGCCGTCCGGCAGGGACAACTGGCAGTCCAGGTTGAGGAAGAAGTCGTTCTGTAGACACTGTGTGATGAGTATGTACTGCGACGGTGCCCTCGGCTCCATCGCCACCCCCCCCGTGGGTCTCCGTGTGTCTTCTCGGTGGCGCACGCCCTCAGCGCGGCAGCAGCGGCCACTGGCTGGACAGCCGCATGGCGGCCTCCGTGACCGCGGGATCGCCGGACTCCATGGCCACGCCGTCCAGGTAGGCGTGGGCCGCCGCCTCGTACAGCTCGTCGACCGCGTAGAGCCGCTCCTCATGGGCCGCGCGGCGGGCGCCCGCGCGGGCGCCCACGGTGGCCTCGGCCTCCCTGGCGCGCTCGGAGCCGGCGAGATCCGTCTCGATGTCCCGCTCCAGCTCCCGCAGCCGCTCGGCCGTGGTCCGGTACGCCGCCAGATACGGATGCTCCTCGCCCAGCCCGATCAGGAAGGCGATGCCACCGGAGAGCAGCAGCAGCGCGATGAACATCCAGGACACGCTGTGCGGGTCCAGGTGCAGGGACTCGATGAGGCTCGGTGGATTGCTCACGCTGTCCCCGACATCCGCGGCCACATCGGGCGGCAGATCCAGCGGAGGCTCCTCCCGGAACGCCACCTTGGCCCGCAGATCCCCCAACGCCCAGGCGCCGTACGCCCATATGCCCAGCAGGGCGAGGGCGGGCACGGACGACAGCCGGACCGCGCCGGTGGCCGAGCGCCGCCGCAGCATCCAGCCCGCGATATGCGGGGCGAGGATCATCGCCACGGCCACGGCCACCATGAGGCTGTAGGAGAGCAGATCGGCGAACCGCCCGACACCGTGCAGATTCTCGAACACCGAGTAGTAGACGGGCAGTTCGACCACGATCAGGGCGGCAAGCACCCCGAACTTCATCCAGCGCGGCAGACCGGGGCGCGCCGCCGCGCCCTCCCACGCCGCCCTGGTGGACAGGGCACGCTGGGCCGCGTCCGCCTCCGCCACCGGATCGTGGTCGGACACCGCCTGCCAGTGGGCGTGGCCACCGGTGGTCTCCGGCTCGTCCTCGGGCCGCGTGGCGCCCGGCCGTTCGGGACCGGTGGCGTCGCCCGCGTCGGCGGGCATACGGGCACGCAGCCACCGGCGCTCGAAACCGCCCCGCACGGCGTCGCGGAAGGTCTGCCACCGGTCGGCCCGCCGCGCCAGCCGGTCCAGCTGGTCGATGGTCACCGATTGCTGCTGCTCCAGGGCGGCCCGCTGCCGGTCCGCCCGCTCCAGCCGCACTCCGGCGGCGGTGGCGGCCGCCCGCACCCGGCTCGCCTCCAGCGCGCCGTCCTCCTCGGCCCGGGCCTGCTCCTCGGCGAGCCGGTGTCTGACCTTGTTGCGCAGACTGGCCAGCTCGGCGAAGTAGGACACCCGGTCGGGACTGGCCAGCACCCAGGGGTCGAAGACCTTGCGCGAGGCCGCCGAGGCGCCGTGCTTGCGCGCCCGGTCCAGCAGCCAGGCGCTGTCACCGGCCCGGATGACATCCGAGGCGACGGGCTCGGGCTGCGGCAGCGCCCCGTCGGGGAACCGCCGCGCGGCCGTCCGCCCGCCGCGCCGCCCGCGGTCCGCGTCGGCCCTGCGGCGGCGCAGCCTCAGCCGCCGCGGTGCCTCGTCGTCACCGGCGGTAGGTGGTGTGGACATGTGCCTTCACCCTCCCCTCCAGAAGCTCCGTCCAGAAGGAGTTGAACTGCTCGTACCGGGAGGTGTCGGTGCCGTACTTCATGCCGTAGCCCACCGGGTAGATGTCGGCGCCGGACAGCTCCGGCCTGCCGTGCGACTTCAGGAAGTCGTCGATGACGGTCCGGCGGCTCGCGGCGGTGGACAGGTCCTGCCGCCCCAGCCGGAAGTCGGTGTCGCCCTGGTCGAAGTCGCTCACCACCAGGACGTCGAACGACGCGTCGGCGCCGGACGGCTTGGACAGCCCGATGCGCGAGAGCCCCCCGAGCACATCGGAGCCGGGCTCCTCCTTCTGGGCACAGCGCAGCAGCTTCAGGGCGTTGGAGAGGGCCACCGCGCGCATGGTGGTGCGGGTCCGCTCGCGGTCGGCGGTCTTCGAGGTGTTCGGATCCAGATCCAGCGGGCTGACCTGGCACTTGGACGCCTCGGACACCTTGGTGATCGGGGCGAAGGACGTCTTGCGGCACTTCTTGTCCGCCAGGAACCTCTGGAGGGTGGCCTTGAGCTTGGCCTCCGCGTCGAAGCCGGTCCGGGAGGCGGCCGCCGAGCCGGAGCCGTCGACCACGACGCCACATGTCCGGGAGTAGCGTGACGGCTCGTCGGAGCCGCAGGCCGTGCCGCCCGCCGCGAGGGCGAACGCCAGCGCGGCGGTCAGCGCGCGCCGCCGGTTCCGGCGCCGCCGGGCGCCCGGACGTTCCGGAGCGGGGTGGTGGACGGTGTGGACGGTCATCGCGAGGTCCTCCCGTCGACGCGGTCGGTGTTCTGCCGTTCGAGTATGTGCAGCGCCCGGGAGGTGGCCGTGCGGGCGCCGTCGTCGTCGGCCAGCAGCCAGACGTCGGGCCGGTACCAGGACCCGTCCAACTCCACCCGGCCGGGCAGCCAGTCCCCGGGCGGACGCCGGGGAAGGCGGGAGAGCTGGGGGTGGGTCTCGCGCACCGCGTCCCAGTAGCAGGCCAGTCGCTGGTTGGCCTGGTCGACGACGGCCTGGGCATGCGACCGGCACCGGTCCACGCTGGTGCGCCACTGGCCCATCCAGTGGCCGTACCGCGCGAGCGCCGCGGGCCGGGGGTCCTCCCGGACGTCGTACTGGGTGACCACGCGCACCGACTCCGCGCGCAACCTGCTGAGCAGGGCGTGCTCCCGCCCGATGAGGGCGGCGCGCATCTGCTCGGTGGCCCGGCGGACGCCGGTGCGCACCTCCATCACATACGGGGTGATCAGCAGCTCGGGAGCCGGTGGCTCGATGGGCGGCGGGGGCGTCTTGCCCCGCTCCTCCCCGGGCGGCGCCGGGAGCGGGACGCGGGGGACGCCGCGGGCGCCGTCGCGCTTGCCCCGCCACCGGGCCGCGAAGCGGGCGGTACGGCCGAGCCTTCCCCGGCGCACCACCCTGTTGACACTGTCGCTTGTGATCATGGAAATGGATCCCCCGATTTCCCCGGTGCGGAAATTCCCGCTCCGGACAGCCGCATTGCGGACAGTGGAATTCCGCTTTCTCCCGCAAAGGACTCGCAGTCGATGTGGATGACGATGGCGATGTCGTTGTCGATTCGATTCCCTGTCAGACCGTATCGATGAGGTCGTACCCGGGAATGCTCCCCATAGGACACGATCCTGAAAACGCCCGGAAGTCGACCGGAGAACGCCCTCGTCGATGCCTGACGCCGGGTCATACTGGAACGGTTCCGGGGCCACGCCTCTTTGATCATGAATCTCGGAACACGACCTCGGGGGAATGGGAGATGGGTCGGTGGAGAACGTTCCAGGGTGCGCGGAGCCCACGCTCCGGATCAGCCAGACGCACTTTCCGGTGGAGACCCTGGGCCCGGGGCGGCGCCTGGGCATCTGGTCCCAGGGGTGCGGGCTGGCGTGCGCCGGCTGTATGTCCCGGCACACCTGGGATCCGCTGGGCGGCGCCTCCCGTACGGTGTCGTCCCTGCTCGGGCTTTGGCGCGCGGCGCTGGCCCGGGGCGCCGACGGGCTGACGGTCAGCGGCGGCGAACCGCTCGACCAGCCCGCCGCCCTGGAGGCCCTGCTGGCCGGGGCGGCGCGGGCCCGCGCGGAGGCGGTGGCACCGGGCGGCCCGGCGGCGGGCCGCGAGATCGACATCCTCCTGTACACGGGATACGAGGAGGAGGAAGTGGAAGCCGACGCGGCGCGCTCCGCCGCCGTCCGCCACGCCGATGTGCTGGTGACCGGGCGCTACCGGGCGGCCGAGCCCACCGCCCTGGTGTGGCGCGGCTCGGCCAACCAGCGCATGCGGCCGCGTACGGCGCGGGGGCGGGCGCGTTACCAGGAGCATCTGGCCCGTACGGAGAGCGGGCCGCGTTTGCAGATGGTCGAGGGGGACGGCGATGTGCGGCTCTACGGAGTGCCGCGGCGCGGCGAACTGGCCGCGCTGGAGCGTCGGTTGCGGCGGGCGGGTATCGCCCTCACCGCTGCGAGCTGGCGCCCCTGAGCGGGGGCGCCGGCGCGGCTGGTACGGCGCGTGGTGGGCCAGACGGCAGGGCACGCGGCTGGTCGGTCGACAGGGCGCGTGGCCGGTCGGTCGACAGGGCGCGCGGCTGGCCGGTCGGCAGGGCGCGCGGCCGCTCGGTCGGCGTGGTGTGCGGCGGGGCCGGCGGCTGCGGTCGGGGACGCGGCGGACCGGGCGGCCGTGGTCAGGGCCGCTGCGGGCCGGGTGGCCGTGGCTGGGGTGGCTGTCGCCGGTCCGGTCGTGGCACCGGCCACCGTGGTCCGGGGCGCCGTGGCCTCCGCCGCTGTGCTCACAGCGCGCCCACGGCCTCGGCGATCTCCCGGCTGCGGACCACCAGGTGCACCCGCCAGCGGGCGTCCCGGGCGAGTTCATCGCGGATCGCCCAGCGCAGCCAGGTCGCGCTGACCGCCGGTGCCAGCCCGCCCCGGCCCGCGCCGAGCAGCGGAAAGCAAATGGAGGACAGGGCGGGCTCATAGCGGTCGCGCTCGGCCCGGGCGAGCGCGAAGCACGCGCTGACCGCGCGGGCGATGCTCTCCGGGCGGACATCGTACGTGTCGTCCAGCGGTGTGGCCACCGCGGCGTGGTAGATCCGCCGGACGCCGCGCGCGGCGAGCGTTCCCGGCGAGGTGGGCACCACCGTGCCCGGCCGGATCGGCAGCCCTGGGCGGCCGTGGGCGCGCAGCCACGCGGCCAGTTCGCGGGCGAGCACATCGTCGACGATCTCCCCGGCCGGGTCGCGTACGGCGGCGGCCAGGCGCAGCGCGCCGGAGACGGTGGGGCGGAAGGTCTTGGACATCTCCAGGTAGACGTTCTCCGAGGAGACCAGCACCTCGATGTCCCGCAGCAGTTCGATGGGCGAGACATGGAGGGTGAACGTGCTCTGCGCGTCCACCGGCACGCTGTCGACCCGCAGCGGAGGCTCCTGGCCGCTCCCGCCGCTCCGGCCGCTCCGCCCGCCCCGCGCGAGAGGGCTCTGCCCGGCCGGGCTCGGTCCGCCGGGGCGCTGGGCCCCGGCGCCCGGCCCGGGGCCGAGTCCCATCGAGCCCTGCCCGCCGGAGAGGACCGGCGGCTCGCGCAGGATGGTCAGCACGGCCTCGGCGAGCTGCTGCACGACCTGCGGTTCCTGGTGCTTACGGAACCGCTCGGAGGTGACTCCGTACACGGCGGCGGCCGTCTTACGGCGGTCATGGGCGGGCGCGCCCCGGCGGTCGGGCAGCAGCCCGAAGGTGTGGGCCGCGGCCCGGCCCAGCAGGTCCCGCTCGCCGAGGCGCCGTACCGCCTCCTTGAGCAGCGCCTCGATACCGGCCGGGGCGTCGTCGGAGCCATCGCAGAAGCCGCCCGCCACGGCCGCGGCGCGCAGCGCCGGCCGATCGATGTTGCGCAGATCTGGCAGTCCGGGCCTGCGTATGCCTTTGAGTTCTTCCAGGAGTTGATCGTATGTGGGCAAATTTGACTCAAATGGCTCCTGACTCATGGTCACCAGGCTAGCGACCGGCCGGGAAAGAGGAAATCGGTCTCCGGCGGCCGTTCCCTGCCGGGCTGCCGGGCTTTGTACCGCCGGGAATTCACGCCGTGCTGGAACAGATTTCCGATTTCCGGGTTTCCGCTTTCTTGATCCACGGCCCGGCGGCCCCGCCCGCCCTCGTCGCCGCCATGAATCCGACAACCCCCGCCCGTTCACGAGGTGACCTTTGTGACCCAGCCGCACCAGCAGCCGCCCCCCACGGAATACGAGGACGACGAGGAGTACGGGATCTCCGGGGAGCCCGAAGAGCGGCAGCGCGCGCACGACGCCGGGCCGCCGCCCACCGAACACGAGGAGCCGCCCCCGTCGGCGGCCGCCACATCGGCCGGGCCCACCGAGGACGAGATCCCCTCGGCGGCCTCGGCAGCCTCGGCGCAGGCCGCGGACGGGGGTCGCGACCTGCGCGGGGACACCGGAGCGCTGCCCGTCTCGCTGCGCGGCCGGTTCCGCCTGAGGGCCGTGCTGCGCCGCCCCGACCATCCGCACCAGGCGGCCGTCTACCGTGTCGAGGACGACCGCGGCAGCCACATCCTGAAGTGGTACCACCGCGGCCACGCCCCGGACCGCCGGGTGTGGGAGCTGCTGCGGGACCGCCCGCGCCGCCACCTCACCCACTTCACCGAGACCAGCGACACCGGGGCCGACGGCCATCCGTACGACCTGGCGCCCTCGTACGGCGAGACCGACCTGGCCGGACATCTGAGGGACAATCCCGGCCCGGCCGACCCCGTGCTCATCCACAGCGTCGTACGGCAGTTGCACGAGGCCCTCACCACCTTGCACGAACTGAACATCGTGCACCGGGACCTCAGCCCCGCCAACATCGTGCTCGGCAGCCTCGACCCGGCCGCCCCGGACCTCGTCCTCGTGGACTTCGCCGTCTCCGCCCATGAACCCGCCGAGCGCTACACCCGGGACGAGCGCTGGGTCGGCACCGCCCTCTACATGTCCCCGCAGGCGTCCCTGCGCCACCAGCTGATCCATCCGCCTGCCGACTGGTGGTCGCTCGGCATGATCGTCGCCGAGATGGCCGGGGGACGCCACCCCATCCGGTTCACCGACAACGACTTCGTCCGCGAGGAGATCAGCTCCCGCGCCCCGGATCTGTCCCTGGTCGCCGACCACCGGCTGCGGCTGCTGTGCCGGGGCCTGCTCACCCGCGACCCCGACCACCGCTGGGGCACCGACGAGGTGGCGCAGTGGCTGGTGGGCGGTTCGCCACCGGTCGCCCCCTGGGAGACGGGCGCGGCCCCCGGCGCCTCGGACCCGGCGGACGACCCGGACATCGAGCCGTTCGCCTTCCTCGACGAGCGGTACACCCGGCCGAAGCAGCTGGCCAGGGCGTTCAGCGAGAACTGGCGGCCCGCACGGCAGCTCCTCTCCCGGCGGCGCGGCCGTGGCGAATTCACCCGCTGGCTCCGGCAGTTCGAGGGTGTGCCGGGCCGCGACGCCGAGGAGCTGACGGCGCTGCTCGGCCTCCTGGAGCCGCACCACCCCGCCACGCCGCCGCGTGAGCCCAAGCCGGTCACCATGGTGCGGCTGATCTCCTGGCTCGGCCCCACCCTCGACGCCTCCTACCGAGGGGTGCCGCTGGACCACGCGGGGCTGGGAGATCTGCTGCGGGAGGCCGGGCGCGGCGATGAGTTCGCCCTCTCCGTCGTGGCGGACCTGCGGGACCACACCATCCTGCCGCTGCTGGACTCGCGGCCCGGCGGCGAAGGGCTCGCCGAGGTGCAGCAGCGCTGGCTGACGGCCCGCTCCCGCTGGCAGCACACCGTGGACGAGGCGCTGCACGCGTCGCCCTGGCTGCGCGACCGCCGTGCCGAGGTGCGCGCCGCCACCAGGCTCGACCGCTCCCGGCTCGCGGCCCTCCTCTCACTCGCCGCGGCCCCCACCGCGCACCGGCGCAGGCTCCAGGAGCGGACCGCCCGGATCCAGGCGGCGTTCCCACAGCCGGTGGCCTGGTACGGCAGGCTGCTGCGCGACCCCGACGACCTGGTGCGGATGCAACTGGCCGAGTGGCTGGCCGGATTCGCCGAGCAGGAGTCCACCGAGGCGCAGGGCCGGGTGAACGAGGAGCGGGCCCTGCGCCGCCAGGAGCGCGACCTGGACGTGGCCATGCTGTGGGTGCGCAGACAGGACATGCTGCCCACGCTCGGCTGGGCCCTCGGCGGAGCCGTCGGCCTCGTCCTCCCGTGGATCTTCGCGATCGGCCTGGGTGACGTGGTGGGATGGCCCGCTCAGCGGGCGGTGCTGACGGCGTGGATGCTGGTCGTCCCGGCGGCCGCCGCCGTGCTGGCGCTCGAGCTGTGGACGGCGTATCGCATCGGCAGCCCCGGCTACCACCCGGACCGTTCGCTGGCCGGGCTGCTGATCGACCGTGGGTCGCCCGTGGCCCGGTTCATCCACCGCCCCGGCTCGCGCTTCCCCGTCCGGGGCCTGCTGATCATCCCGGCCATCGCCCTGTTGTGGGCCGCCGTGGCCTACGCCCCCTGGGTGTGGCCGGCCGCCACGGTGGCCGTTCTTCTCTGGTGGACCTGGCACCGGACGCGGTGCTGGCGCCGCTATGTGGCGGAGCTGCGCGGCCGGGACGACCGGGTCCGCCCCGGCCGACCGAGGGCGGCGGCCCCGCCCACGTCAGGGAGTGTCACATGAGTTCAGGCCAGGCGATCCCCAGCATCGGCGAGGTGATGCCGGATGTGTACTTCCCCCAGCCTCCGGCCGCCGAGACCGTCCAGCACACGTTTCAGAACACGGTCCAGGACACCGTCCAGAACACCGGGGTGCCGCATCAGACGGTCCAGGGCACCGGTCTGTCGGACCACATCGGCACCGGCGTCGGACAGCACATCGGCGACGCCGTGCAGAACGCCGGGGGCCATGCGCTGCACGCCGCGATGGACCAGCTGCACGACCTGATGGTGCCCGCCCTGATCGGCCTCGGCTCGCTCAGCGGGGCGCTGCTCGTCGGCCGCGCCACCATGGCCGGGGCGCAGGTGCTCGCGGCCGCCGCCATCCGCGCCGCCGAGTACCAGGCCGAGCTGCGGCAGCGGCAGTTGGACGCCCGGCAGGCCGCCGAGTGCTGGCGGGACGCCGCGTTCGCCGCCGTCCGGGCCAACGCCCGCCTCGACACCCTGCGCGTGCGCATCCGGCGGGCCGCCGCGGCAGCCGGACCCGACGGGCCGCCTGAGCCGCCCGACCTGCCGCCGCCGCTGGCCCTGACCGGTATGAGCCTGGACGAGGTGTGGCGACGGCTGGCCGACACCGACCGCCGGCTGCGCCACGCGGAGGCCGCGTACGCACGCGCCACCATGGAGGCCGCCGCCCGCCCGGTGGCCGGGGCGCACCCAGCGGACTCCGGCTGGCACGCCGGCCTGCGCGCCCGCCGCGTCAAGGCTCTGGAGGCGTATGAGGAGGCCGCCACCGAGGCCGAGGCGCGCGATGCGCTGCCACAGCCGCCGCCCGCCGCCACCGCGGCCCCGAGCGAGGAGGAGGTGCTGCGGCTGGGCGCGGACCTGCTGGCCACGCTCCCGCGGAACGTGGCGGTGACCGACTACCGGCTGGTGGAGGAGAAGGTCACCGTCGCCGCGGAAGTGGCCGCCCAGCGGCCCGCCGCGGCCAAGCGCCATCTGCGGGAGGCCGCCCGCTTCGCCGAGCGGGTCTCGCGTGACGCCGAGCGGCGGCAGGAGGCCGAGGAGTGGGCCGCCCAGCAGCTCGCCTTCCTCCGCGCCGACCACCCGGGCACCCCCGTTCCGCTGCCCGACGCCGGGGCGGAGATCGCCGTCCTGGAGCGATTCCTGCACCAGGGCGGGACGCTGGAGGAGACCGAGCGCGCCCGCGTCGCGGCCCGCGTCGGGGAGCGGGTCGACGCGTACCAGCGGATGTACGCCGCGGAGGTGATACGCGCGGCGGTCCAGCGCTCGGAGCCCGAGACGGCCGGATACGCCACTTCCGGAGCGGTGCAGTTCATCGACTGGACCCCGCCGGGCTGGGGGGACGACCACTGGCTGCGCATCAGCGTGGACGCCGAGGGCACCGCCCGGGTCGCCACCATGCACCGCGAGCGCGACCCCGCCGAGGAGACCGACGACGATCTGGACCTGGACTGGCAGCGGTGTGTGGAGGCCCCCGACCATCTGCGGGAGCTGCGGAAGCTGGCCGAACGGGCCGGGCTCAGCGTGCCGTTCGAGTTCGACGAGCCACCCGCGCGGCCGGTCCCGCGCACGGCGGCCCGCCCCGCCCATGACCACCGCACCGGACCCAAGGTCCGCCACCGTGACCAGGAGACGCAGTCATGATCGAGGCAGTCACGTCCCCGGGTCCCACGTCGTCGGGCCCCACATCCCCGGGTCCCACGTCCCCGGGCCGCGCGGACCGCAGCCTCCCGGCCTTCGCCGAGGAGCTGGTCGGCACGCTCAGCGTCCACTCCCAGTACGTCCTGCACGGCAGCATCCGGGACATCCACCTCGTCCGCCACGACAAGGACCCCGACGAGGGCGGCCCCGAGCGGACGTACGACGCCCACCACACCCTCACCGAGGTGCTGTGGAACGCGCTGTGGCAGGAGGGGTACGAGGCGCTGATCCGCTTCGACATCGCCGATGGCTTCACCGTCGTCGCGGGCCCCGCCGCCAAGGAGGTCCGCGAGCTGCTGCACGGACGGGACGCCACCAGACCCGGCCGCGCCCGGCGCGCCGACACCCCTGTCCACCTGGCCGACGCGGAGCGGACCCTGGGGGACATCGTCAGCGGCTGGAAGCAGCAGGGGCGGCAGCCGAAGACACCGGACGGACGGCCCCGCCCGGACACCGCACAGCGCCAACAGCCCTATCGGGTGGTGCTGTTGATCGACTACGCCGCCCGGATCCCCACCGATGTCACCCGGCTCAGCGACGCGGAGCGGGACTTCTTCCTCAACTGCCTGAAGCTGGCGGAGGACGCGCGGCCGATCTCCTCCCCGGGCAGCGGGAGGCGGCTGTTCAACCCCGTGATCTGGCTCGCCGACGGGGAGCGCGACCTGCCCACCTGGCTGGTGGCGGGCAGCGAACGGGTCCGTACCATCGGCATCCCGCTGCCCGACCTGGGCAGCAGACGGCGCATGGCCGAGCTGCTGGCCGAGGAGCACACCGCCGCGTCCGCGCCCGAGGACAGCGGGGACGGCGGGCCGGTGCGGTTCGACAAGCAACGGCGGCCGGACGAGCACGACCTCGACACCTTCGCCCGCGCCACCGCCGGGCTGACCCTGCGCGCGATGCGGGAGAGCGCCCGGATGGCACTCGACCGCGGGATGTCGTTCGCCGAGATGCGGGACGCGGTCCGGGTCTACCAGCTCGGGGTCAAGGACAACCCGTGGCAGGCGGACTACATCCGCGCGCAGATCAAGAAGGGCGAGGCGGATCTGCGGGCGCGGGTGAAGGGTCAGGAGAAGGCGGTCGGCAAGACCCTCGACATCCTCAAGCGCGCCGCACTGGGACTGTCCGGCGCCCAGGCGTCCCACCCCGGCAGCCGGCCGCGCGGTGTGCTGTTCTTCGCCGGGCCGACCGGCACCGGCAAGACCGAGCTGGCCAAATCGGTGGCCAAGCTGCTGTTCGGCACCGAGGACGCCTGTCTGCGCTTCGACATGAGCGAGTTCTCCGCACCGCACTCGGTGGACCGGCTGCTCGGCGCACCGCCGGGATACGTGGGCTACGAGGCGGGTGGCGAGCTGACCACGGCGGTGCGCAACGACCCCTTCCGGGTGGTGCTGTTCGACGAGATCGACAAGGCCGACAAGGGGGTGCTGGACAAGTTCCTCCAGGTGCTCGAGGACGGCCGGCTCACCGACGGGCAGGGGGTCACCACGTACTTCAGCGAATGCGTGCTGATCTTCACCTCCAACCTCGGGGTCAGGAAACGGACCGGCGAGGGCGGGCGCGAAGGGCGGGTGGCCGAGCCCGGTATGCCGTACCACCAGCTCGAGGAGATCATCCTGGCCAATGTGAAGGAACACTTCGTGGAGGGGATCGGCCGGCCGGAGCTGATGAACCGGTTCGGCGGCAATGTGGTGGTCTTCGACTACATCGACGCCAAGGTGGCCGCCGAGATCTTCGACTCCCAGGTGGGCAACATCCAGCGGGTGCTGCGCGAGGACCAGGGGGTGCATCTGCGCCTCTCCGACGAGGCGCATCAGGCGCTGTCCAGCTACTGCACGGCGGATGTCGACAACGGCGGCCGGGGCATCGGCATGCTGCTGGAGACACATCTGATCAACCCGCTGGCACGGGCGCTGTTCGACCAGGAGCAACTGGCGGGCACGGCCGTCACCGTCACCGGTGTGCGGCCCGCCACGGACGGAACGGTGGCCCTGGACCTGCGGGTGGTACGCACCGGGGCCGCGGGCCCCGGCCCCGGCCGATGAGCGGTGGGGCCGCTCCGGCGGGGTGGTGGCGCGAGCCGGACGACGAGGAGGAGGAAGCACCGGCGGCTCCGGTGGGTCAAGCGGAAACGGCCGGACCGGCGGCACCGGCGGGACCGGCGGAAGCAGACGCGGCGGGGAGGGCGGACGCGGCGGCTCCGGAGGAACGGCCCCCGCCCGAACCCCGGCCCGAGCCCCGGCCCGCGCCGCCCCCGGCCGGGGTCGAGGTGTCCGCGCCCTGCTGGAACTGCCGTGCACCGGTGGCCCCCCGGGACACCCGCTGCGCGTCCTGCGGCCGTGCCCGCACCCATGCGCTGCTGGTCTGCGCCGACCCCTGTCTGGAACTCCGCCACGGCCCGGGCCCTCCGCTGCGCCTGGGCCGCCACCCGGACTGGGCGCCGCGGACCGCCGCCGCGTTCGCGGGCTGGAACAAGGTCTCCCGCCGTCATGCCTCGATCACGGTGGAGCCGGATGGCACCGCCTGGGTCGAGGAGCCCGAAGCGGGCAGCCGCAACGGTACGTATCTGAACGGCGCCCGGATCGCGGCGGGTGTGCGCACCCCCGTCCGCGACGGCGACCAGCTGCGGCTCGGGCTGCGGGTCAGCTTCGCCGTACGGCTGTACGGACCGGAGCCCGGCACCGGCTGAGCCGGTGCCGGGCGGGTCGCGGGACGGACCCCCGTGCCGCCCCGCGCGCTCATGCCCGCATACCGGGCGGAATGATGACCGCCCGCAGCGGTGCCAGCAGCTGGTTGGCCTCGCCCGCCCCCTCGAACGTGCCCAGGTTGTGGGCCTGGCCGGGCACCGCCTTCAGCGGCTCCTCCCCGCAGCGGTCGCCGAACAGCACCAGGGCGGGGTGCGGGCGGTGCCGCCGCGACTGCCACACCAGCCCCTGCGCGTCCGGCACCTGACGCCGGATCTCCCGCGCCCAGGCGCGGGTCTGCGCGTACTCGTCCGTCTCCAGCAGCCAGGAGGTCTGGAACACCGCGGCCAGGTCCTCCTCCTCGATCAGCCGCACCAGGACCAGGTCCTCGGTCACCCGCACCTTGGACAGCGAGCGGGTGGCCGCCAGCGCCCACGGCACCTGACGCCGCCCCTCCGGCCCGGTGAACTCCATGTCCCGCAGCATCACCTCGGCGAGGGTGGTGGTCGGTGCCACCGCCGCGTAGAGATACGGATACCGGTCCTCGGCGGTGGCGTCGAAGCGGTTGCCGCCGAAGAAGGAGTGCGCGGGCTTCGGGTTGAACTCGGTGCAGGCGTAGGCCGTTTCATGACACCTCCACAGCTCGGTGCCCGCGCTCAGGACGAACAGGTTCGGGCTCATCCGCGCGCCCTCGGGGGGCGCCTGCCTCACCATCCGCCGTCTCCGATCAGCGCGGCGGCGGCCTCGGTCAGCCGTGCGTCCGGCACCCGCCCCACCAGGGCGGCGGGCGCGTCGCGCAGCCAGGTGTTGCCGCCGAGCCACCAGTCGGCGGCGCCCCACGGGTCCTGGTCCGACAGCAGCATTCTGTTGATCCGCTGTACCACCGGCCGTGGCTCACCGGTGTCCGGGTCGAACTGGAAGTCCGGGTAACGGTCGCCGCGTTCGGGATCGGACAGGCGGATCAGCCCGGCCCCGGCGGGATCCTCGGCGGCCGTGCCGGTGAGCTGCTCAGGGCCCCGCGCGGGGGCGGTCAGCAACCGCTGCCGTACGGCCCGGGCGATCTCGGCGCTCTCGGGGTCCAGGGTCGGCCAGTCCACGGAGTCCAGCAGCCGGATCAGCTCGGCCAGCCGGTCGGTGTCCGGCAGGACGGCGGAGGGCGCGGCGCCCCCGGACCGGAACTGGTCCAGTTTTCTGCGCAGTTCCATCTCGCGGGGGAGGGGCAGCAGCGCCAGCCGCACCTGCCGCACCGCACCGCGCACGGCCCTGGTGTCGTCTCCGGCGGTTCGCAGCCGCAGCACACTGTCCTGGAAGCCGCTGAACTGCGCGGCGGTGAGCGAGGCGCGGATCTCCGGCAGATGCCGGCGCAGCAGCTCCAGGAGATCGTCGGTGGTCATGGCTGTCGTCCTTCCACGGGTGCGTGGGGAGCGGGGTTGCCCTGGTGGATGAATCCGGCCCAGGAGACGGCCCGGGCCAGACTCCCCGCGTCGCTCTGCGTCTCGGCCAGCAGGAGCCCGGTCAGCCCGGGGACGGGATGGCGGTCGTGGTCGAGCATCCACAGCTGGGCGGCGCGCAGCGCGTCCGGCGGAGCCAGCCCGGCCACGGTCAGCTGGTGGTGGAAGACCACCATCAGCGCGGCCGAGGCGCTGTCCGAGACCTTCCACCGCGAACCGACCACATCCGTGGCGCCGCGCGCCAGCAGTGCGGTGGTCGGGGTCAGCGCCTCGTCGTGGTCACGGCTGCTGAGGTCCGTCTCACAGGCGCTGAGCACGATCAGCGGCCCGGTGGCGGCCGGCTCCCCGGCGGGTACGTCGAGGATGCGCGTCACCGTCAGCTTGCCCGGGTCCTGGGTGTCCGCGGGGCCCTGGGGGTCCGTGGTGTCCGGGCCGGCCAGGTGGAGGGCCGAGTCGGTGGGCCGCAGCCCGGCCAGGCCGTGCACCACCAGATGCAGCAGCGAGGCGGCGGGCGCGGCCGGGCCTCCGGGGAGGTGGGAGAGCACGTCATCGGGCGTGCCCAGCGCGTTCTTGGGCGCGTCCTCGTGCCAGCCGTAGAGCAGGGCCTCGGTGTAGTACGCGGTACGCAGGGCCGTCACCTCGTCCTGCGCCCACGTCAGATCCCCGCTGGGGTCGGCCACCAGCACCGCGCGCTCGCTCGCGGGCACCCGGCCGCGCCGGGCGGCCCGCAGGAACTCACCGCCGGACGCGGCGTACGAGATGACCGTGTCCTCGCAGGCGTACGCGTACGGGCGCCGTGCGTCGGCCCGTTGCCGGGGGAGGCGGGCGGCGTGCCACGGAACGGCACCGAGGTTGCCGCACGCCACGAGGACCAGCCGGACCGGCGCGTCGCGCTCCCCCTGCCCGTCCTTCGCTTTCCCCTGCCCGTTCTCCGTTTTCCCGTGCCCGTCGTCCGCCGCCCGAGCGTTCAGCGCGTCCAGGACGGGGGCGAGGACGGCCGGGCCCGCCCAGTCGCACAGCCCCTCCAGCGCCGCCTCCCAGTCGCGATGCGCCTCGGCGTGGGCGTCCATGCCCTGCTCGGACACGGCGGACCGCCGGGCGCCCGCGTCCAGATAGTGCTCCAGTGGCTCGCGGCCGAGCGCGCCGAGCCCCGGCAGTGGCAGCGCCGTCGGCTCGCCGGTGCTCCGCACCAGGACCGCCACGCCATCGGCGGTGCCCTGCCCGGGCACCAGATACACCAGGGCGTCGGCGCCGGTGGCGCGCAGCCCGTCCCGCAACTCCCCGATGGCGGGGGCGCCGAGCAGTCCGCGCAGCGGCGCCTCGCCGCTGTCCCGCCGCAGCACGTCCAGCGCGCGGCGGCGCAGCGTGCTGGGGATCTCGACGCCGGGGGCGGCCCCGGCCGGCATGACCCGCGCGAGCGCGTTCCGGACCTCCTCCGGACTACCCCCGATGCCGGGTGCGCCGCCGATACCGGGCGCGAGTCCGCCGCCGGTCGGCGCGGCCTCGGGCGGGAGGTCCCGTACGGCGGTCCGCCACTGCTCGGCCAGCTCCGCCTCGCCCCGGGCGGCCAGCTGCTCGGGGACCCCGGCGGCCGCTGCCGCGGCGCGCAGCACCAGGCCCCGCCCGTTCTCCAGCGATGTCACGGCCTCCTCGATCCGGCCGTCCACGGCGGCCCAGTGGGCGGCGAGCAGCCCACGGCTGGCCCCCGCCCTGGCCACCTCGAGGCCGTGCTCGGCGCCGAGTTGCAGCAGGACGTCCTCGGCCAGCACCCACAGCGAGGCATGCGCGGTGGCGACGGCCGCCCCGGTGTCATCGCGCTCCCGGTCGGCGCGCAGGCGGTACGCCTCGGCCAGCTCCCACAGCAGCTTCTGCCGGATGTCCGGGCTGGTGCGCTCGGTGAGTTCCCCCCTGGCCCGTTCCAGCTCGCCGACCGCCTCCTCCAGGTCGGAGGGGTCGCCGGTCGACCGGTGGACGGCGAGCAGCGCCAGCCCGATGCCCTGCCGGATCCACACCCGCTGGTCGGGGGTCGAGGCGGGGCCGTCCAGGGCCCGGCGGGCCCTGGCCACGGCCTCGGAGACCCGCGCGGGATCCGGTTCGATCATGGAGAAGAGGGCGAGCAGGGGCGCGCACTGCGCGTCCATGAGGGGCTGGGCGAAGGTCGGGAGCCTCGGGTGGTTCGCCGCCTCCTCGAAGTAGGCCACGCCGGCCCGCAGCGCGGGGATCCCGCCGTCCAGCGTGGCCAGGCTCAACTGGGCCTGGCCGAGCAGGAAGAGCACCAGGAACTGCCATTCGCTGTTCTCCCCGGCCTCCTCCAGCAGGTCGAGCAGCTCGTCCAGCAGGTTCTCCAGCGTTTCGGTGTCCCGCTCGTCCAGCGCCTCGTTGAGCCGCAGCTGAAGGTGCATGCACCGGGTGCACAGCCGCAGCCCCTCCGCGCCGGGCCCGGTCGCGTGGGTGGATTCGAACACCGCGGAGGCGGGGCCGAAGAGCGCGTCGAGGCGGGCACGCGCCTGGTCGCGGTCGGTGAGGTTGCCGCCCAGGATGTTGGCCGCGGCCAGCAGCCCGGGCGATATGACCCCGGCCATCCAGTCCACCCGGCCGGATCCCGTACCGGCGGCCGTGCCGATCAACTCGGCCGCCTCGGCCAGCCGGTCGGCGTCCCCCGTGCGCATGCCGTGCGCCATGCGGCTCATCGCCGCGCGCATCGCGGTCTCCGCCTCTTCACCGGCCGGCCCCTTGCTCACCTCATTGACCAGGGCCTCCAGATCCTCGGTCCGGATGGTGCCGGGCACTTCGAGCTCCAGCATGAGGGCGGCCTGTGCGAAGGTGAGGGCGGTCTCCTCCTCGGAGGACTCCGCCATGGCCTCGGCCTCATCGCCCTCGCCCGCCTCCCCGGATCCGGAGAATTCGGTGGCCAGGCCGCTCAGCGCCCGCATCAGCTCGGAGTTGCGGCCGGGCAGCCGCTGCGCCATCTGGGCGGCCAGGTCGGCCATCTGCCCGAGGTCCCGGGAGCGTACGACGGCGGGCACCCGTTCGAGGATGTCGGCCGCCCAGAACAGGGATTCGGCGGCGTCTTCGGGCAGGGTCGGCGCCAGGTCGGCCACCAGACCGCGCAACTCGGCCAGATCGGCGGTGAGTTCGGGGTCGCCCACCGCCACTCGGCGCCCTATGTCGAAGGACTCCATGAGACGGGACAGCGTGCCGTCCCATCCGGCCGTCATGCCGGGCGTCAGCAGCAACCGCACCAGGTGGAAGGCGGAGGCCCGCTCGTCCCGAGGGTCCAGCGCCGCAGGCGCGCGGGCGGCCCGCAGCACCCGCAGCCCCCTGCTCCGGTCGTCGTCCGTGGGATTGCGCCCGTAGCGCTCGGCGTACAGGCCGCCGAGCCGGGCGCGTACGGTGCACAGCAGCGCGTCCTCGGCCGGTACGGCCGCCGCCAACTCGGCTTCCAGGCGGTCGAGTTCGGTGATGTGTTGGTCGAGCAGGGCGGGGTCGGCGGTGGCGGGCGACCGAGTGCCGTGGGGCGTTCGCGTGCCGTCGGGCGTTCCCGTACCGTCGGGCGCTCGCGTGGCCGCCGGGCCCTCCGGTGGGGGCGGGACGATGCACGCCAGCGCGTCGGCCGCGGCCCGTTCGGCGCGGTCACGTAATGCCGCGAGATCCCTGCCGTGCATGAAACGTCCCCCTTCGTCATGCCGCTCTCATCATCCGCCCATCCGCGCGAGCACAGGAGTGCTTTGATCGCTCTTTCCGGAAACCGACCAGAAGACGTCCGCGAACCGCCCGGTCCGCTAAGCGCTCCGCGGGAAGTGCCGCGAAATGCCGTCGTGCGTCTGCGGCCGCATCGTGGCTGGTCGCGCCCGCGCGGCGGAGCCGCATATCGACACAGCCCCGCGCCCCTTCGGGGCGCTGCCCGAACCGTAGCGGACTTCCTCCGACCTGCTGAGCCGGCGAGGTCGGTGATCACGCGCCGACCCGGAAGCGGATCCTGGCGACCGCGTCCGCGAATGCGCCGGGTGCTTCCTGGGGCGGGTTGTGGCCGACGCGAAGGCGTACGTCGTCGATCAGGATTCCGGGGCCCTGCGGCGAGTTGGAACCGGTGCTGGTAGGAGTGGACGGCGACGGCGACGAAGTCGGCGTTATGGAGCGAGGGCGCGGTCGCGGCGAACTCCTCGTCCGTGAAGTCCCATCCGGGCGACTCACCGGACCACCCGGGCCCGCTCCCCGGGAAGCGGTCAGGCCCTCGCGGTGACAAGGGAGATGATGACGATGTCGATGGAACCAACCGTCGCGGTGGTGGGCCCGGGGGCGATCGGCACGACCGTGGCGGCGGCGCTGCACGAGGCCGGCCGTACGCCGAGGATCTGTGGCCGCACAGCGCGTGAACGCCTCGAACTGCGCGTGGACGAAGGCCGCGTTGTCGTGCCGGGGCCCGTCCGGACCGACCCGGCACAGGCTGACGGGGCGGTCGACCTGGTCTTCCTCGCCGTCAAGTCGACACAGGTCGAGGCGGCGGCGCCATGGTTGACGGCGTTGTGCGGCGCGGACACCGTGGTCTGTGTTCTACAGAACGGCGTCGAGCAGGAATCGATGGTCGCGCCTCACCTCTCCGGCGCCCGGGCCATCCCGTCGGTCGTGTGGTTCCCCGCCCAGGCGCGGTCCGACGGTTCGGTGTGGTTGCGCGGCGAAGCGCGCCTCACCCTGCCGGACACCCCGGCGTCCCGGGTGGTGCTCGAGGCGCTGCGCGGCACTCGGTGTTCGGTCGACCTGGCCACGGACTTCACGTCCGTGGCGTGGCGCAAGCTGTTGCAGAACGCGGTCGCCGGACTGATGGTCCTCACCGGCCGCCGTTCCGGCATGTTTGCCAGGGCCGACATCGCCGAGCTGTCCCTGGCCTATCTACGGGAGTGCCTCGAGGTCGCCCGGGCCGAGGGCGCGGCACTGGGCGACGAGGTGCCGGGAGAGATCGTTGAAAGCTTCCGGGCCTACCCGGCCGACATGGGCACCTCCATCCTCGCCGACCGCGAGGCCGACCGGCCGCTCGAATGGAACACCCGCAACGGTGTCGTGCGGCGCCGCGGACGGGCCCACGGCATCCCGACCCCGATCAGCGATCTGGTGGTGCCACTCCTCGCGGCCGCCGGCGATGGACCCGGCTGACTCCCGGCGTCACGCGCCGCCGATGCGCGGACGCGACGGCACGTGCCCCCGGCACAACCCCGCCCACCTGCGGCAAAGGGGAAAACGGACATGAGGTGAATCACGTGACATCCCATCACGCCCGGTGAGACACCTTTATCGATGCGTGACCAAATGTGTGGGTGGGGTGCTCACCCGCGCCCTACCCTCGCCGGTGACCCAACGTTTCTGCACAGGATCCCCGCGGCGAAAAGGGTGGAGCGTACATGTACGGCACGATCGACGGGTTCAACTACGGGGCCGCCACCCCGCTGGCGGCCTACCTCATGGCCTGTCTGGGAGGAGCCCTCGGCTTACGCTGCACCGCCCGGTCGGTGCGCACCCAACGCTCCTGGAAGGCTGGCTGGCTCGCGCTCGGATCCGCGTCGATCGGCTCGGGCATCTGGACGATGCACTTCATCGCCATGATGGGCTTCCATGTGAAGGAGACCCCGATCGGCTTCGACATACCGATCACCCTGCTCAGCCTCGTCGTGGCGATCGTCGTCGTCGGCATCGGCGTCTTCATGGTCGGCTACCGGGGCACCTCCCCGGGGGTGCTGCTCTCGGCCGGTATGTTCACCGGACTCGGCGTCGCGGCCATGCACTACATCGGGATGTCCGCGATGCGCATGCAGGGGCACCTGGAGTACTCCGTGCCGACCGTCCTGCTCTCCGTCCTGATCGCGGTCGTGGCCGCGACCGCCGCTCTCTGGGCCGCCGTGACCATCCAGGGCTTCCGCGCCAGTCTGGCGTCGAGCATGGTGATGGGGGTCGCCGTGACCGGGATGCACTACACGGGCATGGCCGCGGTCAGCGTGCGGCTGGACGATGTGCTCAGCGCGTCCGTGGGCGGTGAGGCGCCCGCCTCGCTCATCCTCCCCATGCTGATCGGTCCGGTGGTCTTCCTGGTGATCGCGGGGACCATCATCATGTTCGATCCGTTGCTCGTCCTGGGCGAGGGGGAGTGGAACGAGAAGAAGGCGGCCGGTGCGCGCGGGACCCCGCCGCCACCGCCCCGGCCGGTCTGGCCGGTTTGGCCACCGGAGGAGGAGCCCGCTCGGGCCCGGCCGTGGCCACCGGGGGAGGCCGCTCGCGCCCGGTCTCGGCCACCGGGGGAGGCCGCTCGGGCCCGGCCTCGGCCACCGGGGGAGGAGGCTCGGGCCCGCCCTCGGCCACCGGCGGAGGAGGCCGCTCGGGCCCGGACGCGCCGCCCGGGTCCGCGCCACGGCCGCCGGGGGTACCGCGATTGGTGAACCCAGGACCGTTCCGGGGCACGACGAGGCGGCCGTGACCCGCGCGCGGCGCGGACACCGACCCGCCGCCACGGCCACCCCGCCGCACCCCGTGCGCCCTAGTGGAACCGGTGCGTCCCCGACCAGCCGGGATCCCCGCTCATCGCGAAGCGCACCCACGCGCCGTGCATCTCCGCGGCCAGCGACGGTGGGATGTCCGGTCCGAGCAGTCCGTTCGCCGTACGGAGCGCGGGCAGTTCGGTGTGGTCGAAGACGAACGGGAGCTCCACGGCGTGGCACGCGCCGAACGGCCCGCCCCGCCAGTCGAAGTCGTAGGTGAACGCCTTGTCGTAACGGGACACCAGCCGCTCGCGGGCGTCGCGGAACACCGCGTCGATGGCCGCGCTCTGTTCCGGCCGCCGGTAGAGCAGCGACTCCTGGGTGTTCGTGCCCACCAGCAGATCCACCGGATGCGGCGGTGGCGCGTCGTCGAGCCCGTCGAGCACCACACCGAGCGGCGACAGCCTCGGCGCCACCCCGGGCACCTCGGCGAGCGCGGACACCAGGCGCTCGTCGGGGATGTCGGCGAACGCCTCGGCCGTGGCCGGAACGCCCAGCCGGTCCGCCAGGGCCCGGGTCGTCTCCGCCGCCTCCGCGCCGGTCAGGGCGTGCAGGCCACCGCTCTGGCTGATCGCGCCCCGGAACAGCCCGGCGGCCTCGGGCGTCACCAGCAGCGCGCTGATGATCATCGCTCCCGCCGACTGCCCGAACACCGTGACCCGGTCCGGATCCCCGCCGTAGTCCGCGATGTGCGCACGCACCCATCGCAGCGCCGCGAGCACGTCCAGCAGGCCCCGGTTGCGCGGGGCGCCCGGCAGATCGAGCCAACCCAGCGCGCCGAGGCGATAGTTGAGGGTGACCAGGACCACGCCGTCGCGGGCGAAGGACGTCCCGTCGTACACCGGCGCCTGGCCGGTGCCGGAGAGGAACGCGCCGCCGTGCACGAAGACCATCACCGGGGCGTTTCCATCGGCGCGTGGCGTCCAGACGTTGAGCGTCAGATAGTCCTCGCCACGCACCCAGCCCGGGCCCATCAGCGGGCTCAGATCCGCCGGGAACCGCCGCTCGGGGGCCGGAGCGGTCGGCCCGGGCCCGTCGGCGCCGGGTACGCCGTCCACGGGGGT
This sequence comes from Streptomyces sp. NEAU-174, assembly GCF_052665095.1. Classification (NCBI taxonomy): domain Bacteria; kingdom Bacillati; phylum Actinomycetota; class Actinomycetes; order Kitasatosporales; family Streptomycetaceae; genus Streptomyces; species Streptomyces sp. NEAU-174. The sequence goes on along the minus strand of NZ_JBQTCE010000004.1, from coordinate 258,873 downwards.
GGGTGCGGCGAACCGCGCGGCGCCGGTCGGCCCGGCCGCGTACGGGATGTTCCGGAACACGCTCATCGCCATGTCGCCCACTCCTTCACCGCGAACCGCTCGCCGTCACGCCGCACTTCGGCCGCGCTCGCACCGGGGAAGTGCGCGGGGAACAACAACGCGCCCTCGTCCGCGGCCTCGCCCAGCACCCGGCGCCGGGAGAGCCGCGCCCGGGGCTCGTCCTCGTCGAAGCAGGGGCACACGTCCGGCTCCACGATCTGTAGCGGGCTGTGCATCAGATCGCCCACGAAGACCGCCCGATCCGTACCCGACCGCAGCCGCACCACCGACGAGCCGGGGGTGTGGCCGGGGGCGCTCTCGACGCGCAGCCGGCCGTCGACGTCGTAGTGGTCGCCCTCCCACAGCACGGTCTGCCCGGCCCGGTGGACGGGAGCGACGCTGTCCTCGAACACATTCGTCATCCGGGGGCCGGAGCGGGTCCGGTGGCCGTTCTCCGGGTTCCAGTAGTCGAAGTCGACGCGGGGGATCAGGTACCGCGCGTTGGGGAAGGTCGGCCGCCACTCGCCGTCCGTCCATGAGGTGTTCCAGCCGACGTGGTCCCCGTGCACATGGGTGCAGATCACCAGGTCCACATCGGCCGGGCGGACCCCGGCCGCGGCCAGCTCCCCGAGGTAGTTCGTATGCAGATGGTGGAAGGGCGGCATGCCGGGCCGCTCCCGGTCGTTGCCGATGCCCGTGTCGATCAGGATCGTCCGGCCCTCGCTGCGGAGCAGCCAGGTCTGGATCATCGTGCGGATCTCATCGGCGGTCGGATCCAGGAATTCGGGGGCCAGCCAGCTCTCGTGCGCGCGCCAGTGCTCCGGGGCCACGTCGGGAAAGACGAAGCCGCGTGGCAGACCCCTCGGGGCCACCTCTACCACCCGGGTGATCTCGACGTTTCCAAGCGTGATGGTGTCCATGCCTCCAGCCTGCGCGTCCGCGGGACCGGGCGGTATCGGTCAGATGACTGCACCACGGGCTAGAGTCGGAGGATGACCATGGTCGGACGGGAGAGTGAGAGCGCGGCCGTACTCGGTCTGACCAGCGGTGTGCTGATCCTCACGGGTGAACCGGGCGCGGGCAAGAGCACCCTGCTCGGCCTCGCGGCGGATCGCCACCCGGGCCGGGTGCTGCGGATGACGGGCAGCGAGAGCGAGGCGAACCTGACGTTCGCGGGGCTGCACCAGCTGCTGCGGCCGGTGCTGGCGGAGACCGCGCGGCTGCCGGCGCGGCAGCGGTCGGCGCTGCTGGGGGCCATGGGCCTGGGGGACGACTTCGGGGGCGGTGGATCCGGGCAGGCCGAACCCGGCGACGCCCACCTCGGGGAGGCCGAACCCGACGGCGCCCACCTTCGGGAGACCGACCCCGACGGCGCCGATACCCGACGCGGCGGCCCGCCCGACCGGCTGTTGCTCGGGGTCGCGCTGCTCACGCTGCTGTCGGACCTCGCCCGGCAGTCGCCCGTCCTCGTGGTCGCCGACGACCTTCAGTGGATCGACGCGGGCTCGCTGGAGCTGCTCGCCTTCGCCGCCCGGCGCATCGGCGACGAACCCCTCGCCGTGCTGGCCGGAGCCAGGGCCGGGGAGGGCGCCCGGGGCGGGGCCACGGCGCCGTTCTCCGGCTTTCCCCTGCTCACGCTCGACCCGCTGGACGCGACCGCCGCGGGCCTCCTGCTGGACCGGCAGCCGTATCCGCCGACCGGCAGCCGCCGACTCCGCATCCTCGACCAGGCCGCCGGAAATCCGCTCGCGCTGATCGAACTGGCCCGGGCGAACGGCGCCTGCGGCGCGGACTCGCCCGGTTCCGCCGACGGGGAGCTCCTGCCGCCCACCGACCGCCTGATGCGGGTCTTCGCCGCCGACCTCGAGGCCCTGCCCGAGGCCACCCGGCAGGCGCTGCTCCTGGTCGCGGCGGACGACCGGGCGGTGGCGGGCCGGGTCGAGGCGCTGGCCCCGGCCGAGGCCGCCGGACTGCTGCGGATCACCGGCGGCGGGCGCGACGGCTGGCGTGCCCGCTTCCGGCATCCGCTGATCAGGTCCGCCATCTACCACTCCGCACCACTGGCCGCCCGCCGTCAGGCCCACCGCGACCTCGCCACGCTGCTCGGCGCCGAGCCCGACCGCCGCGCCTGGCATCTGGCCGCCGCGGCGGAAGGACCGGACGAGGAGATCGCCGCCGCGCTCGAGGAGTCGGCGGCCAGGGCCCGGGAGCGTGGCGGATACACCGCCGCCACCACCGCGCTGGAGCGGGCCGCCGAGCTGAGCCCCGGGCGGCGCGACCGCGCCCGCCGCCTGGTGGCAGCGGCGGGAGCCGCGGTGTCCACCGGACAGCCGCACTGGGTGCGCAGGCTCGCCGCGCAGGCCGCCGCGCTCACCGACGACCCGGAGCTGTCGGCCGAGGCATCGCTGCGCGTGGGCCAGGTGCTCACGCTGAGCACCGAGCACGACACCGCGATGTCCTTGCTGCTGCGGGCGGCGGAGGACTCCAAGTTGCGCCGGGTCGCGCTCTCCTCGGCGGCGGTGGCGGGCTTCTACGCGGGCGACGAGGCATACCGCGCCGCCGTACGGGCCCGGGCACACGACGACCCCTGGACGCTCGCGGTGACCGACCCCACCGCGCACCGGTCCCAGCGGGTGGCGGCGATCCCGGCGCTGGTCGAACGGGCGGACGGCGACCCCGCCCGGCTCATCTCGCTCGGCGCCATGGCCTGGCTGCTCGACGAGACCGCACTCGCGGTACGGATCTTCGACGACGCCCTCCACCGCTGGCGGCTGGGCGGCTCCCTGCCCATCGGTCTCGGCTGCTCGGCCGGGTGGTCGTACTTGGATCACGGCCGGTGGGCGCAGGCCCGTACGGCCGCCGTGAACACCAACTCCGCGGGCGCCGGACTGCCGCACCTCGACGCCGCCGCACGGTCGCTCGAGGCCGCCGCGCTCGCGCTGACCGGACGAACCGACGAGGCCCGCTCCGCGGGCTCGGCCGCGCTGTCCCTCGTCGACCCGCACCGCAGCCGCGCGGTCGCCGTCCGGGCCCGGTGGGCGCTGGGCATGGCCGCGGTGGCCGACGGCGACCATGTCGGCGCGTACGAGCAGTTCCGCCTGCTGTTCACCGCCGACGGCGACCCCGTCCACTACGCGTGCTCCTACCCCGGGGTCGCCGAACTGGCCGCCGCGGCCGTCCGCACCGGCCACGGCGCCGAGGCCGCCGCCATCGTGGAGCGCACCGCCGAGCGGCTCGCCGATGACCCCTCGCCCCGGATGCGCATCCTGATCCACCGCGCCCGCGCACTGCTCGAACCGTCCCGGGCCGAACCGCACTTCACCGCTGCCCTCGCCGAACCGGCGGGCGGCCAATGGCCCTTCGAACGCGCGCAGATCCTGCTGGACCACGCCGAATGGCTGCGCCGCCGCCACCGCATCACCGAGGCGCGCCACCAGCTGAACACCGCGCTGGAAAGCTTCCGGCGCCTCGGTGCCCCCTCCTGGATCGACCGCACCCAGGCCGAACTGCGCGCCGCCGGTGTCGAATCCGCCCCCGCCGACCCCGACGCCCTCACCTCGCTGTCCCCGCAGCAGCAGCACATCATCCGCCTGGCCGCGCAGGGGCTGAGCAACCGCGAGATCGGCGAACGGCTCTTCCTCTCTCCGCGCACCGTCGGCTCGCACCTCTACCGCAGCTTCCCCAAGCTCGGCGTCACCGCCCGCTCCCAGCTGCGCGACCTGATCGAGGCGTCCGGCCGGTCGTAGTGGCGGTGGCCACATGCGCTCCCGGCGATCGCCACCGGCAGGGCAGCTCCACCGCGATGACGGTCGGCCCGCCGCGCGGGCTGGTCACCGTCACCGTGCCATCGAGCGCGGCGACGCGGCGGCGTATTCCGAGCAGCCCGAGGCCATGTCCGGGACCACCCGGCTCCCCGGCGCCGGATCCGTCCGCGCCGAACCCGTCCGCACCGGATCCGTGCGCACCGGAACCGCCGGTGGCGGCCTCGGCACCGCCTCGCCCCTCATCGCGCACCGACACACACAACCCGCTCGGGATACGGGCCAGCCGGGCCTCGGCCCGGTCGGAGCCGCTGTGCCCGGCCACGTTCGCCAGCGCCTCCGCCACCACGAAGTACGCGGCCGCCTCGACCGCCGCCGGCGCCCGCGCCCCGTCCTCCAGACCGTCCATCCGCACGGCGACGTCGAGCCCGCTGCTCGCGGCGAGCGCCCGCACTGCCCCGGCCAGACCACGGTCGGTGAGGATCGGCGGATACATGCCGCGCACCATATGGCGCAGCTCCGCCAGCGCCTCGTCGGCCAGGTCCTGCGCGTCCTCCAGCATCCTGCGCGCCGCCGTCGGATCCCGGTCGTACGCCCGCTTGGCCAGCCCGATCCGCAGGGACAGGGAGACCAGCCGCGCCTGGGTGCCGTCGTGCAACTCCCGCTCGATGCGCCGCAGTTCGGCACCGTGTGCGGCGATGGCGCCCGCCCGGGTCTCGACCAGCTCCTCCACCCGCCGGGCCAGCCGGGCCGTGGCCCGCGCCGCGTGCCGCATTCGCCTACCCATACCGACGAGGCTAGAAGACCGGCCGGGCCCACGCGGGAGAGCGAGCCGCCCCTTCGACGGTGGAGCCCGCTACACCCCCAGGCCCCCCCGGCCCGGGATTCACCGGCATGGACGCGTCGGGGTGCGGGTACGGGCCGGGGGAGTCATGGTGGAGGAACCGGTCCGCCCAGAAAGGCACCCGATGACGGATCTTCAGGACGTGGACCGCATCGCCGCGGCCGACCACCACTTGGCGGTCGTGTCGACGACACGCGCCGACAGCACGGTCCAGGCATCCGTGGTCAATGCCGGGATCTTCGGCCATCCGGTCTCCGGTGACCAGGTGGTCGCCTTCGTCACCTACGGCCCCGCCAAACTCGCCCATCTGCGGGCGCGTCCGCGGGCCACCGTGGTCTTCCGCGCAGGATGGAACTGGGCCGCGGTCGAGGGCCGTACCGAGATCGCCGGGCCCGACGACCCGTTCCCCGGGATCGACCCGGAGCGTCTGCGGCTGCTGTTGCGCGAGATCTTCACCGCCGCGGGCGGCACCCACGACGACTGGGCGGCCTACGACCGCGTCATGGCCGAGCAGCGCCGCGCCGCGGTCTTCGTCCACCCCGAGCGCGTCTACGGCAACTGACCCCCGTGGCGGCGCCGGGGCCACCGGGCGGCCCCGCTCCTGACGGTAGAAGCCATCATCCCGTCCCGTAGCCGCCGTCATCCCGGCACCGGCCTGGTCAGAAACGGACGCGGCCGTCCCCGTCCACCCTCGTCGTGGGGGCCAGCTCCCGGGAGAGCTCTTCGACCTGCCGCAGGATCCGCCGCGCCGTCGAGGCCGAGGGAATCACCGGCTCGCCGTCGGCGGTGAGCTCGACCGGATGGAGACGCAGCCGGGGTGGTCCTTCCCCCAGGGCCACCTCGAACACCGCGCTCTCGAACCACGGCCGGTCGAACATCCGGTCCTTGTAGCGGGAGGGCGGGCGCCGGTCGGCGGGAGCCACCTCCTCGCAGGGGTGGAACAGGAAGTTCCCGGTCGAGTAGAGGATGAGGCCGTCCCCGTACCGCTCGACCGGGTGGAGGCAGTGCGGATGGTGTCCGATCACCAGATCCGCCCCGGCGTCGACAAGGCGCCGTCCGAGCGGCTGCTGATACTCGGCCAACGGCCCCTGGTTGCTCGGCAGATAGCACCAGGGAACGCCCCAGTGCACCGCCACCACCACCGTGGCGGCCAGCTCCTTGGCCCGCCGGACCGCCTCCTCGGCACGTACCACGTCGGCCTCGCGGGCCCTGGTGCGGACATACGGAACGGTCCCGGGCTGCTCCTCGATCAGCACGCCGTCGAACTCATAAGTCTGCTCGACCCGCACCGGGGCGATCCCGGGCCGGTGCGAGGTGGCGTTGAAGCCCGGCGGCAGGGCACAGCACAGGCTCACAAAGGCCACCTCGGCGCGGCCCCGGCCGGAGAGCCGGACGGCGCGCAACGCCTCGTCGAGGTTCTCCCCGGCCCCGGCATGGGCGACACCGACCCCGTCCAGGGCCGCCCTGGTGCTGCGCAGACCGTCGATGCCGTAGTCGAGCGCGTGGTTGGTGGCCAGCGAACACGCGTCGAAGCCGAGCCGGGCCAACTCGGGGGCCATGTCGCTGCCCACACGGAACGCGACCGGCTTCTCGGCCGGGTATCCGGTGTCGGTCAGCGGGACCTCGAGGTTGCCGATCGTCAGATCGGCGTCCCGCAGCAGCGGCAGCGCCGAGGTGCCGGCGGAGAGGTCCCCGTCGAGAGCCACGGCCGGTCTCCGGGCGACCACGACGTCCCCCACGGCGATCAGCTTCATGTGCCACTCCCCCCACTCGGCCCGGTCCGCGACGGGATCAGGCTACGCGGGGGCCGGGAGCCGCCCGCCGGGGAGTCGGCCGGGGCATGGGTGGGGCATGGCCGGGGCCGGTCAGCCGTCCGCGTGAAGAATCATGCAGGTGGTGGTCGCGTGGGCGATCAACTTCCCCTGTTCGTCCAGCACCTTGCCCTCGGCGGTGGCGGTGCGGCGACCGGCGTGGAGGACGGTGCCTTCGGCGATGAGGGTCTGCCCGTCGGTGCGGGCCGCGCGGATGTAGTTCACCTTGAGCTCCAGCGTGGTGTAGCCCACCCCGGCCGGGAGAGTGGTGTGCACGGCGCAGCCCATGGCCGAGTCGAGCAGGGTGGCGGCGATACCACCGTGGACGGTGCCGAGGGGATTGGCGAAGTCGGGGCGGGTGTCGAGGGAGACGACGACGCGTCCGGGGTCCACCTCGTCGAAGCGCATGCCCAGGAGCCGTCCGATGGTGGGGATGTCGGCGGGGCGCTCGGACTGCACCCATCGCATGAGGTCGAGGCCGGAGAGGGTGGTGAGGTCGGTGGTGGTCACAGGCGGTTCCTTGCGGTCGTGGTGGGGGCTGTCAGCCGAGGGGGTGGTCCTTCGCGCGCAGGGCGGCCAGCGCGGGGGCGTACATCCGGCTCTTGATGGTGCCGAGGGTGTCACCGGCCTTGCCCACCTGTGCCGCCGCGAGCTCGACGGCGGTCGAGCGGACGGAGTCCTCCGCCACCGCGTGGTCGACGATCCCGGCGGCGAGCGCGTCGTGGCCGCCGTAACGACGAGCGGTGACCATGGCCTCGTGGGCGGTGCGCGGGCTCAGCCGGCCCTGGATGAGAGCGGACATGCCCGGGGTGAAGGGGATGTTGATGTCCGCCTCGGGCAGACACCAGAAGCCACGGTCGGCGCGCATCACCCGGACGTCATGGGCCAGGGAGAACATCGCGCCCGCCGCGAAGGTGTGCCCTTGCAGCGCGGCCACGGTCACGAGCGGCAGCGACAGCATCCGCGCCAGGAGTCCATGGACGGAGGTGACATAGTCCTGGTGCTGGTCGGGGTGTGCCAACAGCCACTCCAGGTCCAGGCCGTTGGAGTAGAACTTGCCGGTGGCGGCCGTCACCAGGGCACGCGCCCCTTCGGCCTTCTCCACCTCGTCCAAGGCGCTGTTGACGGCGGCGAGCCAGTCGGGGTGGAAGCGGTTCTCGCCGTCCCCGAGGTCGAGCACGAAGACGTTGTCCTGGCGGTCCAGCGTGGGCATGGCTGCTCCTTCACACGGGCTGAGTCGGCCGACGGGCCCGCGCGCCACTCATCCGGCGGTCCGCGGAGCACGGCGGTGGTTCACCGTGGCTTCACGGCGGTGGCGCGTCCTGGTCCTCGGGATCCGGCGACGAGGCGGCGGTCCGCAGAGCGTGGGCCAGCAGGTCATGGATCTCGGCGGCGGCCGCCTCCAGCGGGGCGGTGCTCCGCTCGGCCCGGCACATGATGACGGCGCCCTCGACCGCCGCGATGACGAACGCGGCCAGCCGCCTTCCCCGCTCCTCCGACAGACCGTGCCGCACGAACAAGACGGCCAGCGCCTCCTGCCAGCGGGTGAACGCCGCGGCCGCGGAGCGGGCGAGCTGCGGGGCGTCGTCATTGGTCTCGACGGCCACCGCCACGATGGGGCAGCCGACCCGGAAGTCGTTTTCTACGAGCCGTCCGCGCCACAGCGTGAAGAACGCGTCGACCGCCACCAGCGGGTCATCGGCCCGCGCGCCGGTCTCGATCAGCCCGGCGATGAAGTCACCGGCGAGCGCCACCGCCTCATCGATCAACTGCGCCCGCCCGCCCGGGAAATGGTGGTAGACCGAACCACGCGGGGCTCCGCTGTGTGCGAGCACCCGGTCGATGCTCGTGGCGCTCGCCCCGTACTCACGCAGCAGCGCCGCGGCGCTCAGCACCATCCGCTCGCGACTGTCGCTCTTGCGCCGGACCATGCCACCCACCACCTCCCTTACGTGTGGGTAACTTATGCTCCATGACATAGAACATGCAAGAGCTGTCGGCGAACGGGCCCGACCGCTGTCCGTTGCTACGGCACCCGCGCCGTCCACTCCTCGTTGCCGTACTTCGCATGGGCCAGTTCCTCGGCGCGTGCCATCTCCTCGTCGGTGACGTGTCCCTCGGTGAGGCCGTAACGGGCGCGGAAGGAGGCGAGCATGCGGTCGATGACCTCGGCTCGGGGCAGGCCGGTCTGGCGGCGCAGTGGATCGACGCGCTTCTTGGCGCTCTCGGTGCCCTTGTCGGACAGCTTCTCCTTGCCGATACGCAGCACATCGAGCATCTTGTCGGCGTCGATGTCGTACGCCATCGTCACGTGGTGCAGCACCGCGCCGTCGCCACTGGCCAGGCGCTTCTGGGCGGCACCGGCGATCTTGCCCGCCGCGGAGGCGATGTCGTTGAGGGGCTGGTACCAGGCCTCGACGCCCATGTCGCCGAGCGCGGTCAGGACCCAGTCGTCGAGGTAGGCGTAGGAATCGGCGAACGACAGGCCGGAGACGAGGGAGGCCGGTACCGAAAGGGAGTAGGTGATGGTGTTCTCGGCCTCCACGAACATGGCTCCGCCACCGGAGATGCGCCGTACCACCGTGACTCCGTGACGGGCCGCGCCCGCGGGGTCCACTTCGTTGCGGAGGGACTGGAAGCTGCCGATGATGACGGCCGGGCGGCCCCACTCCCACACCCGCAGCGTGGGCGGCCGCCGTCCGGCGGCGACCTCGTCGGTCAGCACCTCGTCCAGGGCCATGTGCAGCGCCGGGTCCTGCGGCCCGTCGTGGATCAGCTGCCAGTCGTAGTCCGTCCAGTCGGTGGCCCGGGCCAGCGCCCGCCGCACCGCGATGCCGACGGCCTCGGGGGAGAAGCCGAACATCACGGTGTCGGCCGGCAGCCTCGCCCTCACGCGGGCGGCGAGCGCCTGGGCGTCGGCGTCGGCGGGCGCGCCCACCAGGGCCCGGTCGATGGCGTGCAGCGCCTCGTCCGGTTCCAGGAAGAAGTCGCCCGCCACCCGCACCCCGCGCAGCGCGCCGTCGTGGACCTCCAGATCCACGACGACCAGCTTGCCGCCCGGCACCTTGTACTCACCGTGCATGTCCTGCACCGCCTCCTGTGTCCGCCCCGGCGCTCCCGATCATTATCCCGCGCCGATGGCCGGATCCCGTGCGGTGACCGGCTTCGGGCCACAGCGTGGGAGAGGGGTCAGGCTCCGGTGGTCGAGCCCGGGCGGACGATCATGAGGATGGTCACCGTCGCCCACAGCAGGTTGAACACGCCCGTGAACATGGCGAGTTGGGCGGTGTCGGACCGCTCCAGGGCCTTGCTCGCACCGAGGCTGTCGAGGAGCTCGCCCTGGCGGGGCAGGACGAAGGCGACCAGGACACCGGCGGCCGCGGCCGTCAGGGCGATGGAGGCGGTGAGCCAGCCGCTGTCGAGGACGCCCATCGCGGCGGCCGTGGCGAAGCCGAAGACGGGCACGGCCAGGCCCATCTTGGCGTAGACGCGGCAGATGCGGTGCAGCAGCCGGACCGTGCCCAGGTCCGCCCGGCCCTCGGCGGCGGACGCGTGGGCGTTGCGGGCCGCGGGCGGGAACATGCTGGCCGCTACGGTGACGGGGCCGATCGCGACAATGGCGGCCAGGACGTGCAGGGAGAGCAGGATCTTGGTCATCGGGTGGCGTCCGGCTCCCTTTCGAACGAGGTGGGCACCAGCGTCTCCTTCCTAAGGTGGGGCGGGTGGTGCCCGCCCCACGCTAGGGAGCCGGAAGAAGATCACCCAGGGGCTGAAACGACAGAAGCCAACGGATTCTCGCCAGGCCGGGCCCGAAGGCCACGTCTCATCCCTCGACGTACTGCGCCACCCCGTGTCCGAACGACCAGTCGGCCGACTCGTTCTCGGTCAGGGTGATGAACACGTTCCGCGGCTCGGTCCCCGCGTACTCCTCGGCGAGCTCGGCGATCCGCCGGTACAGCGCCTGCTTCTGTGCCGGTGTCCGCCCCGAGCGCATCGTGAGGGCGACGTAGACGATGCCGTCGTCGCGCGGCACACCGAGGTAGTCGTCGTAGCGCAGCATGCCGCTGGTGCCGTCATGGCTGGTCAGCACCTGGAACCGGTCGTTGGGCGGGAAGCCGATGGTCTCCACCAGCGCGTCGTGCACGGCACGGCCGAGCGCGTCGAGCCGCTCGGCGTCGGCGCGCAGTGCGTCAATGCGGACGAAGGGCATGTCGGGGGCTCTCCTTCGGGCGAGGGGGCGGGGGAGGTCGCGGGCTCAGCGGACATGGGCGGTGAGCAGGCCGAGCGCCCCGTCCATCGCCCGGGCGTACACCTCGGCCGAGTCGGCGGCGCGGGCCAGCACATAGCCGCCCTGCAACACCGCGACCAGCGCGGTGGCCGTGGCCACCGGGTCGAGCCCGGCGTCGAGCTCGCCGCTCGTCCGGCCCTCCGAGAGCAGCCCTGCCAGCCGGTCCGTGAGCCAGGCGAAGGTCTCCTCGACCGGTCGGCGCAGCTCCGGATCGGCCATCACATCGGGGTCCTGGGTGAGACGGCCGACCGGACACCCTTTCAGGGCGTCCCGCTCCCGCCGCAGATAGGCGGTGATCCGCCCGACCACGGTGCCGGGGCCGCCGAACTCGGCCTCCGCCCTGCCCCTCAGCTCCTCGGCGCTGCGGCTGATCGCGGCGAGCGCCAGGTCGGGCTTGCCGCGGAAGTGGTGGTACATGCTGCCCTGGCCCGCCCCGGAGCGCTCCTGGATCGCCTTCGGGCTCGTGCCCACATAGCCGCGCTCCCACAGCAGCTCACGGGTGCTTGCGATGAGTCGTTCCCGGGTGTCCATGGACACGACCCTACATACTAGTAGGTACAAAAGGAAACGCGCGGACCGCCCACTCGGTGAGAAGATCCCCCCGTACTGCGCGCGCTGGTTCGGACGGCGGAAACGGTGGAAGGTGACGATGTACGCGATATCCCTGGGCGATGACGGCGCGGAGCTGCGCCCCCTGGAGCCGTGGCAGGCCGAGGAGTTCCTCGCCCATATGGACCGGGGACGGGAGTTCATCGGGCGGTACATCGCGCTGGCGGACGCGGCGGCCGACCTGGAGTCGGCCCGGGCGTTCCTCCAGGGGTACGCGGACAAGGCGGCGGCCGACACCGGCCGGATCCACGGCATCTGGACGGACGGCAAGCTGGTCGGCGGGGTCCTCTTCCGCACGATGGACGTCGAACAGCGCACGGCGGAGGCGGGTTGCTGGCTGGAGCCGTCGGCGGTGGGCAGGGGGCTGGTGACCCGCGCCACGCGCCTGATCATCGACTGGGCCGTCGAGGAGCGGGGCATCCACCGCGTGGAGTGGTGGGCGGCGGCCGCGAACGAGGCCAGCATCGCCGTGGCCCGGCGGCTGGGGATGACCAGGGACGGTGTGCTGCGGGAGGGCCGTCTGCACCGGGGCAAGCGGCATGACATGGAGATCTGGTCGGTGCTCGCCCCCGAGTGGCGGGCGGCCCGGCAGCCCTCCTGATGGGAACCTGGACCGACGCCTTCGTCGCGCCCGCCGGATCGGCCCGGTCCCGGCCGCGCTCGCCACGGCGCCGGCCATACGATCGGAAGGGGCCTTTGTCGTCTCCGGGAGCCTTCGATGTCCGACCCGATGCCTGACTCGTCCGAGCCGTCGCCCGACCCGTCCGGTCCGAGTCCCGAATCGCTCGATCAGCGGCTGGCCGCCATCGCGCGCCATCCGTTCCGCGCGAAGTTCCAGCTGCGCGGTCGCGAGCGGGCCACGGCCGAGCTGAGCGGGCCGTCCACGTTGCGCTGGCACGCCTACGACCTGATCGCCGAGCGGCTGGCCCCCGCCGAGCCTCACAAGGACGGCAAGCAGACGCCCTATCGCGGCCACCCCGTGTTCGTCGCCCAGCACGCGACCGCCACCTGCTGCCGCACCTGTCTTCAGCGCTGGCACGAGATCCCCAAGGGGCGGGAGCTGAGCCGCGCGGAGCGGGCCTATGTGGTGGATGTGATCTGCCGTTGGATCGAGCGCGAGGTGGCGGAAGCGCGGACCAGGCCAGGTCCCTAAGGTTTTTTGCCATCGGCTGAGCCGGACGGTAAACCTCTCCGGGTCCGATCGCGTCTAGATCGGCAACGGACCCACGGCACCGGTGACCTTGAAGGGGCCGGTTTCCCGACTCCTATACACACCATGTATACATAGGGTGCATACACCCCGTGTATGCACTCGGTGTATAGAGCGGGCTGTCCTGGGCACAACAGACGGAAAGGCATCCATGTACGGCAAGGCATTCGCCCCTGAGTACCAGGGCTCCCTCACCACCCTGTCCGTGAACTCGTCGCTGGTCGAGGTGTTGGCGGCGGGCACCGAGCAGTTGCGGGCGGCCGAGCGCGGCGGCTCCCCGGGCGAGGCGGCCCGCGCGGGGCTCGCGGTCGCCGAGGCGCACCGGAGGCTGGGCCAGGTGGGCGAGGCCGACCGCGAGTGGAAGGCCAGCTACCGGGCGGCCCGCGCGGCGGGGGACCTCGGCGCGATGGCATGGGCCCTGTGGAGCGGCGGCACCCTCGCCCGGCAGCGGGGCGCGCTGGCGCTGGCGTGGCGGCTGCTCGGCCTCGCGGCCGACCTGGGCGAGCGCGGCGGGGACATCGTCGTCCGTGGCTACTCACTGGCCGGGATGGCGGAGACCGGCCGCATCCAGGGCGACTACGACGCCGTGGGCGCCCTGCACGAGCAGCTCCTGGCCGAGGCACGGAAACGCGGCGAGGCACGCCACACCGTCTGGGCGCTGGAGGGCATCGCCCAGATGCATCGCAACACCGGGTCGTACGACTCGGCCTACGCGATGTTCGAGGAGGCCGCGGAGATAGCCGCGAAGGCCGAGGACCGGCGCGGACACGCATGGGCGCTGCGGGGCATGGCCGACATCGTCTCCGTACGGGACGGGAACGTGGAGCGCGCCCTGGAGCTGCTCTCCGAGGCCGAACTGACCTGCCGCGAGATGAACCTGGTGAGCGCGCTGGCGTACAACCACAAGATGCGCGGCAATGTGCTCTACCGCGCGGGCCGTTACGAGGCGGCCCGCGCCATGTACCAGCAGGCGCTGGACGAGTTCCGCGAGATGAGCGAGCCGCGCGGCGAGGGTCTCGCCCGGCTCGGGCTCATCAAGTCCCTCGCCCGGCTGGGCCGCGACCGTGCCGAGACCGCCGATGACCTGTCCGAACTGGCCGGTGTGCTGGAGCGGATCGGGCTGCGGCACGCCCGCCGGATGGTGGACCGGGCCCGCGAGGAGTTCGGCCTCACGGAGGTCCTGGAGGTGGCGCTGTGACGACGACGTTCCCCGAGCTCCTCGGAGCAGACGAGACCACCGCCACCGCGGATGAGATCCTCGGCCGCTGCCGGGAGTTGGTGCGCCCCGCGCTGGCCGACACGGTCGGGCGGCTGCACCCATGGGTGGCCGAGATGGCCGCGTACTCCTTCGGCTGGTGCGATGTGGGCGGCACGCCCGCCGAGGGATCGGGCGGCAAGGGAGTGCGGCAGGCGCTGGCCGTGCTGTGCGCGGAGGCGGCCGGGGCGTCCGGTGAGGCGGCGGTCGCCGGGGCGGTGGCGGTCGAGCTGGTGCACACCTTCTCGCTGCTGCACGACGACATCATGGACGGCGACCAGACCCGCCGCACCCGCCCCACCGTGTGGAAGGCCTACGGGACCGGCCCGGCCGTGCTCGCCGGTGACGCCCTGTTCGCACTGGCCGTGGAGGCGCTGGCCGGCGTGGACGGCGCCGGAGCCGCGGCCGCCGTGCGGCGGCTGAGCGCGGCGCTGGGCGACCTCGTCCGCGGCCAGGCGGACGACCTGCTCTTCGAGTCGCGCCCCTGGACGGGGCCCGAGGCGGTGGGGCCGGAGGAGTACCGCACGATGGCCGAGCACAAGACCGGCGCGCTGCTCGGCTGCGCCGCCGCCCTGGGCGCCGCGCTCGCCGGGGCGCCGGAGCCCACCGTGGCCGCCCTGGACCGGGCCGGACGGCATATGGGCGTGGCGTTCCAGGTGGTGGACGATCTGCTGGGCATCTGGGGCGATCCCGCGGTCACCGGCAAACCCGTCCACCGGGATCTGCGGCAGCGCAAGAAGACCTTCCCCGTGCTCGCCGCGCTGAGCGCCCGCGGCCCCGGCGCCCCGGCCGCCGAGCGGCTGGCCACGCTGCTGGCGGAGTTCCCGGAGACCCCGGACGAGGCCACCACGCGCCGGGCGGCCGCCCTGATCGAGGAGGCCGGTGGCCGCTCCGCGGCCCTGGAGGAGGCCGGCCGCCACATCGCGGCCGTGGAGACATGCCTGGAGAGCCTGCCGCTCGCGCCCCGCGCGAGCGCGGAACTGCGCACCCTGCTGGGCTTCCTCGTACGGCGCGACATCTGATCCACGGAGCGCTCGCCGCCATCGTGACGGCCGGAATGTGCACGGCCACCACCCTCCGCTGGGTAGGAGCACAGACCACACCGTCACGAGAGGAGAGGACGACAGATGACACGCATCGTGCGCTTCGCCGATGAGGCCGGGACGGTCCGGACCGGAGTGGCCGACGACGCCGGCGGGATCCGGGCCTTCCCCGGTGCGCCGCTCATCGCCGAACTGCTGCGGCTGCCTGCGTTGGAGCTGCGGGCCCTGGTGGAGAACACCGCCTCCGGCCCAGCGGCCGCCCATGAGGAGGACGTCGTGCCGCTGCCGCCGCTGGACGGGCTGATGGAGCTGTGGGCGGCGGGCGTGACATATGAACGCTCGCGCGAGGCCAGGGTGGAGGAGAGCACCGAGCAGTCGGTGTACGAACGGATCTACGACGCCGAGCGCCCGGAGCTGTTCTTCAAATCGCCGCCGTGGCGGGTGGTGACGGACGGCGAGCCGATCGCCGTACGGGACGACTCCGAGCTGAACGTCCCCGAGCCCGAACTGGCGCTGGTCCTCAACCGGCACGGCGAGACCGTCGGTTATCTGGTCGCCGACGATGTCAGCTCGCGGTCCATCGAGGGCGAGAACCCGCTCTACCTCCCGCAGGCCAAGATCTACGCCGGAAGTGCCGCCGTGTCCTCGGCCATCGTGCCCGCCTGGGAGATCGACGCGCCCGACGCGCTGGACATCACCATGACGGTGTGGCGCGACGGCGAGGCGGCGTACCAGGCGGCCACCTCCACCGCCGCGTTCCACCGCACCCCGCAGGGGCTGGTGGACCACCTGTGGCGCTCCCAGCCCTTCCCCGACGGCGCCGTGCTGTCCACCGGCACCGGCATCGTGCCCGCGCTCGACTTCACCCTGCGCGCCGGGGACGTGGTGGAGATCTCCATCGAGGGTGTCGGCGTTCTGCGCAATCCGGTACGGGCCCATCAGGCCGAACTGGACTGGCTGGTGGAGGCCATCGCCGAGCCGCTGACCCGCCGCGCCCATCGCAGCCGCTTTCCGGAGTGACCCCGGAAGTGGCCTGGGACGTGTCCCGGCGCCCGGCCGCTGACCTGCGGCGTTGTCGCCGAAGTGGCCATGGGCGCACTCCCCGGGCCGCCAGTAGAACGCTTGCTCGATTACGCGGGTACCCTGCACATATGGGTGCGTATCTCCAGGGCTCGCTCTTCGACCAGACCGATGACATCGGTCTCGGCTCGCTGCGCGGGACGCACCGGACCGAGCTCGGGTCCGGGGCCTGGATCGATCTGCGGCCCGGGTGGCTGAGGGGGGCGGACGACCTGTTCGCCCGGCTCGTGGCCGAGGTCCCCTGGAAGGCCGAGCGGCGGCACATGTACGAGCAGGTGGTGGACGTCCCACGGCTGCTCGCGTACTACAACGCCGAGGACCCGCTGCCGCACCCCGTCCTGGCCGAGGCCCGGGAGGCGCTCTCCGCGTACTACGCCACCGAGCTCGGGGAGCCCTTCACCACGGCCGGGCTGTGCTACTACCGCGACGGCCGGGACAGCGTGGCCTGGCACGGCGACCGCATAGGCCGCGGCAGGACCGAGGACACCATGGTGGCCATCCTGTCCGTGGGCACGCCCCGGGACCTGCTGCTGCGCCCACGTGGCGGCGGCAAGGCCATGCGGCGGCCGCTCGGCCACGGCGACCTGCTGGTGATGGGCGGCTCCTGCCAGCGGACGTGGGAACACGCCATCCCCAAATCCTCCCGCGCCACCGGCCCGCGCATCAGTGTCCAGTTCCGCCCCAGCGGCGTGGGGTGACACCCGCCGGCCACTCCGGTGCGTCAGGGGGTCTCGCGGCGCGCTGTTGATACGACTGGATTTTGGTACAGACCATTGACATATATGTTCGGGGGCGGTGTCATGGGGCCCGTCAGCTCTTGGGAGTGCCTTGGATGGATGTCGTCATCCGGGGCCGGACCTCGGAGAGTTCCCCGTGAATGGACGTCCCGTCTCAGGGGTGTCGGCCACTGCCGTGGCCACGCCGTCGCTGGGTCGATTATGGACGGACCGGGCCGCAGCGCCCGTGTCTGATGTGGGAGGTTGTCATGATCGCGACAACTCTCCCGACCTCTAGTGGATTCACCAGTTTTCCGTAGCACCTTTCCCGTCGCGCCATCACGCGGCACCTTCCCACGGGCCTCCCGCCCCCAGGGCGGCGGCGCGTCGCCCGTGCGTCGCCACGCCCGATGACCGCCCGCCCCCCTGTGCGTCGTCGGCGCGGTGGCATCCGGATGTTCCGCCACGAAAGAGAGATGAGACATGCCCATAAGACGTGCGCTCGTGGCCACGGCCGCGACGGCGGCGGCCGGTATATCGGCGCTCGCACTTCCCCCTTCGGCCGCTGACGCGGCCTCCGGCACGGCACAGGGCTCATCGTCGGTCCAGGCCGCCGGCTTCGTGGTGAGCCGGGCCCAGTACCAGCGGATGTTCCCGGACAAGAACGCGTTTTACACCTACGACGCGCTGGTCAGCGCGATGAACCGGTTCCCCGGCTTCGCCAGGACCGGTACGGAGACGGTCAGGAAGCAGGAGGCGGCGGCCTTTCTGGCCAATGTCAGCCATGAGACCGCTGGCCTCCGCCACATCGTGGAGCAGGACACCTCCAACTACCCGAAGTACTGCGACACGCAGCGCCCCTATGGATGCCCGGCGGGGCAGGCCGCGTACTTCGGACGCGGGCCGATCCAGCTGAGCTGGAACTTCAACTACAAGGCGGCGGGCGACGCGCTGGGCGTCAATCTGCTCAACAAACCGAGCCTGGTGCGGACGGACGCCGTCATCTCCTGGAAGACCGCGCTCTGGTACTGGACCACTCAGTCCGGGCCCGGCTCCATGCCCGCGCACAAGGCCATGACCACCGGCGCCGGATTCGGCCAGACCATACGCGCCATCAACGGCGCGCTGGAGTGCAACGGGGCCAACCCCGCCCAGATGCAGGACCGGGTCAACCTCTACAAGAAGTTCACCGGCCTCCTCGGCGTCGCCCCCGGCGCCAATCTGACCTGCTGAGCACCCTTCCCACGGAGGAGTCATGCGCAGAATTCTGATCAGTCTGGCCACCTCGGTGCTGGTGGTACTGGCGGCCCTGCTGCCGACCGCGGGGACGAGTGCGGCCACGAGCGTGGCGATGCCGACCCGCGACGCACCCGTCGCGGCCAAGGCGACACTCGCGGCCAACCACACGGTCACCTTCGTCAATCACACCGGACGGAAGGTGTGGATCGGCAGCGCCGTCAATGCCGATGGCTCCAGGCAATTCGCCAAACTGCCCATCCTGGAACCCGGGCAGTCGGCGTCGGTGACGATCCCCGAGAACGCCGACCCCGGCCACTGGCGTGGCAAGTTCTTCGCCCGTCTGGGATGCACCGGCACCTCGGGCAGCACCTTCCACTGCAAGGTGGGGGACTGCGGCAAGTTCGCCGACCGCTGTGAGCTGGGCGAGCAGCCCGTCAGCCTCGCCGAGTTCAACTTCGACACCAGGGACACGCTCGCTCCCTGGTACAACGTGAGCTACGTCAACGCGTTCTCCAACCCGATCACCATCGCCCCCAACAACCCCGCCGGAGGCGGCGGCTGCGGCACCCAGGGCTGCACCCAGAACCTGCTGCCGTTCTGCCCGGCTGCCAACCTCACTCGGTGGTCGGACGGCACACCGATGCTGTGCACCAACCCCAACCGGGACGTCAAAACGCCGTACAGCAACGCGATCGCCTCCCGGTGCCCCAAGGCGTACGCCTACTCCAAGCAGGACCAGGAGCCCGGCAACCAGGTGATGCAGAACTGCGGTAAGTGCAGTGGCTTCACCGTGACCTTCAACGCGGGGTCGTGACCATGCGGAGGATGCGACTTCTCGCCGTACTGCTGGCGGTGGTGACTCTGCTGACCGCGGGAAGCCAGACCGGCGCCGGCGCGTCCACCGCCGCGGTGCAGAAGAAGGGCGTCAGCGCCTGGAAGTTCAACGGGGTCACGGCGGCGATGTCCGATGCCAAGGTCGGCTGGTTCTACACCTGGGCCTCGGGCAAGCAGCAGATCCAGCCCCCGGCCGGGGTCGAATTCGTGCCCATGATCTGGGGCCCCGGCTCGGTGACCGACGCCGAACTCAACCAGGCCAAGAGCCAGGGCACGACCCTGCTCGGCTTCAATGAACCGGACATGGCGGGCCAGGCCAATATGACCGTCGCCAAGGCGCTCGAGCTGTGGCCCCGGCTCCAGTCGACCGGTATGCGGCTCGGCGCGCCGGCGGTGGCCTATGGCGGCGATGTCGCCGGTGGCTGGCTCGACCGCTTCATGAAGGGTGCCGCCGACCGCAACTACAAGGTCGATTTCATCCCACTGCACTGGTACGGCGCCGACTTCGACGCCACCCGCGCGACCGAACAGCTGCGTGGCTATCTCCAGGCCACCCACAACCGCTACAACAAGCCGATCTGGCTCACCGAATACGCGCTGATCGATTTCTCGAGCGGCACCCCGAGGTATCCGACCCCGGCCCAGCAGGCCGCGTTCGTGAAGAAGTCCACCGCCATGCTGCAAGGGCTGTCCTTCGTCCAGCGGTACGCGTGGTTCACGCTCTCCGCGGACCGCGGCGGCACCGGTCTCTACAACGGCGCGACGCCCAACCAGATCGGCACCGCCTATCGCGCGGCCGGGTGAGACAAGACCACTCGCTCTCACCGCAGACCACTCACACCACACCGCTCGCACACCACACCACGACAACCGAAACGAGGTCCTCCGCCATGCGCAAGGCAACGCTGATCGGCCGACTTGCGGTCGGAGCCGCCGCGCTGACCACCGTAGTGACCGTCGCCCCGACGAGCACCGCGGCCACCAGCGACACCCCGCCGCCCGGACAGAACTGCTGGGCCACGCACTACGGCTACATACCGCCCGGCGCCTACACCGCCAGCGGCGAACTCTTCGACAACAACGCGAACACCGCCGCCACCTCCCTCAGCCGCAGCCCGCAGCTGCCGTTCGGCACCAAGGTGAAGGTCACCAACGTGGCCAACGGCAAGTCACTCGTCGTGCGCGTCAACGACCGCGGCACCTTCGGCTGGACGCCGTCCGTGCCCAAGTGTCTGGACCTGACCGACGGTGCGTACTCCCGGCTCGGCGGAGTCCTCAACCCCGACTCGGGCCACATCGTCGTCAAGGAAGAAATCGTGAGGTGAGAGGGCGTTTGGTGAAGGATGTGGAGCGCCGGCTACGGCGCTCCACACCGGCCTCTGACGCCCCGCTCGCGAAGTGAACCGTCGTGCGCCGGAGGCTTCCCTCTTTCCGGGGGCTATCGGCCGGAAGCGCTACCCACTGACCTCGCAGGCAAGTACTCTCCGTGGCGACACTGGAACGTGACGGGTGATGAAGCGGGGTAGCGGGGGTGCGGGTGATGGCGGAGGCCGGTGACAAGGTCGCCGACCGATATCTCCTCCAGGAGCCCATCGGGAGAGGCGGGATGGGTGTCGTCTGGCGGGCCCACGACGAACTGCTGGACCGCCAGGTCGCGGTGAAGTGTGCCCGTCCGGACGACGACCGCGCGGTGGCGCGCCTGACCAACGAGGCGCGCAACGCCGCACGGCTGCACCATCCGCACATCGTCTCGGTGTTCGACTTCGTGGACGAGGGCGAGATCTGCTGGATCGTCATGGAGTATGTGTCCGGGGGCAGCCTCGCGGACATGGTGCGCGGCCGTGTCGCGCTCCCTCCCGAGGAGGCGGCCTCCATCGGCTGCCAGATCGCCGCCGCGCTGGCGAAGTCGCACGCCGAGGGCGTGGTGCACGGCGATGTCACCCCGGAGAACGTCCTGATCACCGAGGACGGGGTCGCCAAGCTGACCGACTTCGGCATCTCCCGGGCGCTGTGGAGCGAGGCCACCATGACCCAGACGGGCGGGGTGCGCGGCAAACCGCCCTATCTGCCGCCCGAGGTGGCCAGGGGAGAGGTGGCCGACCGCAAGTCCGATGTCTTCTCACTGGGCGCGACCCTCTACGCGGCGATCGAGGGGCGGTCCCCGTACGGTGAGGCATCGCACCCCATGGCCTATGTGGCGCGGGCCATCGAGGGCTATATCGAGACCCCGCACCACGCCGGTCCGCTGGTGGACGCGCTCACCAAGCTGCTGGCCCTGGAGCCGAAGCGGCGCCCCGCCGCCGACCAGGCCGTACGGCTGCTGCGGCGGGTCGCCCCGCCGTCCCCGCGGATCGAGGACCTCGGGGACGTCGAGGACCCGCACGACGGCGACACCCTGGACCGCACCCCCTTCACGATGCGCCTGGTGCCACCGTCCGTCCGAGGGCCATGGCGCCGCCCGAGCCGCGGGGTGGCCATCACCGCGACCGCGCTGGGCATCGCCGCGGTCCTGGTGGCATGGGCCACCCTCTTCGGCCCCTGGGGCGACGGGCGCTCCGACGAGAGCGGCGGCTCCGGGAAGGACGGCGGGCGTGGCGCGTCCGGTACGGCCGACTCGGCGGCCCGGACGGGCCCGGCCGGCACCATAGGCGACGCGCGGACCGCCGATCCCTGCAAGTTGCTCAACCCCGCCTCGCTCAGCCGCTTCGGCGAGACCGTGCTCGACCCGGACTACGGCGAGATCGATCGATGCGATGTCCTGCTACAGGGCGAAAGCGGCGATGACATCGCCGACGTCCAGCTCAACTTCAGCGCCGATCCGCCGGAGCCGGGTGGCGACGTGCCCACCAGAAGGGTCGGCAATGTGACCGTCGGCGCGTATCAGCGCGATGGGGACGAGTGCCTGCGCAACATCGCGTCCGCCGACCGCAAGCAGATCTGGATCATCACCGAGCGGCTCGGCACCCCGGCGCCCGACCCCTGCCAACTGGGCGACGCCGCCACCGACTACGTGGTCAGTGTGCTGGACCGCGGCCAGGTCCCCCGGCGCTCCGGGCAGCCGGTGGCGAGCTCCCTGCTCCGGGGACACGCCTGCGGGCTGCTGGACGGCGATGAACTCAAGCGGGTCGCCGGTGTCCGGGTGGCGGACCGCGACCCGGGCTTCGGGGACTGGCAGTGCGAGTGGACGGACGGCTCGGGCGACGCGGGGGTGAAGGTGGTGTTCAACCGGGACAACCAGTTCACCACGGACGACGGACAGCCGGCGGTCATCGCCGGCAATCGGAGCTCGGTGTCGCCGAACGAGTGGGACGACGGCTCATGCCTGGTCCGGATGTTGCACCGCTCGTACCGCAACTCCCTCGGTGACGACACCGTCGAGTTCATGTCGTTGAACGTCTACGGGCCCAAGTCCACCGGAAAACTCTGCAAGACCGCCAAGGCGCTCGCCGCCACGGCCGCGAAGAAACTCCCGGCATCATGACGAAACTCCCGGCATCATGACCACGACACCTCCCGGCCGCGACCGTCCTGCCATCGGGCGGGCCCCCGCCGTCCGTCGCCCCGCCACCGGCCGTCCCGCCGCCGGCGGCCGCCCGCTGCCCGCCGCCCACGGCAGCCTGGCGCGCGGGGTGACCGCGCCGGTGCCGGGCACCGCGTACGCGCTCGCGCTGACCGGTGGCATGACCCTCGGCCCCGGCGACGGCCGTGAGCTGCTCTTCGGGCGCAACCGCCCCGAGGTCCACATCTGCGTGGGCGAGGACGACCCCCAGGTCAGCCGCTGCCAGGGCAGGCTGACCCATCGCCACGGCCGCTGGTGGGTCGCCAACAACGGTCGGCTGCCGCTCCGGTTCCCGTCCCGGCTGCTCTTTACGGGCGAGGAGCCACTGCCCCTCGACACCGGCTACACCCCGCTGTTCGTCCGGGGCTCGCGCGACCGTGAGCATCTGCTGGAGGTGTTCGTCAGCGGCCCCGAGACCGAGCGGCCGGTGGCCCTGCCCGGGGATGTCACCCGCCCGCCCCGGGTATGGGTGCTCACCGACGAGGAGAAGCTCGCGCTCGTCGTCCTCGGCCAGCGGTATCTGCTCCACGAGCCCCGGCCGCAGCCCCTCACCTGGCGGCAGACGGCCGCCCAGCTCGCGGAGTTGCGCCCCGGTGAGGGCTGGAGCGAGAAGCGCGTGGAGCACCTGGTCAACCGGGTCCGTACGATGCTGTCCCGGGACGGAGTGCCCTGGCTGACCCGCGAGGAGGTCGGCGAACCGGTCGGCAACGCGCTCAACGACCATCTGATCCGCGCCCTGATGATGTCGACCACGCTCGTCCCCCCGGACCTGGCCCTGATCGACGCCGCCTGACCGCCCAGCCCGTTCCGGCCGATCGGTCACTCGGTGTCCGCGCCGATGGCCTCCGGCATCGGGATGCGCGCTGCCTCCAGTCCGATGGCGCGCAGAAGCCCGATCTCCCGCACCCGCTCGAAGACGGCCATGCCCATGGTGTTGACCACCCCGAGCGCGCCGATGAGCACGGTGACGCTGAGCATCGCGTACATGATGTTCAGGAACGGCGCGGTCCGCGCGGTGGCGGCGGCCCTCGCGTCGGCGCGGTCCTGGACGAGCAGTGCCGGGTTGTCCAGGGCGCGCCGGATGCCATCCTTCGCGCGGACGTGGCGCGGCGGATCCACCGGAATACCGAAGCGGACCGTGTCCCCTCCCCGGTTTCCTCGGCCGAAAGTCTGATGTGGCGACGGCGGCCGGACCGTAGCGTGACCTGCCATGATCTCCGAATTCCGGTCCCGTTTCCGCTTCCGGCACCTCCGGCGGGGCCTGGTCGGCGTGGCTCTGGCCGTCCTTGTGGCCCTGGAGGGGCTGAACGCGCCGCATCCGGCGATGGCCGCGGCGACGATGGTGTCCGGGATGCTGTGCCTGGCCGCGCTCGCCGTGCCGGAGCGCCTCTTCGCGCGCTACGTCATCGGCGCGGCGGCGGTCTCGTGTGTGCTGACCGTGACGGAAGCGCAGTTGTCCGAGCGTCCTCCGAACACCCCGGGCATGGTGGAACTGGGTGCGCTGCTGCTGCTCAGCACCCGCGCGGTGCGGCGCCGCCCGCCACTGCGAGCGGCCGGTCTTGTCGTGGCGTCCTCCGGCGCCGCCGTGGTCCTTCCGCTGCGGATCGAGCTGTGGGACGACCACCTCAAGGAACTGATCACCGTCATCGCGGTCTGCGCCGTGCCGTTCATGATGGTGGTGGGGCTGTGTCTGCGTCTGTACGACACGCTGCGGGAGCGGGAGCGCGAGGCCATCCGGCAGGCCCAACGCCTGGAACACGCGCGGGAGTTGCATGACTTCGTGGCCCACCATGTCACGGCGATCGTCGCGCAGACCAAGGCCGCGCGCTTCACCGCCGCGGCCGGAAACCCCCAGTCCCCGGAGGACCTGGACCGGATGCTCGCCCAGATCGAGCGGGCCGGATCCCAGGCGCTGGGGTCGATGCGCGCCATGGTCACCAGCCTGCGGGACCACGCCACCGCCTCCGCCACGACCCGGCCCACGGGCGATCCGGCAGGCCCGCGCGGACTGGGCGGACTGCGTGTGCTGCGTGATCTGCGTGTCCTCACCGAGGAGTTCTCCGAGGTGGGGCCGGTCGCCGAGCTGATCCTCGCCCCGGAACTCGCCGACCGGCCGCTGCCGCCCGTCATCGCCACCACCGTCCACCGCGTGGTGCAGGAGTCCCTGACCAACGTCCGCAAACACGCCACCGGGGTAAGCCGGGTGGAGGTGCGGATCGGGGTCCGGCCCGGCGACCGGGAGGGGCTGGAGGTGTCGGTCGTCGACGACGGGCAGGGCGGCGCCTCACCCGCCGCCGAACGGTCGGTCGAAGGGGGCGGCTACGGTCTGGTGGGGCTCGCCGAACGGGTCGAGGAGGTCGCCGGGCACCTCACGTCAGGGCCACGGGACGGCGGAGGCTGGCACGTCCTGGCGATCCTGCCGCTGGACAGGACGGCCACTGAGGAGACGATCGCCTGCGATCATGCGTGATATGACGATCCAGGTACTCATCGCCGACGACCAGGAGATGGTCCGGGCCGCCTTCCGCATGATTCTCGACTCCCAGCCGGACATGCGGGTCGTCGCCCAGGCGGCGAACGGCGTCGAGGCGGTCGAGCAGGCCCGCCGCCTGCGGCCCGATGTCTGCCTCCTGGACATCCGCATGCCCGGGCTGGACGGCCTGGAGGCCACCCGGCTGCTCGCCGGACCCGATGTACCGGATCCCCTCAACGTCCTCATCGCGACCACCTTCGACCTCGACGAATACGTCTACCGGGCGCTGCGCAACGGCGCGTGCGGCTTTCTGCTCAAGGACGGCGCACCCGGACTGCTCACCGAGGCGGTACGGGCCGCGGCGTCGGGCAACTCGCTGATCTCCCCGTCGGTGACCGTCCGCCTGCTCGCGCACATGGCACCCCACCGCGACCGGCCGATCCCCTCCGAGGCCCGTCCGGCCCGCCGGGGGAGGAGCGGGCCCAGGGATCTGATCGAGCCGCTGACCCAGCGTGAGATCGAGGTGGTCCGGCGGGTCGCCCGTGGCCGTACCAACGAGGAGGTGGCAGCGGATCTCCATGTGACCCTGTCCACCGTCAAGACCCACCTCGGTAACGTGCAGCGCAAGCTGGCCGCCCGCAATCGCGTCGAGATCGCGGCCTGGGCCTGGGAGCACGGCATGGTGGACGAGCCCTCGCCGAACGGCGGAGGCTGACCGCCCGGCGGGTGTCCCCGCCGTATGCGCTACCAGGTGCGGGCGGCGCGCTGAAGCCGCTCCCGGACCCGGGCGACGTCCGGGTTGGCGTCGGCCCCCGGCCGCTGTACGAGGAAGAGCGTGTTGAGCGGCGGCTCCTCGGGCTCATGGAGCAGGACGAGCCCACCGGAGGTGAGTTCGTCCTGGCACAGATAACGGGGGAGCACGCTGTAACCGGCGCCCGCGGCGACGGCCGACACGACCCCGCGCAGATCCGGCACGGTCACCGCGGCCTCGGCGGTGAGCCGTTTGCCGAAGACATTGCGCCAGTACCGGCGGGCGATGGGGAGGTCCTCCGCGTAGGTGATCAGCGGTACATCACGGACGGCCGCACACGGTCCGTCGGCCGCCAGCCGCTCCCCTATGCGCCGGGCCCAGCCCGGCGAGGCGACCAGCACATAGTCCTCGTCGGCCAGCGGGAGCGAGGTCAGCGTGCGGCCGCCGGGGCGCCTGGTGGCGATCACGAGGTCGTGGTGTCCCGCGCGCAGCGCCTCCAGCAGCGGATCGGTCAGCCCCATCGTGATCCGCAGCCGCACCCCCTCGGCCACCAGCGGGGCGAGTGCGGGCAGGGCGCGGGCGCACAGCAACTCGGCCGGCCCGGCCAGGTGGACGGGGGTGGTGCGGCCGGTGAGCACGGTGTTCCGGCCGCCGAGGGAGGCGAGGGCGTCAAGTGGCCCGGCGATGTGCCCGGCCAGGTCATGGGCGAGGTGGGTGGGCTCCGCACCGCGCGGGAGCCGGGTGAACAACGCGCGCCCGGTCTGCTGCTCCAGGGCGCGGATCTGGGCGGTGACGGTCGGCTGGGAGAGCCCGAGCAGCGGCGCCGCGGCGGTGAACGAGCCGGAGCGGTAGACGGCCAGGAAGGTACGCAGCAGATTCAGATCGGCAGGTTGCGCGGGCGCCCCGCCGCCGATGACGATGTCGCCGTCCTGGTGTGTCCGGTCCTCCATGCGGCCCAGCATAGAGAGGCACACGGTCGTTCCCTCCATCGGAAACCCGATGCCGTCGATCGACTGATCTATTGGCATTCCGATGCCCAGTGGATCTACCTTCGAGCACGCCGCCAGGACGGCGGCGCCACATCGCGTCGAGGAGTGAGCATGGCCAAGATTCTGTTTGTGATGACCGGTGCCGACCAGTGGACACTGGCCGACGGTACGAAGCACCCCACCGGCTACTGGGCCGACGAGGCCGTGGTCCCCTACGAGGCGCTCAAGGCCGCGGGCCATGAGATCACCGTGGCCACCCCCGGCGGCGTCGTCCCGCCCGTGGACTCCGCCAGCCTCAGCCCCGAGGTCAACGGCGGCCCGGAGAACGCCGCCAGGGTCAGGAGCGTCACCGAGACCGCCGCGGAGTTCCACGCCCCCATCGCGCTGAGCGACGTGACGCTGGACGACTACGACGCCGTCCATGTGCCCGGTGGCCACGGCCCCATGGAGGACCTCGCGGTCGACGCCGACTCGGGCAGGATCCTCACCCGCGCGCTGCGCGGTGGCATGCCGGTGAGCGTGGTCTGCCACGGCCCGGCGGCGCTGTTGGCGGCGGTCACGGAGGACGGCACCCACGCGTACGCGGGCTACCGGATCACCGCCTTCACCAATGAGGAGGAGACGATGGCCGGCAACGCCGACAAGGCCAAGTGGCTGTTGCAGGACCGGCTGACCGAGGCGGGCCTGACGGTGCGGGCCGGCGACCCCTTCGCACCGCATGTGGAGGTCGACCGCAACGTCATCACCGGCCAGAACCCGGCCTCCTCCGGCCCGCTCGCCGAGGAACTGCTCAAGAAGCTCGGCTGACCTCTCGACCCTCCCCTCGCGCCTCAGGCGGGCTCGGCCGTGGTGCCCCGGACGACGAGATGGGGGGCGACCACGGCCTCCCCCTCGGGGATCGGCTCTCCCTCCAGGCGGGCGATGGCCCGGCCGACGGCGAGTTCGGCGAGGCGGGGGATGTTCTGGCCGACGGTGGTGAGGTTGATATGGGCCAGGCGCGCCAAGTGGCTGTCGTCGAAGCCGATGACGGAGATCTCGTCGGGGACGGGAACCCGGGCGCGGAGGAGAGTGTCCAGAACGCCGGTGGCGGAGCGGTCGTTGAAGGCGAGGACGGCGGTGGGCCGGGGAGTGGCGTCGAGCAGGGCGCGGGCGCCCGCGGCGCCGTCCTCCTCGGTGAGGCCGCCGGGCAGGAGGCGGACGCGGTCGGCCAGGCCGTGGCGGCTCATGGCGGTGCGATAGCCACGGCGCCGGTCGGCGGCGCCGGGTGCCCTCCCGCCGTCGATATGGGCGATGTCGCGATGGCCGAGGGCCACCAGGTGGTCCACGGCCTGCCGGGCGCCCTCGTCGTCGGCGGTCCGCACCACCTCCACCCCTGGGGCGGACCCGCGCAGCCGACGGGCCACGGAGACCACCGGGAGCTGCGCGGCGAGTTCGGCCAGCCGCGCGGCCGGGGCCTGCGGGCCGAGCAGGATCAGGGCCTCGCAGCGGTCGGCGAGCAGGGTGTCGGTGGCCCGCTGCTCACCACGCCCGGCGGCCACGGCGCTCAGCGCGATCTGGTACCCGGCGGGCTCGGCCACCGCGTAGACGCCCTCCAGCAGATCGGAGTGGAAGGGGTGCTGAAGGCCGAACTGCACCCCGAGGAGATGGGACCGGTGGCTGCGCAGCAGCCGGGCCCGGGCGTCCGGCCGGTAGCCGATCTCCTGTGCCGCCTGGAGGACCCGCTCACGGGTCGCGGCACCGGCGCCCTTGGCGTCCCGCATCACGATGGAGACCAGCGCCGTGGACACGCCCGCCCGCGCCGCCACGTCCGCGAGGGTCGGGCGCTTCCCATGGGGGACGGCCGGCGTCGGTGGCACCACTGGTCTCCCTGGTCGAGGTGTCGCCTCCGGGCGGGGGTTCGCTTCCGGGCGCGACGATCGTAGCCCAGGGTGAGGCCGAGACGCTCCCCACTTCTATAACGTTCTAGTGATTCCGCCGCCCGCCCTTGACAGGGATGGGCGGCGACTGGCGTACTGCTGCTCGTTTCCTAGAACGTTCTAGTCGCATGGTTGCCGGGCCGGAGAGAGGGCGAGCAGTGGCGAGGTACACATTGGCGGTCTGCGCCGAGATGGTCTTCCTGGAGCTGCCGATCCAGGAGCGGGCGCGGCGCATCCACGACGCCGGTTTCCAGGTCGAGATCTGGGACTGGAGTCGGCACGATCCGACCGCCCTGGAGCGGACCGGTGCGGTGTTCTCCTCCATGACCGGTTATCTCCGCGGCAGCCTGACCGACGAGGGCGGGGCGGCCGAACTCCTGCGCACCGCCGAGGAGTCGGTCAAGGTGGCCGAGCGGCTCGGCTGTCCCCGGCTGAATCTGCACGGCACCGGGCTGGACGGCGACGGCCTGCCGGTGGCGCCGGTGGCGGGCGAGGCCACCGGCCCGATGTGGATCGCCGCCCACCGCACCCTCACCCGCCTCGCCGAACTGGGCGAGCGCACCGGGGTCACCTTCACCCTGGAGAACCTCAACACCGCCGTGGACCACCCCGGTGTGCCGTTCGCGAAGACCGCCGACACCCTGGCCCTGGTCGAGGCCGTGAACCGGCCGGGGTTGCGGATGAACCTGGACCTGTACCACGCGCAGATCGGCGAGGGAAACCTGATCGAGCTCGTTCGGCGGGCCCACGGCCGGGGTCTGATCGGCGAGATCCAGGTGGCCGACGTACCCGGCCGCCGCGAGCCCGGAACGGGAGAGATCAACTACCCGGCCCTCGCCCGGACCCTCACCGACCTCGGCTACGAGGGCACCGTCGCCATGGAGGCATGGGCCTCCGGCGACAGCGACCTCGCCCTGGAGCGCTTCCGCTCCGCCTTCACCCGCTGAGGCGCCCGCCCGCGAGTCCCGCCCTGACCGCTGGAGTGTGCCCGTGAGGCCGCTCAGCCCACGCCGCCACCCACCGACCCCACGGAGCATCCGCATGACCACACCGCACCCCCTCCCCATCGGCCTCATCGGCGCCGGACGCATGGGCTCCTTCCACGCCGAGACGCTCGCCCACCGCCTCCCCGGCGTCCGTCTCGCCGCCGTCGCCGACCCGGCCCCCGGCGCCGCGCGGGGGCTCGGCGACCGGCTGGGCGGCGCCACGGCGTACACCGAGATAGCCGAGCTGCTCGCCGACCCCGGGGTCGAGGCGGTGGTGATCGCCACCCCGGCCCGCAGCCACGCCGGGCTGGTCGAGGCCGCGGCCCGCGCGGGCAAGGCCGTCTACTGCGAGAAGCCCATGGCGGTCACCCTCGATGAGGCGGACCGCGCCATCGCCGCCGCGGCCGACGCCGGAGTCCCCCTCCAGGTGGGCTTCAACCGCCGTTATGACACCGGTTTCCACGCCGCCCACCAGAAGGTCCGCACGGGCGCCATCGGCACCCCCCAGCTGCTGCGCTCGCTCACCCGCGACCCCAAACTCGCCGATCCGGGCCGTATCCCGCCGTGGACGATCTTCCTGGAGACGCTCATCCACGACTTCGACACCCTGCGGTATCTCAACCCCGGCGCCGCACCGGTCGAGGTCTTCGCGTTCGCCGACGCCCTGGTCCGCCCCGACTTCAAGGACCGCGGACTGCTCGACACCGCCATGGTCACCATCCGCTTCGACAACGGCGCCCTCGCCACCGCCGAGGCGAACTTCCAGGCGGTGTACGGGTACGACGTGCGCGGCGAGGTCTTCGGCTCGGCGGGGATGCTCACCATGGGCGACATCCGCCGCGGCCATCTGACCGCCTACGGCCCGGACGGCGCCGCCGCCGAATGCGTCACCTACGACCAGGACCTCTTCCACGACGCCTACGTGGCCGAACTCGCCGACTTCGCCGAATGTGTGCGCACCGGACGCGCCCCCTCCGTCACCGGACAGGACGCCCGCGCCGCCCTGTCCGTCGCGCTCGCGGCCATCCGGTCGGTCACCACGGGCGGCCCGGTCCGCGTCGGTGACATCGCGTAGGGGTACCGCCCTTCGGCTCTCGGTGACGGTGTCCGGCGACGTATGCCGGCGTAGACCGACGGCCACGTCCGGGTGGCGGGATGCGTTTCCGGAGAGGCGTTATATTCGGGCTATATGGGACGCGGCTGGCCTGCGATCCGTACGCTATCGGGCTCCCGAGGACGATGACAGGTGACGCCATGGGTGTCGATGAACAACACCCAGACAGTGCGGACACCCGGATCACTCGGTCGGCGCGGACACGGCTTCGGCTGATGGGTTCCGCGGGTGGCCAGTTGAGTGGCTCCGGGCCGGTGAGGCTCGCCCTCGGCCAGGCGGTCGCCGAACTCGGCGCCCTGGGCGGCATGATCCATGTGCGTGATCCGCACCAGGGGGTGATGCGCCTGGTGGCCAGCGTGGGGCTGCCGGACAACCTGATGGCGGGGTGGGAGACCCTCACGGACGAGGACAGCGCGGCCCCCGTGTCGTGTGTGCGCTACGGCACCCAGGTCTGGACGCCGCCACCGCCGGATGTACCGCACCGGGCGCCCCTCTCGTCGTCCGGCCGCTCCTCCCACGGGGACTTTCCGCCCGGCGCCGGCTCGCTTCCGCCCGGGAGCGGGGTGGCGTCGGTGCCCGTGATCACGGCTGACGGGGAGCCGGTGGGCGCGCTGTCCGCCGTGATGGAGGAGCCGGATGAGCTCGACGACGCGCGATGTGAGTTCCTGCGGAGGGTCGCCGACTGGGTCGCCGGGTATCTGCGGCCCGCCCGCCCCGCCGCCACGGACGTCGAGCATGAGCGGCACCCCCTCGGCGGCGACGCCGTCGGCAGTGCCGTATGGCGGATGAACGACGGCCTGCTCGCCCTCGACAACCAGGCACGGCTGACCTTCGCCAACCCCGCGGCCCTGAAGTTGCTGGGTTCCTCCGCCCAGGAGGCGCTGGGGACGGTGCTGTGGGACCACCCGGTGGTCCGGGACACCGGGATGGCCGCCTGCCACGGGCGGGCCGTGACCACTCGCGCACCGGCCGGATTCGACACCCGGTGGCCCGGCAGACCGGGCTGGTACCACGCACGCTGCGACCCCGCCCCCGACGGACTGGTCATCCACATCACGGACATCACCGAACGCCGGATGGAGGAGGCCGAGCAGTCCGCGGCCCAGCGCACCGCGGCCGAGCGGGTCATGCGCATGGGCGAGCTGACCTCGGCGCTCGCCGAGGCGCTGACCGTCCAGGACGTGGTGAAGGCGGTGGCCGACCGGATGCTTCCGCCGTTCGGCGCCACCGGTCTGATCTGCCAGCTGATCGAGAACGGGCGGCTGCGGATGGTCGGTTCTGCCGGGTA
Source organism: Streptomyces sp. NEAU-174 (assembly GCF_052665095.1). Classification (NCBI taxonomy): domain Bacteria; kingdom Bacillati; phylum Actinomycetota; class Actinomycetes; order Kitasatosporales; family Streptomycetaceae; genus Streptomyces; species Streptomyces sp. NEAU-174. The sequence goes on along the minus strand of NZ_JBQTCE010000004.1, from coordinate 227,068 downwards.
CCCGGAGGAGTTCCTCGAGACCGTCCAGAAGCTGATGGTCGCGGACATGTCCGCCATCGTCCAGGTGCTCAGCTCCCGCACCCCGACCTTCCTGTCCACGCCGCGGGAGTACGCCGAACAGCATCCGGACGCCGCCGGTTACCTCCACCGGAGCGGGATGAAGGCGTGGGCGTTCCTCCCCCTCATCGCCTCCGACCAGCAGATCGGCTATTGCGTGGTGAGCTTCTCGCGGCCGCGCCACTTCTCCGAGGAGGACCGTTCCCTGCTCATCGCCCTGAGCGGACTGGTCGCCCAGGCGCTGGAGCGGGCCCGGCTGTACGACGCCGAGCACACCCGCGCCCAGGAGCTCCAGCGCGGGCTGCTGCCCCGTACGCTGCCCGTCGTACCGGCCGTCACCGCCGAGGCACGCTATCTGCCCGCCAGCGAGGGCGTGCAGGTCGGCGGCGACTGGTACGACATCATCCCGCTGTCGGGGGAGCGGGTCGCCCTCGTCATCGGCGATGTCATGGGCCACGGTCTCTCCGAGGCCGCGACGATGGGGCGGCTGCGCACGGCCGTGCACACCCTCGCCGACCTCGAACTGCCGCCCGATGAGCTGCTCACCCATCTCAACGATCTGGTCGGCGACCTCGGCGATGACTTCTACGCCACCTGTCTGTACACGGTCTACGACCCGGTCACCAATCGCTGTGCGTTCGCGAGCGCGGGGCACCCACCGCTCGCCATCGTCCACCCCGACGGCACGGCCCACTTCCCGCATGTCGATGCCGATCCACCGCTCGGTGCCGCCAGCCCGCCCTTCGAGATCCATGAGGTCCAGGTGCCCGAGGGCAGCCAGCTGGTGCTCTACACCGACGGCCTGGTCGAGTCGGCGGCGGTCGACATCGACGAGGGCATGGCCCGTCTCGCCCAGGCCCTCACCAGGGCCGCCGCACCCGCTGCCGATCCGTCCGGGGCCGCGTGCGCGCCCGCCTCCGCCCCCACCACGCTGCACGACCCCGGCCGCCTGTGCGACGCCGTCATCAGCGCGCTGGTGCCGGAGCAGGCCGCGACCCACGACGACGCCGCGCTGCTGATCGCCCGGACGCGGTCGATGGCCCCGGATCGGGTGGTGTCCTGGGCGCTCCCGGACGGCCCCATCGCCGCGGCCGAGGCCCGCCACCATGTCACCGAGCAGCTCTCCACATGGCAGCTGGACGAGCTGACGATGACGACGGAGCTGCTGGTCAGCGAGCTGGTCGGCAATGTCGTCCGGCATGCCAAGGGCCCTCCGCGGCTGCGCCTGCTCTACGGCCGGACACTGATCTGCGAGGTCTCCGACGCCAGCCTCACCACCCCGCGGATCCGCCGCGCCGCCGAGACCGACGAGGGCGGGCGCGGGCTGCAACTGGTCGCCGCGCTGTCCGATCGATGGGGCATGCGGTTCATGGCGACGGGCAAGTGCATCTGGACGGAGCAGGCGCTGCCCTCGCCCGCCCACCCGGCCGCCGCCTGAGGGGACGGGGCCCGCGCCCTGAGCGGACGGGGTCCGTGATGTGCCCGGCGGTGCGGCCCGCCACCGGCACGCTCTAGGATCGGTCGGTGACCGCCGTGAAACAGCAGACCACCAGGGACCAAGCGGCACCGGGGCGGAAGCGCTCGGACGGTGCCGGCCGGAGCGCCACCGTCAAGGACGTGGCGACGCTCGCCGGGGTCTCCCCGAAGACCGTGTCGAATGTGATCAATGGCTTTGTGCATGTGTCCCCGGCGACCCGGGAGCGGGTCCAGCAGGCCATCCAGGAGCTCGGCTACCGGCCCAACCGGGTGGCCCGCAACCTCCGCCGCGGCAGCACCGGCATGATCGGGCTGGTCCTGCCCGAGCTGGACGTCCCGTACTTCGCCGAGCTGGGACGCCACTTCCTCACCACGGCCGAGGAACACGGCCGCACCCTGCTGATCGAGCAGACCCTCGGCGACCGCGAGCGGGAGGCGGCGGTGATCCACGGCCTCGGCGACCAGGTCGTGGACGGCATGGTGGTGAGCCCGCTCGCCCTGCACGGCAGCGCGCTGGCGAACCACCTCGGCACCGTGCCGCTGGTGCTCATCGGCGAACGCCCCAGCGGCGGCCTCGCCGACCATGTGGTGATCGACAACGTGGCCGCCGCCAAGGAGGCCGTGGCCCATCTGGCGGCCGGCGGCCGCCGCCGGATCGCCGCCATCGGCCTCCAGCCCGAGCCGTACATCGGCACACCGCTGCTGCGCAGGACCGGCTACCGCCAGGCCCTGGAGGAGGCCGGGCTGCCGCTGGACCCCCTCCTGGAGCGCGAGACGCCCCGCTACCACCTGGCCGAGGGCGCCCGGGCGATGGCGGCGCTGCTGGACCGGCCCGCACCGCCGGACGCGGTGTTCTGCTTCAATGACGCGCTGGCCCTCGGCGCGCTGCGGACCCTGTACGAGCGCGGACTGCGGGTGCCGGACGACATGGCCGTGATGGGCTTCGACGACATCGAGGCCGCGCGCTACAGCACACCGAGCCTGAGCAGCGTGGCACCGGACAAGAGCGCCATCGCCCGGCACGCCGTCGATCTGCTGCTGGAGCGGATCGGGACACCGGACCGTCCGGCCCAGGAGGTCGTCGTCGGCCACACCCTCCACACCCGCGAGTCCACCGAGGGCGGTATCGCCACTGCCGCTCACTGACCTCCCAGACCCGTGGTGGCCACCGACTTCACGATCTGACGCTGGAACAGCATGAAGACGATGAGCAGCGGGACGGAGCCGAGGATGGAGGCGGCCGACTCCTGGGCGTTGCGGAGCCCGGTGGAGTCCTTCACGGTCGACAGCCCCACCGGCAGCGTCATCAGCTGCGGATCGCTCGTGCTGATGAACGGCCAGAGGAAGTTGTTCCAGGTGTTGATGAAGACGAAGATGGCCACTGCCGCGAGGATCGGCCGGGACAGCGGCAGCACCACACTCCAGAACACCCGGAAGCTGCCCGCCCCGTCGATCCGGGCGGCCTCCTCCAGCTCGCGCGGGATGCCGTCGAAGAACTTCTTCAGGATGAACACCATCGCGGGCGCCACCACCTGCGGCAGGATCACCGCCGCGTAGGTGTCGACGAGGTTCAGCGCGAGCATCTGCCGGAACAGCGGCACGATGAGGATCTGTGGCGGCACCATGATCGAGGCGACGGTGACGGCGAAGAGCACCCGGCGGCCCCGGAAGAGCGTGCGGGAGAAGGCGTACGCCGCCATCGCCGAGATGGCCACGGTGATGGCCGTGACGCACACGGCGATCACCACGCTGTTCACCGCCCACACCGGGAGATTGCCCTGGCCGAAGATGGTCCGGTAGGCGTCGAGGGTGAAGCCCGCCTTGGGGATCCAGTCGGCGCCCGACGCGCTCGCGTCGACCTCCGTCTTGAACGAGGTGTCCACCCCCCAGCCGAACGGCACCAGCCAGACCACCGTCATCAGCGCCAGCGCCAGCAGCGTCAGCACACGGGGGAGGGGGCCGGTCCCGAGCGAGGGGTGCCAGACACGGCCGCCGTAGCGGCGCCGTCTGACCACCTCCCGGGGCATGGTCGACCGGGGCTTTCCGGGGGTATGGGGGGAGAGTGTCTCGGTGGTCATGGCGCGATCAGTCCTCCCTGCGCGAGAAGATCTTGAGCTGGGCGATCGAGAGGATGATGATGAGCCCGAAGAACACGTACGACACCGCCGAGGCGTAGCCGAGCCGGTAGTTGGTGAAGCCGGTGTCGTAGATGTACTCCAGGATCGGCCGGGTGGCGCCGTTCGGGCCGCCCTTGGTCAGCAGATAGATCTGGTCGAACACCTTCAGCGACGCCATCACCTGCAACACCGCGATCAGCCCGGTGGTCCGGCGCAGCTGCGGCAGGGTGACCGACCACAGCCGGCGCCACGCCCCGGCGCCGTCCAGCGCGGCCGCCTCGTAGAGGTGGTCGGGGATCGCCTGGAGCGCGGCCAGGTAGAGCAGGAAGTTGAATCCCACGGTCCACCACAGGGTCACCAGCGCGATGGACCACATCGCGTACTTCTCGTCCGTCAGCCAGGCGATGCCGTCGATCCCGAAGATCTTCAGCAGGCCGTTGAGCATCCCCCGGTCCGGCTGGAACAGCATGCTCCAGATCTGGTAGACCACCGCGACCGGCAGCAGATGCGAGGCGAAGAAGGCCAGCCGCCACAGCCACTGCCCCGGCATCCCCGTGTACACCAGCAGGGCCATCACCAGGGCGACGAGCACGAGGGGGACGGTGGTCAGGACGGTGAACCAGACCGTGTTGCCGAGGGTCTGCCACACCTGGCTGTCGCCGAACGCCTCGGCGTAGTTGTCCAGACCGACGAGGGTGCCGTCACCGTGTCCGGTCAGGCTGGCGTTGGTGAAGCTCATCCACAGGCCGATGCCGATCGGCACGATGAGGAAGAGCGTGAAGAACACCAGGAAGGGGGTGGCGAAGAGCCACCCGGCGCCGCCCGACCGGGGCCGGTCCGTGGCGGCGGCCCGCCGGAATCCGGCGCGCCGGGAGGATCCGGCCGCGGCCCGCCGGGCGGGCGTGGAGACGGAAGCCATGACATCGCTCCTTTCCATTGCGACTCCGTCGCGATCAGGCCGGATTCGGCTGGGCCAGCAGGGTGTTGATCTGGGAGACCATCGTGCGCACCGCGCTCCGCGCGGACGACGAGCCGCCGAGCGCGGGATCGAGCGCCTGGCACATCCGGGTCTGGAAGTCCGAGCCGGAGCCCGCGAACCACACCGGCGGGTCGAGCACGAGCTGCTTCGCGGCGCCCGCGTACTCCGACTGCGGGCGCAAGCGTGCGTACCGCGGGGACGAGACGGCCGGTGTGTACGCGGGGATGTGGCCCGCCGTCGCCCAGGTCAGCCCGGACCGGACCAGCTCGGCCACGAACCGGTGGGCGCGCCGCCTGCGTTCCGGATCCGGGTTGTCCTGGTGCGGCAGCACCAGGGCGTGGCTGTCCGAGGCCCCGGCCGGACGGTCGTAGAAGGTGGGGATGGGGGAGCCGCCCAGCCTGTCCTTGAGGGTCGCCTTGTAGGTGGCCATGTCCCACTCGCCCGAGAAGATCATCGGTGAGCGGCCGTTGGCGAAGGCGGCGATGGCCGTCTGGACGTCCATGGTGCGGCTGTCGCGCGTCAGGTCGGCCATGAAGCGCACCACCTCGACGGCGGTGTCCTCGTCGATCTCGGCCCGCTTCCCCGAGAGGTCGAAGGTGGCGCCGGTCTGGCTGAACAGCGTCCAGAACATCCGCCAGCCCATCGCCGCGTCATTGGCGTGGCCGAAGACCGGCCCCAGCTTGCCACCGTCCTTACGGAGCTTGTCCATCAGCTCCAGGGCGTGTTTCGGCGATTCGAAGGGCACCAGTTGACCGTCACCGGTGAGCAGCCCCGCCTTGTCCATGACGTCCCGGTCGAAGAAGACGACGAACGGGTGGGTGTCCAGCGGAACGGCGTACGGGTCGCCCTGGTACAGACTCCGCTTGACGAGCGTCTTGTTGAGGTCTTCCTGCTTCAGGCCGAACTCGGCCAGCAGATCGAGGTCCCACGGGTCGAGCAGACCACCGGGGGCGTAGCCCGCCAGCCGGGTCAGGTGCATGATCGCCACATCAGGCGACCGGCCACCGGCCGAGGCCATCGCCAGCTTGGTGTAGTACGGCGGGCCCCAGTCCAGCACCGTCGTCCTGACCTTGAGCCCCGGCACGCGCTTCTCCACGTTCCGCGTCATGGTCTTCATCAGTTCGCCGTCGGGGCCGGTGAACAGGGTCCAGTACTCGATCTCTTCCGCGCTCCGCACGCTTCCGGCGATCGAACCGCAGCCGCTGAGCGCGGACGTCGACACGGCGGCACCCGCCCCGTACACCGCGCCTCTCAGCAGACCACGCCGTGTCAGGCCGCTCATCGCCCCTCCTCACCGGACGGGCGCTCGAAGGCGGCGGGGCGCTGCTGCGCCGCGCGCAGCCGCTCCACGTCCAGCTTGCGGCTCCGGTCGAAGCGGTAGATGCCGTTCTGCTCCTGGAACACATCGGTGAGCTGGGTGTAGCAGTAGCCGAACATCAGGGGGTCGTCGAGCAGCGCCCCGGTCAGCCCCGCGAAGCGGGTCTGGAACTCCTCCTCGGTCCGCGGCCGCTGCCCGTAGCCCCAGGACACCCCGCGGTCGTCCCCGGCCGCTTCATCCGCCTCCTCCGGATTCCACCAGATGCCGCCGAACTCACTACAGAAGTAGGGCTGGCCGCGGTACGGCAGCGACCACACCCCGTCGGTGTCCTTCCGTCCGGGGTTCCCGCGGTTGTCGGGGTTGAGATACGGGTCGTCCTTGTCCAGCCCCGCCATCTGGCGGCGGAACGCCTCCGGGTCCTGCTCATAGCTGTGCGAGTCGTACACATCGGTCTCGGCCACGCGGTGGGAGTAGCCGGAGGCGTCGAGGACCGGACGCGAGGTGTCGGCGGCCTTCGTGGCCAGGAACATGCCCCGGGTGACATCGTCCAGGACGGTCTGCCGGTCGTGGAGCTCCTGGTGCGTCTCGTTGAGCGGGCACCAGCCCACGATCGACGGATGGGAGTAGTCCCGCTCCACGGCCTCCAGCCACTGGGCGATGAATCCGGCGGTGGGCTGCTGGTTGTCCTGGGTGGTGCGCCCGGTACTGGCTCCCCAGTCGCCGAACTCGCCCCAGACGAGATAGCCGAGCCGGTCCGCGTGGTGCAGGAAACGCTCCTCGAACACCTTCTGGTGCAGCCGCGCCCCGTTGAACCCCGCGGCCAGCGACAGCTCGATGTCCCGGACGAGGGCGGCGTCGTCGGGCGCGGTCATCAGCCCGTCCGGGTACCAGCCCTGGTCCAGGACGAGCCGCTGGAAGACCGGGCGGCCGTTGAGCAGCAGCCGCTTGCCGTCGATGGCCACCGACCGCAGCCCGGCGGTGCACTCGGCGCGGTCCACGGCCTCGTCGGCGCCGTCCAGCAGCTCGATTCGCACCCGGTACAGATGGGGGTCATCCGGGGACCACGGCCGCCGCCGGTCCTCGGGCAGCGCGAGCACCATACGGGGGGCCAGATCCAGGTCGGCCCGTACGCTCGCCTCGGCCACCGTCCGGCCGTCCGCGTCGCTCACCCGGGCCGTGAGCCGGTGGCCCGGGCGGTTGGCGCTGAGCGGCAGTTCGAGGTGGAAGGCGCCGGACGCGAGGTCCGGGGTGATCCGCGGCCTGCGCAGATGGACCTCGGGCACCGGCTCCGCCCACACCGTCTGCCAGATGCCGGTGGTGCGGGTGTAGTGGCAGTCGCTGTTGGCGTAGTCGGTGGCCTGCTTGCCGCGTGCCTGGGGGCCGTGGCGGGCGTCCCGCGCCCGTACGACGATCACCACTTCCGCGTCGCCGCCATCGGCGCCCGCCACCACGCCGAGGTCGGCGGTGAAGGAGGTGAAGCCGCCGCTGTGCCGGGCCACTTCGCGGCCGTCGGCCCATACGGTGGCGTCGTGGTCGACGGCCCCGAAGTGCAGCAGCACCCGGCGGCCGGCCCAGCCCGCGGGTATCCGGACCGTGCGCCGGTACCAGACCGCGGGGTGGAAGTCGGTGTCCCCGATCCCCGACAGCTCGGACTCGGGGCAGAACGGGACCAGGATCCGCCCGTCCAGCTCCTGGTGCACCAGACCGCGCTCGAGTCCGCTGTCGCCGGGGTCGAAGGCGAACTGCCAGGCGCCGTTGAGATTGAGCCAGTCCGCACGGACGAAACTGGGGCGGGGATATTCGGGTCGTGGAACGCCGTTCGACACCTCGGGCGAGGTGATGTCCGGGTGGGCCATGGGATCTCCGGGAGGGCGGGGGATTCGACCGGGCAGGGGTATGCCATCACCCGTTTACATCGATGTAAAGATCCCGCGCAGCAACTTTTGCCACGACCTGGGACGGCTCCCGGTGGGCCTGGCTAGATCTCGCCCTTCTTCACCTTGTACAGCTCGACGTCCTTGTTGGCGAAAAGGTGCACATAACCGCAGTTCCAGCAGATCAGCCCGGTGGCCGACTCGTTGGCCCAGCCGAACTTGAACAGCTCCATGCCGGTGCTGTTGAGCTTCACCTCGCGATCCCGGAAGAGGTCGCCCTTGCAGAACACACATGTGATCCACACGTCCCCGATAGCCGCACGTACAGGCTTGGCCACGCTCTTTCACCTTTTCCGGCCACCGAAGCGGCCCCCGTCTCGCGTCAACAACGGTGATCAGCATAGGACGGGGGCCACTCGGCGGGTCAGCCGCGATAGGTGTGCAGGTAGTCGAAGCGCGCGAGCGCGCCCGCGGTGTTCTGCGCGACCAGGCCGATCCTGAGCTTGCTCACGGTCGGCAGGGTCCAGACTCCGGTGTGCACCCAGTGCACACCGTCGGTGCTGGTGGCGGCGCGCACCTCGGTCTCGTCCCGCGCGGTGTCGGCGTGGTACGACAGCCGCATCCACAGCGTGTCCGCGGGCGGGCCGCCGAACATCGGCCCGTAGGCCACCGGCGTCGGCGGTGTGGTGGTGGGACGCTCGCCCTCCTTCGCGAACTCGGTGAGATGTGTGGTCTTCCCGTCCGCGTGGCTCACCGGCAGCACCGCGTGCACCAGCTTGTAGTAGCGGTCGTCGTTTCCGTACAGCACCAGCCCGGCCTGCTGATTGGCCCGCCCCGGGGCGAAGCGGAGCCTGGTCTCCACGGTGTAGTCGCCCGGGGGAGCGTCCCGGGTCAGCACCGACGCCGTATTGGTGCCGAGATAGAGCTCGGCCCCCTGGGTGGGCCAGGACAGGGCGCCGTCGGACATCGTGACCCCGGACGCCGGTCCGCGCACCCAGACCCAAGGCGAGCCCGCGGTGGTGCCGGGGACGGTGGCGGTGTCGAAGTCATCGCTGTAGGCGGGCAGCAGCGGGCCCGGCTCATGCTCGGGGACGCGGCTGGTGACCGGTGTGAAGAGCGCCGAGGCCGCCACGTTGTCGGCCGCCGCGCCGGCGCCCCGGGCGGCCACGCCGACCTTGCCGGAGCGGGCCGCCGCCGCGGGCAGCGGCCGCTCCTGGGTGGCCACCGCGTCCCGCAGCCGGTCCGCGCTCACCTCCACGGTCATCCGGTTGCTGCGGATCTCCGCCGCCACGTTGTGCCAGGTGTCCCAGGAGAAGCCGGGCGGCAGCGGGGTCGTACGGGTGCCACGGCTGCGGCCGTCGACCCGTACGTCCGTCACCAGTGCGTTGCGCTCCCGGTCCAGCCACGCCACCACGAAGTCGTCCGGGCCGGAGTAGCCGGCCAGCAGCCCGGCCGCGCCGGTGGCCGAGGTGACCCGCAGATCGGCCTCGGCGCGCCGGGCCGCCGGGGCGGACCGGTCCGAGACCAGGTGGGCGGGGTCGGTGGGATTCCCGCGCGGTGTGACGAAGCCTTGTGCGTCCCGCTCATGGCCTACGCTCCAGCCGCTGGTGCCGGAGCCGCCACCGCCGTGCCACCCCTTCAGCGAGCCGTCGTTGAAGGTGCCGCCCGCGGCCGGGGAGGCCACGGGGGCCCGCTGTGCGCCCTGGGAGGCACCGGCCCCGGCCCGTACCACGGGCCAGCCGTCGATCCAGTCCAGCCGGTCCATCAGCATCGGCCGCTTGGACAGCTTCAGGGTGCCGCCCGCGGCCGGTTTCAGATCCGGGTCGTCGGAGGAGATGGCGTGGTAGACGAGCCAGTCCTGGCCGGACAGATCGGTCTGGAGGGCGTTGTGCCCGGGGCCGATCCAGCCGTTGCCGTTGGCGGTCAGCACCACACCGCCCTTGCTGGTGGCGGCCGTCAGCGGAACACCCTGGTCGTCCACGAAGGGCCCGGTCGGGCTGGTCGCCCGGCCGACCTTGACCTGATAGCCGCTGTAGGCGCCGTCGCAGCACCCCGCGTCGGAGTAGAACAGGTAGTAGTGGCCACCGCGCCGGACGACGAACCCGCCCTCCATCCGGCGGCCCTGCGCCACTTCGGTCACCGCGCCCTCGATGCGGGTGCGCTCGGCGTTCATCTTCGCCACGCAGATCGTGTCGTAGCTGCCCCAGTACAGATACGGCTGACCGCCCTCGTCCGTGAACTGGGCCTGGTCGATATTGCCGGTGGCGCAGCCGCTCGGCGAGGGCAGTACGGCTCCGCGGTCGGTCCAGGGGCCGGTGGGGGTGGGCGCGGTCGCCACGCCGACGGTGTTCTCCGAGGACACGGAGTAGTAGAGGTTGTAGTGGCCGTCCACATAGCGGATGTCGGGGGCCCACAGCCGGGCGCCCTTGTGCCAGCCGGGTTTGGTCTCCGGGGTGAAGACCTCCCCGGCGTACTCCCAGTGCGCCAGGTCGGCCGAGCGGAGGATGGGCAGCATCCGCTCACCGTCCTCGCCCTTGCTCTGGAACACCGGGTTCTGGGTGCCGTACGCGTACCACAGGCCGTCCTTGCCCCGGATCATCACCGGGTCGGGGAAGGTGTCGACCACTCCGGCCGTGAGGGGGTTGTGGTAGGTGGCCGCCTGGTCGGCCGTGGTGGCGCGCTCCGCCGCCGGGCGTGCGGCGGCCGTCGCCCGGGCCGCGGGCAACAGCCCGGCCAGCAGCGCGCACAGCAGTGCGGCGACGAGCGTGCCAGGGCTGTGTCGAGGGCTGCGGCTACGGCTTCGTCTCATCTACGCGGTCCCTTCCGGCTCGAAGGAGCTCAGGCTCGGGTCGTAGTCCAGGTCACCGATGTCGAACATCGGGGTCATCCAGTGGTAGAAGTTGTCGCCGCGCTCCCGCAGCAGGTCGTACAGGCGGCGCATCAGACGGCGGCGCGCGGGCAGCAGCTCGGGGTGCTCATAGCGGTTGGTCAGCTCATGGGGGTCGGCGTCCAGGTCGTAGAGCTCGTTGACCGACTCGGGGTTGACGATGAGCTTGTGGCGCTCGTCGCGGATCATCCGCTGCGGATACGGGAAGTGGTGGCCGTGGAACTCGGCGAGCAGCTCGGCCGGCCACCGCGGATGCTCGCCCCGCACCAGCGGCACCAGGCTTCGGCTGTCCACGGCCGGTGAGGTGTCACAGCCCGCGAGGTCCAGGATGGTGGCGGTGCAGTCGGTGAGGCTGACGAACTCCTGGCGCACCTGTGGGGCTTGCCCGGGGATCCGGATGATGCCGGGGATGCGGTAGATGTCCTCGTACATCGCCGGGCCCTTGTCGTGCAGCCGGTGGGCGCCGGTGAACTCGCCGTGGTCGGCGGTGAAGAACACCGAGGTGTCATCGGCGAGACCGAGTTCGTCGAGGCGGGTGAGGATGCGCCCGATCTGCTCGTCGATCAGCGTGACATAGCCCCAGTAGACCGCGATCAGCTTGGCGGAAACCTCGATGGGGAGGGTGTCGAAGGTCCAGTGGGCGCTGTAGTTGCGCTGTACCGGTGGCTTTCCCTCGAAGGTCTCGGCGATCGAGGCGGGCAGGTCCACCAGGTCGGGGTCGTAGCGGTCGAAGTAGGCGTCGGGGAGCAGATACGGCAGATGCGGTCCGAAGAAGTGGGTGGCCAGGAAGAACGGCCGCCCGTCCGCGGCGTAGCGCTCCAGCTGCTCGATGGCGCGGGTGGCCAGATAGTGCTCGAAGGTGGCCTCCACCGGCTGGTGCAGCCGCGCCGCCAGCAGATTGCCCGGATTGCCGTTGGGCGTGGTGCCGCGGATCGAATCCGATATCCGGTACGGCGGCAGCCCCCGCTCCTTCAGATACGCCGCGTAGTCCGGGTGGTCCACGGGGTTGTGCCAGCCGGGCAGATCGGGTCCGTCGAAGCCGTACGAGGCGGCGTTGCGGTGGGTGCCGACATGCCACTTGCCGACCAGGCCGAGTTGGTAGTCGCGCTCGGCCAGGGCGCCGGGGAAGGTGAACGCGTCCTCGCGCAGATCCTCCAGATAGCCGACGTTGCGCTCGTAGTTGGCCAGCAGCCGGTGGCGGAAGGGGGCCTGTCCGGTGAGCAGACTGGCGCGCGCCGGGGTGCAGATGGCGGTGGGGGTGTAGAAGCGGTCGAAGCGGGTCCCGGTCGCCGCCAGCCGGTCGAGGTTCGGCGTGGCCACATGCGGATTGCCGTAACAGCCGAGGGTGTCGACGCGGTGCTGATCGGTCATCAGGAACAGCAGGTTCATCGGGCGGCTGCCTTCGTGTAGAGGTCACCGGCGTAGAACGAGGACGGTTCGGGGGCCTTCGGCAGCTGTCCGGTCCGTACGAAGAACTGGCTCATGCCGTCCAGCCACTTCTCGACGGTGCCGTCCTTGGTTCTGGCCACCAGCTCGGCGGTCGTCATCGTCTTCACATGCTTCGCGTCCGCCGCGACCTTCGCCTCATCGGCCTTGAGCAGCTTCGCGGCCAGCGCGATGGACTCCTTGGCGTGCGCGGCCCGCCAGTCGTTGGCCTCCTGGAGGACCTTCACGACCTTCTGATCGCGCTCCGGCTTCGCCTTGGCGGCGGAGACGAACGCGGTGGGGAAGGAGGAGCCGGGGAGGTCCTCGGTGCTCGCCACCTCCTTCATCCCCGGCACCTTCTCCTTGATGGTGTCGATGAGCGGATACCAGATCCCGGCGCCGTCGATCTGCCCGGAGGAGAACGCGGAGACCACGGTGGGCGCGTCCATCACCACCTTCGAGATGTCCTTCATCGTCATCCCGGCCTTCTGGAGCGCCAGATTGAGCGCCATCTCACCGGAGGTGCCCTCGGGGACGCCGACCTTCTTCCCCCTCAGGTCCTGGATCGAGCTGATACCGGGCCTGGCGATGACCCGGTCGGCGTAGGTGAGGGTGTCGATGGCCACGATGGTGGCCTTGCCGGAGGCGGGCAGCCACAGGGCGCCAGGACCGATGTAGCCGTAGTCGAGATTGCCGGTGCGCAGGGCCTGGATCTGGACCGGGCCGTTGACGAACACCTTGGGCTCGGCGGTCAGGCCATGCTTCTTCCACAGGCCCCGCTCCTCGGCGATGGCCAGCAGGCTCGCGCCGTTGTAGTCGGCGATATAGCCGAACCTGACCGTGGAACCGCCACCGCTGCCGGAGGACGAACACGCCGCCACCGACAGTGCCGCCCCGGTCGCGGAGAGTGAGATCATGAAGTCGCGTCGGCTCATCCTCATCTCGGGTGAGTCCTTTCGAAAGTGCGGTTCGGGAACGAGGTCAGGCGGCGGAGCCGGCCGGTGACTGGTGGTAGACGTGGGTCCAGACGTCGTTGCGGATGCGCGCGAACTCCGCGGAGAGCCGGATCTCCTCGGTCCGCGGATAGGGGAGGTCCACCTCGATGACCCGGTGGATCCGGCCGGGCCGCGCGGCCATCACGACCACCCGCCCGGCCAGATACACCGCCTCGTCGACGTCATGGGTGATGAACAGGACGGTGCGCCGCTCCTGAGTCCAGGTGTCCAGCAGCTGGTCCTGCAACTGCACCCGGGTCAGCGCGTCCAGCGCCCCGAACGGCTCGTCCATCAGCAGGACTTCGGGGTCCACGGCGTAGGCCCGGGCGATGGCGCAGCGCTGTTTCATCCCCCCGGAGAGGGTCTTGGGCAGGGCGTCGGCGAAGTCGGCGAGCCCGACCAGGTCGATGGCGTGATCGGCGCGCCGCCGGCGCTCCGCGGCGGGGACGTGTGCCAGCTTCAGCCCGAACTCGACATTGCCGCGCACGGTCAGCCACGGGAACAGCGCGTACTGCTGGAAGATCACCCCACGGTCCGGCCCCGGCCCGGTGACCGGCGCGCCGTCCACCGTGACCGTGCCGGAGGTGGGCTCCACCAGTCCGGCCACCATGGACAGCAGGGTGGACTTGCCGCAGCCGGACGGGCCGACGACCGCGACGAACTCCCGGTCCCCGATGTCCAGGGAGACCTGGCCGAGGGCGGTGAAGGTGGTGTTCTTCATCGGGAACGTCTTGACCACGTCCCGGAAAGAGATCTTGGGGCTCATCGGCGCTCCTGCCACGCGGTGAGTCGGCGTTCGGCCAGCAGCAACAGCCGGTCCATGACCAGGCCGATGACACCGATGCTGATCAGACCCACGAAGATCGTGGGAACGTCGTAGTAGGTCTGGGCGTGGACCATCTCGAAGCCGAGACCCTTCTGGGCGCCGATCATCTCGGCCGCCACCACGGTCGCCCAGGCCGCGCCGAGTCCGATGCGCATGCCGACCAGGATGAACGGCGTGGACGCCGGGATGACCACCTTGAGGAAGACGGTCCGGTCCGACGCGCCGAGCACCCGCGCCGCGTCGATCAGCGTCCGGTCCACTCCGGTCACCCCCTGGAAGGCGGCCACCACACAGGACATGAACGCCGCCAGGAAGATGACGAAGATCTTCGGCGTCTCGCCGATGCCCATCAACACGATCACCAGCGGGATCAGCGCGAGTGGCGGGATCGTACGGAAGAACTGGACGTACGGCTCCAGCAGGCCCCGGGCCACCGGATACCAGCCCATCAGAAAGCCCACGGGCACGGCGACCACGGTGCCGAGCGCGAACCCCAGGAGCACCCGCTGGAGGCTGGCCAGCGCGTCCTCGGTGAGGGTTCCGTCGGAGAGCAGTTCCCGCGCCCGGGAGCTCACGGAGAGCGGTCCGGGGATGTCCGCGAGCCCCGCCGCGGCGGTCAGCGACCAGAGGGCGATGGCCAGGACGAGGGCGATCAGATTGAACACGAGGGGATGGACGGTGCGTCGTGCGCCGCGTGGCGCTTGTGGTGTCGTGGGGGTCTTCTCGGGCGCGGTGACCACCGTCATGGACGCCTCGCGGGGTACATGGGTCCTCCTCTTCGGCCCGGGACCGGGCCGGATCAGCCCGGACGGGCCGGGTAATGGCTGAGCAGGGGGGATTCACGCAGGACAAGGGCGATACCGCCCAGGGCGCCACCGGCCTCGCCGAGCGTCGCCGGCCTCAGGTCCACACGGTCCCGTGAGATCGGCATGATGTGTGCGCGCAGCGCCCGTTCGACCGGCTCGAAGAGCGGCGGGCCGGCCGCGGCGAGCTCACCACCGAGCACGATCACCCCGGGGCCGATCGCGTTGCACACCGCCGCCAGCACGGTGCCGATATGGGTGCCGGCCGCCTCCAGTGTGCGCAGCGCCACCGGATCGCCGGCCTCCAGCGCCCCGAGGAGCGCGGCCAGGCCGTCCGCGTGGCCGCCGGCGCGGCGGTAGGCGGCGAGTACGGCGCCCACCGAGGCCACCGTCTCCAGGCAGCCGGTGGCGCCGCACGAACATCGTCCGTCGCCCGACTCGACCGCGATATGCCCGAACTCGCCGGACAGTCCGTATGCCCCGCGGTGCAGGGCGCCGGCCACCACCAGCCCGCCGCCCACACCGTGCGAAAGCCGCAGATACAGCACGTCCTGACCGCCCGCCGCGGCGCCCCAGGTGGCCTCTGCGAGCGCGGCGAGCCGGGTGTTGTTGTCCACCAGCACCGGGGCCTCGAAGCGCTTGCGCAGCAGGGCGGGCAGATCGGCGGAGGGCCACGGTTGCGCGGGCCCCGCGTCGGGCCCCGCTTCGGAGTCCTCGACCGGGCCGACCACACCCACCCCGATGGCGTTCAGCGCGCCCAGCCGCAGGGCGCCGTCGGCGAGCGTGCCGACCAGCCGCTCGGCCAGCGCGATCCGCTCCTCCCAGGGCAGCCCGGGGTCGTGCGGCTCACTGGCCGAACCGATCACCTCGTGGGCGACGTTGACCGCGGAGACGTGCACCGCCCGGCGGGCGAAGTCGATACCGATGGCCTGGCCCGCGCTGGGGTTGAGCGTCAGCGCCTCCACCGGCCGTCCCCGCCTGCGCGGGGCCGTTCCGGGCGCCGTGGCGACCACCGCGCCGCTCTCGATCAGCTCGGTGACGATATCGCTGAGGGTGGTCCGGGAGAGCCCGCTGTGCCGGCCTAGTTCGGCCCGGCTGAGCGGGCCGTGTTTGCGCAACAGGTCCAGTACCAAGTCTTCGTGGCCCCGCCGAAGCCGGGCCAGCGGGCCGTCCTGATGGGGGTGCATGCGGACCAGCATGCGCACGCCAATATATTTCGTCAACACCCCGGAATAAAAGAAGGCTCAGGTCCCGCCCGCCGAGCTCACTGCTCGGCCCCTCCTTCGTCCCGCCCCACCGCACCTGCTATAGCTGTTGGCTGACTCTTCATCACGGCGACATCTCCCGCCGCCGCTCAAGGAATGCGATCATGCTGACCTGAGCATGCCAACCCCCCACCTTCCCGGCGTGCGGCCACGCCGCGGTCGTTCAGGAGGACGCAGTGAAGAAGAGTTCGCGGATCGGCAGAGTGTCCGCCATCCTCGGCAGCGCCATCGTGCTGGTCATGGCCTTCCCGGGCAGTGCGCTCGCGGACCCGCCCACGTCCCTGCCCGCCAACGCGGACGGCACGGAGCAGACGTTCCAGCCGGCGTTCGACTACGACACCGACGGCTGTTACCCCACACCCGCCATCGGCCCCGACGGGACGATCGCGGGCGGGCTCAACCCCAGCGGCGCCCTCAACGGCCAGTGCCGCGACTCCTGGGACCTGGACAACACCAACGGATACTCCCGCTCCAAGTGCAACAACGGCTGGTGCGCGATCATCTACGGCCTGTACTTCGAGAAGGACCAGGCCGTGGCCGGGAGCGGACTCGGCGGCCACCGCCACGACTGGGAACACGTCGTGGTGTGGGTGCAGAACAACGAGGCGAAGTACGTCGCCACCTCGGCGCACGGCAACTTCAACATCTACAACCGGGACCAGATCCGCTGGGACGGCACCCACCCCAAGGTCGTGTACCACAAGGACGGCCTGAGCACCCACTGCTTCCGCCCGGCGAACTCCAATGACGAGCCGCCGGAGAACCACAAGCACACCTGGCAGTACCCCGCGCTGGTCGGCTGGAACGGCTACCCCGCCGGGCTGCGCGACAAGCTGAGCCAGGCCGACTTCGGCAGCGCCACCCTCGGCCTGAAGGACAGCACGCTCAACTCCCACCTCGCGAAGGCCAAGCCGTCCGACATCCCCTTCGACCCCAACGCGTAAGCGACACCGCCCCGGGAGGCGACATGGCGTCAGCCCCCGCCTCCCGGGGCCGGGCGCAGCCCACCTTCCCGGTCACCTTCCCGGTCACCGGCTCGGTCAGCGCCGGGGTGGCCCGGCCGGGGGCGGCTCGACCTCGAGGTAGCGGTGGCGGCGCGGCCCCCGGTACTCCAGCGCGTCCCAGCCCAGCCGCCGCAGTACGTCCGCGCAGTTCCGCAGCGCGCCTTCCGCCGCGTACCCGGCGCCACTTCCCGGCGGCCCCAGCCACTCGACCCGCACCACCCCGGCCCGTTCCGCCGGGCCGAGGCAGTATCCGGTCGCCGTACGGCGGCCCTCCGCGTCGACCGCCGACGGCGGCACACCGGCCGCCTCCAGCGCCAGGGCCACGGCCCGCACCGGCTGCCGCCGCTCCCACTCGGCGGGCACCCCTTCGGCGTCGCCGGTGTCGGCGTTCATCAGCCGGCGGATCTGGAGCAGCCCCTCGAACGCGGTCCGCACCGCGGCCTCGCGCCCCGGTTCGTCGCCCGCGGGGAGCTCCGCGGCGCCGGTGGCCACTTCGAACTCCGCCATCCCCCTGCCCCCTTCGGACCTGGCCTGCCATGGCCTCCCGCGGCCCGGCCGCGCCGCTCAGCGCCGTCGCAGACGGTCGGCCTCGACCACGGATCGGCGAAGGCCTCCGGAGCCTCCTGGGGCCCATTGTGGCCGATGCCCTTCAGCGTCCGGTGGGCGTACGGGCCCGAGAACTTGTCCCGGTACGCGGCACCGCCCCCGGCCGGGGTGAACGGATCGCGCCCGCACCCACGATCTTCCAGAAGCCGCGCCTGCTGAACATCCGCACCCCCTCGCACGCCGTGCGTCACCTGCCAGAGAGGTGATACGACGCGGGGCGTACGAGGCGCTCCTCAGGCGGAAGGGCCGCTACTCGTAGAGCTCCTCCTCCTCGGCGAGCTCACGCTCCGCGGTCACCGCCATCCTGCGCTTGATCACCGCGGCCGCCGCCAGCGCGCTCGTGGTGAACGCCGTCGCGATCAGCCAGGGCCGGTCCAGCACATGGCAGGTGAGGTGGTCCAGGGAGTAGCGGCCGGGCCCCGAGATCCCGAGCGCCGCCGACGAGCAACCCAGCAGGGCCGGGAACTCATAGCCTCCGGACTGGGCGAAGAACCCGGCCGGCGCGTTCACCGACACCGCCCCCGCCATCGTCCCCGCGGCCGCCGCTCCGGCCGCGGGAGTGGCGAACCCGAGCGCGAGCAGCAGCCCGCCGCCCGCCTCGCCCAGCCCGGCCACCACGGCACTCACCCGCCCCGGACGGAAGCCCATCGCCTCCATGACCTCGGCGGTACGGGCCAGGCCATCGCCCCCGCACCAGCCGAAGAGCTTCTGCGTGCCGTGCGCGACCAGGACCCCGCCCACGCCGAGGCGCAGGGCGAGCAGTCCGAGGTCCTTGCGGTGGGGCATGGGATCTCCTCCGCTCCGGGGCATGGTGTCTCCTCCGCTCCCGTACGGGCACACCACGGGCGGCCGCCCGGCGTCTCACCCAGTCTCGGTACGCCTCCCGGGCCCCGCCGTCGGTGCTACGCCATCGGAGTGCATCAGCTCCGTCGTGGTGACCGCGCGCAGACCGCGCCGGCGCAGACCGTCGAGGACCGCGGGCAGCGCGGTCAGGGTCCCGGAGTGGCCGAAGTGCAGGCTGACCACGGAACCGGCGCGGACCTGGCCGAGGACCGCGTCCCGCACCGCGTCCGGGCCCGGGTCCTGGAAGTCGAGCGAGTCCACGTCGTAGGAGAGGACGTGCGGGTATCCGGCGCGGGCCGCGAGACGGGTCACGAGGTCCGTGGCGGTCCGGGCCCGCGACGGCCGGAACCAGCCGCCGATGGTCCCGGTGAGGCGGCGCAGCCGGTCGGCGCACTCGGTGATCTCCGCGTACGCCTCGTCGGCGGGCAGGGCGCATACGGCGCGGTGCCGCATGGTGTGGTTGCCCAGCTCATGGCCGCCGTCCAGGACCCGCCGGGCCATTTCCGGGTGTTCGTCCAGCCAGGTGCCGACGGCGAGGACGGTGACCCGGGCGCCCGCTCTTTCGGCCTCGGACAGCAGTGCGCGGGCGAGCTCCGCGTCGCCCT
The DNA here is from genome assembly GCF_052665095.1 of Streptomyces sp. NEAU-174. Classification (NCBI taxonomy): domain Bacteria; kingdom Bacillati; phylum Actinomycetota; class Actinomycetes; order Kitasatosporales; family Streptomycetaceae; genus Streptomyces; species Streptomyces sp. NEAU-174. The sequence goes on along the minus strand of NZ_JBQTCE010000004.1, from coordinate 207,988 downwards.
GGCCGTGGAAGGTGAGGGCCACCGCGCTTCCGTCGCGCGGTCCGTGGGCGATCCGCGGTGGCAGCCCGGGGAAGCGCACCGGTCCGCGTGGCGCGCGTCCGGCGGGCGTGGCCCGGTCCGAAGCCACGCCGGACGAGGGCGGCTCGGTGGGACCGGCCGGCCGGGACGACGAGGAGTCGGTGTGATGGCCGCAGCCGACGCCGCACGTCGTGGCCGCCACGGCACCGCTCGCGGACCGCAGGACATCACGGCGGGAGGGAGAGGACACCTGAAGCATGAGAACACGCCCCCACCCGATATGCGGCGATTCCTCTCCGGTGGAGGGTGTTTTTCCGTCGATCGCCTCGTACGGGTCCGCACCGAGGTCCCGGGGCCCGGGACGCGTCGACGGAGCCCGTCGGCACGCATGGCACGCTGGGTCTTTGCCTGTTCGCGCACCACCGAGGAGACGAGCCACCGTGTCGCAGAACCACCCACCGGAGTCCATCGCCGCACCGGCGGTGCTCGCCGAGGAGCGACGACTCCACAAGGACCTCGGATTCTGGGCCCTGACCGCGATCGGGTTCTCCAACATCCTGGGGTCCGGGTGGCTGTTCGCGGCCCTGTACGCCGCCCAGACCGCCGGCCCCGCCGCCCTGCTGTCCTGGATCGCGGCGGGTGTGCTGTGCGCCCTGATCGCGCTCGTCATGGTGGAGCTCGGCGCCACCCGCCCGGAGGGCGGCGGCACCGTGCGCTGGCCGCTGTACGCCAGCGGACGGCTGGTCGGCACGATGATCGGCTGGTCGGTGCTGCTCTCGGTGGGCGGTACGGCGGCCGAGATCAGCGCCATCATGCAGTACGCCGCCCACTATCTGCCGGGGCTCTACAACGGCGGCACTCTCAGCGCCTCCGGCCTCGCCGTGGCCGTCGCGCTCAGTGTCGTACTGACGGCGTGCAACTGGTTCGCCGTACGGATATTCGCCCGGCTGAACAACCTGATCTCGGTGTTCAAGGTCGTCGTCCCCGTCCTCACCATCGTCGCGCTGTTCCTGTCCGGCACCCACTCCGGACGCCTCACCGAGCACGGCGGTTTCGCCCCGTACGGCTACGCGGCCTGCCTGACCGCGCTCGCCGGCGGTGGCATCGTGTACTCCGTCAACGGCTTCCAGGCCCCGCTCGACTTCTCCGGTGAGGCCCGCAATCCGCGCCGTACCGTACCGGCCGCGGTGCTCACCGGGATCGGCCTCGCGGTGCTGGTCTACCTCGGGCTCCAGCTGGCGTTCCTGTACACGGTGCCCGAGTCGCTGCTGGGCCACGGCTGGAAGGGAGTCGACTTCGAGTCGCCCTTCGGACAGCTCGCCCTGGTGCTCAACCTCCACTGGCTGGCCACGCTGCTCTACGCCGACGCGGTGATCTCACCGGGCGGATCGGCCTATGTGGGCGTGGCCATCGACGCTCGCCATACGTACGCCCTGGCCAAGAACGGTCTGCTGCCCCGTTTCTTCATGCGCATCCACCCCTGGTCCGGAGTGGCGCGCCGGGCGCTGCTGCTCAACCTCGCGGTCATCGTCGTCTTCATGCTGCCGTTCGGCGGCTGGCAGGACATCGTGAGCGTGATGGGGGACATGTATCTGCTGATCTACGCCGCCTCGGCGGTGGCCGTCGCGGCGTTCCGGGCCCATGACCGCGAGCGGGGAGTGGCGCGGGCCGAGGGCCAGGTGCCGGGGGTGCGCTGGATCGCACCGGTGAGCTTCGTGGTGGCCAGCGAGTTCGTCTACTGGTCCGGCTGGCACGATCTGCGGCTCGCGCTGCCCTTCGTCCTGGTGGGCGCCGTGTTGTTCCTGGTGCAGCGCCGCGAGGACGGAGGCGCCCCGCTGGCGGAGGAGCTGCGGCGCGGCGCCTGGCTGGTCTGCCACCTCGCCGCGCTGACCGTGCTGTCGTGGCTGGGCACCTTCGGTGGTTCCGGCCGCCTCCCGGCGCCGTACGACACGGTGGTGGTGGGCGTACTCGCGCTCGCCGTGTTCGTGTGGGCGGTCCGCGCGGGCGCCCAGCACCTGCGCACCTCGCGGCTCAGCGCAGCGTCGCCGTGAAGCTCCGGCCGTAGGCGTGGCGGGTGGTGACGACGATCCGGGTGCCGCCGGGGACCCGGCCCACCCGGACACCGTCGTCCACCGCGACGGCCCTCATCCTGCGGCCCCGGATGACGACCGAGACCGTGTCGCGCTCGGTGGTCGGATCGGACACCGCGACAGCCACGCCGCCGTCGTGGGTCTCCCGCAGGATCACCGAGCCGGGCCCGCGCACCGACAGCCGTCCGGCGTGGTGGGTGCCGGGGGCGAAGGCGTTGAGGGCGGTGATCCGCAGACCCCGGTGGGCCACGGCCTGGAGCCGGGTGGTGTTGGCCAGGACGGCGAGCGGGCGACGGGCGTAGCCGTCCAGTTGGCGTTCGGTGGCATTCGGGACGAGCGCGTACGCCATCGAGGTGTGGGGCGCGCCCGCCGCCCGCTCGACCGTGACGGCGAAGAGCTGTTTGGTCACCGGTGTGTCGGGGTTGGCGAGGCGGACCGCGCGGCGGCTGCGGGTGACGGTGTCCAGCGTGACGGTGGGCCGTGGGCCGTCGAGGAAGACATACCCGACCGAGGCGGCCCGGGTGGCATTGGCGTAGCGCAGCCATGCGAGCGAGGCCGTGCCGGTGCCGGACCAGGGCGCACCGCCGCGGAGCCGCCCGGTGAGGGTGAGGGTGTCCGAGGGCGCGGCGATCCGGGTGTCGAGAGTCGTGGTCACCGCGCGGCCGGCGGCGTCGCCGACCTCCGCGGCCAGCACCACGATCTCGTCGTCGAACAGGAACCACGACTTGGTGGCGTCGGCGTCGCGGTACACCACGAAGTCCTCGGGCAGGTCGCCCGCCTGCTTCGCGGCGTACGCCACGTCGTCGGACTGGACGAACCCCGCCACCCCGTACGGGCCCAGCGCGGCGCCACCGGAGAACGGGTGGGTGGATCGGGGGAAGTAGACATAGGTGTTCTGCGCCTCCGACGAGGAGGTGAAGCCACGCTCGGGGTTGTCGTACCAGAGCGTGCCGTACAGCTCGGGGATCGTGCGGCGCGTTTCCACGGGGGCGGTGACACCGGCGAGGCGCTGGGGCGGGACGACGGTGAGGTAGTCGATGCCGAACGCCTGGGTCTGGTCCTGGCCGGACAGATACAGATGGTGGGCGCCGTCCCCCTGGAACCAGGGCAGCAGGTTCTCCCCGCTCATGTACTCGTATCTGCTGATCCTGGACGAGCTCCGGGCCAGGGCGAAGGCGTAGCCGGGGCGCCGGTGGACGGTTCTGTCCATCGCGTTGAACGCCACATGGCGCTCGGCGGGCCCGAGGTCGCTCGCCGGGATCGAGGGGTCGGCGAGGATGTCCGCGTAGGCCGCGATGCTCACCGGGGACACGAACGCCGAGGGGTCGAGCGTGGCCTTCGAGGTCTGCCGCAGATACGCCACATAGCCCTTGAGCGCCGTGGCGTCGGCGCCGGTGGCATGGGCGGAGAGGCCCACCACGGCCTCCACCACCTCGGCCGCGTCGGCGTACCCCGTGGCCGGCCGGGACACCCCGCGGCCCTTGACGATCTCCATCAGCCAGCCCTCGAAGATCAGCGGCGCGAAACCGTCCACCACCCACCCCTGGACGACGCGGACCAGCTGGTCGTCGGTGGTGTAGCCGGTGCCGTCGAGCATCTTGACGGTCTGCACGACGCGGGTGAGCAGGCCCTTGCCGTAGGAGCCGGTATAGGCCACGGACGCGTGCTGGATGAAGGAACCGTCGGCGTAGAAGCCGTCGGTGACCCCGTGCCGGAGCTCGTACGGATCGATGGTGGCCAGGATGGTCAGTTGGTCGGCGAGGGCCTTGGTGATCCGGGTGTCGTCGCCGAGGACGGCGCCCTGGAGGACGCGGTTGGTGGTGATGTCCGCGAGGTTGGCGCCGGTGTGGAAGCGCGAGTCGAGGTCGACGTCGCCGTCCTTGCCGTTGCGCAGATACGCGTCCATCGAGGCCACGTAGGTGGCGGCGAGGTCGGGCCGGTAGGCGGCGAGTTCGTCCGCGAGCAGCGCCAGCGTCTTGCTGACGTGGGTGGAGATGCCGATCTCCCAGGTGAACCAGTTGCCGTAGTAGCCCTTCGACTGGTCGCCGTAATAGTGCTCGTGGAGCCATATCAGGCCGTCGATGACGCGCCGCTGGACACCGGTGTCGCCGTGGAGCCCGGACGGTGCGCCGCCGTCCGGGGTGCGGGTGGCGAGGGCGATCTCGTAGAGGTACTGGAACGAGGTGTTCAGGTTGGGATCGCTGGTGCCCAGGGCGAGGCCCTGGAAGAGCTCACCCTGTCCGGCGCGGTCCATCGCGGTGAGCCGGGAGCGGGCGGTCGCGGCGATGGAGCTGAGTTTGGCGCGCACCTCGGGGCGGGCGTTGGTGTCCCGCGTCCCGGCGAAGACGGCCACGGTGTTGTCGATCAGCCGGGTGTGAGCGGCCCCGGTCGCTTCACCGGCCGTTGCCGGACCTCCCGCGGCCCGTGCGCGCAGTGGCAGGGCCACGGCCGCCAGTGCGGCCGCCGGGAGCGTGGAGAGGAGAGCACGACGCGAGAGAGGCACGGGCACGCTCCAACGGTCGACGGGGTCCGATGGGGAACCGACCGACCATTGAAGCAACCCCGGCTTCCCCTGTCACGGGGGCTGGAATGGGCTGGAATCAGGGGCGTCGAGCCGGGTCTCTGTCGCCAATATGGGCAACGAAATCGTTGACAATCTTGTTGGCCTAGATTTACCTTCGACAGGCACTCACTCAGGGAGGGCACGCGATGCCGAAGGAAGCTCGTCCAGGCACCGGGGAGCAGGCCAAGCAGCATGCCTTGGAGCAGCTGCGACAGGCGATCTCGCGCGGGGAGATGGCACCGGCCCAGCGGCTGGTGGAGAACGAACTCGCCGAGCAGTTCGGTGTGACCCGGGCGAGCATCCGCGCGGCGCTGATCGATCTGGCCTCCGAGGGTCTGGTCGAGCGGATCCGCAACCGTGGCTCACGGGTGCGGGTGGTGAGCGTGGAGGAGGCCGTGGCCATCACGGAATGCCGCATGGTCCTGGAAGGGCTGTGCGCCGCCAAGGCGGCCGTCGAGGCAAGCGAGGAGCAGCTGACCGAGCTGGCCGACCTGGGCACGGCGATGTCCAAGGCGGTCGCCGACGGCGAACCGCTGACCTACTCCGACCTCAACCACCAACTGCACGCCCGCATCCGGGAGTTCTCCGGTCAGCGGGTGGCGGTGGAGCTGCTGGAGCGGCTCAACGCACAGCTGGTGCGCCATCGTTTCCAGCTCGCGCTGCGGCCGGGGCGTGCCCAGCGGTCCCTGGGTGAACACCTGGCCGTGATCGAGGCGATCAGGGCCAGGGACCCACAGGCGGCCGAAGCGGCCGTCCGTGCCCACCTCACCAGTGTGATCGACGCGTTGGGCGAATGACGCGGGGCTCGCGCCGCGGGTGGGTCACCGACCTGTCCAGCAAGGAGATATCAGCGATGACGCACGCTAGCGCGGGTGACGCGCCCGCCGCCGCACGGCCGAGCGGTGTGATCGTCACCGACCCGCCACGCGCCGGGGCCGAACATGTGGCGGCCCTGCGGGGGTACGGCGTGGCCACGGTGCACGAGGCCATGGGCCGCACCGGATGCCTCGGCCCCGGGCTGCGCCCCGTCCAGCGGGACGTGCGCATCGCGGGCACCGCGGTCACGGCGCTGTGCTGGCCCGGCGACAACCTGATGATCCACGCCGCGGTCGAGCAGTGCGCCGAGGGCGACATCCTCGTCGTCGCCACCACATCGCCGTCCACGGACGGCATGTTCGGCGAGCTCTTCGCCACCGCGCTCCAGCACCGCGGGGTCCGCGGTCTGGTCATCGACGCCGGGGTGCGCGACACCGCGGAGCTGCGCGCGATGGGCTTCCCCGTGTGGTCGGCCGCCGTGTGCGCGCAGGGCACCGTCAAGGCCACGGCCGGATCGGTCAATGTGCCCGTGGTGGTGGGCGGGCAGTGCATACGCCCCGGCGATGTGATCCTCGCCGACGACGACGGGGTGATGTGCGTACCGCGCCAGTCGGCCGCCACGGCCGTCGAGGCGGCGAAGGCGCGCTTCGCGAAGGAGGAGGCGACCCGCGCCGCCTTCGCGGAGGGCCAACTGGGCCTGGACCGCTACGGGTTGCGGGAGACCCTGGCCCGGCTCGGGGTGCGGTACCAGCCGTACGCCGAGTACGCCCGGCGCGCCGAGCACGCCGAGGACGGCCGTGGCGGGGCCGTCTCATGAGCGGGCCGGAGGGCGTGCGCTGCATGCTGATGCGCGGCGGCACCTCCAAGGGCGCCTACTTCCTCGCGGAGGACCTGCCGTCCGACCCCGACGCCCGGGACGACCTGCTGCTGCGGATCATGGGCAGCCCCGATCCGCGGCAGATCGACGGCCTCGGCGGAGCACACCCCCTCACCAGCAAGGTGGCCGTGGTCTCCGCCGCCCAGGACCCGGGCGCCGATGTCGACTATCTGTTCCTTCAGCTCGGCGTGGACAAGGCCGAGGTCTCCGACCGGCAGAACTGCGGCAACCTGCTGGCCGGGGTGGGTCCCTTCGCCGTGGAACGGGGCCTGGTCGCCGCCCGGGACGGGCGGACACCGGTACGGATCAGGATGGTCAACAGCGGTGACCACGCCACCGTGACCGTCCCCACCCCGGACCGGCGTGTCGACTACACCGGCTCGGCCGAGATCTCGGGCGTCCCGGGCTTCGCCGCCCCGATGGTGATCGGCTTCGAGCGGGGCAGCGGCCCGCTGCTGCCCACCGGCCACGCCCGCGACCTCATCGACGGCACCCCGGTGACCTGTGTGGACAACGGCATGCCGACCGTGCTGATCGCCGCGTCCGCCCTGGACGTCACCGGCTATGAGAACCCCGAGGAGCTGGAGGCGAACGCGGCGCTCGGCGCCCGGCTCCAGGAGATCCGGCGGGAGGCGGGCCGGTTGATGGGCCTGGGCGAGGTGAGTGCCACGACCGTGCCCAAGCTCAGCCTGCTGGCCCCGCCCGCACACGGTGGCACCGTGATGACCCGCACCTTCATCCCGGTCCGCTGCCATACGTCGATCGGCGTCCTGGGAGCCGCCAGTGTCGCCGCCGGGCTGTGCGTCAGGGGAAACGTCGGCGAGGACGTGGCCCGGCTCCCGGCGACGGGTGAGCGGCTGCGCGTCGAACACCCCACCGGCTTCCTGGACATCGACACGTCCGTGGACGACGGCGCCACTCCGGTGGCGCGGGGCACGGCCGTCGTGCGCACCGCACGGAAGATCTTCGACGGAACGGTCTTTCCCCGCCCCGCCTGATCCGGCGCCCGCCCCGTCCCGCCGACCGCGGGCTGAGCCCCGGCCGGGCCGGTGCCCGGCCACGCCGCACAGCGGGGTCACAGGAACGCCTCATGTCCGTCAAAGGTCCGCCCTCTAACCTCCGGGCATGCCGATGACGCGCTCCACGGATGAGGCACTGGCACGGGCCGCCGTGCTCGCCCTGATCGCCCAGGCGGAGCTGACGCCCAAACCGGGCCTCGCCGACAGCCGCGATCTCCAGGCCCGTGCCACCGGTGCGGATCTGCTCGCGCTGCGCTGGTCGGCGAAGGCGCTGACGCCAGGCTTCGCGGCCATGGCCGCCGCGGCCCGCCGTCCCGGGGAGCCGACCCGGGCGCTGCGCGAGGAGCTGGGTGCCATCGGCCGATGCGCCGAGTGGACGATGGCACGGGCCGGTGGCGGCGCGGCCACCGGCCCCTTCCACCACGGCGCGCTGTGGGTGATGGGCCTGCTGGTGGCGGCCGTCGCGCTGCGACCCGGCGCCGGGCCCGAGGAGGTGACCGCCACCGCCAAACGGATCGCGGACCACCCCGACCGCGGCGCACCGCGCCGCCCCTCGCCGGGCTCGCATGTCTCCGCCACCTATGGGGCGCCGGGCGCGCGTGGCGAGGCCCGGGCCGCCTTTCCCCATGTGCGCCGCGCCCTGGACGCCCTGTCCCGGGCGCGTACGGCGGGGGCCACCGAGACCCAGGCGCGCCTGGACGCGCTGCTCACCGTGATGAGCACCCTCCAGGACACCGGCCCGCTGTACCGGGCGGGCCCACCCGGGCTCCGACGGGTCAAGGAGGGGGCGTACGCCGTGCTCGAGGCGGGCGGCACGGCCACGCCCGAGGGCGCCGCCGCCCTGTCCGCACTGGACGCGGAGCTACGGGAGCGTGGCATCGCACCGCGCGGAAGCGCCGCGCTGCTCGCGGGCGCCCTGTTCCTGGACGGCCTCCCGGCACCGGCGGCCACCGGGACGTCGGTCACGGCGCCGTCCGCGCGGTGACTCCCCTCGGATTTCCGGCTCCGAGGCTCCGGACTTCGGGTGCTCAGTCCTTCGCCGGTGCCGTCAGCCCGTGGCGATGGAGAAACGCGTCGACGAGCCGGTCGGTGAACTCCTGGCCGACGGGTTCGCCGGTCACCAGCACCCGGTAGTAGACGGGGCCCATGAGCTGGTCGGTCTCGGCCGTCAGATCCAGGCCGGGCGCCAACTCCCCGCGCTCCCCGGCCCGTTCCAGCGCAAGCCGGTCACGGCCGCGCTGGTCGTCGAGGAACCGGGACCGGAAGTCCTCGGCGAACGCCGGATCGTGCTGCGCCTGGGCGATCAGCGCCTTGAAGACGGCACCGGAGTCGGACGCGCTGAGGAACCAGGCCAGATCGCGCAGATAGGCGCGCAGGTCCCGGGCGAGGTCGCCGTGGTCGCGCACGGTCAGGTCCTCGGCCACGTCCTGGAGGAACGCGTCCATGAGGACGTCGGTCTTGGTGCTCCACCAGCGGTAGATGGTCTGCTTGGCGACACCGGCCCGGGTGGCGATGCCCTCCATGGTGACGCCCGCGAAGCCCTTCTCGACCAGCAGGTCGTCGGCCGCGTTCAGCACCGCCAGCCGGGCCTGCTCGCTGCGTCCGTGCCGGTTGCCGTGGTGGCGTGCCGCCGGTCGGCCGGTGCCGGGTGTCCCGGTGGTCTGTGTCGCGGTGGTCTGTGTCCCGGTGGTCTGTGTCGCGCGTGCCATCTCGCCTCCCCGGTCAGGATAGCGACCCGCCGGGGCCGCTCCGCCCGGGAGACCCACCCTGGCGTCGAGCGTGGCAGGAAGATCGGCCGCCGCCTCCGAGCCATGGCTGGGCCCGCCTGCCGGTGGGAGATCACCGGCCCGCGGGCCCGGGTGCCGAGAGGGGTGGCCAAGCAGGTCGGAGGAAGTTCGCTACGGTTCGGGCAGCGCCCCGAAGGGGCACGGGGCTGTGTCGATATGCGGCTTCGCCGCGTGGGCGACCAGCCACGCTGCGGCCGCAGACGCACGACGGCATCCCGTGGCACTTCCCGCGGAGCGCTCAGTCCCGTTCCCCTTCGGCCTGTGAGGGAGTCGTCCTCTGTACGTCGGGGTGGCCGGTGTCCATCTCGTCGTCGCGCTCGCCCTCGGCCTGCGAGGGGGTCGTCCACGGCACGTCCGGGTGGTCGGTTTCCCGTTTGCGTTCGATGTGGGAGGGGGCTGCCTCGGTCATCTGATGCCTCCGCTCCTCGTGCCCTCCTGGTGCGGACGCGGCCCATTTTACGCCCGAAAGCCCACGTCGGCGCGGTTGGCGATCATGAGGGCCGGAGAGAGGCCGGGAGCTGCCGGTGCACCAGCGCGGCGTACCGGCCCCCGGCGAGCATCAGGTCGTCGTGGCCGCCCCGCTCCGTGAAACGGCCGTCGTCCAGGACGACGATCTCGTCCGCGTCCATGATCGTGCTGATCCGGTGCGCGACGACGATCCTGGTACAGCCCAGCGCGGACAGCTCACCGGCCACCTCCGCCTCGGTCACGGCGTCCAGATGACTCGTGGCCTCGTCCAGCACCAGCAGCGCGGGGTCGGCCAGCAGCGCGCGGGCGATCGCCAGACGCTGCCGCTGGCCCCCCGAGAGCGCGCTCCCGCCCTCCGCCACATGCGTCTCCAGCCCCATGGGCATCCGCCGCACATCGGGGAGCAGCCCGGCCCGGCCGAGTGCCTCGAAGAGGGCCTCGTCGGGCAGGTCGCCCCGGCCGAGCCGCAGATTCGATCCGATGGTGCCGCCGAAGACATGGGGTTCCTGTGTGACGATGCCGAAGCGGCGGCGCAGACTGTCCGCGTCGTACTCCTCGATGGCCCGCCCATCGAGCAGCACCGTGCCCTCGGTCGGCCGCAACAGCCCGGCGAGCAGGCGGATCATCGTCGTCTTCCCGGAGCCGCTGGCCCCGACGACGGCGAGTTTCGCGCCCGCGGGGACGCGCAGGGTCAGGTCGCGCAGGATCCACGGCCCCTGCCCGTAGCGGAAGCCCACTCCGCGCAGCTCGATCTCGCCCCGCACCGTGGCGGGGGCGGTGATACCCGGCCTTCGGACCTCCGGACGCTCGTCCAGCACATCGTGCACCCGCTCCAGATGGGCACCGATGGTCTGGAGGTAGCGCGCGCTGGTGGCCAGCCCGGCGATCGGGGTGAGCAGCCCGGCCGCGATCGCGTTGAGCGCGATCATCGAGCCGATGGTCAGCGCACCCGAGCGCACCTGTGCGACGCCCAGCAGCAACAACACCAGCGGGGAGGCCACTTGCAGCAGCAGGGTGAGGGAGTCGGTGAGGGCGTCCAGGCGGCGTCGGCGGAGCGCCGCCCGCAGATAGTCGCCCAGCGACCCGCGCCAACGGTCGAGCACCGTGCCGACCAGCCCCGCGCTCTTCACGAACTCCGCGCCCCGCAAAGCGTCCACCGCCACCGACTGGGTGGCGGCCTCGGCGCTCAGCTCCCGTTTCGCCAGGGCGTTGGCCGGCCGCAGGGTGGCCAGCACGATGGCGATCTGCGCCGCGCCCAGCCCCGCCGCCAGGAGCGCGTACCAGGGGCTGACGGCGCACAGCAGCACCAGATAGCCGACCACGAAGACACTGTCGATGACCAAGGTGACCATGCGGGAGGTCAGCAGATCCCTGATCACCGTGTTGCTGTTGAGCCGGGCCAGCAGATCCCCGCTGCTCCGGGCCTGGAAATAGCCGAACGGCAGACGGAACAGATGGGTCATAAACCGGTCACCGAGCGCGCCGTCCAGCCGGTGCTGGAGTACCAGCAGGGCGCCGGCCCGCCCCAGTCCGATCAGCGCGTACACCGATACGAAACCGGCGATGGCCAGGGAGAGACCCGAGAGCGTCCCGGCCCGTTCACCGATGAGCGTGTCGATGCCGTACTTGGTGAGGAACGCCGACCCCAGGGCGAGTAGCTGCACCATCCCGGAGAGCAGCACCGCGAGGGCGGCCCACCGCGGTGCCATCCGCGTCATGTCGCGCACCAGCCGCAGCGGCCAGGAATCCCGTGGCCCGCGCCGCTCGGTGAACGAGGAGCCGGGGGCGAACTCCAGCAGGGTGCCCGAGCTCCGGGCGCGGAACTCCGCAGGGGAGACGGTGGCGCGTCCCTCGCCGGGGTCGAGCACGCGTACCCCCTTGCGCCCGACACCTTCCACCACCACGAAGTGGTGGTCGTCCCAGTGGGCGATGGCGGGCTTGCGCACCGCGCCGAGTGCGTCCGGCGGGACCTTCAGCCCCCGGGCCTCGAGCCCGTGGGCGCGCGCGACCTCCAGGATCCGGCGGGCGCTCGCGCCGTCGCGGCTCACCCCGAACTCCGCGCGCAACTCCCGCAGGGGGACCCTGTGGCGGTGCGCCCCGAGCACCATGGCCAGACAGGCCGGACCGCACTCGACCTCGCTCATCTGGGCCACGAACGGCACCCGCGCCCCCGCCTGCCTGCCGCCCATATGTGTCTCCTCCCGCGCCGTGTTCCCTGGCGCAGCAGCGTGCGGCACATCGGTTCGGCCCCGGTTCGGTCCCGGTTCATCGCCGGTTCAGTTCGCCGCTGACCGGCGCGGATGGCACCGCCACGCGCGGCGGCACAAGGTTTTCGCAAGGTTCCCGGCCAACTCGCTCACCCAGTTTGGGCCGTGTCACACCGGGCCGACCGGAGTGACGTCCATGAACGAACCGATGAGAGCACGTCGAACGGAGGAACCATGAACCGGACCACCAAGGCATGGAAGGACCCGGTCTTCCGCGCCGGACTGAGCTCCGAGGAGCTCAGCGCGCTGCCCGCCCACCCGGCGGGTGCCATCGAGCTGACCGACCAGCGGCTGGACAGCGTCGTGGGCGGGGGGCTCACCGACACCTGGGTGACATGCGGTCACAAGACCTGCCGCACCTGCTTCACCTGTGACTGGCTCTGCGGCTGACCCGGCGCGTCCTCGGACGCGGTGACCCATGAGCCATTCCGGCGCGGGCCCCACGGGGCCCGCGCCGGATCGGATCGCGACCGGGCCGTCTCCACGGCGACAGGGCCGCGGAGGGCGACGGGGCCATCAAAAGAGACAGGGCCTTAGAGACAGGGCCATCAAGAGGGGGAGAAGTGAGGAATCGGCAGCAGGACATCCTGAACTCGACGACGTGGTGGCGAGGCGTGCCTCTGCACGACCGGCGGCCGGGCGCTCCGGCGGTCACCGCCGAGCAGCGTGCGCACGGGTTGCGCCGCCTGGAGCTGTGGCGCGGCGGCATCCTCTTCTCCGCCGGAAGGCCCGCCACCGGCGTGGATCCGCTGGAGCGCTGGACGGCCACCGGGGTCACCGAGGAGGAGCTGATCACCCTGCTGGGCGAGCCCGTGGAGTCGCTCGCCGGGCGGCTGCCCGCACCGGAGTGGCTGAAGGTGATCGCCGAGGCCTGGCGTCACCACACCTCCGACGGCGACGGCGATGACGGCTACAGCGATGGAGATGGCGGCGGCGACGACGTCCGGGGCCATGTCCACGCGGCCACCCACGGTCCCGGCCATGACCACGCCCACCGCCCCGGGCTCGGCCCGGCCGAACTGGCCCTCCCGCTGCTGCGCTGGGCCCGGGGGGAACTACGGCGCCGGGTGCCCGGGCTGCCTCCGGACCATCCCCTCCTCCTCCCGCCCCTGGAAACGATCTCCGGCATGGTGTCCCGTGTCCTGGTGCTGGAGCTCAACGTGGCCAGGGTGACCGGGGAGCTGGCCGGTGACACCCCCGAGGAGCGGTTCGCCTCGTTCATGGCCACGGTCCGCACCCCGGGGCGGGCGCTGGAGATCCTGTCCGAATACCCCGTGCTGGCCCGTGAACTGGTGGCCTCGCTGCGGCACTGGATCGATGTGAGGCAGGAGTTCGCCGAGCGCTTCCTGGCCGATCTGCCCCGGCTGCGCGCGGTGTTCGGCGGCTCCTGGCGTGGTCTCGGCGATGTGACGGACATCGGCTTCGGCGCCGGTGATACCCACAACGGCGGCCGGTCGGTCGCGCTGTTCACCCTCTCCGACGGCACGAAGCTGGTCTACAAACCGCGGTCGGTCGCCGTCGAGCGCCACTTCAACGACCTGCTCGCCCGGCTCAACGACCGGGGGCTGCGCCATCCGCTGCGCACCGTGGAGGTGCTGCCCCGGCCCGGGTACGGATGGGTGGAGCACGTGGCCTCCGGGACGTGCGCCGACGAGGCCGAGGCCGACCGGTTCTTCTGGCGCCAAGGCGCCCATCTGGCCGTGTTCCACGCCATCTGCGGCGCGGATCTGCATCTGCAAAACCTGATCGCGGCGGGGGAGCACCCCGTCTTCGTCGACCTGGAGGCCACCTTCCTCGGGCGGTCCCGAGCGGTGCCCGACCCCGTCCTGCGGATCGCCGGCGCGGTGCCCGATGTCCTCAACGACTCCGTCCTGGGCATCGGGCTGCTGCCGGAGCGGATCATCGAGGTGGACGACTCGGGCTGGCGGGACGCGGAGATCAGCGGGCTCGCGGGCGGCGGCGGCCAGCTCTCACCGAGCGTGCTGCCGACCTACGCCGGCCAGGGCACCGACGAGATGAGGCTGGTGCGCGAGCGCATGCCCATCGCCGGCGCGGACAACCGGGCCTCCGTGGGCGGAACGTCCGTCGATCCGCTGCGGTACCGCCGATCCCTGGCGGAGGGCTTCGAGTCCGCCTACGGGCTCATCGAACGGGAGCGGGAGGAACTGCTCGCCGAGGACGGCCCGATCGCCGCCTTCGCCGAGGACGCCGTGCGCCATGTGCCCCGGCCGACCTCGGTCTACAGCCGTATCCTCGCCGAGTCGATGCACCCGGACGTTCTGCGCGACTCGCTGGACTGGGAGTATGTGCTCGAAGCCGGCCTCGCGGGCGGGCATCGGGGCGTCGAGGGCAGGATCGAGCTGCTGACCAGCGAGCAGCGCCAGTTGGCCCGGCTCGATGTGCCGACCTACCACACCACGCCGTCCGCCACCGACCTGTGCGACGCGGACGGTGTTGTCGTCCGCGACTTCCTGGCCACCTCCGGGATGGCGGCGGTGCGCGCCAAGATCCGCCGCATGGGCCCGGTCGATCTGCGCCGCCAGAAGTGGTGCATCGACGCGTCGCTGACGGGCCTCACCTTCGGCACCCGGACGCGGACCGCCCCCCTGCCGCGGGAGCTTCCCGACCGCCCCCTCGACATCCGGCTCGCCCTGCGGGCCGCGACCGTCCTCGCGGACGAGCTGCTCGACACCGCGGTGCACGGCACCGACGACCAGCCACCGCACTGGCTGTCGCTCAATGTCGTGGGGGAGCGCTACTGGCGCGCCGGACCCGCCGGGATCAGCCTCTATGACGGGGTGAGCGGTATCGCGCTGTTCCTCGCGCACCTCGGCTCGATGACGGGGGACCAGCGGTACCGGGAGGTGGCCGAACGCATCGCGCAATCGCTCGCGGACTCACTGACCAGCCCCGACCGTGGCCGTCACGTTCGGTTCAGCTTGAGCATCGGGGGATTCGGCGAACTGGGCGGCGCCGTCTACACGCTCACCCATCTGGCCGCCCTGTGGGACACGCCCGAACTGCTCGACGCGGCCACCGCGCTGGTTCCCGAGCTGGCCGGGCGGTTCGCGGGCGACCGGGAACTCGATGTGGTCCAGGGCACGGCCGGGGCGGCGCTGGCCCTGGCCGCGCTCCACCGGACGCGTCCGGACGAGCGCACCGCGGACGCGCTGCGGCTCGCCGCCGCCACCCTCGCCAAGGCGGCGACCGAGGTGACCGGCGGAGTGGCCTGGCGGACGGCGGTCGACCCCGACCGGCCGCTGCTGGGCATGTCCCACGGGGCGAGCGGCTTCGCCCTCGCCCTGGCCCGCGCGGCTGAGCTGACCGGCGAGGACCACCACTACCGGCTGTGCGAGGAGGCGCTCCGGTTCGAACGCCACGGTCTGGACCCCGGCCGCGGCAACTGGCCGGATCTGCGCAGCATCGTGCCGCGGGGATCCTTCATGGACGCCTGGTGTCACGGTGCCGCCGGTATCGGGCTGGTCCGGGCGGCGCTGCTCGGCGTCGAGGGGCTCGCCGACACCCATGAGCTCCTCGCGGAGGACCTGCGCGTCGCGGCCGGCACCGTACGCGGCGACCTGCTGCGAGACGGCGTCCACACGGGACTCGGCAACGACTCGCTGTGCCACGGGGATCTGGGGCTGGTGGCGGCGCTGCTCGCGGCCGGTCCCGCGCTGGGGGAGACCGACGACCTCGGCCCCCGCGTGGCGCGCCTGGTGGCCGACCGGGTGCTGGCCGGGGACGTCCGTCCCGGCGTCCCGATGGGAGTGACCACCCCCGGACTGATGACCGGATCGGCCGGAATCGGATACGGACTGCTGCGCGTGGCCGCACCGGACCGGGTGCCCGACGTCCTCACCCTCGCCGCCCCCGGAGCCGACGGCGGACGCGACGGGCGCCGTCACGGTGGACGCCGATGACCCCGGTCCCGGTGCGCTACCGCATCCTCGGGCCACTGGAGCTCCGGGGACCGGACGGCGCCTTCCACATGGTCGGCCAGGCCAAGTGCCGTGCGCTGCTGGCCGCACTGCTCGTCAACGCGGGCCGTACGGTGCCGGCCGGGGAACTGCTGGAGCAGCTCTGGCCGGGCGGGGCGCCGAAGTCCGCCCCCAAGCTGGTCCAGCAGTACGTCCACCGGCTCAGGCGCGTACTTCCCGCGCCCCCGCCGGAGCGATGCCCGGCGGTGCGGGGCGGCAGCCGACTGCTCACCAGCCCGCCGGGCTACCGGCTGGCGGTGGACCCCGGTGAGCTGGACGCCGACCGCTTCACGGCGCTCGCGAGGGTGGCGCGCGAGGCCCTGGCCGAAGGGCGGACCGGGCAGGCGGCGGAGGGGCTGCGGCGGGCCCTGGACATGTGGCGCGGGCCCCTGCTCGCCGATGTGCCGGACCTCCCCGCGATCACGGCCGAACTCGTACGGCTGGAGGAGGCGCGGCTCTCGGCCACCGAGGCATGGGTGTGGGCCGAAGTGCACCAGGGACACGCCCATGACGTCGTACCCGAACTGGAGATCCTGGTCGCGGCCCACCCGCTGCGCGAGACCTTCCGCCATCAGCTCATGATCGCGCTGTGTCTGACCGGCCGCCGCGCCGACGCGCTCGGCGCGGCCCGGCAGCTGCGGCACGTACTGGCCGAGGAGCTGGGCATCAGGCCGGGAGCGGACGTCCTCGCCATGGAGCAGGCGATCATCCGGGACTCCCTCACGGATCTGCCGGCGCTGGTGTCGAAGGCGATCGGCGCGCCGCCGGCCGCCCGGGGCGTCTGAAGGGCGCGCCCGGGCGATAGCGGGTCCCCCCCGCGTCCGGCTCCCGTTCTCCGTCGTGATGTCCCTTCCATACCGGGAAGTCCTCCCCGTACCTTGGGGAGTTGTTGACTCGGTATTGCGCCGACTGTCATCAACAGGTGGTCGGCGCGGGGGCTACGACACAACGGGGGAAAACGCATGGGGGCGCGATTCGGCGTGCTCGGTGCCATAACGGTGTGGCGGGACGGGACGCCGGTGGACGTGGGGCACGCACGGCAGCGGCTGGTGCTCGCGGCGCTGGCCGTCGACGCGGGGCGGGTGGTGCCCACGGGGCCGCTGGTGGACCGGGTGTGGGGGGCGGGGGTGCCCCGGCGCGGCCGGGAGGCGCTGTACGCGTATGTGTCCCGGTTACGGCAGGCGCTGGCGGGCACGGGAGCGGAGCTGGTGCGCGAGCAGGGCGGCTACCGGCTGGCGGCGGAGCCCGACGCGGTGGATGTGCTCCGGTTCCGCGAGACGGCCCGCCGGGCCCGTGCGACCGGCGGCGCGGAGGAGTCGGCGGCGCTGTGGGAGACCGCCCTGGGGCTGTGGCGGGGTGAGGCGTTCGCAGGGGCGGACACGCCCTGGTTCAACGCCCAGCGCTCGGTGCTCGAGGCCGAGCGGTTCACCGGGCAACTGGACCTGATGGACGTGCGGTTGCGGCTGGGGCAGCACGGCCGGGCCCTGCCCGAGCTGGCCGCCCGCGCCGAGGCGCATCCGCTGGACGAGCGGGTGGCCGGACAGCTGATGCTGGCCCTGTACCGGTGCGGGCGCCAGACCGAGGCGCTGGAGCACTATGAGCGCCTCCGGCGCCGGCTGGCCGAGGAGACGGGGCTCGACCCCAGCCCGCCGCTGGTGCTGCTGCGCCAGCGGATCCTCACCGCGGATCCGGCGCTCGACCTCGCCCCGGTCACGGCGCCCGTGACGCCCCGACGGCGACCGCGGCCGGTGCCTCAGCAACTCCCCGCGCCGCCGGTCACGTTCGTCGGCCGCGAGCGGGAACTCGCCGCGCTGGACGAGCTGTGCGAGACCGCCGACGGCGAGGGCGCGCTCGACATCGCGGCGATCAGCGGTGTCGGCGGGGTGGGCAAGACCTGGCTGGCGCTGCGCTGGGCCCATCGCAACCTGCCGCGCTTCCCGGACGGGCAGCTGTATGTGAACCTGCGCGGATTCGCTCCCGCCGCAGGTCCCGTGCCCGCGGCGGCGGCCGTACGCGGCTTCCTCGGCGCCCTGGGCGTGGATCCGCAGGAGATGCCCGCCGATCCGGAGGCGCAGGCCGGGCTGTACCGGTCGCTGATCGCCGACCGCCGGATGCTGATCATGCTGGACAACGCCCGCGACGCCGACCAGGTGCGGCCGCTGCTGCCCGGCGCGGGCGGCTGTGTGGTGCTGGTGACCAGCCGTGACCGCCTCACCGGACTGGTCGCCGCCAACGGGGCACGTCCGTGCGCGGTGGACCCGCTCACCGACGGCGAGGCGCGGCTGCTTCTGGAGCGGCACCTGAGGCGGGTCCGGCGGACGGACGATCCGAAGGCGTTCGACGCGATCGCCGCCGCCTGCGCGGGGCTGCCGCTGGCGCTGGCGGTCGTGGCCGCGAGGGTCGCGGTGACCCCGCGGTTTCCGCTGCGGACGCTCGCCGCGGAGCTCCACGACACCCAGGTCGGCCTGGACGTCTTCAGCGGCGGCGACACCGCGACCGATGTACGGGCGGTGTTCTCCTGGTCGTATCACGCGCTCGGCACGGACGCCGCACGGCTGTTCCGGCTGCTCGGCCTCCACCCCGGACCGGACATCTCCCTCCCGGCCATGGCGGGCCTGGCCGGTCTCCCGGTTTCCCGGGTGCGCCCCCTGCTGGCCGAGCTGGCCCGGGTGCACCTGGTCGGGGAGGTCACGCCCGGCCGGTACACGCTGCACGACCTGCTCCGCGCCTACGCGGCCGAACTGGCCCGCGCGGAGGACTCCGAGGCCGATCGCGGGGATGCGCGGCGCCGGGTCGTCGAGCACTATGTGCACACCGCCGATCGCGCGGCCGGGCTGCTGGACCCGCACCGGGACCGCGTCCCCCTGCCCCCCGCCGTGCCGGGTGCCTGCCCGCAGGAAATGACGGACCAGGCCGCGGCGCTCGGCTGGTTCACCGCGGAGCACGCCGTACTGCTGGGCGTGGTCGACCTGGCCACCGGCGCCGATCTCGACGCGGGCGCCTGGCTGCTGGCCAGGAACCTGGAGGCCTATTTCGACTACCGCGGGCACTGGCACGACTGGGCCGCCGTCCAGCGCATCGCCCTCGGCGCGGCCCGGCGGCTCGGCGATCCGGCGTGGCAGGCCGGCGCCCACCGCGGCCTGGGCAACTGCCTCACCCAGATGGGCCGCCTCGACGAGGGACACCGCCACTTCCGGCACGCCCTCGACCTCTACGAGCGGCTGGACGATCCCGTCCGTCAGGCACATGTCCACCGTGGCCTGGGAGGGATCTGCGGCCGGCTGGGCGGCCACCGGGACGCGCTCGGCCACAACGAACGTGCCCTGACGCTCTATCGGCAGGCGGGGCACCGGGCCGGGGAGGCCCTGGCGCTGAACAACGTCGGGTGGGTGCACGCCGTACTGGGCGACTACCGGCGGACGCTGGACTACTGCGCCCAGGCGGTGTCCGTGAACCAGGAGATCGAGGACCGGCATGCCGAGGCCGGGGCGTGGGACAGCCTCGGCTACGCCCATCACCACCTGGCCGAGTACCCCGCCGCCGTGACGTGCTACGCCCGGGCCCTGCACCTGGTGCGTGGCTTCGGCGACCGGTACAACGAGACCGAGATCCTGAACCACCTCGGCGACACCCACCTGGCCGCGGGCGACCTGGACGCCGCCCGGGCGGCCCGCGCCCAGGCCCTGGAGATCGCCCTCGAGATCGGCCATCCGGACACCGACGAGCTCCGTACCAAGCGGGACGATCTCGACCCGGCGGGCTCCGCGGACCTCAGGGCTCCGCATCCGGCCCTGCGCTGATGTCGGCATACGTGAGTATGTCTAGACCAGTGTCATGTTCGCTGCCATGATGTCTCTGCACTTCCGGCACCCCCCACCCGCGCTTCATGAGCGCCCCATTCCCCCCGCTGACGCGGCCCCGCGCGGCCGCGCGAGAGGTGACGTATGTCCAGACGCGTCTCCACCCGATTCCGGACCCTGCCCTGCTGGGCGTCGGCCTTACTCCTGGCCCTGGGCATGACCGCACTGGCCCCCGAGGCGTCCGCCCGGCCGGCCGTGCCGAACACGATCCCGCTGAAGTTCACCAACAACTCCGGGCGCGGCGACAAGATCTACGTCTATACGCTCGGCACCCTGCTCTCGACCGGGCAGCAGGGCTGGGCCGACGCCTCCGGGACCTTCCACCCCTGGCCCGCCGGCGGCAACCCGCCCACCCCGGCGCCCGACGCCTCGATCGCCGGACCGGCGGGCGGCCAGTCCATGACGATCCGCATCCCCAAGCTCTCCGGCCGGGTCTACTTCTCCTACGGCCAGAAGATCGACTTCAGGCTCACCACCGGCGGCCTGGTGCAGCCCGCCGTGCAGAACCCCTCGGACCCCAACCGGAACATCCTGTTCAACTGGAGCGAGTTCACCCTCGACGACTCCGGGCTCTACATCAACAGCACCCAGGTCGACATGTTCTCCGCGCCGTACGCGGTGGGGGTGCAGGGTGCCGACGGCAGTACGAAGACCACCGGGCACCTCAAGCCCGGCGGCTACAACGGCGTGCTCAACGCACTGCGCGCACAGGGCGGCGGCTGGAGCAAGCTCATCCAGACCCGCCCGGACGGCACCGTGCTGCGGGCCTTGTCGCCGGGACACGGCATCGAGGCGGGCGCCCTGCCCGCGAACGCGATGGACGACTACATCAACCGGGTGTGGCAGAAGTACGCCGGCACCACCCTCACGGTCACGCCCTTCGCCGACCGGCCGAGCGTCAAGTACTTCGGGCGGGTCTCCGGTGACGTCATGAACTTCACCAATGGTTCGGGAGCCGTGGTCACCAGCTTCCAGAAGCCGGACTCCGACTCCGTCTTCGGCTGCTACAAGCGCCTCGACGCACCCAACGACCAGGTCCGCGGCCCCATTTCGCGGACCCTGTGCGCGGGCTACAACCGCACGACCCTGCTCACCAACCCCAACCAGCCGGACACCGGTGACGCCGGGTTCTACAAGGACGGCGTGACCAACCACTACGCCCGCGTCATCCACGGCCAGATGGCCGACGGAAAGGCGTACGCCTTCGCCTTCGACGACGTCGGCCAGCACGAGTCGCTCGTCCACGACGGCAATCCGCAGCAGGCGTCCATCACCCTGGACCCCTTCAACTAGGCCGGGAGGAGGCACGGCATGAGACGCAAGAGACCGCTGCGCACCCGCCTGGCCGCCCTCGCCACCGGAGCGCTCGCCCTGCTGGCCCCACAACTCTCCCCGGCCACGGCCGAGGCGGCGCCGTCCGCCACCGTGTGCAACAAGTACTGCGACGCCCGCGATCCGGCGCTCGCCCCGCAGAGCCGCACCCCCGTCACGGCCACCGTCTTCTCCCGCTCCATCGCCCTGCACTTCGACGACACCGACGCGATGGGCTGGGCCTCCATCGACAACGGCAGCCCCGGTGACGAGGTGTGGCTGGACCGCTCGTTCGACGGCGGCCGGACCTGGTCCTCGGGCAGCCGCCTCGGCAACACCGCCATCCCCGCCGGACAGCGCGGCTGGCGCACCCTGATGTACAACGTGGACGACTGGGGCGCCCAGGGCGTCGGCGCGCTGCGGGCCTGTGGCAAGGCCGGTGACCGCGCCGACATCGCCTGTACCCCCTGGGCCCGTACGACCTGGAACGCATGGGACCGCCGCACGGCCGCCGCCACCGCCCAGATGGCGTTCTACTCGAACGCGACCGGGCTGTTCTCCACCACCGGCTGGTGGAACTCGGCCAACGCCCTCACGGCCGTCATCGACAACATCCGCGTCACGGGCATGCGCAGCTATGAGTACGCGATCGCCCGCACCTACGACCTCAACCTCGGCGCCCAGGGCGGGCAGTTCCGCAACGACTACATCGACGACACCGGCTGGTGGGGTCTGGCCTGGGTGGCCGCCTACGACCTCACCGGGGACTCCCGCTATCTGGCCACCGCCCGCGCCGACGCCGACTACATGGCCTCCTACTGGGACTCCACCTGTGGCGGCGGTGTGTGGTGGAGCACGGCGAAGACGTACAAGAACGCGATCGCCAACTCCCTCTACCTCCAGCTGAACGCCGCCCTGCACAACCGGATCCCCGGCGACACCGCCTATCTCCAGCGGGCGAAGGCGGAGTGGACCTGGTTCCAGGGCACCGGCATGGTGAACGCCTCGAACCTGGTCAACGACGGCATCGACCTGGGCACCTGCAAGAACAACGGCAGCGCGGTCTGGTCCTACAACCAGGGTGTGCTGCTCGGCGGCCTGACCGAGCTGCACCGGGCGACCGGTGACGGTTCGGTGCTCGACGCGGCCCGTCGCATCGGCACGGCCGCCACCACGTCGTCCCAGCTCAACACGGCCGACGGCATCCTCAGGGACCCCTGCGAGACCGGTGACTGCGGTGCCGACGGCCCGTCGTTCAAGGGTGCCCATGTGCGGGGGCTGGCCAAGCTGAACGCGGCCCTGCCCGACCACCCCTACACGGGCTACCTCAAACGGCAGGCGGACCGCGCCTACGCCGCCGACCGCAACGCCCTGGACCAGTACGGACTGCGCTGGTCAGGACCGCTGGACAAGACCGACGCGGCACGACAGCACAGCGCACTGGACCTGATGAACGCGGCCTCCTAGGCCACGGCCCCGCAGGCCACGCCAGCGGCCGCGGCAGCGCTCATCAGGGCCGCAGGATGAGCTTGCCGCGGCTGTGGCCGGTCTCGCTCTGCTCATGGGCCGCGGCGGCGTCGGCGAGCGGGAAGCTCCGTACCACGGGCACCCGCAGCCGGCCCTCCGCGGCGAGCCGGGCGTAGTCGGCGATGGCCTCCATGGAGCGGCCGCCGCCGCCCGCGGAGAAGGTGACACCGAGTTCGGCTGCCGCGGGGTCCGCGATGGTGACGACGCGGTCGGTCGTGCCGCCCCGCAGCTCGATCGACACGGGCAGGGCGCCCTGGCCGGCCGCGTCGTAGACGGCGTCGACACCCTTCGGCGCCACGGCGCGCACCCGGTCGGCCAGGCCCTCGCCATAGGCCACCGGGATCGCGCCGAGCGAGCGCAGATAGTCGTGGTTGGCGGGCGACGCGGTGCCGATGACGGTGGCGCCCCGGGCCACCGCGAGCTGGACACCGACCCCGCCGACCGCACCGGCGGCCCCGTGCAGCAGCAGGGTCTCGCCCTCCTTCAGCCCCAGCAGGTCCAGGACGCGGGCCGAGGTCTCGGTGGCCACCGGCAGCGCCGCGGCCGTCTCCCAGTCGAGTCCGGCCGGCTTGGGGGCGACATCCGTGGCCAGCGCGTACGGGGCGTAGGCCCCGGTGTCCGTCCAGCCCAGCACCTCATCGCCCACCGACACAGCGGTGACCCCTTCACCGACCTCGTCGACGACCCCGGCCGCCTCCCCACCCGGGATCGCCGGGAACGAGGCGGGGCCCATCTGCGGCATCCAGCCTCTGCGAATCTTGTAGTCGAGGGGGTTCACGGCGGCGGCCATGACCTTCAGCCGCACCTGCCCCGGACCCGGATGGGGCTCCTCGATCTCCTTCAGCCGCAGCACCTCGGGGCCGCCGTACTCCTCGTAGACGATCGCCTTCATCACTCTCACTCCCGTCAGCCCTGTCGAGGGGGCACGTTTGTAGCGACAACGCCATCCTCGGCCGGGGCATGCCCCGGCCCGACCGTCCCTTCGGCCAGTTCCACCTGGCCGGAGGAACGGCCGGGGCCGCGGGAGGGGCCCGTTACGCTGACGGACATGGACCTCACGGCCGCAGTCGATGTGATCCGGGCGCCCCTGGGCGAGATCCTGCCGCGCGTGTCCGCCGCGCTCTCCGAGACGATCGCGCACCGCGCGGTGGCCGAGCTCTCCGGCAACTGCCCGCACTCACCGTTCAAGACCCATGGCGACCCGCCCGGCGACCCCGGAACCGCCATCACCACCGCCGAGATGGCCGCCCTCGTCCCAATGGCGCGCGCCGAGGGAACCTGGCAGGGCCGGGCGTGGCTGGCCGGGGCCGAGGTGCCCGTGCTCGCCGTGTACAGCGACGCCACCGCGCGGGGCGCGCTGCTCGCCCTCGTACGGACCGAGGAGACCCCCGTCCCGGCCGGGGCCCTGGCGGCCGCCCGCGCCCTGTGGGACCTGGTGACCGCGCACCGCGACCGGATGGCGGCGGAGGCGGTGCCCGGGGCGCTGGGCCAGTCGCGGGCCGCGGCCGCGGCGCGGGCCACGGCCATCGCCGAGCTCGTCGACGCCCACGGCGCCGCCCTGTCCGCCCTGCTCGGCGTGTTGCGCGGCCGCGATCTGGACGACCGGACCGCGCGGGCCCGCGCGGTGGACCTCGCCGTCGGCGCCCTGGCCGAACTGCGCGCCCGGACCGACCGCGATCAGGCGCTGGTGGAGGAGCCGGCCGGTGACGCCTTCGCCCGGCTCGCCGAATCGCTCCGCCCCGAGCTGCGCGGCCTGTCCGTACGGCTGGACCTCGGCCCGCCCGGCACCGAGGAGGGCGCGGACCGGCTGCTCGCCGCCGACGTGGCCAATACGGCGCGCGCGGTGGTGCGGGCCGTGGTGCACGCCATGCTGAACGAGCAGGGACCGGGTCAGGACGGCGCGCCGCGCCCGGTGCGCCGCGTGCACATCGGCTGGAAGGTCGGCGAGGGCGAGCTGCGCGCCACCGTACGGGACGACGGCCCCGGCGTCCTGAGGCGGACCGCCCTGGACGCCCGCCGAGTCGGCGAGCGGCTGGCCGTGCTGGGCGGACGGCTGGACGTGGACGCGGTCCCGGAGTGGGGCACCACGGTGACGGCCACCGTGCCGCTTGGCCCGCCGCAGCCGGCCCGCGAAGATCCGCTGGACGTCCTGGGGGCGCGCGAGCTGGAGGTGCTGGAGCAGCTGGCCCGCGGGCGGCGCAACCGGCAGATCGCCCAGGAGCTCCACATCAGCGAGTCGACGGTGAAGTTCCACGTGGCGAACATCCTGGAGAAGCTGGGTGTCACCTCGCGCGGCGAGGCGGCCGCGCTGGCCCACACCTGGGGGGCCACCGGCTCCTGAGCGGCCGCCGACATGGCGTACCCGGCAGCCACGTCGGCGGACAGCCTTACGCTTCGGAACGTATCGTTGGCGAGGAACGGCGAGCGGAGCGTTTGATGACCACACCGCGGGACCTGCTGATCGTCACTCTGGACGTGGCGCCCATCCGACCCCTGGAGCGGGGCGACCTGTCGCTCGCGCTCGCGGGAGCCGAGCTGATCGACCTCGTCGGCACCGAAGCGGTCACGATCGAGGACGAGCGGATCGTGCCGGGACTCTGCCCGCCGACCGGGGATCGCCTGCTGGACGAGGCCGCGGCGTCCTTCGTCCGTCAGCCGCCCCACGAACCGGTCGGCGACTGGCTGTGGCGCCGGGGCCGTGGCCTGTCCGCCGCCTATCTGGACGCCCTGGAGGAGGCCGGACAGATCACCCGGCGGCGCCACGGCTGGCTGCCGCTCCGCGCCGGTCAGGCGGTGCCGGTCGACTCGCCCGGCCGCCGCCACGCGACGGACCGCTGGGCCTCGGACGAGCCCGTCCTCGCCACCCTCGCGGCGGCCATCGGCATCCGTGAGGAGCCCGCGGAAGACGCCGCGGCCGCGGTCGGCGACGCGACCGTGACCGTGCTCGCCGCCGTCAACGACGCCGTGATGGAGCTGGAGGCCGAGCGGCAGCGGCGGGCCATCGAGGAAGCGGCCTACGACAACATCTGGCGCGGCCAATGACCGCGTGACCGTGAGGGGGAGCGGCGGACGCCGCCGAACGGCGCGGTGCCGCCGGGGGTGGTGAGGTGCGGTTGTGGGCAGCGCGGCGCCGCCCATGATCCGCGTCCGTGGCCGCGGGCGGGCCGTGTCGCCGTATCGTGTCGGGTGATCCACCACGTCCCATTGGGCACCACCCCCGAACGGAGACGCACATGGACACGTTAGCCGGAGCGTCCGGCCACAGATCCCCCCGCCGCGACGCCGAGCCCATCACGGCTCCCTTCCCCCAGGCCCTCATCGACGCCTTCCGTGCGCGGCCGGAGCCGCCCGCCTTCGAACACCGCTCGCGCGGCCTCTCGCGCGGCGAGGTGCTGGAGCTGATCGGCCGGTGCGCGGACGGGCTGCGGGCGGCCGGACTCGGCCCGGGCCGTTCGGTGGCGGTGGCCACCGATGTGACGCCCGAGGGTTTCGCGCTGCTGGTGGCGGCCTACGCGCTGGGCTGCCGGGTGACGGGGCTGCGGCCCGGCATGACCCCGGCCCATCTGGTGTACGTCCTTTCCGACGGAATCGACGTCCTGGTGGCCGACGAGACCGGTGCCACCCCCGAACTGCTGGACGCGGCGGGCGGGATGACCGTGTTGCGGCTGGGCCCGGACCTCCTGGACGCCCACCCCAAGGCCACGGGAGAGCTGACCGCCCAGGGCCGCCCCGATGACATCGCCCTGGTGACGCTGACCAGCGGCAGCACCGGACGCCCCAAGGGCTGTGCGCACAGCTACCGTTCGATCGCCCTCAACTGGGCGTGGCAGCCCGCCCGTTGGCCCGAGCGGACCGCGCGGCTCGCGGCGGGCTACGAGCGGTATCTGCTCTTCGGCACCCTGAGCAGCGCGGTGATCTTCGAGCATCTCGGGGTCTGCCTGATGGGTGGCGGCACCGCCGTCATCCCCGAACCACCGTTCGCCTTCCCCCAGGTCTTCGAGCGCCACCGGATCACCGCGTGTCTGATGACCGTGCCCCGGCTGCACCAGGTGCTGGACGTGCTGCGCACGGGGCGCGTGGACACCTCCAGCCTCCGGGTGCTGCTGGTGGCCGGGTCCCCACTCGCCCCGCACCGGCTCGCGGAGGCGGCCCGGCTGCTCGGCCCGGTGGTCCACCAGGGCTACGGGCAGACGGAGACCGGCATGCTCACTCTGCTCACCCCGGACGAGATGGCCGAGTTTCCGGACCAGGTGTACGACTCGGTGGGCCGAGCGTGGTCCGGGGTGGAGATGGACGTCCGCGACCCGGAGGGGCGGCCGGTGCCCGCCGGGACCACCGGCGAGATATGGGTGCGCACCGACTCGGCGATGGCGGGCTACTGGAAGGACGAGGAGCGGACCCGGGAGGTGCTGCGGGCCGGGTGGGTGCGCACCCGTGACGTCGGCCACCTGGACGACCAGGGGTTTCTGCGGCTCACCGGGCGCGCCCGGGACGTGGTCATCATCAACGCGATCGTGCACTACGCCGGGGCGATCGAACGCGCGCTGGCGGCCCATCCCGATGTCGACCAGGCGTATGTGGTGGGCGCGCCCGACGAGCGCACCGGCGAGGCCGCGCACGCCTTCGTCGTTCCGGCCGAGGGCCGTGAACCGGACCTCGACGCCGTGCGCGCGTCCGTCGCGGCGGAGTTGGGGGAGGCGAGTGTCCCCGCCACCGTCACCGTCGTGACCGAGGTGCCGGTGGGGCCGAGCGAGAAGCCGGACAAGCGGGCGCTGCTGTCGCGGATCACCGGGCCGCTGGAGACGGCGTGACGGCGTGACGGTGTGGCGTCGCCCGGACTGAGAGGTCCCGGTGTGCCCGGCGGGGCACACCGGGACCTCTCCCGTGCGGAGGGTGGCGCTCAGCTCCCGGCCGGCACCGCCGCCGCGGTGCCGGCCGGTTCCCCGGCCGCCCGGGATCTGGCGTCCCGGCGGTCCAGCCAGTTGAGCACCGGGACCGTCATCACCGTGGTCACCAAGGCCACCAGGACCAGCGCCGCGAACAGCTCATCACCGACGATCCCGGCAGAGAGCCCGATGTTGAGCGCGATGAGCTGCATCAGCCCGCGCGCGTTCATCAGGGCGCCGACCCGGACCGCCACCGCACCCGGCTCCCCGCACAGCTTGGCGGCCGCCCAGCAGCCGCCGAACTTGCCGACCGACGCGAGCACGACACAGGCCGCGCCGAACGCCATCACGGCCGGGTCCGCGAACACGTCGAAACGCGTGTTGAGACCGGAGTAGGTGAAGAACATCGGCACGAAGATGACCTGGGTCGCTCCCTGAATCGTCCGCACCACCCGCTCGGACGCCTCGTGGCGGGGCATGGACAGGCCGATGCAGAACGCCCCGAAGACCGCGTACAGCTGGATGATGTCGGTGAACCAGGCGCCGCAGAACAGCACCGCGACCGTGAACAGCAGCCGGGACTCGTCGCTCAGCCCCGGCCTGGTCAGGATCCAGGCCAGCAGCCGCCGTCCCACCAGGAGCAGGACGGCCACGAAGAGCAGCGAACCGCCCAGCGCCTTGACGATCGGCCCCGTCTTCTCCGAGGCCACGCTGAGCACCCCGGCGAGCATGAGCCACGCGGCCGCGTCATCGGTGGCCCCCGAGGCGAGGGAGAGCGACCCGTGCCGGGTCCCGGAGATCCCCTGCTCGGTGATGATGCGGGCCAGCATCGGGAAGGCGGTGATGGCGAGGGCGACCCCGACGAAGGCCGCCGTCACCCAGACCGAGACCCCGTCGACGAAGATGGGGACATGGCCGTCGGACGCGAAGGTCAGCCCCACGCCCAGCAGCAGCGGCACCAGCACCCCGGCGGCGGAGACCGTCACCGCGGTTCCGGCCAGCCCGCGCCCGGCGTGGGCCCGGAATTCGTACCCCGCGTGGAACATCAGGGCCACCAGGCCGATCTGCCCGGCCACGTACAGCACCGGTTTGAGCTCCGCCGGGAAGACCGCGTCCGACGCGCCCGGCGCCACCAGACCGAAGAGCGACGGGCCGAGCACCACCCCGGCGATCATCTCCCCGACCACCGGCGGCTGGCCGAACCGGCCCATCACCAGCACCACCAGACGGCAGGTCAGCAGAATGACCACGGCGGCGATGAAGAAGGCGGGGGCGAGCTCTGTGGGAGTCATCGTCTCACCCTCCTCATCGGCCGCCGGCGACGGCCGGTACGGCGGTGTCACCGGCAGCCGTGGCGAAGTAGTTGCGGCACAGCCCCTGGCGCCGGGCGTCCCACACCATGTAGCCACCGAGCACCAGCTGGGTGAGGCTGCGCGGGATCGCCCCCCACCGGTCGCCCAGCCGCATCCCCGCGAGCCGCGCCGCCCGCGTGGCCGGTCGCCAGGCCGCCGTGGTCCGCCGGGGGGTGTGCGGGATCAGCAGACAGGGGCCGCGGCCGGGCAGCGACCGGGTGTGCTCGGCCGTGGACGCCAGCCGGAAGCGCCGCAGCACCTCCTCGGCCGCCGTCCGCATGGTCAGCACGGCGAAACCACGGGCCGGACAGGGCCGGTTGGCGGTCACGCCGAACGGGATGAAGGCCGAGGGCCGGGTGTCCGCGGACAGCCAGCGGCCGGGGTCGAACCGCTGCGGCCCGGTGGCTCCCGACCGCTGATACTCGGGGTAGTTGAACAGCAGGACCGAGCCCGCCGGTATCGCGGGCCTTCCGGCCCGGGGGATCTCGTCGGTGGTGATGCGGTGGGCCACGCCGAACAGCGGGAAGTGCTGGAGAGTCTCGTTGATGACATGGTCCAGGTAGCCGTCCTCCTCCTCGCCGGAGAGCAGCCGGTCCTGGACGTCCTGGTGCGTGGCGAGTGCCAGCAGCAGATGGGCCATCGCCTCCGACGTCTGCACCACGGCGGTGTTGAAGAACGTGCCCTGGAGGTAGTACGCCTGCTCCCGCCGGCTGAGCAGCGACGGCAGCGGCACCGGCGGGGGATCGCTCGCCAGCCGTTCGCGCAGATACGCGGTGAGCCGGTTCCGCCGGTCCATATGGCGCAGGCTGGTGCACTTCAGGGCGCTGACCACGTCATCGGCGTTGCCGACGATGAGGTCCCGGACATGGCGCGGGCACGGTTCGCGGAAGACCACTTCGTAGTAGACCTCGGCCCACACCGGCATCATCAGATCGCGCAGTCGCACCCGGTGCTCCCGGGCGCCGTATCCGCCGGTCTGCTCGTCGAGTTCATCGAGCACCCGCCGGGTGCAGCGGCCGACCAGTTGGCTCCACCGCTCCCGGGAGAGCCCGGCGAGTATCTGCCGGGTGGTCCTGGCCACGTCGTCGTAGCGCGGGCCGGGTTCCAGATGCTCCTGGTGGACCTCGGGGCCGGGGGAGAGCCAGTACCAGAAGAGGTCGGACAGGGCGGCGCCACGGCTGCGGCCGTTCGCGGCCGGATGTCCATAGACCCGCTTGAACTCCTCGACGGGCACCTCCCGGCCGGGCGCCGGGATGCCCTCCTCGCCGTTGACCCGCGCGAAGAGGCGCACCCGCAGGGCGATCACCAGCCGGGGCAGCCAGTACGGCAGGCTGGCCGTCAGCGCCACGGCCGCCGCACCGGCGGCCGGGCGTGCGAGGCGGCTCATGAGACTGCTCCGCCGGGCCGGGTGGCGTACGCACCGGTGTCCGGCCATACCGGGGCGCGCACCAGATCCGGGGTGAGATCCCGGACACCGGAGGCGCCGCACAGCGCCAGCGCGTGGTCGACCTCCTCGCGCAGCAGCTCCAGCAGCCGCCGCACACCCTTCTCCCCGCCCTCGGCCAGGGCCCACATCACCGGCCGGCCGATGCCCACGGCGGACGCGCCGAGCGCCAGCGCCTTGACCACATCGGTGCCCCGCCGCACCCCGCCGTCCAGCACGATCGGGATCCGGCCGGCGACCGCGGCGTGGATCTCGGGCAGCAATTCGATCGTGGCGGGCACGGTGTCCAGCTGACGGCCCCCGTGGTTGGACAGCAGCAGCCCGTCCACACCGTGGCGCACCGCCAGCCGGGCGTCCTCGGGGTGCAGGGCGCCCTTGAGCAGAATGGGCAGCGAGGTGATGCCGCGCAGCCAGTCGATGTGCTGCCAGGAGATCTCCGGTGACATGGCGATCGGCCGCACCCGGCCGCCCTCGCCCGGCTCGGCCATGTGCTCGCAGCGCAGTCCGTCCGGCAGATCCAGGAAGCCGTTGCGCAGGTCGCGCTCGTGGGCGCCGCGCACCGGGGAGTCCACGGTGACCACCAGCGCGCCGCACCCGGCGTCGGTGGCCCGCCGCACCAGGGTCCGGGTGAACTCCAGATCGGGCTGGAGGTAGAGCTGGAACCACAAGGGCGCCGGGTCGCCGGTCTCACCGGCGCCACGGGCGGCCTCCGCGATGTCCTCCACCGCGACCGTGGACGCCATGCTCACGATCATGATCGCGCCGACGGCCGCGGCGGCGCGTGCGGTGGCCAACTCGCCTTCCACGTCGAGGAGTTTGTGGAAGGCCGTCGGCGAGAGCAGGACCGGTGTCCGTGCCCGGCCGCCGAGCACGGTGATGTCCAGCGACCGCTCGGCGCTGCCGCGCAGCACCCTGGGCAGCAGCCGCAGCCGCCGGAACGCCTCTTCATTGGCCCGTACGGTGATCTCGTCCCCCGCCCCGCCGGCGATGAAGTCGGCGTGGACGGGATCGAGTCTCCTCCGGGCGGCGGTTTCGAAGTCCTGGACGGTCATCAGCATGGGGCGGTGTCACCGCCCCGCGCCGGTGGGCTGTGCGTCCAGCTCACGCGCGAAGAACTCGACCAGCGGGGCGTGGTGGACCTTCGGGTGGTTCCACTCGTTCTCCAGGTTCTCGGCCATGTGGTGGGTGCCGAGGAGCTCACCGCCCCGGAAGTGGCGGATCACCGGATGCAGATAGGAGGCGTCGAAGGCTTCCCCGACCGCGTTCTGCGCCGCCCGGCGCACCGTGATGTCGAAGGGGTCGACCTTGTCGTGGTCGGGGCCGTACTCCAGGGTGACGAGGAAGTAGTCGGCGCCCGCCGTCAGGGCGGATTCATGGGCGTAGGCGACCGGCACCTCCTCGTGGTAGCGGCTCCCACCGCCGTCCACCGCGACCAGCAGGTCGCCGATCACACCGAACTGCTGCCACAGCGCGGAACTCCGGTTGACCCGCGCCACCACGGCGTCCGCCAGCGCGGACGGCTCGGTGGCCAGCGGCTGGTGCGGCCAGGGCCGGCCGTGGTGGCGTTCGTCGAGGATGCGGCTCAACGCCCGTACGCCGTAACGGAATCCATGGATGAAGCCATTGGTGGAGTGCTTGAAGTCGCGCTGCTGGGTGAGGGTGCCGGCGAAGTACAGCCCGGGCACGTTGACCGATTCGTAGGCCGGGGTGAGCGCGGCGAAGCGGTCGTTGATGACGAGGTCGGGGCGGCACTCGGCGTCGAACGGCGAGGCGTCGAAGCGGAAGCCGGTGCACACGATGATCCGGTCGTAGAGCAGTTCCTTCACGACCTCGTCCGCCCGGGAGAAGCTGAACCGCACGCGGTACCGGCCGCCGTCGCCCGGCTCCTTCTCGATCGAGAGCACATTGCCGTCCAGGACGGCGTTCTGCGACTTGAGCTGGTAGGTGTCGAGGAAGTTGTTGTTGACGGCGCGCAGATGGCCCACATAGTGGGTCTTCCACGCCAGCCGCAGGGTGTGCGGTCCGGCCACGTGGATGACGGCGGCCGTCTCGATGAGGTTGTCGGCCGTCTCCAGCGCGGAGTTGCCCTTGCCGAGGATCAGCACACGCTGGTCGGTGAAGTCGTCGGGGTCCACCGAGACGACGGTGTAGTTCTCGGCGGTCTCGATGCCCGGCACATCGGGGACGTAGGGGCGGCTCACTCCGGTGGCCATCACCAGCCGGTGGGCGCGGTGGTCGGTGCCGTGCTGATCGGTGACGACGAAGCCGTCGTCGTCCCGGCGGATGCGTACCGCCCGGGTGTCATAGGCGATGTCGAGGTCGAACGCCTCGGCGAAGTCGGCCAGATAGCGCACCAAGTCGTCGGCGGCCGGGAAATAGCGTTTGCTGTAACGGGTGAAGAGCAGCTCGGAATCCGAGGACAGCAGGGAGTTCCAGTCCATCCGGAGGTTGAACTCGGGGTCGTCGATGCCGGTGTGCACCTTGTTGCTGGAGATCAGCTGGCGGTGGCGGGGGAATGTACGGAAGAAGGTGCCCGGACTGCTTCCGGCTTCCAGGATCCGGTAGCGGTGGCCCGCCGTTGCCAACTGGTATCCGAGCTGGAGGCCGGCGGGGCCGGCGCCGATCACGAGGTAGTCGAGGGCCTCGGAAGAGTGGAGAGGTTCCTTGTGCACAGTGCCTTCCTTCCAGGAGCGCGATGCCGTGGGAAAGCTGTGACAATTTCCTTTAAATCTCAACAACCACTCTATTGAGCCGTACTCAACTTCAGCAACATCGAAAACTGGCCAGAGTGATCGCGGGCGGAGGCGGCAGGTCCGCCTCCGCCCGCGCCACCTACTCCTTTGTCA
Organism: Streptomyces sp. NEAU-174; assembly: GCF_052665095.1. Lineage (NCBI taxonomy): Bacteria > Bacillati > Actinomycetota > Actinomycetes > Kitasatosporales > Streptomycetaceae > Streptomyces > Streptomyces sp. NEAU-174. The sequence continues at coordinate 174,880 of NZ_JBQTCE010000004.1, read as the reverse complement.
CCAGGTCACGGGCAGTTCGTAGACGCCGTAGACCGATCCGTCGTGTTTGAACGGGATCCGCTCCAGCTCCACGGCCGGCCGCAGAGTGGGGATACGGCGGTAGAGGGTGCCGTAGACGACCTGGAGCTCCATCCGGGCCAGCGGCTGGCCCAGGCACTGGTGCACCCCGAAGCCGAAGGCCACATGGCGGCGGGCGTCACGCCGGAGGTCCAGCCGGTCGGGCTCGGCGAACATCCCGGGGTCCCGGTTGGCGATGTCATTGGCCAGGATCAGCCCCTCGCCCGCGCGGATGACCTCCCCGCCGACCTCGATGTCCTCGACCGCCACCCGGCGCCGCCCGCTGTGGGTGATGTGCAGATAGCGCAGCAGCTCCTCCACCGCCGAGGCGATCAGCCGGCGGTCGTCGGTGTCGCGCAGCAGGGCGAGTTGCCCGGGGTGCTCGAACAGGGCGAGGGTGCCGAGCGCGATCATGTTCGCGGTGGTCTCGTGGCCCGCGATCAGCAGCAACACACCCATCTGCGCGGCCTCGTTGCGGGACAGTTCGCCCGCCGTGACCCGCTCGGCGAGACCGGACAGCAGATCGTCCACGGGATGGGCGATCTTCTCGCCCATCAGGCCGTCCAGATACTCGATCAGATTGCCATGGGCGGCCGAGCGCTGCTCGGGGGTGACGTTACGGTTGATGATGACCTTGCTGTTGTCCTGGAAGAAGTCGTGGTCGGCGTAGGGCACTCCGAGCAGCTGACAGATGACCAGCGAGGGCACCGGCAGGGCGAACGCCTCCACCAGGTCCACCGGGTTCGGACCGGCCAGCAGCTCGTCGATCAGGTCGTCCACGATCCTCTGCACACCGGGCCGCATGGCCTCCACCCGCTTGATGGCGAACGGAGCCGTCACCATCCGCCGCAGCCGGGCGTGCTCGGGGTCGTCCTTGAGGATGAAGCTGACCCCCGTACCGCCGGGCGGCATCGGGGCCTGGCGGGGGTAGCCGGGCCGGTGGATGTCGGCGCTGACCCTCGGGTCGCCCAGCAGCGCCCGCTGATCGGCGTACCGGGTCACCAGCCACGGTGTGCTGCCGTCCCACAGGCGGACCCTCGCCAGCGGGCCCTCCTGCTGGAGGTCCCGCAGCGCCGGGGGCGGGTCGAACGGGCAGCCCGCCGCCCTGGCCATCGGAAACTCCGGGGCCCGCGCGGCGCGCTCGTCCACCGGGTTCACTGTGCTGGTCATCGCTTCCTCAATTCGTCTGAAGCGGGTGGTGGAACCCCCGTTGTTCCCCGTTGCCCCCGTTGTCCCCTGTTATCCCCCGACGGCCCTCGGCGGGCCGCCGGTGGGTGAAGGCCGCGGTCAGCGGGTGACGGGCGCCAGCCACAGCCCGACGATCCCGTCGATCAGACCGGTGGCGGCGTCGTGCCAGCTGGCCCGTGGCGTGGCGGTGTTCTCGGCCAGCGCGCGCTCCCGCTCGGCGCACATGTGCAGGATCAGCTGGCGCGCCATGGCCCCGCGCTCGATGTGCACCTCGATCGGCAGCTCGGGGAGGCACCGGTTGAACCCCTCGACGGTCCGCCGCAGCGCCGAAGAGGACAGGGACTCATCGGCCATGATCTCGTGGAGCGCCGGGTCGGTCATCACCTGGGCGCAGAACCGCGCGTACCAGGTCGGGCTGGGCAGCTCCGCCAGATGCTCGAGGACCGGACGCACCAGGCAGGCCACCCAGTCCCGTACGTCGGTGGAGTCGCCGATCTCGCCCAGCATCCGCAGGCGCAACCGCTCGACCTGCTCGGCGTGTTGCCGGGCGATGGCCCGCACCAGATCGGCCTTGGTGCCGAAGTGGTAGCCGACCGCGGCGTTGTTGCCCTGCCCGGCGGCCTCGCTGACCTGGCGGTTGGAGACCGCGTACACCCCGCGCTCGGCGAACAGCCGCTCCGCGGCGGCGAGGATCGCCCCGCGCGTGGCATCGGTCCGCTCGTGCCGTACGGCCCTGCCCGCCATGGTCACCACCGCACCGGAAGGTCGCACAGCCCGCCCACGGCCAGGCCCTCCAGCCGCCGCAACTCCGCCACGGGTACGGCGAGTTCAAGGGTGGGGAGGCGGCGCAGCAGTACATCAAGCACGGCCTGCAACTCGGTGCGGGCCAGCGCCTGGCCCAGGCAGGAGTGCGCCCCGACGCCGAACGCCAGATGGGGGTTGGGGCTGCGGTCGAGCGTCAGCTGGCCGGCGCCCTCGAAGGCGGTCTCGTCACGGTTGGCGGCGGCCATGCTGCACACCACGGTGGTGCCGCGCGGCAGCGCGGTGTCCGCCACTTCGGTGTCCTCGCCGATGTACCGGGGCATCCCGAACCCCGGGTTGGCGTCGAACCGCAGCGCCTCCTCCACGGCGGTGCGCACCAGCGAGCGGTCGGCCAGAAGCCGCTCCCAGTGGCTTCGGTCGGCCAGCAGCATGGCCATCATCTTCCCGATCATGTTCGCGGTGGTCTCGTGCCCGGCCACCAGCAGGGCCTGGCCGGTGGCCACCAGCTCCGCGTCGGACATCCGATGGCCGCCGGGATCGGTGGCGGTGATGAGCTCACTGAGCAGATCCTCGCCCGGCCCGGCCCGCTTGGCGGCCACATGGGCGGCCATGTAGTCCGCGAACTCGGCCTGGGCGGTGTCGACTTCGTCCTGCCGGTACCGGGTGAGATTGAGCAGGGTGTCGGACCAGTGGGCGAACCGGTCGCGGTCGCTGTCGGGGACGCCCAGCAGATCGCAGATCACCCACACCGGCAGCGGGAAGGCGAGGTGGGCCTTGAGATCCGCCGGATGGCCGTGCGCCAGCATGTCGTCGATGAGCCGCTCGGCCATCGCCTCGATCCCCGGCCGCAGCGCGTTCATGCGCTTGGCCGTGAACCATTTGGCCACCATCCGGCGCCAGCGCTGATGGCCCTCGCCGTCCTGCGGGAGCGACTGCGCCATCGAGCTGTTGAACACCCCGCCCGATTCGCTGTCCGAGACCCGGGCCGCGTCATCGGCGTTCAGCAGCCGGGTGAACCTCGGGTCGGACAGCACCTGTTTCACATCGTCGTAGCGGGTCAGCAGTGCCGCCTCGTCGCCACTGGGCAGCGCCACCTTCGCCACCGGGCACCGCTGCCGCAGCCGGGCCCATTCGGCGGGTGGCCCCAGCGCCGTATCGCTGGGGATCGGATAGCTGAGTAACTGCTCGCCGTCTCCTGGAGTCACGACGCTCTCCCTCGGTCCGGGGCGGGGCTGCCATCGACAAGATCAGGCAACCCCATGGGCCGTGCTTAAGTCAAGCGACTGATTTAAATTGGCCGCCCTCATCGTTCACACCCCGAGGTACGAGGGGTGGCGTTCAGCCGTCGTCCGACGCGCAGTCGTCCGAGGCGCCGGCGTCATGGACCAGCAGGGCGATCTGCACGCGGTTGTTGAGATCCAGCCGGGTCAGGATGCGCGACACATGGGCCTTCACCGTCGGCAGCGCCAGATGCAGCTCCCGGGCGATCTCCGCGTTGGAGCGGCCCCGCCCGACCGCCCGGGCCACCGCACGCTCCCGCTCGCCCAGCAGCGCCAGCCGGGCCCGGGCGGCGGTGGCCCGGTCCTCCTGCCCGCCGCCCGCCACCTGCTCGATGAGCCGGCGGGTGACGGCGGGGGAGAGCACCGGATCCCCGGCGGCCACCGTGCGGATGGCCGCGACGATGTCCCGTGGCGGAGTGTCCTTGAGGAGGAACCCGGCCGCGCCGCCGCGCAGCGCCCGCAGCACATGGCCATCGGTGTGGAAGGTGGTCAGCACCAGCACCTCCGGGGCGCCGGGCCGGGCCCGGAGCTCGGTGGTGGCGGTCAGCCCGTCGACGCCCGGCATCCGGATGTCCATCAGCACCACATCGGGCCGGTGCGCGGCGACCAGGGCCGGCACCTCCGCGCCGTCGGCGGCCTCCGCGACGACCTCGATGTCCGGGGCGCCACCCAGCATCAGGCGCAGCCCGGCCCGTACGATCGCGTCGTCGTCCACCAGCAGGACATGGATCACCCGCGCCGTCCTCCCCGGGCCGCGGCGGACACCGTGTCCGCCGCGGGCCAGGGTAGCCAGGCGCGCACCCGGAAACCGCCCTGGGCCGGGCCCGCGCTCAGCTCGCCACCCGCCAGCCGGGCCCGTTCGGCCAGCCCGATCAGCCCCTGGCCGCCGCCTTCGGTACCGGCGCCGTCCGTGGCCGCCCCGGGCGGTGGCGCGTTGTGGACCTCCACCGTCAGCCGGTCGGCCGGGCCTCCGGCCACCCGCACCGTGACCGCCGCGCCGGGCGCGTGTTTGCGCGCGTTGGTCAGCGCCTCCTGGACGATCCGGTACGCCGTGCGCCCCACCACGGGCGGCGGTGCCGGGTCCTCGGGCGGCCCGGTCAGCTCGATCCGGCCGCCCGCCGCCCGGGCCTCCGCCACCAGCCGGGCCAGATCCGCCAGTTCGGGCTGGGGCCGCTCGTCCTCCGCCGGTCCCGCGCGCAGCACCCCGATCACCTCACGCAGATCGGTCAGCGCCAGACGGGCGCTCTCCCGGATCACCCCGGCGGCCTTTCCGATCTCCTCCCGGGGTGCCTCCGTATGGAACTCCAGCGCCCCCGCGTGCAGGCTCAGCAGCGTCAGCCGGTGCCCCAGCACATCGTGCATCTCCCGCGCGATCTCCTCCCGCGCCTCCCGGCGGGCCCGCTCGGCCCGCAACTCCACGTCCGCCTCGGCCAGTTCGGCGCGCACCCGCAGGGAGGCGATCAGCTGCTGCCGGGACCGCCGGAACAACCCCCATCCGATGGCCCCGGCGATCAGCGCGAAGTACGTCAGCGCCGAGCTCTTCCGGTCCCCGGACACCTCCGGCAGCTGCCACAGGAAGACGGGAAGCGGTACGAAGGCCACCGCCGCCACCCACGCGGTGGCCCGCCACGGCCGGGTCGCGGCCACCGTGAACACCGCCACCATCGCCGGACCGGTGAGATAGTGCGAGAGCTCGCTGCCCGCCAGCAGCAGCGCCACCGCCAGCGCCACCGGCCACCGCCGCCGCAGCAGGACCGTCGCACACCCCAGCCCGCCGATCACCTGATCGACCGTCAGCCACAGCGGATCGAGGTCCTCCTCGATCGGTAGGGAGTCGGAGCTCGCGGCGGCGAAGCAGGCGGCGAAGAGCATCAGCCCCAGATCGGCTGCCCAGTCCCGGCGGGTGCGGTGGATGCGGCGCATGTCCCGGAAATCTACGCGGACCGGGCGGGCGAGCGGGGACTCGTGCCGCGAGCGGATACTTAAGTACCACGCCCCGGTGGCGGATGGCCTCCTTTGGTCAGCGCCGCGCCGCCTTGTGCCCGATCCGCCGCCCGGGGCGGCCCGCCTAGGTTCGGGCCATGACATCCACCAAGGACACCTCCCCGCTCGCCGCAGTGTCGCATCTGCTCTCCTTCACCCTCGTCGTCGGCGGTGGCAGCGGTCTGCTGCACGAATGGTGGGGCTGGCTCCACTTCATGGGGTTCGTCCGCTTCCTCGTCCCCGACGGCCATGAGGTCTACAGCTATGTCGTGATGGTCGTCCTCGGCCTGGCGGTGGGCGCGGCGGGCGGTGCGCTCGGCGATCGACGCAGCGGAGGAGACCGCGGCCGGTGACAGCGGGTGCGGGCGGCGGCGAAGGTCAGTCCGCCGGACGCGGCGGCGCCGTCGTACCGCGGACCTCGAGGACCGGTGCGGTGAGCGCCACCTCGCCGGGGCGGGCCGGGTCGGCGATCCGGTCGAGCAGGCGGCGCGCGGCGCGGCGGCCGATGTCATGACCCGCGTTGTCCACGGTGGTCAGCCACAGATGGCGCAGCCGCGCGAGATAGGTGTTGTCGTAGCCGACGAGGGAGAGGTCGCCCGGCACCCGCAGGCCGAGCTCCTCGGCGGCCGACAGGGCGCCCACCCCGGCCATGTCGTTGAACGCGAAGACGGCGGTGGGCCGGTGCGGCGCGCCCAGCAGCCGGACCGTGGCCCGGTAGCCGCCCTCCTCGGTCAGATCGCCCTGCTCCACGGTCGCCGACCCGGACAGGCCGTGCTCGCGCATGACCGCCTCGAAGCCCCGGCGGCGGAGCTCACCCACCACGCCCTGCCCGGCGATATGGGCGATATGCCGGTGGCCCAGGTCGATGAGGTGCTCGGTGGCCAGACGGGCGCCCAGCTCGTCGTCGCCCGCGACGATGTCCACGTTCGGCAGTACGGGCTCGCGGGTGCCCGCGACCACCGTGGGCACCCGCGCGGCCGCCGTGCGCACCGCCGCCGGGTCCGGGAGCGTGCCCACGGCGATCAGGCCGTCCACCCGCAGCTCGGTGAAGGTGTGGGTGAGATCCTCGCCGAGCCGCCGGCCCTGCCGGCCGTCGGCCAGCAGGGTGCGCAGACCGCTCGCGTACAGCTCGGAGTTGAGGCCGTCGAGCAGCTCCACGAACCAGGGGTTGCGCAGATCGTTGAGGAGTACCCCGACGGTCCGGGTGCGCCGCTCGCTGAGGCTGCGCGCGGCGGCGTTGGGCCGGTAGCCGAGCTCCTCGACGGCGGCCAGGACGGCCCGCCGCTTCTCGGGGCGCACCTGTTGGGAGCCGCGCAGCACCAGGGAGACCAGCGACTTCGACACTCCGGCCCGTTCGGCGACATCGCGGATCGTCGGTGGTCTCATGGTCTGGACCGTTCCACAAGCTGGACACGGTTGTCAAAGGGGTTGACACCTGCGAGGAGGGCTTTCAGTGTGGGCCGGGAGAGATCTGGAACGGTCCAAAGAAGGGCAGTCATGGTGAGTACGCTCGGGGTCGCCGTCGTGGGATTCGGCTGGATGGGACGGGTGCACACCCAGGCGTACGTCCGGCTGCCGCACCACTTTCCGCAGCTGTCCCTACGGCCCGAACTGGTCGCCGTCGCCGACGAGGTGCCCGGCCGGGCCGAGGAGGCCGCCGGGCGGTACGGCTTCGCCGCCGCCGCCCGTGACTGGCAGGAGGTGGCCGCCGACCCCCGGGTCCAGGCGGTGAGCATCGCCGCGCCGAACTTCCTGCACCGCGAGATCGGCGTCGCCATGGCCCGGGCGGGCAAGCACATCTGGATCGAGAAGCCGGTCGGGCTCACCGCCGACGACGCCCGCGCGGTCGCCGGGGCCGTGGCCGAGGCCGGGGTCCAGGGCGCGGTCGGGTTCAACTACCGCAACGCACCCGCCGTCCAGACCGCCCGCGCCATGATCGCCGCCGGGGAGATCGGCACCGTCACCCATGCCCGGGTCCGCCTCTTCAGCGACTACGCCGCCCACCCGGAAGGCGCCCTGACCTGGCGGTACGAACGTGCGCGCGGCGGCAGCGGAGTGCTGGGCGACCTCGCCTCGCACGGGGTGGACCTGGCCCGTTTCCTGCTCGGCGAGATCGACGCGCTGACCGCCGACACCGCCGTGTTCGTGCCCGAGCGGGCCCGGCCCACGGGCGCCACCGCCGGTCACACCCGGGCCACCGGCGGTGAGCTGGGCCCGGTGGAGAACGAGGACTACGTCTCCTGTCTGCTGCGCTTCGCCTCCGGCGCCCGCGGGGTGCTGGAGGCGTGCCGGGTCTCGGTCGGCGAACAGAACAGCTACGGCCTCGAGATCCACGGCACCAAGGGCGCGGTGTTCTGGGACTTCCGGCGCATGGGCGAACTCGGCGTCAGCCGTGGCACCGCGTACCAGGACCAGCCCGTCTCCACCGTGTACGTCGGCCCCGGGCACGGCGAGTACGCCGCCTTCCAGCCCGGCTCGGCCAACGGCATGGGCTATGACGATCTGAAGGTGATCGAGGGGTACCACTTCCTGCGCTCCATCGCGGAGGGCACCGCCCACGGCGCCACCCTGGACGACGCCGTGCACAGCGCCACCGTGCTGGACGCCATGACCCGCTCCGCCGACCTGGGCACGTGGGTGAGGACCGGCTGAGCGAGGCGGCGGACGCCAGGGTGACTTCCGGCTCTTGGTGGCCGCGGTGAGCACACGGGGCCGAACCGGCGTACTGGAGGGGGCGGGGAACCGCGCCACGCACCCTCGACGCCGGAGGTACCTCACCCGTGACCACCACGACCGAAGCGGCCTCGACCGAAGCGGCCTCGACCGAGGCCGGCCGCCGCGACGCGGGCGATCCGCGGGGCGGGCGCTTCGATTCCTCCCTCGGCCTCATCATGCTGCTGCTCGTGGTGGTGGTCGCGCAGGGGCCGGTCCGCCGGGCGCTGTCGGCCCCGGTGGCGCAGAGCTGGATGACCGTGTTCACCGCGGTGGTCCTCCAGGCCCTGCCCTTCCTCGTGCTCGGGGTGCTGCTGTCGGCGCTCATCGCGGTGTTCGTCCCGCCGTCGTTCTTCGCCCGCGCGCTGCCACGGCGGCCCGCCGTCGCGGTGCCGGTGGCGGGCGTGGCCGGGGCCGTGCTGCCCGGCTGTGAATGCGCCTCCGTACCGGTGGCCGGGGCGCTGGTACGCCGGGGCGTCACCCCCGCGGCCGCGCTGGCGTTCCTGCTGTCCGCCCCGGCGATCAACCCGATCGTGCTGACCGCCACCGCGGTCGCGTTCCCCCGCCAGCCGCAGATGGTGTTCGCCCGGTTCGTGGCGAGTCTGTTCGTGGCGTGTGTGATGGGCTGGCTGTGGCAGCGGCTGGGGCGGGCCGACTGGCTGCGCCCACCGGACCGCCCCGCCTTCCACGGCCACGGCAAGGGCGCCGCGTTCTGGGCGTCCGTACGCCACGATGTGATGCACGCCGGTGGCTTCCTCGTCGTCGGCGCGATGGCCGCGGCCACCCTCAAGGCCGTGGTCCCGGCGAGCTGGCTGCGCGGCGCGGCCGATGACCCGGTCGTGTCGATCCTCGCCCTGGCGGTCCTCGCGGTGCTGCTGTCGATCTGCTCCGAGGCCGACGCCTTCGTGGCCGCGTCCCTGTCGCAGTTCTCGCTCACCGCCCGGCTGGCGTTCCTCGTCGTCGGGCCGATGATCGACCTGAAGCTGTTCGCCATGCAGACCGGCACGTTCGGCCGCGGGTTCGCGCTGCGGTTCGCGCCCGCCACCTTCGTCCTCGCCGTCCTGGTGTCGACCCTGGTCGGGGCGGTGCTGCTGTGAACCGGAAGGCTCAGGCGATCGTGCTGTTCCTGGTCGGCGGGGCGGTGCTGCGGGCCGGATCCACCGACCTCTATCTGCGCTATGTGAAGGCGGGGCTGCGGCCGTTGCTCCTCGCGGCCGGTGTCGTCCTGATGGCGGCCGCCGTCGCCACCGTCTGGTACGAGCGGCGGACGCGCCCGGCCGGTGAGGCCGCGGGGGAGGGCGGCCATGGTGAGGGTGAAGGTGGCCACGGTGAGGTCGAAGACAGCCACGGTGAGGTCCAAGACAGCCACGGTGAGGGCGAGGGCGGCCACGCCCACCGGGAGCCACGCGTCTCCTGGCTCCTCGTGCTCCCGCTGTTCGCCCTCATCCTGGTGGCGCCGCCCGCGCTCGGCTCGTACACCGCCATGCACACCGGCACGGCGCTGCAACGCCCTTGGGGCTTCCCCACCCTGCCCGCCGGGGACCCGCTGCCGCTCAACGTGGCCGACTACGCCGGGCGCGCGGTGTACGACCACGGGCGCTCCCTGGAGCACCGGAGGGTCAAGATCACCGGCTTTGTCGCCCTCGACGGCCACGGCGCCCCCTACCTCGTCCGGATGGCGCTCAACTGCTGCGCCGCCGACGCCCAGCCCGTCAAGATCGGCCTGACCGGGCGGATCCCCGCGGTGCTGGAACCCGACACCTGGCTCCAGGTCATCGGCACCTACACCCGCAAGCGGACCAAGGACCCGGTGGGCGGTGGCGCCATCCCGTATCTCGAGGTCAGCCGGTCCAGGCCGGTCCCGGCCCCGCGCGATCCGTACGACGAGAGCTGGAACGGCTGATGGCTGACCATTCGTCAAGTCGCCCTTCCGCCGCGCCACCCGGTCGCTAGAATCCGCCGAGCGGCTGCTGATCTTGGGGGCGGTGGGCGGCCGACCATAGGAGTTCTTCCTGTCACCACCCTGGGAGCCGACCATGGAGCACACCTCGCCGGACCGGACGGCCACGGCGCCGCTCGGGCCACCGCCGCCGTTCGATCCGGAACTCGTCACGGCGCTCGCGGCCATCCATGAGCTCCTGCCACCCGGCGGCTCCGGGGCCGATCCGGGTGCGACACCCCCTCAGAACGTGCCCGGGATGGAGCCGGTGACGAACGAGGCCCTGGAGCGCGACGGGGCCTTCCGGGTCGAGGAGCGGTCCGTCCCCGGCCCGGTGGGCGCACCGGATGTCTCCCTCCTGATCTGCCGCCTGGCGGACGCGGCCACTGAGGTGCCGGTGCTCTACCACATCCACGGCGGCGGCATGACGGTCGGGGACAACCGCACGGGCGTGCCGGAGATGCTCGACCTCGGCCAGGAACTGGGGCTCTCCGTGGTCTCCGTCGAGTACCGCCTGGCGCCGGGGACCCAGCATCCCGGGCCGGTCGAGGACTGCTACGCCGGCCTGGCCTGGACGGCCGAACACGCCGCCGAGCTGGGTATCGACCCGGGGCGCGTCATCGTCGTCGGGGGCAGCGCGGGTGGCGGCCTCGCCGCGGCCGTCGCCCTGATGGCCCGGGACCGCGGTGGCCCCGCCCTGTTCGGACAGCTGCTGATGTGCCCCATGCTGGACGACCGCAACGACACGCCCTCCGCCCGGCAGATGACCGGTGTCGGGGTGTGGGACAGGGCCGCCAACGAGGCCGGATGGACGGCACTGCTCGGCGCCGCACGCGGGACCGACGACGTCTCGCCCTACGCCGCACCGGCCCGCGCGACGGATCTGTCCGGTCTGCCGCCCGCGTTCATCGACGTGGGGGCCGCGGAAACCTTCCGCGACGAGGACGTCGACTACGCCGCCCGCATCTGGCGGGCGGGGGGACAGGCCGAACTGCACGTCTGGCCCGGTGCCTTCCACGGATTCTCGGGCATGGCACCGCATGCGGCCGTCTCGCACGACGCGCGGGAGGCGCGGCTGCGGTGGCTGCGCAGGCTCCTGGCCAACTGACGGCGGCCGCGCGATGGCCGTACGTGCCACCGCGCGGTGACCGTCAGGATCAGTGGGACTCGCGGGGCACCGGATGTCCGCTGCCGCCGACCAGGAAGTCCAGGTCCAGGCCCTGGTCCGCCTGGAGCACATGCTCGGTGTAGAGCCTGCTCCAGCCCCGGTCGGCGACCGGCGGCGGGGCCTCCCAGGCGGCCCGCCGGCGCTCCAGCTCCGCCTCGCCCACGTCCAGGGTCAGCGTACGCGCCGGGACGTCCAGGGTGATCCAGTCGCCGTCGCGCACCAGCGCCAGCGGGCCGCCGACGGCGGACTCGGGGGACACATGGAGCACCACGGTGCCGAAGCCGGTGCCGGACATCCGGCCGTCACAGATGCGCACCATGTCCTCGACGCCCTTGCGCAGCAGCTTGGGTGGCAGCACCACATTGGACACCTCCGGCATGCCCGGGTAACCGCGCGGGCCGCTGCCCCGGATCACCAGCACGGTGTGCTCGTCCACCGGCAGATCCTCGTCGGCGTGCACGGCGAGGTAGTCCTCCGGGGTGTCGAACACCAGGGCCCGGCCGCGGTGGGTGAGCAGATGGCGCGATGCGGCGGACTGTTTGATCACCGCGCCGTTCGGCGCGAGATTGCCGCGCAGTACGGCGGTGCCGGTGCCCGCCTCCTGGAACGGGTCGTCCAGCGTCCGGATCACCTCGCGGTTCCAGCACTCGGCGTCGGCGACGTTCTCCGCCACCGTACGGCCGGTCACCGTGGTCGGCTCCGGGTGCAGCAGCGCGCCCAGTTCGCGCATCACCACCGGCAGCCCACCGGCGTAGCAGAAGTCCTCCATCAGGAACCGTCCGGAGGGCTGGAGATCGACCAGCGTGGGCACCTCCCGGGCCAGCGCGTCGAAGTCGTCGAGGGCCAGCGGCACCCCCAGCCGCCCCGCGATGGCCAGCAGATGGATCACCGCGTTGGTGGAGCCGCCGATGGCCGCGTTGACCCGGATCGCGTTCTCGAACGCCTTCCGGGTCATGATCTGCGACGGCCGCAGATCCTCCTCCACCATGGCCACGATCCGCTGCCCGGCGCGCTGCGCCGTCTCGTACCGCCGCGAGTCCACCGCCGGCCAGCTCGCCGAACCGGGCAGCTGCATACCGAGCGCCTCGGCCATCGACGCCATGGTGGACGCGGTGCCCATGGTCATGCAGTGTCCGTTGGACCGGGCCATGCAGCCCTCGGCGAAGTGGCACTCCTCCTGGGTCATCCGCCCGGCCGCCAACTCGGCCTCGAACCGCCACACCTGGGTGCCCGAGCCCACGTCCCCGCCCCGGTACTTGCCGTTCAGCATCGGCCCGCCGGTGACCATGATGGCCGGCAGATCGACGCTGGAGGCGGCCATCAGCAGACCCGGGGTGGTCTTGTCACAGCCGGACAGCAGCACCACACCGTCCAGCGGATTGGCCCGCATCAGCTCCTCGGCCTCCATGGCCAGCAGATTGCGGTACAGCATCGCGGTGGGCCGCATCAGCGTCTCGCCCAGCGCCATCGCGGGGAACTCCAGCGGAAAGCCACCGGCCTGCCACACCCCGCGCTTCACCGACTCCGCCACCCGCTGAAGATGACTGTTGCAGGGCGCCAGCTCCGACCACGTCGTGGCGATGCCGATCACCGGACGGCCGTCGAACACCTCACTGGTATAGCCCTGGTTGCGCATCCAGGACCGGTAGACCATCCCGGACCGGCCCTCCGCACCGAACCAGGCCGCGCTGCGCCGACGGCCATGTGTTCCCGTGTCAGTCACTTCTGCACTCCCTCTGGAGATCCCTGTCAGCGAAGGGTGATGACGTTTCCGGTGATGAGCGCGGCCTCGTCCGAGGCGAGGAAGACGATGGTCTTCGCGACCTCGGCCGGATCGGCGACATGGAAGTGGGTGGCGCTCGCGGCGACGAACCGCCGGACCTCGTCGGTGACCCATCCGGTGTCGGTCACGGGCGGCCGCACCACATTGGCCGTGATGCCGAGTTCGGCCAGCTCCGCGGCCGCCGACAGGGTGTAGTCGGTCTGCGCGGCCTTCGCCGCGCCGTAGGACACCTCGCCGGGGAAACCGAGCTCCCCTCCCGAGGTCAGGCCCACGATCCGCCCCCAGTCGGCACCGCGTGCCCGGTGGCGGCGGGCCAACTCGCCGATCAGCAGCGCGGGCGCCATCGCGTCCACCGAGAACTGCCGGGACCAGGTCTCCGCGGTGACGGGGCGCAGCGGCCGGCCGAACCGGTCGGCCGGATCGGGGGTGAAGGTGTCCTGGACCCACCCCGAGGCGTTGTTGACCAGGATGTCCACCGGGCCCAGACGGTCCTCGGCGAGGTCGAAGAGCCGCTCCGGAACCGCCGGATCGCGAAGGTCCGCCTCAAACGCCTCGGCCCGCCCTCCGGCCCGGCGGATCTCCGCCGTGACCTCTTCACCGTCGGTGGATCGCGCGGCGTGGTACGGATCCGGGGCGTCCGCCTGACCGGTGCCTTGTGTGCCTTGTGTGCTGTGTGGCGGGCGCAGATAGGCGCAGAGCACCGCGACCCCGCGGGCCGCCAGCGCTCGTGCCGTCGCGGCGCCGATCCCCTGGTTCGCCCCTGTCACCAGGGCGACATGGCCGGTTGACGTTGTTTCCCGCACCCACGCAGTACAGCAAAGACGAGCGCCGCACGGAAGATCGTGTCATCGGAGTCATCGGCGAAGCCGAGGCCGGCCGGGCGCCGTTCGGCGGCTTCGCGCGGACGCCCGTTCAGCCGCTGGGCGGCGAGCCGTACCGCGCGGTGGGGGTGGGTGCGGTAAGCATCCGGTGCGTGTGGTGTGGAGCGGTGTCCGGCCTACGGTGAGGAGTGTCCGCATGAGTGGTGAGCTGTCCGGTGCCACGGCCCTGGTCACGGGCGCCACGGCGGGGATCGGCCGGGCCGTGGCCCTGCGGCTGGGGGCGCTGGGGGCCGAGGTCGTCGTCCACGGCCGGGACGCGCGCCGGGGTACTGAGGTGGTCCGGGAGGTGTCCGCGGGGGGCGCCACGGCCAGGTTCGTGGCGGCGGATCTGGCCGAGGCAGACGATGTGCGGCGGCTGGCCGCCGAGGCGGGGGACGTGGACATCCTGGTCAACAACGCGGGTGTGTACCGGTTCGCGGACACCGCCGGGACCTCGTCCGAGATGTTTGACGTCCATATGGCCATCAACGCCCGCGCACCGCTGCTGCTGGTCGGGCGGCTCGCACCGGGCATGGCCGCCCGGGGCCACGGGACCATCGTCAACCTCAGCACCATCGCCGCCGGTGCCCCCGCCCGCGCCGCCGGGGCGTACGGCGCCTCGAAGGCGGCGCTGGAGCTGCTGACCCGGGTGTGGGCCGATGAGTTCGGCGGCCGGGGAGTCCGGGTCAACGCCGTCCGCTCGGGCCCGGTCCGCACGCCGGGCACGTCCGAGATGGGGGAGGAGGCCCTGCGGACCGTGGCGCGGGCCACGGTCCTGGACCGGCCCGCGGCGCCCGAGGAGATCGCCGAGGCCGTGCTCTTCCTCGTCTCCTCGCGGGCGAGCTACATCACCGGCGCCATCCTGGAGGCCCGGGGCGGCGAGGTCGCCTTCGGCTGACGCGCATCCCGTAGGGCGGCCTTTCGGCGTAGGGTGGGCGGCCTTTCGGCGTAGGACGCCGCCCTTACGGTGCCGCGCCGGTCCACGCGATGGGCTGTTCCGTCCAGATGCACTTGCCCTCGGCGGTGTAGCGGGTCCCCCAGCGCTGGGAGAGCGCGGAGACCAGTTGCAGCCCCCGGCCTCCCTCGTCCGTCTCGGCGGCCCGGCGGATCCGGGGAGTGGTGGCGCTGGCGTCCGAGACCTCGCAGATCAGCGATCTGCCGCGGATCAGCCGGAGCCGGGTGGGCCCCCTGGCGTGCCGGACGACATTGGCGACGAGCTCGCTGGCCAGCAGTTCGGTGGTCACGACGAGCTCGTCGAGGCCCCATGCCTCGAGCTGTTCGCGCACATGCGCGCGGGCGAGACCGGCGGCCACCGGGTCCTCCGGCAGTGGCCACCCGGCGGTGTTCCCGGACGCCAGCCCGTGCAGCCGGGCGATCAGCAGGGCGGTGTCGTCGGTGGTCAGCCGCTTCGTGGGCAGCATGGCCCCGACCAGGAGGTCGCACAGCCGGTCGAGCCGGTCGTGGTCGGTCCCGCCGTGCCGACCGGCCGCCCTGCGGTCGCTCGTACGCGGACGGGGCGGCGGACAGGTGAGGAGCCGCCCGTACTCGCTGGTCAGCACCTGGGTGCACTCGGCGATACCGGTGTCGATGTCACGCGCCGCGGACTCCACCAGGCCGTCGGTGTACATCACCAGCAGACTGCCGTCGGGCAACCGCAGATCCACGGTGGAGAACGGGGGCTCCCCGGCGCCCAGCGGCGGATCGGGCGTCGGCTCCAGGCACTCCACACTGCCGTCGGGGCGCACGATCAGGGGCGGCGGATGACCGGCGCGGGCGAGGGAGCAGTACCCCGTGATGGGGTCGTACACCGCGTACAGACAGGTGGCGAAGGAGTCGTCGCCCAGATCGCTGACGACCTCGTTCAGATGGGCCAGGACCTCCTCGGGAGGCAGTTCGAGGTTGGCGAGCGTGTGCACGGCGGTGCGCAGTCGCCCCATGGTGGCGGCCTCCGCCAGACCGTGTCCCATCACATCGCCGATGACGAGGGCCACCCGCTCCGCGGACAGCGGGATCACGTCGTACCAGTCGCCGCCGATGTCCGTACCGCTGCTGGCGGGCAGATAGCGCACGGCGGGGGTGAGGGCGGCCGGGGAGGGCAGGACCCGGGGCAGCAGACCGCGCTGGAGCGCCTGGGCGCGGGCGTGCTCGGTGTCGTAGAGCCGGGCCCGGGCCAGTGCCTGGGCGACCATTCCGCTGAGGGCGGTGAGCAGGGTGCGCTCGTCGGGGGACAGATAACGAGGTTCGTCGAAGGAGACGGTGCAGGTGCCGATGGCGTTGCCCGAGGCGATCAGGGGGAGCACGGCCCAGGCGTTCTTCCGGGCGAGGGCGGGGTTGCCGCTGAGATCCGGGAACAGCTGCTCGTACTCCTCGGTCGAGGAGATGAAGCGCGGCCGGCGCGAGCCGAGCACCTCGTTGAGCAGACGGTAGCCCCCGAACGCCGGGACCCCGTCGACCCGGCTGAGGAAGGCCCGGGGATAGCCCACGGACCCCACCACGTTCAGCCGGCCGCCCTCCAGACACAGCATCAGCAGGCCCGAGGCGTCGAACGGCGGCAGCACATGGGCGGCCATGACCTGGACGACGTCCTCGGTGGTCACCGCCTCGGCGAGCGCGTTGCCCAACTCGCTGATCCGGGCGGCCTGTTCGGCGCCGACGCGCTCGGCCTCCGCGCGCCGCGCGGCCTGGGTGCGCCGCTCGGTGACATCGGTGAGATAGGCCGTCAGCCCATCGGGCACCGGGACCAGCCGTATGTGGTACCAGCGGTCGTCGGTGGGCCACCGGATGTCGAACCCGGCCGGCCTGCCGTCGGCGGCGGCGCGCCGGCAGCGGTCCTCCAGCTCGGGGACCGTGCCCGCGGGGCCCTCCCAGAGCGGCCGGCCGAGCACCTCTCCGGCCGAGCCGACCAGGCGCTCGGCCTCGACGTTGAGGAAGGTGATCCGCCAGTCCCGGTTCACCGCGAAGAACGCGTCGCTCATGTACCGCAGCGCCTGCCCCACCGACTCCCGGGCCATCCGGCTCTCGGTGGTGTCCCAGACCTTCCCGAGCATGCGGACCGGCTCGCCGTTCTCGTCGAGCTCGAGATGGGCCCGGCTCTGCACCCAGCCGGTGGTGCCGTCGGGACGGCGGACCCGGTACTCGGCCTCGTAGCCGCTCCGCTCGCGCAGCGACTTCTCGGTGGCGGCCATCACCCGCGGCATGTCCTCGGGGTGGATGAGGTCGAGCCAGCTCTCGATCCGCCGCTCGTAGTCGCCGGGGAGGCCGAGAAGTCTCAGCCCCGCCCGGTCCCAGCGCATCTCACCGGTGTGGATGCCCCACTCCCAGGAGCCGGCCTTGACCGCGTCCAGGGACTGCTGGACCACCGAACCGCCCGGCCGCTGCTGCCACCAGGGCTGCTCGTCGCAGTCGCCGACCCCGGCCACCGAGCGCGACAGGCGGCGCTCCGCCCAGCGTCCCACCGCCTCGAGGAAGGCGGCCTGCTCCGGGGTCGGCTCCCGCGGGCCGGTGAGGACGGACAGCGCGCCCACCGGCCCGTCCGGCCCGGTCAGCGGAACGGACGCCACGGTGGTCGCGGCCGGGAGGCGCCCGGAGGCGGTGCGGCCGTTCTCCCCGACCCCGGCGGCCTCTCCGGACGACGCCGGCAGCCATACGAAGCGGCCGTCCCGCACGGCTCGGGCGGGCGCGAGCGGGGCCTCATCCTGGCAGATCTCCTCCCAGCCGCCGAGGGCGGACAGCGGCAGCCCGCTGGCGAGGACCAGGCGCAGCGTACGGCTCCCGGCCGGGCCGCAGGACCAGTGCACCAGGCCCGCGAGGCCGCCCAGCTCGGAGACCGCCTGGTCCAGGGCGTGCCGCATCACCTCGCGGTCGGTGAGCGCCGTGCCGACCGCCGAGAGGAGGGATAGCCGCTCATCGCCCCATGAGTGGGAGCGCCCCACCGGGTCTGTCCCGCGCCCCACCGCGTCTGTCCCGCGCCGCACCACCATCCCAGAACCTCACTCACGGAATAGGGCGTTCTCGGACAAACGTAGCACTGGCATATGCCGGACATCACGTCACTGGACGTCCCCCGTCAAGTTCCCTATTTTCCCTACTGGAAAAATAGGGAATGATGAAGTCCGGCCGGATGGAGGGGAGCGGGCGTGACGGTGGTGGATGCGGCGGCCGAAACACTCGACCGCGCGTGGTGGCTTCAGATCGCCGGCGAGGCGGCGGACGACCTCGCCACGGACGCGGTCGTCCGCGACCAGGCCGGCAAGACGCCGTACGACGAGATCGCCCGACTCCGCGAGGCGGGGCTGCTGGCGCTGCTGATCCCCGTCGAGCACGGCGGAGGGGGCGCGGGCTGGTCCACGGCCTGCGCGGTGGTACGGAAGATCGCCGCGGCCGACGGCGCGATCGGCCAGGTGCTCGGCTGTCACTACCTGCTGTCCTTCAGCGCCCGCTTCTTCGGCGGGGCCGATCTCGCCGCCCGGGTGGAGCGCGAGTCGGCGGCCGGGCAGTGGTGCTGGGGCGGCGGTCTGGCCCCGCGCGAGCCACGGCTGACGCTCACCTCCGGGAAGGACGGCAGGCTGGTGAACGGACGCCAGGGGTACGCCACCGGCGTGCTGGTCGCCGACCGGCTGGCCGTCCGCGTCACCCACGCCGACACCGGCGAACCGCTGGCCGTGCTCGTCGACACCGCCCACCCCGGCGTGGTGTGCGGCGGCGACGACGGGGACACCTTCGGGCAGCGGCTGGCGGCCGGCGGAAGCGTGGAGTTCGACGCGGTGCCGGTCGAGGACGACGCGGTGCTCGGTCCGCTCTCCTGGGACGAGGACACCCTCTCGCCGTTCAGTGGTCTGGCCGCGCCGACCGGCCGTCTGGTCTCGGCGCAGATATGTCTGGGGATCGCGCAGGGGGTGCTCGCCGAGGCCCGCGAGTACACCAGGGCGGTGCACGCGCCCTGGCCACAGACCTCCCCGCGCGATCCGTACGCGCTGACCACGTATGGGGAGCTCACCGTCGCCACCTTCTCCGCCGCCGCCCTCGCCGACCAGGCGCTGGAGGCCCTGGACGGCGGTCTCGCGCGCGGCGAGGACCTGACCGACGACGAATGTGCCGAGATCACCGTGCTGGCCGCCGCGGCCGAGGCCGCCGCCTCCCGGGCCGCCCACGACGCCACCGCCCGCGCCCTGGACGTCGTCGGTGCCCGCTCCGCCTCCTCGGCCTACGGATTCGACCGCTTCTGGCGCAACGCGCGCACCCACACCCTCTACGACCCCGTCGCCCACCGGCTCCACGAGGTCGGGGACTACTTCCTCAACGGTGAGCACCCCCCGTTCACCCTGCCCTTCTGACGGCCCGGACCTCAGGGTGGCGGATAATCGGCGCATGCGGATCTCGGCGAAGGCGGACTATGCGGTGCGGGCGGCGTTGGAACTGGCCGTGGCGGGGGAGGACACCTCCGTCAAGGCCGAGGTGATCGCCGGCGCGCAGGGCATCCCGCACAAGTTCCTCGAGGGGATCCTGGGGGATCTGCGCCGGGGCGGCCTGGTGGCCAGCCAGCGCGGCGGCAAGGGCGGCTACCGGCTGGCCCGCCCGGCGGACACGATCAGCATCGCCGAGGTGATCCGGGTGGTGGACGGCCCGCTGGTGTCGGTGCGCGGAGTGCGCCCGCCCGAGCTGTCGTACTGCGGACCGGCGGAGTCGCTGCTGCCGCTGTGGATCGCGGTACGGGCCAACGTACGCAAGATCCTCGGCGAGGTGACCCTCGCGGAGGTGGCCGCGGCCAAGCTGCCCGGCGACGTCCTGGGGCTCGCCGAGGACCCGGAGGCGTGGACCAACCCCTAGCCCCTGGGCCGGCCGGCAGCCCCCGGGCCGCCTTACGAGCCGGCGTCCAGGCCGTCGACCATGCGGTCGAGCAGCCGGGCGAACGTGGCGTCGGGGGTGAGCGGGCGCACCGGGGCGGAGAGGGCCTCGGCGAGCTCCGGGTGGTGTCCGTCGGCGGCCACCGCGGCGAGATAGCGGGCTTCGGCGGCGGCCCGCTCGGGTGAGGCGGAGAGCGCGGCCTGGGCGATCTCGTCGGCGACGAGCCTGGCGGTGAAGCCCGTGATCAGGCTGAACACCTCCAGCTTCGCGCCGCCGTCCAGCGCGGTGGGCCGCAGGGCGGCGAGCGCGTGTTCCAGGAAGGCCAGGGTGTTGGGCCCGAGGGACCAGCGGCGGTTGAACAGCGCGGTGGGGAGCCAGGGGTGGCGGAGCATCAGAGCCCGCTGGGCATGGGCGATGGCCTTCAGATCGGCACGCCAGTCGCCGGTCAGCGGGTCCGGCGGTGACAGCTCGCCGCTCACCTGGTCGACCATCAGCTGGAGCAGCGTCTCCTTGTCGGGGGCGTAGCTGTACAGCGACATGACCCCGGCGCCGACCTCGGAGGCCACTCGCCGCATGGTGACCGCGTCGATTCCCTCCGCGTCCGCGAGGGCGACCGCCGCGGCGGTGATCGCCGCCCGGCTGAAGGCGGGTTTGCGCCCCTTGCGGGGGCGGTCGGAGTCCAGCCACAGCTGCTGGGGGTCGACGCCTCCGGCGTCGGATCCGTCACCGCGCACCACGACCAGATCGCTCCTTCCCCGCATGGCGACTTGCGGAATCCATCCAAGCATCTACTATTCTCGTACGTGGTACGGGATTAGTGGAGGGGGAACGCGGGAGTGAAGGGGGAACGCGGGATGACGTCACACACGCGTGGTGGAGTGTCCGGGGCCACGGACGGCGGGGCCGGCACCACCTGGGGCGCGCCCCCGGGCAAGCCGCCGCTGTCCGCACGGATGATGAGGGCGACCTGGCGCGGTCTGCCGGCCAGGCGGTACGAGGCGGGATGGGAGCCGGGCCTCGAGGTCCCGGCGGCCGACGGCAGCCTCCTCCGCACGGACCACTACTTCCCCCGCGCGGAGGGCGACTTCCCCACCCTGCTGGTGCGCTCGCCCTACGGCAGGGGAGTGCCCTGGTCACCCATGTACGGCATGCTCTTCGCCGAGCAGGGTTTCCATGTCGTCCTCCAGAGCTGCCGCGGCACCGGTGGCTCGGGCGGCGAGTTCCACTTCTGGCGGAACGAGGCCGCGGACGGCCGGGCCACCGTGGACTGGCTGCGCGACCGGCCCTGGTTCAACGGCGCGCTGGGCACCCTCGGGCCGAGCTACCTCGGCTATGTGCAGTGGGCGCTCGCCCTGGACCCGCCGCCGGAGCTGCGGGCGATGGTGGTGCAGGTCGGTCTGCACGACCCGTACGCCCTGTTCCACCGCGGCGGCGCCCTGCAACTGGAGAACGCGCTGCTCGTCGGCTCCGGTATGACCTCCCAGCACCGGGGGTTCGGCCCCTTCCTGCGGGCCACGCTGCGGCTGCGGCGCCACCTCGCGGAGATGACCCGGGCGCTGCCGCTGCGCGGCTCGTACGTCCGCGGACTGGGGGGAGAAGTGCCCTGGCTGGACGAGGTGATGTCCCACCCCGACGCCGGTGACCCGTTCTGGGAGGGCGCGTCCACGGGCGGCGCCGCGGCCACCTCTCGCGTGCCCACCTGTCTGATCAGCGGGTGGCATGACGCGCTGGTGGACCAGACCTTCGAGCAGTACGGCCGGCTGCGCCGGGCGGGCTGCGAGACCTCCCTGCTCGTCGGCCCCTGGACCCACACCTCCGCGCTCCAGAAGGGCTGGCCTGAGGTCTTCGCCGAAAGCCTCGCCTGGCTGCGCGCGCATCTGTGTGACGACCGCTCGGGGCTGCGCCCGACCGGGGTGCGGGTGCACATCGGCGGCCAGGGGCAGTGGCGGGACCTGGCCGAGTGGCCACCCTCCCCGGCCGTCGGCCAGTGGTTCCCCGCCGGGGACGGGCGGCTCATCCGGCAGCCGTCCGAGGCATCCGCCCCGCTCGCCGCCTTCCGCTACGACCCGGCCGACCCCACCCCGTCCATCGGCGGACCACTGCTCTCGCCTGCCGCCGGGAGCCGTGACAACGGCGACCTCGAGGGGCGGCCCGATGTGCTGACGTTCACCAGTGAGCCGATGGACGAGCCCATGGACGTCCTCGGCCCGGTGGCCGCACGGCTGCGGATCTCCACGGACACCGGGTACGCCGATGTCTTCGCCCGGCTCTGCGACGTCGACGAGAAGGGCCGCTCCGTCAATGTGTGCGACGGGTTGGTGCGGCTGCCCACCACACCCGCGCACCCGCTGGAGGTCACCGTGCCGATGAGCTCCGCCGCCCACCGCTTCGCCCCCGGCCACCGGGTCCGTCTCCAGCTCAGCGGCGGCGCCCACCCGCGTTTCGCCCGCAACACCGGAAGCGGCGAGCCGACGCTCGACGCGACCACCCTCACGCCCGTGCGCATCACCGTGCACGGGGGCTCGGCGCTGGAGTTGCCTCAGGTCCGCGCCGAACGGTGAAACGGCCGCTGACGCGCGGGGGGCGTCAGCGGCCGTCTCGACCATCCGTCACGTAGCGGCCGTCTCATCCGTCCACCACATAGCCGAGGGCCTTGTCGACCACATTGCGCAGGGGGCGGCCCTCGCGCCGGCGGAGCAGATTGTCGAGGAAGAGTTCGCCCAGGTCGGCGCGCCAGTCCGTGACCTCGCCCGCGGTGTGCGGGGAAATGATGACGCCCGGCATCTCCCACAGGGGCGATTCCACCGGCAGCGGCTCATGGGTGAAGACGTCCAGCGCCGCCCCGGCCAGCCTGCCCTGGACCAGGGCGTCGACGAGGGCCTGCTCGTCGACCAGCGGGCCACGCCCGACGTTGACCAGCCGCGCGCCCCGCTTCATCGCCGCCAGTACGGGCGCGTCGACCATGCCACGGGTGGCGGGCGTGAGCGGGGCGGCGAGGACCACATAGTCCGCCTCGCCCAGCGCCTCGCGCAGGCCCGCCGGGCCGTGCACCACGCCGAAGTCCGGGTCGGCGGCCCGTGGTGTGCGGCCGGCGCCGCTGACCCGCATGCCGACCGCGCGCAGCAGCCGGGCGACGGCCCGCCCGATGGAGCCGGTGCCCCAGACCAGGACCGTACGGTTGCCGATGCGCTCGCTGTCCGAGGGCCGCCACTCCCGGCGGCGCTGATGCTCCCAGGTGCCGGGGAAGTCCTTGGCGAGGGAGAGGATCAGCCCCAGGACGTACTCGGCGATGGGCCGGTCGTAGACGCCCCGCGCGTTGGTGAGCACCACCTCGGGGTTGCCGGTCAGCGCGGGGAAGAGGAACGGCTCCACCCCGGCCGCCGCCACATGCACCCAGCGCGGGGCCTTCGCCGGATCGTCCGGCCAGGCGCCGGCCACCGCGGAGGTCAGCGGCCACCATGCGAGCAGGGCGTCCGCGCCGGGGAGGAACAGCGGCAGCTCCTCCTCGGTGGCGTACACCGTCTCGGCGAGGGACTCGATCCGCGCCCGGTTGGGCGGCAGATGGTCCCGGTAAAGGACGACCAGTCGGTCAGCCACGTCCGGCTCCCACGGCGGCGGCCGCGGCGGTGGCATCGGTCATGACGGGGCTCCCACGGGCGTGACGGGTACGGGCGGACGCCTCAAGCGTGGCCGAGACCGCGGCGGTGGACAACGGACAGAGTGTCCACCCGATGACGGGGGACGGAACACGGTGGACGTTGACGGTGGCCGACGGCTGAACCAGGGTGATGGCCAGCCGGAACGCGCCACCGGTCGCTCCGGAGCCCATCCCGTCCCGCCCCGTCCCCGGAGCCCGTTCCTCTCCCCGGGCGCACCCCGCCCTCCGGCCGCCGCCCCGTCGTAGGCGTCCGTCCCCACCGCGTACCACGCCGTGCGTGTCCACCGAATGCTTGATCCACGATGCCCGCCACCGCCCCGGCATCGGCCCGCGCCGCAGCGGCCCTCCTCGTCCCCAGCGGCCCTCCTCGTCCCCAGGAGATGCAAGCATGTCCCTTCCCAGAACCTCCCGCGATCCCTCCCGAGAGCCCGTCCAGGGCTCCGTCGCCACCCTGGACGACGCCCCCGTCACCGCCTTCCATCGCAGAATGGTCGCCGTCGCCATGGGCGGTCCGTTCTGCGACGGCTATCTGCTCGGCATCATGGGGGTGGCGCTCAGCCTGATCACCCCGGCCCTGGACCTGGACACGATGTGGACCGGGCTGGTGGCGGCCTCCGTCCTCGTCGGTGTCTTCCTCGGCGGTGTGGTGTTCGGCCCGATCACCGACCGGGTGGGCCGCCATCTGATGTATGTGCTCAATCTGGTCGCGTTCGTGATCGGCTCGGCGCTTCAGTTCTTCGTCACCGAGGCGTGGCAGCTGGTGGTGCTGCGGCTGTTCATCGGCATCGCGATCGGCGCCGACTACCCGATCGCCTCGGCCCTCACCACCGAACTGGTGCCCCGCCGGATGCGCGGCCCCGCCCTGTCCGGGCTGGTCCTGGCCTGGTGGGTGGGGTACGGGGTCAGCTTCTGGGCCGGCTGGCTGCTGCTGGGCACCGGTGACGACGACTGGCGCTGGATGCTCGCCTCCGGCGCGGTCCCCGCCGTGCTCTTCCTGCTCCTGCGGGCGGGCGTGCCCGAGTCGCCGCGCTGGCTGGCGTCGCGGGGACGGGTGGAGGAGGCCAGGGAGGTGGTACGCCGCCACCTCGGCCAGGAGGTCAGCGCCGAGGAGCTGCTGGCGGAGGTCCGCCAGGACCGGCGCGGCGGCTCCGGGCTCGGCAACCTCGCCGAGATGTTCCGCCGCGGCTATGGGATCCCCGCCCTGTTCTGCTCGCTGTTCTGGATCTGTCAGGTGGCGCCGGCCTTCGCGGTGCGGTCCTTCCAGCCGCAGATGCTGGAGTCCTTCGGGGTGACCGGCACCTTCGGCGCCAGCGCGCTGATCACCACGCTCGCGGTCGCCGGAACGGGCCTGGGGCTGGTCGTGGTCAACCGCATCGGCAGGCGTCCGCTGCTCATCGGCAGCTTCCTGTGCGTCAACATCTCCCTGATCGCGCTCACCGTGCTGCCACTGCACTACGCGGCCCTGGTGGTGGCCCTCTTCGCCGCCTTCCAGTTCTTCGAGGCCGCGGGCAGCGGGCTGCAATTCGTCTACCCCAGCGAGCTGTTCCCCACCGATCTGCGGGCCACCGGCGTCGGCGTCGCCACCGCCATGAGCCGGGTGGGCTCCGCCTCCAGCACCTTCCTGCTCCCGATGGCCACCGCCGACCTCGGGGTACGCGGCACCCTCGCCATCGGGGTGGCCATCACGCTCATCGGCCTGGTGGTGTCCGTCGTCCTCGCCCCCGAGACCAAGAACCTCGGCCTGGCCGAAGCCAGCAGCCGCGCCTGACGCCCCGTCAAAGCTCGTTCAATGGAAAGGACTGAGCCCATGCGCAAGCTGGTCTCCTTCGACTGCTACCGCACGCTCATCAACTTCGACACCCGCACCGCCACCCACGAGATCGTCAAGGACCGGCTCGCCGAACTCGGCGTGGACCCCGATCAGTTCCACCACGACGCGTATGTGATGCGCTTCCAGGGCGTCCTGGACGAGTACCTGCCCTACCGGGAAGTGGTCCGCCGCACCCTGCGCAATGTCATGACGCTGCACGGCCTGGAGTACCGGGACGAGGACGGCGAGGCGCTGATCGAGGCCATCAAGAAGTTCACCCCCTTCCGCGAGGTCCCCGACGCGCTGCGCCGCCTCAAGGGCGAGTACGACATCGCGATCCTCTCCAACAGCGAGGACGACCTGATCACCTACGCTGTCGAGGCGCTGGGTGTGGACTTCGACTATGTGCTCACCGCCGAGCAGGCCGGTGCGTACAAGCCGCTGCCGCGGGCGTTCGAGTACCTCATGACGGCCACCGGCCGCGGCCCCGAGGACATCATCCACACCGCCCAGGGCTGGGAGTACGACATCATGCCGACCAAGCGGTACCCGGGCATGCGGCGGATCTGGGTGAACCGCTACGGCTTCCCCGGCTCGGAGGCCTTCCAGCCCTACGAGGAGATCAAGGACCTGTCCGGGCTGCCTCCGCTGCTCGGCGTCTGACGCTCGCCCACGGCCCCACCGCCACCCATGCCACCGCAACCACCCACCGCTCTTCGCCGCGAAGGGAATCCATGACCGCCACCACGGCCGGCCGGCCGGCACCGGTCAACGGCCGCGTCGCCCACTGGTTCGCCGAACTCCCCACCCCCCGCCCGGCGTTGCCCGGCGACCGCGATGCGGATGTGTGCGTCGTCGGCGCCGGACTGACCGGGCTGTGGACCGCGTACTACCTCAAACACGCCGACCCCGGTCTCCGGATCACCGTCCTGGAGGCCGAGTTCGCCGGATTCGGCGCCTCGGGCCGTAACGGCGGCTGGGCCTCCGGGCTGATCCCCGGTGCCCGCGACCGGATGGCCAGGGCCTACGGCAGGTCCGCGGTCCTGGACTGGCAGCGGGCCATGAACGAGGCGGTGGACGAGGTGATCGACGTGGCGGCCCGCGAGGGCATCGACGCGGGCATCGTCAAGGGCGGCACCCTGCGCGTCGCCCGCACCCCGGCCCAGGCCACCCGGCTGCGCCACAAGGTCGAGCAGGACCATGAGTGGGGGGTGGCCGACTCGGTGCTGCTCACCCCCGCCGAATCCGCGGCGCGCATCCGTATCGAGGGGGTCACCGCCGCCGCCTTCACCCCGCACTGCGCCCGGTTGCAGCCGGCCGCCCTGGTCCGTGGCCTCGCCGACACCGTCGAGCGGCTCGGTGTCACCATCCATGAGAAGTCTCCGGTCACCGCCATCGAACCGGGACGTGCGCTCACCGCGCACGGCACCGTGCGGGCCCCCGTCGTGCTCCGGGCCACCGAGGGGTTCACCGCGTCCCTCAAGGGGCTGCGGCGCACCTGGCTGCCCATGAACAGCTCCATGATCGTCACCGAGCCGCTGCCCGCCCGGATCTGGCGGGAGATCGGCTGGGAGGGCCGGGAGACCCTCGGGGACACCGCTCACGGCCATATGTACGCCCAGCGCACCGCCGACGACCGGATCGCGATCGGCGGGCGCGGAGTGCCCTACCGCTTCGGCTCGCGCACCGATAACGAGGGGCGGGTTGGTGAGCGCACGATCGGCCAGCTCACCGGGACCCTGGAGCGGATGCTGCCGCAGACGGCCGGGGCCCGGGTGGACCACGCCTGGTGCGGGGTGCTGGCCGTGCCCCGCGACTGGTCCGCCACGGTCGGCCTGGACCGGGCCACCGGGCTCGGCTGGGCCGGTGGGTACGTCGGCCACGGCGTCACCTCCACCAATCTGGCCGCCCGCACCCTCACCGATCTGGTCCTGGCTCGCGACACCCGGCTCACCCGGCTGCCGTGGACCGGCCACGCCCCGGGCACCTGGGAGCCCGAGCCGTTCCGCTGGCTGGGGGTGCGCGGCCTGTACACCGCCTACCGCCTCGCCGACCGCCACGAGGCGGGCGGACGTGTCCGTACCTCACCCATCGCCACCATCGAAAACCTAATAGAATGCTGTGGGGGGGGAGGGGGGCAGACGCGCCCGGGCCCGGTCCGACGGCCCTGGGCGCGGCGGCCCGGCTCTGCGATGATGAGCGGTATCCGGAGGGAGTCCGTCCAGATGCCGTTGCTCACGGTTGCCGACGTCCTGCGTCTTCCCGTCATCGTCGCGGGACTTCCCCGTGTGATGGCCGGTGAGGAACAGCTGACCCGCGCGGTCCGCTGGGTGCACGTCACCGAGTTGCTCGACCCCGCCTCGTTCCTCGAAGGCGGGGAGCTGGTGTTGACCACCGGCATGCCCCAGCCCAACGACCCCAGCCGGCTGCGCGGCTATGTGGACCAGCTGGCCGACATCGGCGCCGCGGGGCTCGTGGTGGAGCTCGGCCGCCGCTACCAGCAGGCGCCACCGGACCTGGTGGCCGCCTGCCGCGCCCGGGACCTCCCCCTGATCGTCCTGTCCCGTGGCATCCGCTTCATCGAGGTGACCCAGACCGTCCACGCGCTGATCCTCGACGCGCAGGGCGAGCTGCTGCGCCGCTCCCAGCAGGTGCATGAGATCTTCACCGGGCTGACGCTGCGCAACGCCGAGCCGAAGGAGCTGGTGCGCGCCGCCGCCGATCTGATGGGCCGCCCGGTGGTCCTGGAGAACCTGCTGCACCACGCGGTGTTCTCGTGTACGGCGGGCGGCACGGCCGGCCAGATCCTGGAGGCGTGGCAGCGCCGCTCCCGCGCCACGCCGACCCCCGACACCACGCAGACCAGTGGCCCCGAGGGCTGGCTGGTGGCCCCCGTCGAGCACAACGGTCGGCGCTGGGGGCGGCTGGTGGCGGTGCCGAACGCGACCGCCCCCGTGGCCGACCCGGAACACACCATGATCCTGGGACGCGCCGCCACCGCCCTCACCCTCGCCCGGCTGACCGGCCACACCCAGTGGGACCGCCAGGCCCACACCTGCGCCCTGCTGGAGCTGCTGCGCTGGAGCTACCGCGGCCGCACCGAGGCACGCATCCGCGTCGAGGCACTCGGCATACCGGTCGTCGGCCACCGCCTCATCGCCCTCGCCATCGGCCACCACGGCGCCACCGCCGACGAGACGGGCCTGGACGACCGGCTCGCCGACGCCCTGCAAGGCTCCGGCATCCGGGCCCTGGTGGGGCGGCTCTCCCCGGACCGGACCGGCGTGCTGCTCGCCCTGGCCCGGGCCAGCGCCTGGCAGCCGGTGGTGGAGCGGGTCAGCCGGCTCACCGAGGAGACACTGGGCGCGCCGGCGGTGGTGGCCGTCGGGCCGGGGGTGACCGAGATCGACCAGGTGGCGAGGGGGTTCCGGGAGGCCGAGGAGGTCGTGGACGCCATCGGCCCCGGCACCCCGCACCGGCCGTTCCACGTGCCCTCCGACGTCGGACTGCCCGAGCTGCTGTACGCGCTCCGCGACGATATCCGTGTGCAGAGGTATGTCGAGCACCAGCTGGGCAGGCTGATCGAGTACGACGAGCGCCACGCGGGCGATCTGCTGACCACGCTGCGCCACTACCTCGCCGCGGGCAACAAGTCCATCGCCGCCAAACAGATCGGCCTGTCCCGCCAGGCGTTCTACCAGCGGCTGCACACCATCGAACGGCTCCTCGGCCGCGACCTGGAGTCCGGTGTGCAGCGCACCCAGCTCCATGTCGCCGTCACCGCCCTGGACACGCTGACGGCGGCCGGCGCGGGAGGATGGGGCGCATGACATCCGAGACCGGCTATCTGCTGGACAACCGGAAGCGCGAGGCCGGCCGGCGCTTCGACGCGCTGGCCGAGCTCTTCGACCCCTGGACCCTGGGCCACCTCGACCAGCTCGGCCTGACCGCCGGATGGCGCTGCTGGGAGGTGGGAGCGGGCGGGCCCTCAGTGCCCAGCGCCCTCGCCGAGCGGGTCGGGCCCACCGGGCGGGTGCTGGTGACCGACATCGACACCTCCTGGCTCATGGAGCTCTCCGGCCCGGCCACCGGACCGATCGAGGTACGGCGCCACGACGTGGCCCGCGACGAGCCGCCGGGCGACGGCTTCGACCTCGTCCACGCCCGGCTGGTGCTGGTGCACCTGCCCGACCGGGCCGAGGCGCTGCGGCGGATGGCCGGGGCGGTGCGGCCGGGCGGATGGCTGGTCGTGGAGGACGCCGACCCGGCGCTCCAGCCCCTGGCCTGCCCCGATGAGCGCGGCCCTGCCGAGGAGCTGGCCAACCGGATCCGCCGCGGGTTCCGCGCGCTGCTCGCCGAGCGCGGTGTGGACCTCGGCTTCGGCCGCACCCTGCCCGCCCTGCTGCGCGGCGCCGGGCTGCACGACGTACGCGCCGAGGGCTGCTTCCCGCTGACCTCCCCGGCCTGCCGGGAGCTGGAGGCGGCCACCGTGCGTCAGCTGCGCGGGCGACTGGTGGCGGGGGGCCTTGCCACCGAGCGGGAGATCGAGCGCCATCTGGACCATCTGCGCGGCGAGGGCATGGACGTCACCACCGCCCCGCTCATCACCTGCTGGGGCCGGCGCCCGCGCTGAGCGCCGAACGCGCCGAGGAACCACGCTCAGTCGAGCAGACCGAGTTGGCTCGCCGCCCGGATCGCCAGCCAGACCTCGGCGAACGCGCCCGTGGTGGACAGATCGCGGCCGGTCAGCTCATGGAAGCGGCGCAGCCGGTAGGCGAGCGTATTGGGGTGCACATGGAGCGCCGCCGCCGCCTCGTCCGTACGGCGGTCGCGCTCCATCCACGTGCGCACCGACGTCAGCAGCCGTGAGCCGTGGCCGGTGTCGTAGCGCAGCGCCTCGCCCAGCACATGCTCGACCAGGTCGGTGAGCGCGGCCGGGTCGTCGGGCAGCCAGCGGCCGGTGACATCGTCGCCGTACCGCACGAGGGCACGGCCGGACGCGACGGCGTGGGAGGCCGCCCACAGCGCCTCGCGCTGGGCGATCCGCAGCGGGGAGCCGGGGCTGAACGGGCGGCTCATCCCGGCGGCCACACCCGGCAGGGACTCGACCGCCTCGCCCAGGTCGGGCGCACCGAGCAGATAACGGTCCTCGCCGCGCTTGAGCAGCAGACACGGCTGATCCTCCAGCGCCCGCAGCACGGCGTCCTCGGTGACGCCCCTGACCACCGCCAGCACGGTCTCGCCCTCGATGGAGTGGCGCAGCAGATGGCGGCGCGCCACCGCGGGTTCGAGGGCGCCCTGGAGCAGCTCGGCCAGGATCTCCGCGCCCTCGCGGCGCAGCGTCTCCCGCTCGGTGCGGACCATGGCGAGCTGGAGGGCGGCCACCGTGGCGATGTGCTGCACCACGGCGAGCCCCGCCGGGCGCGCGCCCTCCCGTTCGAAGGCGATGAGGAAACCCGCCGGGCCACCGGGCGAGGGGACCGGGAGGGCGAAGCCACCGGGGATGGTCGGCGGGGCGTCCGCCGAGCCGGGGATCACCGACGCGTCGGGCGCGGGCACACCCGGCAGCAGCGGCCGGCCCTGGGTGGTGCACAGATAGATGTCGTAGCCGGACAGCTTCTCCAGTCGGCCGAACAGCGTCGCGGTGTCCAGGTTCTCCGAGGTCAGCCAGCGCAGCGCGCCGAACACCTGGAGCTGGGCGCCCAGCCGGTGGCGGGCGTCCTCCTGGACGGCGGCGGCCACCTCCTGCGCCACCGCCATGAACGGCACGGCCAGCGGGATCTCCAGGACCGGCATCCCCCGCTCCTCGGCGGCGTCGAAGAACGCGCGGCGCAGCGGGGGCATCCGCAGCTGGGCGGAGACCGCCAGGGCGGCCACCCCGGCGTCGTCCAGCCGCTCCAGATAGGCGCGCTGCCCGGCCGCCGAGCGGGGCATCGCTATCCCCGTCGTCATGATCATCTCGGAGCCGAGCAGCCAGGGCGTGGGGTCGTCCAGCTCGCTCACATGCGCCCAGGACACCGAGCGGTGCAGCCCCGCGCCACCCGCGATCAACCGCAGTTGCAGGGCCGGATACGACAGCAGATCGTCGACCGTCACACCCTGCTCTTTGTTGTTCACCACAAATTGAGCCTAACTCTTTGTCTCAGCAACGATTGTCGCGCGGTTCCTCCGCTGTGCAGACTCGCTCGACCGGACCCCACCGGCGCACGTCAAGAAGGGACTGCAACACCATGACCGAACCCCGAGGGCCCGTCGACTCCTCCCGGGTCCCGCGCTTCGCCGGCCCGGCCACCTTCGCCAGGCTGCCCCGCCTCGACGAGGTCGCGGGGGCCGACGTGGCGGTGGTGGGCGTCCCGTTCGACGGCGGTGTCTCCTACCGCCCCGGCGCCCGCTTCGGGCCCGCCGCGGTCCGCGAGGCCAGCCGGCTGCTGCGCCCCTACCACCCGGGCCTTGACGTGTCCCCGTTCGCCACCCAGCAGGTGGCCGACGCCGGTGACATCGCCGTCAACCCCTTCGACATCGGCGAGGCCATCGAGACCATCCAGGACGCCGCGAGCGGCCTCCAGGCCGAGGGAACCCGCCTGGTCACCATCGGCGGCGACCACACCATCGCGCTCCCGCTGCTGCGCGCCGCCGCCCGGCGCCACGGCCCGGTCGCGGTGCTCCACTTCGACGCCCACCTGGACACCTGGGACACCTACTTCGGCGCCGAGCACACCCACGGCACCCCGTTCCGCCGGGCCGTGGAGGAGGGCATCGTCGACACCTCAGCCCTCTCGCACGTCGGCACCCGCGGCCCGCTGTACGGCAAGCAGGACCTCACCGAGGACGAGAAGCTGGGCTTCGGCATCGTCACCTCCGCCGATGTCTACCGGCGCGGCGCCGACGAGGTGGCCGACCAGCTGCGCCAGCGCATCGGCGACCGGCCGCTGTACATCTCCATCGACATCGACTGCCTCGACCCGGCCCACGCCCCCGGCACCGGCACCCCCGAGGCGGGCGGCCTGACCTCCCGCGAGCTCCTGGAGATCCTGCGCGGCCTGGCCGGATGCCGGCTGATCGGCGCGGATGTGGTGGAGGTGGCGCCCGCCTACGACCACGCCGAGATCACCTCGGTCGCGGCCTCCCACGTCGCCTACGACCTGATCAGCCTGCTCGCACTGCAAGGGAAGCGGGAGAAGACGGATGAGTGAATCCCCGGCACTGACCGAGGTCGAGAGCTACGGCGTCGAGCGCATCGCCGACGCGGACCGCACCGCGACCCCCTTCGACCTGTTCCGCGTCGCGTTCGGCGGCGCCAACACCTTCGCCACCTGTGTGCTCGGCGCCTTCCCGGTCCTCTTCGGGCTCTCCTTCTGGCAGGGCCTGGCGGCCACCCTGCTCGGCGTGGTGGGCGGCTCCCTGATCCTCGCCCCGCTCGCGGTGTTCGGCCCGTGCAACGGCACCAACAACGCGGTCTCCTCCTCGGCACACCTGGGGGTGCACGGGCGGATCGTCGGCTCCTTCCTGTCGCT
Source organism: Streptomyces sp. NEAU-174 (assembly GCF_052665095.1). NCBI lineage: Bacteria > Bacillati > Actinomycetota > Actinomycetes > Kitasatosporales > Streptomycetaceae > Streptomyces > Streptomyces sp. NEAU-174. The sequence continues at coordinate 142,322 of NZ_JBQTCE010000004.1, read as the reverse complement.
GCTCACCGCCATCGCGTTCTTCTCCATCTCGGTGTGGTCCTCCGGTGACGCGCTGGTCGGCGGCGCCCACCGGCTCATGGGCGTGCCACAGAACGACGGGGTGTTCGCGCTCGCCTACGGCGTCTTCGGGGCGCTGGTGCTGACGGTGTGCGTGTACGGCTTCCGGTTCATGCTCTTCGTCAACAAGATCGCGGTGGTGGCGGCCTCGACGCTGTTCGTCCTCGGCTTCTTCGCCTTCGTGGGGGACTTCGACCCCGGCTACCAGGGGGTGTTCCCCTCGACGGCCACGGCCGGGTTCTGGCCCGCGTTCATCGGCTCGGCACTGATCGTGCTGTCCAACCCGGTGTCCTTCGGCGCCTTCCTCGGCGACTGGGCGCGCTACATCCCCGCCGACACCTCGCGCCGCAAGGTCGTCACGGCGGCGTTCGCCTCGCAGATCGCCACCATCCTGCCGTTCTTCTTCGGCCTGGCCACCGCCTCGATCATCGCCAAGAAGGCCGCGCCGTACATGGACGCCGGGGCGCCGAACTACGTCGGCGGACTGCTGGCCATCTCGCCCGGCTGGTACTTCCTGCCGGTGTGCCTGCTCGCCCTCATCGGCGGCCTGTCCACCGGCACCACCTCGCTCTACGGCACCGGCCTGGACTTCTCCAGCGTGTTCACCCGGTTCAGCCGGGTGCAGGCCACGCTGTTCGTCGGGGTGCTCTCGATCGGGTTCATCTTCCTGGGCCGGTTCGCCGCCAATCTGTCCCAGTCCATCTCCACCTTCGCCACGCTGATCATCACCTGCACCGCCCCCTGGATGATCATCATGGTGCTCGGCTATGTGACCCGGCGCGGCTGGTACGACCCCGACTCGCTCCAGGTGTTCAACCGGCGCCAGCGCGGTGGCCGCTACTGGTTCCACCACGGCTGGAACTGGCGTGGCATGGGCGCCTGGCTGACCGCGGCGGTGCTCGCCCTGCTCTTCGTCAACGTCCCCGGCCAGTTCGTCGGGCCGTTCGGCGATCTGGCCCGCGGCGCGGACATCTCGCTGCCGGTGGGCCTCGCCACCGCCTCGCTCCTCTATCTGGCGCTGCTGTGGCTCTTCCCCGAGCCGCGCGAGGTGTACGGGCCCGAGGGACCGCGGCTGGTCCGCGCCTCGGACGCGCCCGTACCGCCGATCACCACGGAGGCCGGTGTGCCCGTGCCCGCGGTGGCGGAAGGGGCGTGAGACCACCGTGCGCCTCATCGACCTCTCCGTACCCCTGGTCACGGGCATGCCGGTCTACCCCGGCGATCCGCGGGTGGCCATCGCCCCCGCGCTGAGCGTCGCCGCCGACGGGGTGAACGTGCTGCACCTGGACATGGGGTCGCAGTCCGGCACCCATGTCGACGCCCCGTTCCATATCGACGACGCGCTGCCCACCCTGGACCGGCTGCCCCTGGAGCGCTTCTGGGGGCGGGCGGTGGTGGTGGACGCCCGTGGCGCGGAGCCCCGGACACCGCTCGGGCCGTCCCTGTTCGAGGGCCGGCTGCGGGCCGGGAGCATCGTGCTGGTGGCCACCGGCTGGTCGCGGCACTGGGGCCACGACGACTACCTCGCCCATCCGTATCTCACCCCGGAGGCCGCCGAACTCCTGGTGGACGCCGGGATCCGCACCGTCGGCATCGACGCGCTGAGCGTCGATGCCACCCCCGCCGACGACCTCCCCGCCCACCGGATCCTGTGCGGCGCCCACGCCGTCATCGCCGAGAACCTCACCGGTCTCGACCCCCTGCTCGACGCGCAGACGGCGGGAGAGCCCATCGAGGTCTCCCTGCTGCCGCTGCGGCTCCCCGCCGCCGACGGCGCCCCGGTGCGGGCCGTGGCCCGCGTCGGCTGAACCACCCACGCAAGGAGCACCACCCCATGCACGACGAGGTTCTGCGGGCCGCCGACGCCCTGGTGGCGGCGTTCGGCGAAGGCCGCCTCGACGACTACTTCGCGGCGTTCGCGCCCGATGCCACATTCGTCTTCCACACCACCTCAGAACGGCTCGGCTCCACCGCGGACTACCGGGCCCTGTGGGACCGCTGGGTCGCGGAGGACGGCTTCCGCGTCCTGTCCTGCGTCTCCACCGACCGGCTGGTCCAACTCCTCGGCGACAGCGCGGTGTTCACCCACCTGGTGGAGACCACGGTGAGCACCACGGCCGGTGTGGAGACCAGCCACGAGCGCGAGACCATCGTCTTCCGCCGTCAGCCCCACGGCCACTGGCTGGCCGTGCATGAACACCTCTCGGCAGCGCCCGGCACGACGACGGCCACGGCCACGGATACGGCTGCGACGACGGCCACGGCCACGATCACGGAAACGGAACGATGAGCGAGCTTCTCGTACTGCGCAACCACATCGACGGCGAGTACACCGACGCGGCCGACGGCCGCCGCCTGGAGGTCACCGACCCGGTCACAGGCGAGGTGTACGCCACCTCGCCCCGGTCCGGCGCCGCCGACGTCGACGCCGCGATGACCGCCGCCGCGGCGGCCTTCCCCGCCTGGCGCGACGCCACCCCGGCCACCCGGCAGCGGCTGCTGCTGAAGATCGCGGACGCCGTCGAGGCGCGGGCGGAGGAGATCGCGGAGGCGGAGTGCCGCAACACCGGAAAGCCGCGCACCCTCACCCTCACCGAGGAGATCGCCCCGATCGTCGACCAGATCCGGTTCTTCGCCGGAGCCGCGCGTCTGCTGGAGGGCCGGTCGGCGGGCGAGTACATGGAGGGCCTGACCTCGATCGTCCGACGGGAGCCGATCGGGGTGTGCGCCCAGGTCGCGCCGTGGAACTACCCGCTGATGATGGGCGTGTGGAAGTTCGCCCCGGCCCTCGCCGCGGGCAACACCGTCGTCCTCAAGCCGTCGGACACCACCCCCGCGTCCACCGTGCTGCTCGCGGGCATCATCGGCGAGATCCTCGAGGAGATGGGCCTCCCGTCCGGCGTCTTCAACGTGGTGTGCGGCGACCGCGAGACCGGCCGGCTGATGGTCGAGCACCCCACCCCGGCGATGGCGGCCATCACCGGCTCGGTGCGCGCGGGCATGCAGGTCGCCGCGTCGGCGGCGAAGGACATCAAGCGGGTCCACCTTGAACTGGGCGGCAAGGCCCCGGCGGTGGTCTTCGAGGACGCCGATATCGCGGCGGCCGTCGAGGGCATCTCCCTCGCCGGATTCTTCAACGCCGGACAGGACTGCACCGCGGCCACGCGTGTCCTGGTCCACGAGTCGGTCCACGACGCGTTCGTGAGCGCGCTGGCCAAGGCCGCCGCAGCGATCAGGACCGGCGGTGGCATCGACGACGAGGACGTGCTGTACGGGCCGTTGAACAACGCCAACCAACTGGCCCAGGTCACCGGCTTCATCGACCGGCTGCCCGCGCACGCCACCGTGCAGACGGGTGGCCACCGGGTCGGTGACAAGGGCTTCTTCTACGCGCCCACCGTGGTCTCCGGGCTCGAGCAGGACGACGAGATCGTCCAGAACGAGGTGTTCGGCCCGGTCATCACCGTGCAGTCCTTCCGCGACGAGGCCGAGGCCGTCACGTACGCCAACGGTGTGGAGTACGCGCTGGCGTCCTCGGTGTGGACCAAGGACCACGCCCGCGCGATGCGGATGTCCAAGGCCCTGGACTTCGGCTGCGTCTGGATCAACACCCATATGATCCTCGCCGCCGAGATGCCGCACGGCGGCTACAAGAAGTCCGGCTACGGCAAGGACCTCTCCGCGTACGGCTTCGAGGACTACACCCGCGTCAAGCACGTCATGACGGCCCTCTGAACAACCGCCGCCACTCCGGCCCGTCATCACCGCGCCGCCGACCCGGCGCGGTGATGACACACCCGGTGCCGTACGTGCGTAGCCTGTTGCGACATGAGTGAGATGACACTGCGCCGGGCCCACGTCTCCGACCACGGGACGATCGTCGAGTGCGTACGGGAGTGGTGGGGCGACTCACGCACCCCCGATCAGGCGCGTGAGCTTTCCATGCTGCTGCCCAGGCTGTTTCTGCAATTCTTCTCCGGCACCAGCCTGGTCCTGGAGGACGGCGACGGCATCAAGGCGTTCCTCGTGGGCTTCCACGCCGCGGACAACGACCACGAGGCGTACATCCACTTCGTCGGGGTGGCGCCCGAGTTGCGCGGGCAGGGCGTGGGCCGCAGGCTCTACACGGCGTTCTTCCAGCGTGCCGCCGAGGCGGGCCGCCGTGAGGTGCACGCCATCACCTCGCCCCTGAACACCGGGTCCGTGGCCTTCCACCGGGCCATGGGGTTCATGCTCGAGGAGGGCGACCGTCAGGTCAACGGCCTGCCTGTGCACGGGGATTACGACGGACCCGGACAGCACCGGGTGTGCTTCCGCCGGCAGATCGCCGTCCATCCCTGAGGACGAGAGGGCTTGACGGTGGCGGTGCGCTGCTCTACACCGGTATGGGAGCGCTCCCATGGCTCCCATGATGTGTTCCGCACCAAGGCGTCCGCACCCGTTCCGCGGGCGCCCACGGACCGAACCTCATGGACCGCCGAAAGGAAAGCGCATGGCACGCACCAGACATCCGCTCGCCGCCCTGATCGCCTTGGTCGCGTTTCTCGCCCTTCTCGTCCCGCTCGGCGCCGGTCCGGCGCACGCCGAGTCCAACGGCGGTGTGAAGGTCATGCCGCTGGGCGACTCGATCACCGACGGATTCAACGTCCCGGGGGGTTACCGCGTCGGCCTGTGGCAGAAGCTCACGGCGGGCCGTTACAAAGTCGACTTCGTCGGCTCGCTCTTCAACGGCCCGTCCGGCCTCGGCGATCACGACCACGAGGGCCACTCCGGCTGGACGATCCAGCAGATCGACGACAACGTCGTGAACTGGCTGCGCACCCAGAACCCGCACACGATCCTGCTGCACATCGGGACCAACGACATCTACGGCAGCAACCCCGCCGGGGCGCCGGCCAGGCTCTCCACCCTGATCGACCACATCACCGCCCAGGCGCCGAACGCGGAGCTCTTCGTCGCCACCATCACCCCGCTGGGCTTCATGGACTCGACGGTACGGGCGTACAACGCGGCGATCCCCGGCATCGTGCAGAGCAAGGTCAACGCGGGCAAGCGTGTCCATCTAGTTGACATGTACAGCGCATTGACACCCGCGGACCTAGCCGACGGGGTGCACCCCAACGCCGGTGGCTACGACAAGATGGCCGACGTCTGGTGGCGGGCGCTGCGATCGGTGCCGGGCAGCATCGGCAACCCCACGTTCGCCACCACCGGGTCCGGGGCGCACGGTAACGGGTCGGCCGCACGGGCGGCATGAGCCGCCCCTTCACCGTCACAGCCCAGGAAGGACCGTCATATGAACCACACTCCCGCCGCCGCGGAAGCCACCCCCACGCCCAGGCGCCGCCCAAGGACACCGGGGTCGATGGCCGCGGCGTTACTCGGCGGCGTACTGCCGCTGCTCGCCACGCTGTTCCTGCTGGCACCGCCGCCCGCGGCGGCCGCCTCGCTCACCGAGGTCACGGGCTTCGGCAACAATCCGAGCAACCTCCGCATGTACGAGTACGTGCCGAACAACGTCGCGGCACGGCCCGCCGTCCTCGTGGCGGTGCACTACTGCACGGGCTCGGGGCCCGCGTTCTACTCCGGCACCGAGTTCGCCTCCCTGGCCGACCGGTACGGCTTCATCGTCATCTACCCCTCCGCCACCAGAAGCGGCGCCTGCTTCGACGTCTCCTCCCCGCAGGCGCTGCGGCACGACGGCGGCAGCGACCCGGTGGGCATCGTCTCGATGGTCCGCTACGCCCAGCAGCGCCACAACGCCGACCCCAACCGGGTGTACGTCACCGGCGCCTCGTCGGGCGCCATGATGACCAACGTCCTGCTGGGCGACTACCCGGATGTGTTCAAGGCGGGCGCGGCCTTCGCGGGCGTGCCCTTCGGCTGCTTCGCCACCACCGACGGATCCGGCTGGAACACCGCCTGCGCCAACGGCACCATCACCAAGACACCGCAGGCGTGGGGCGATCTCGCACGCGGGGCCTACCCCGGATACCAGGGTGCCAGGCCGAGGATGCAGCTGTGGCACGGCACCGCGGACAACACCCTGCGCTATCCGAACTTCGGCGAGGAGATCAAGCAGTGGACCAATGTGCTCGGGGTGAGCCAGACCCCCGTCTTCACGGACCATCCGCAGTCCTCCTGGACCCGGACCCGCTACGGCGCCACGGGCAACCAGGCCCCCGTTGAGGCGATCAGCGTGCAGGGCACCGGACACTCCCTCCCGGCCGCCGGGATGGCCGCACGGGCCATTACCTTCTTCGGCCTGGACGCCGGATGACCCGCTGACGGGCTGGAAACACGAAGGGCGAGCCGACACGGAGAACCGTTCAGCAGCGTTCTGAGAAAGGCGCCTCGGGGCCGCCGAAACCGGCCCCTTGGCGCTCTTCCGCGGGCATGTGGGCGGCCGGTGCCCACGGCCGTGGACAACTCCTCCGCCGCCCCGCCCCCGGCCCCGCCGACGCCCGCCCGTGCCCCTGCCGCACCCCCTGTGATCTGGCCTTTCGCCGATCCCGTGGCTATGTTTCACCCCTCGGGAAAGGGGAGCGCGTGGACCGGAACATACGCACGGTGGACGACGTCTTGAGGCTCCTGGACGGCCTCTTCGCACCGGAGGCCGACCGCTGGACGGCCGGCGGCGCCTCGTGGTGGGACGGTTTCTACGCGGACCGCGCCAAGTCCGTCCCGTTCTTCGTGGCGAAGCCCGATGAGCATCTGGTGTCATACCTCGACCGTGGCCTGATCGCTCCGGGCCGGGCCCTCGACCTGGGGTGCGGCCCCGGCCGCAACGCCCTCCACCTCGCCTCCCGGGGGTTCACGGTGGACGCCGTCGACCTCTCGCCCACGGCCATCTCCTGGGCCGAGGAGCGCGCCCATGAGGCCGGGGCCGAGGTCCGGTTCCACCGCGGGGACGCCTTCGCCCTCACCGCCGGCGAGTTGGCCGGGCCGTACGACCTGATCTGCGACTCCGGCTGCTTCCACCATCTGCCGCCGCACCGCCGGATCAGCTACCTCGCGCTCCTCGAACGCGCCCTGGCCCCCGGCGGCCATCTCGCCCTCAGCTGCTTCGCGGCGGGTGTGATGGGTTCCGAACTGCCCGACGCGGCCTTCTACCGTCAATCCGGGCTTCAGGGCGGCCTCGCCTACACACCGGATTCCCTGCGCTGGATCTTCTCCGAGCTGACCGAGATCGAGCTGCGCCGGATGCGGGACGAGCCGTCCGGCTCCCCGCTCTTCGGGGAGCCGTTCCTGTGGACGGCCCTCTTCCGCCGCCCGGAGGGGGCGGGGAGCACCGCGCCCTGAGGTGCCGCTGCGGATCAGCGTGCCGGAGTGGGGTCCGACACCGACACATCGGCCGAGGCATCTCCGAGACCGGCGTTCCACCGCTGGTCGTTCCGGTCCTCGGCCGAGCGCAGCTCGACCTCGCTGTCGGGGTCGTCGCCGTCCGGGGTGACCGCGAAGTCGGGCGCGATATGAGGGCGGATCACCCCGTCGCGGTCGACCGCGAACCGCAGGTTCTCGCCGTTGTCGCCGTCGGCGGACGAGCACGGCCAGATGCCCACACCCCGGTCGGTGTCCCCGCGCGAGTCCAGACAGAAGTCGGGATCGGCCTCGGTGTGCAGCAGCCCCTCCGAGTCCAGCCGCCACCGCTGGGTGTCGCTCCCGCTGCACTGGGCCAGGACGGCGTCCGCGCGCTTCTCCACCTCCTGGTCGCGGATGTCCAGACAGAGCCCGGAGGCGGCGTTGACCACCACGGTGAAGCTGTCGTCCGGGATCGGGGCGGAGGGCGCGGGGGCGGTGCTCGGGGGAGTGGTGGCGGGCGCGGTCGTGGGCGGTTGGGTCATGCCACCGGGGTTCGGCGGGCGCTGTGGCCTCTTCGTCGGAGCCGGCGCATCCGTCGTGGGGTCTGACGAAGGAGCCGCCGGGGTGGCCGTGGGCGCGGGGGTGTTCGCACGGCCGGCCGGGGCCATGTCGTCCCCGTCGGACACCAGGAGGGCGACGGTGAGGGCCACCGCCGCCACGGCCGCCACCGCGACCAGTGCGGCCGTCGCGGGCGGCCGGGAGCCGATCCTGGTCCGCAGGCGCCAACGTCCCGTGGATCCACCGTCCATCGGTACGTTCGACGGGACTCCGGCGGGCCCCGGTGGGTACGGCGGCGGGGGAGCGGGGACCAGGGGAGGCTCCGGCCGTGGCGGCTCCGCGGGCGACGCCGCCGCCGACCCCACCGAGGGCACACCGGCGACCGGTTCCGCCGTGACGTAGGACGTCCCGCCCCACCCCAGGAGCCCATCGGCGATCACGGGCCGGGGATCCTCGTCCATCCGCAGCAGCTCGCCGTACACCCCGGCACACGAAAGGCAGCCGGACAGATGGCGGTCCAGGTCATCACAGCGCCGGGGGTTCTCCGGCCGTACCGCCGCCTCGATGAGGCCCCTGAACCCCCGACACATCTGCTCGCCGCCACGCTCCAGATGGGTCCGCAGCCATGCCTCGCGCAGCGCGCTCTGTGCCGTCTCCCGGAGCGTGGGGACGGTGTGCGGCGCCACGCCCGCGAAGGTGGCCACCACCGTGTCGGGCTCCTCCTCCACCACGCTGTACCACAGGACATCGCGGGTGCGCGCCGAGAGGGTGAGGAAGCCGCCGAGCATGGCCGAACGCCCCCTCGGCCCCGGGAGTCCGGCCGCACCGCCCGTGGCGGTACCGGAGTGGCCGAGCCACTCGGCGAACGCGGGATCCAACCGCTCCTCCCGGCTGCCCTCCGCCCAGGTGGCGGCCACCCGCTGGACGAGCAGCAGCAGATGGTGGCGCCACGGCCCCCAGGGATCGATACCCCGGCAGGTCTCCTGCGCGGCGAGGCCGAAGGACAGGTCGGCGAGCTGTTCGGCGTCGGCCTGGGTCCTGCCGCAGAGCCGGGCGTAGGACAGCACCGCCGGGAGGTGGCGCTCCCTCAGTTCCTGGGTGGCGGGGAGGGCGGTGGGCGCCCCGGAGCGGATCCGTTCGGTGAGCTCGGTGTCGGACAGTTGGGCGTACGACCGCTGCCCGGTGGTGGCATCGGGTTCGGTTCCGTGCGGGTCGGTCACCCTCACCACTCCTCGCGTCACCGACAGTGAGACGAGTGCCCATAGTGGTGGAGGGCGCGGGTGCGGGTAAAGGTATCCGCCAGTAACTCCCCTGAGGCGACAATTCTTTACCGGTCGGTTGGCTACTGGTCGGTTGGCTCCTGCCCGGTGGTGAAGCGGCCGACGAGTTCGCGTTTGAGCACCTTGCCGCTCGGGCCCAGCGGGAAGGTGTCGATGAACTCCACCCGGCGGGGGTACTTGTGCCCGGCGAGCCGTTCCCTCGCCCACGCCACGATCCCCGAGCCGAGCGCCGCGTCCGGAGCCGTCCCGGAGCGTGGCCGCACCACCGCGCACACCTCCTCGCCGTACACCTCGTCGGGCAGTCCGATGACGGCCACCTGGGCGACGGCCGGGTGGCGCATCAGCACGTCCTCCACCTCTCGCGGGTAGACGTTGTAACCGCCCCGCACCACCAGGTCCTTCTTGCGGTCCACGAGGGTGAGATAGCCCTCCGCGTCCTTGGTGCCGAGGTCACCCGAGCGGAACCACCCGTCGACCAGCACCTCGGCCGTGGCCTCCGGGCGGTTGAGGTAACCGGCCATCACATTGTGGCCACGGATGACGATCTCACCGACCGCGCCCGTGGGCAGCAGCTCGACCCGGTCCTCCACATCGGCCGCGGCGATCTCCGCCTCGACCCCCCAGATCGGGCGCCCCACCGTCCCGGGTTTACGCGGCCACGCCCTCTGGTTGTAGGCGACCACCGGCGATGCCTCGGTCAGCCCGTACCCCTCGTAGATCGGGCAGCCGAAGACCTCCTGGAAGTCCTCGAGCACCTTCACCGGAAGCGCCGAGCCCCCGGAGAACGCGCGGTCGAGGGCTGGGCGGCGGGGGTCCTCGGCGGCGGCGTCGAGCAGGGCCAGATACATGGTGGGCACGCCCATGAAGACGGTGCACCCCTCGGTGACCATCAGGTCCAGTGCCCGGGGGCCGTCGAACCGGTTCATCAGCACCATCGTGCCGCCCGCCAGGAAGGTGGTGCTCATCCCGCAGGTTTGCCCGAAGGTGTGGAACAGGGGGAGGCAGCCGAGCAGCACATCGTCGGGGCCGAGGTCGAACGGCGAGCGCATCGTGGTGCTCACGTTCATCACCAGATTGAAGTGGGTGATCATCGCACCCTTGGGGTGGCCGGTGGTGCCCGAGGTGTACAGGACCACGGCGAGGTCGTCGGGCTCGCGCGGAACACACCGCTCGATGGGCTCGGCGCCTTCGGCGAGGGCGTCCAGCCGCGGCCGGCCGCCGTCGTGCTCCTCCAGCACGGTGACCACCGGAACCCCGGCCACCTCCGCTCCCTTGGCGCCCTCGGTGAGCATCGGCGCCCCGCACACCAGCACCTTCGACTCCGAGTCGCGGAGCACATGGACGATCTCGTCGGCGCGCAGCAGACCGTGCACCGGGACGGCCACGGCGCCGAGCGCCAGCACCGCGTAGTACACCATCGGGAAGTGCGGGGTGTTCGGCAGCAGCAGCGCCACCCGATCGCCGGGGCCGATGCCCTGGTCGCGCAGTACGGCGGCGTACCGCCGGGTGGCGTCCCACAGCTCGCGGTAGGTGATGCGCCGCGGGTCGAAGACGAGCGCGGGGTGGTCCGGGCGCCGCAGCGCGGACTCGGCGAGCACCGCCGCCGCGGTGAGCGTCATGCCCCGGCCCGCTGGGCGGCCAGCCGCTGCTTGTCCGGCTTGCCCGCGCCGGTCAGCGGAAGGTCGTCATGGAAGGTGATGGCGGCCGGCACATGCTTGGGCGAGAGCTCACCGGACACATGGTCGAGCAGCGAGGTGAAGTCCGCGACGCCACCGGTCCTGAGCACCACGGCGGCGTGGATGTGCTCCACCCGGTCCCCGTCGGCCACTCCGTACACCGCGGCCTGGGCCACATCGGGGTGGGTCAGCAGCGCGTTCTCGACGGCGGTGGGATGGACCTTGATACCGTTGGTCTTCATCACCTCGCCCACCCGGCCGTGCAGCCGCACATAGCCGCGCTCGTCGAGGGCGCCGAGGTCACCGGTGTACACCCAGCCGTCGCGTACGGCCTCCGCGGTCAGCTCCGGCTCGCGCCAGTAGCCGAGCATGTTGAACGGCGACCGTACGCAGATCTCGCCGATCTCACCCGCCGGCAGATCGCGCTCGTCATCCACGTCACGGACGCGCACCTCGGCGGTCAGCCGGCCGGCGGTGGACCGCAGTTCGGGGTCGAAGTGGTCCGGCGGGGCGAGCACGCTGATCCCGCTGGTCTCGGTGGTGCCGTAGAACTGGAGCAGGACCGGGCCGAACACCTCGACCGCCTCGGCCAGCCGGGCCGCGGCGGCGGGGCAGCCGCCGTAGGAGATGATCTGGATGCTCGACAGATCGGTGTCCTTGATGGCGGGGTGGTCCACCAGCATGTACAGCTGCGGAGGGGTGAGGGTGAGCGCGGACACCCGGTGCCGCTCCACCGCGTCGAGCACCGCGCTCGCGTCGAAGCCCTCGTGCAGCACCACCGTGCCACCGGAGGCGAGGGCGAGGTCGGCGCCGGAGCCGTTGGAGTGGCTCACCGGCAGCGTGGACAGATAGGTGATCGGGCCGGGTGCGTCAAGTCCCGCCCGCAGATAGAGAGTTCGGACCCGGAAGGGGAGTGTGACACCCTTCGGGCTGCCGCTGGTGCCACTGGTGAACAGGACCACGGCCGGACGCTCGGGGTCGGTCTCCACGACCGTCAGATCGAAGGCGTCCGCGTCGCCCGTGGTCAGGTCCAGCACATCGGGGCCGAGGGAGCCCAGCGCGGCGAGCCGGGGCGGCTCCGGCAGACGCTCGCACAGCTCCCGGGCCAGGCCCAGGTTCTCCTCGTCCACGGCGAGGAACGTGGCGCCGGTCTTCTTCAGGATCTCGTGCCGCTCGCGGGTGGCCAGCTGATCGGTAGGGTCCACCGCGTTGGTGGAGTGCAGATGGACCACCGTGGCACCGATGAGGTTCGCCGCATAGCGCAGAATGATGGTGGCCGGGGTGTTGGCGACCGTCAGTACGGCCACGACCGGAATTTCTTCCTCCGCTGTCTGGCGGCGCAGCAATTCCGCCGCCGCGACCACGGTGCGGGTGAACTCACCGGCGGTGAACCGCTCATCGTCGCGAAGCAGGGCAACCCGCTCCGAATCGGCCGACAGAGCCTCGAGGACCCGTCGGACGTAATTGTCGGTCGGAGACATCGAAACTCCAGTTCGCCGTGTGCCGATGAGTTCAAGGTGCCGTTTCCCGCTGAAGGATGACACCCTGCCCCCGGCGTGGCAACCTTCTTCCATCCACCCGTCAGTTTCCTGCCGTGAAACCGGGTCGGGTGTGCGGAGGTTGCCTTTCGGCATACCGATTGACGGCCGACCGCATGTAGATTGGCGTCGGCGGGGGGTCGCTACGGCTCATCCCGCTTTCTGCGCGATCCCCAAGTAGCCTAAAAGCGAAGTGAGTGGACGTGACGACCCAATATCTGGACCTGTTTTCGCGCCTCACCGAAGGTTCTGACGGTGGAAAGCGGGAGTTCCTGGAGATCGGACGGCTCGCCGGTCAGTTCCCCGCCGCCAGCGTCAGCGGTGTCGAGGACACCTCCCGGATCAGCGTCTGGTGCAGCAACGACTACCTCGGCATGGGCCAGCACCCCGCCGTCCTGGAGGCCATGAAGGAAGCCGTCGACGAGTACGGGGCGGGCGCCGGCGGCTCGCGCAACATCGGCGGCACCAACCACTGCCACGTATTGCTGGAGAAGGAGCTCAGCGCGCTCCACGGCAAGGACGACGCGCTGCTGTTCACCTCCGGCTACACCGCCAACGACGGCGCGCTGTCCGTCATCGCGGGCCGCATGGAGGGGTGCGTCGTCTTCTCCGACGCGCTGAACCACGCCTCCATCATCGACGGTCTGCGCCACAGCGGCGCCCAGAAGCGGATCTTCCGGCACAACGACACGGCGCACCTCGAGGAACTGCTCGCGGCCGCCGACCCCGACGCGCCCAAGCTGATCGTCACCGAGTCGGTCTACTCGATGAACGGCGACATCGCGCCACTCGCGGAGATCGCCGACATCGCCGAGCGCCATGGTGCCATGACCTTCCTCGACGAGGTGCACGCGGTGGGCATGTACGGCCCGCAGGGCGCGGGCATCGCGGCGCGCGAGGGGCTGGCCGACCGGTTCACCGTCATCATGGGCACGCTGGCCAAGGGTTTTGGCACCAACGGCGGATACATCGTGGGCCCGGCGGAGGTGATCGAGGCGGTCCGGATGTTCTCCCGCTCCTTCATCTTCACCACCGCGATGCCGCCCGCCGTGGCCGCCGCCGCCCTCGCCGCCGTCCGCCATCTGCGCTCCTCGGAGGCCGAAAGGGAACGGCTGTGGGCAAACGCACAGTTGATGCACCGGCTGCTGAAGGAGCGCAGGATCCCCTTCATCTCCGACCTCACCCACATCGTGTCCGTGCTGGTGCGGAACGAGGTCCTGTGCAAGCGCATGTCCACGGCCCTGCTGGAGCGGCACGGCATCTATGTGCAGGCGATCAACGCGCCCAGCGTACGGGCCGGTGAGGAGATCCTGCGGGTGGCCCCCGGAGCCGTCCATTCCACCTCCGAGGTGGAGATGTTCGTCAAGGCCCTTGACCAGGTCTGGGAGGAGCTCGGCGGCCCCCGTGAGGAGGCCGGAATACGGTTGCGCAATGGGGCCGGCCGGGGTTAGGCAAAGGTGGCGCAAGGCGTGTGGATCTTGCTTGACACGCCTTGGCGGCGAGAGGTTTGATGAGCGAACGCGAACAGCTGGGTGATTCTTGAGACCCGCTAGCGGAACGGGGATCTCGGGGGAGCAGTTCATGGGGTGCCGCGGCGATGCGGCATGCTTTGGCCCGGCGCGAACGGGCGGAAACGGGGGTTTCGGGGTGACGCTTGCGTATGTCCTCGACGGTGGTATGAACGATCAGCCGGGAGCCGGCGCGGAGCTGTATGAACTCTTTCCGAGTGTGCAGCACACCTATCAACGGATCGCCGAGTGGACGGGTATCGACGTCCAGCGGATATTCGAAGAGGAACGGCAACCCGGACAGGAGCACCGACAAGGCATCGGTGCCATTCGTCAGGCCGCGGCCGTATTAGGAATTGCCGATGTTCTCGCCGAGGAATACGGCATAACACCGGCCGCCGTATGCGGGCTGAGTTTCGGCGCACTGGTCGGCGCGACTCTCGCCGGAGCCGTCGAGCGTCAGGATCTCTTCACCCTCCTGATGCGATTGCGGGAAGTGCCACCGCCGGCCGCGGACAACGGCCCGCAGGCCGTCGCCATGCTGCGGATCCCCTACGACACCGCCACCGACGACCTGCTCGCCGGGGTCCCCGATGTGTATCTCTCCGCCGACCTCGGGAAGGTCGGCACCGGCCAGGAGCGCATGGTGCTGCTGGGCGGCTACCGCTCCGCGCTCCAGGAGTTCGGCGCGGGGTTCCCGGCCGGCGCGCTGCATGTGTCCGACGACCACGGCGCGGCGTTCCACTCGCCGCTCCAGCAGCACATCAGCGACTTCCTCGAGCCCACGCTGGAGGCCATGACCTTCCATGACCCACGGGTGCCCGTGCACTCGTGCATGGAGCGCAAGGCCCTCACCACCGCCGAGGAGATCCGCGATCTCTTCCGCCGCAACCCCACCGCCCCCGTGAGTGTCCCGCACATGATCGGCGGACTGGAGGACGGCGGAACCGAACTGGGCCTGGTGCTCGGCCCCGCCGCGTTCGGCACCTTCCAGAGCGCGGCGTTCCCCGTGGTCCACGTGGAATCCCCGGACCATGTCTTCGAGGCGATGACCGCCGTCTACGACTTCGGTATCGAACTCCCTTCCACGGAAGCGGGGGTGGCCCAGTGAAGGACGTGACCGAGCAGATCGACCAGTGGCTGTCGCAGGACATCGACGCCTGGACCCGCCGGGTCGTCCGCCGCCACTTCGATCCCGACACCGGCACCCCGTACTGGCTCAAGCGCGCCGCCGAACTGGCCATCGACCCACGGGACATCACCCGCCACGACGAGCTGTCCGCGTTCGGTCCGATGCCGCTGGGCGACCTGCGCACCCTGGACCCCGCCGAGCTCGTGCCCCAGGCCGTGCCCCGGCCCCTGACCGGCCGGGTCTGGGACTCCGGAGGCACCACCGGCAACCCCTGCCGGGTGTTCTACACCGAGCCGATGCTCGAGCACCGCGCCGCCTGGCGGCGCTGGGTGATCGAGCGCGAGGGATTCGAACCGGGCCGCACCTGGCTCCAGGCCACCCCCACCGGACCGCATCTCATCGGACACGGCGCGGTGGACCTGGCCGACCTGTACGACGGCAGGGTGTACGGCATCGACTTCGACCCCCGCTGGGTCAAGCGGCTGCTCCGCGACGGCAGGCTGAAGGACGCGCAGGAGTACACGGCCCACATCACCGAGCAGATCGCCGCGGTCCTGGAGCACCAGCCGGTCGACTACCTCGTCACCACCCCGGCCCTGCTACAGGCCCTGATCAAGGCGAGGCCCGAGCTGGTGGCGCGGCTGAAGGGCGTACGGCTCAGCGGGACACACGCCACCCCCGCGATGCGCAGATCCTTCCACAAGGCCCTGGACGGCGGACTGGTCGTCGTCACCTACGCCAACACCTTCGGCAACACCGTGGGCCTGCCCGCGGAGGACGACGGCGCCCTCATGCCGTACCTGCCGAACTACCCGCAGGTGACCATGGCGGTCGTCGACAAGGACGACTGGTCCAAGGTGGTCGGATACGGCGAACAGGGCCAGGTCCGGCTGACCGTCCTGCACGATGACCTCTTCCTGCCCAATGTGCTGGAGCGCGACCTCGCGGTGCGGTACGACACGGGCCCGGAGTGGCCGTGTGACGGCGTCGCCAACGTCAAGCCACTTCAGGTCGTGCGATCGGCGCCGGAAGGCATCTACTAGGCCCCGCCCAGACCCACAAGACATCCACGAAGCCCGGGGAACACGGTCCACGCACCACGGACCACGGTCACCGGCCGCGGAGCATGAGCGCCCGCGTGGCATCCGCCACGCGGGATGGTCCGCCCGCCCATGTCCCGTCCGTTCCCCGCCCGCTTCGCCATCTCGTTCTCCTGTCCCGCTGTCCTGTCCGGACGCGGCGCAGACCTTCGCGTTGCGCTGGTGTGCGCCCGGCGTCCTACGTTCCTGGATCCAGGGAGTCACGCTCATGAAGGGTTCCGACGGCACCTCGCCGAGCACGACGGACGCGCCGATCGCGGTCGTCGGACTGTCCTGCCGCCTTCCCGGAGCACCCGACCCCGCCACCTTCCGGCAACTGCTCCGCGACGGCGCCGACGCCATCACGGAGGCCCCCGAAGGACGGTGGGACGCGGACACCGGTGCCCCTCGGCGGGGCGGGGCCACTGATGCCCCTCGGCGGGGCGGATTCCTGGACCGGGACCGGATCGACCACTTCGACGCCGCCTTCTTCGGCATCTCGCCACGCGAGGCCGCGGCCATGGACCCCCAGCAGCGACTGACCCTGGAACTGACCTGGGAGGCCCTCGAAGACGCCGGAATCCTTCCGGACCGGCTCCGCGACAGCCGCACCGGCGTGTACATCGGCGTGATCGCGGACGACTACGCCACGCTGATCCGGCGGGGCGGCCCCGAGGCCATCGACCGGCACAGCTTCACCGGACTCCACCGCGGCATCATCGCCAACCGCGTCTCCTACCACCTCGGGCTGCGCGGCCCCAGCCTCACCCTCGACGCCGGACAGGCGTCCTCGTTGGCCGCCATCCACCTGGCCTGCGAAAGCATCCGCCGCGGCGAGACATCCATCGCCATCGCCGGCGGCGTCCACCTCAACCTCGCCCCCGAGAGCGGCATCAGCGCCGCCCGGTTCGGCGGGCTGTCACCGGACGGCGTCACCTACACCTTCGACGCCCGCGCCAACGGCTTCGTACGCGGCGAGGGCGGCGGCGCCGTCGTCCTCAAGCCCCTCGCGGACGCCCTCGCCGACGGGGACCCCGTGTATTGCGTCATCCGGGGCAGCGCACTCAACAACGACGGTGGCGGGGACCACCTCACCACCCCCCACCAGGAGGCCCAGGAGGACCTCCTGCGCCGCGCCTACCGGCAGGCCGGAGTGGACCCCGCCGGTGTCCAGTACGTGGAACTCCACGGCACCGGTACGAAGGTCGGCGACCCGATCGAGGCCGCGGCACTGGGAGCGGTCCTGGGCGCGCCACGGCGACCCACCGACGCCCCGCTGCTGGTGGGGTCGGCCAAGACCAACGTGGGCCACCTGGAGGGCGCGGCCGGTGTCGTCGGCTTCATCAAGACGGCCCTGGGGCTCAAGCACGGCGAACTCTTCCCCAGCCTCAACTTCCGGACGCCCAACCCTGACATTCCGCTGGACCGGCTGAAGCTGCGGGTGCAGACGACCTCCGAGGCGTGGCTCGCGGACGTGGCGGGGACACGGGAGGCGTTGACCGCCGGGGTGAGCTCGTTCGGAGTGGGCGGGACGAACTGCCATGTGGTGCTGTCCGGGGCACCGGAGCTCGCGGTGGCTCGGGACGTGGCGGGGGCCGAGCGGAAGAACGCTCCGGCCCGGATCCCGTGGGTGGTGTCGGGGCGCTCCGAGGCGGCTTTGCGGGCGCAGGCGGGTCGGCTGGCGTCGTACGTGGAGGAGCGGGCGGAGCTGTCGGCCGGGGATGTCGGGTTCTCGCTGGCGACGACGCGTAGTGCGTTTGAGCATCGTGCGGTGGTGTTGGGGTCGGACCGTGGGGCTTTGGCTGGGGGTTTGGGTGCGGTGGTTGAGGGTGGGTCTGCTCCGGGGTTGGTGCGGGGTGTGGTGGTGGGTGGTGATGGTCGTGCGGTGTTGGTCTTTCCTGGTCAGGGGGCGCAGTGGGTGGGGATGGCTGTGGGGTTGTTGGAGTCGTCTCCGGTGTTTGCGGAGCGGTTGGGTGAGTGTGCGGCGGCGTTGGGGCCGTTCGTGGACTGGTCGTTGGTGGATGTGCTCGGTGATGCGGTGGCGTTGGGGCGGGTGGATGTGGTGCAGCCGGTGTTGTGGGCGGTGATGGTGTCGTTGGCGGAGTTGTGGCGTTCGTATGGTGTGGAGCCTTCGGCGGTGGTGGGGCATTCGCAGGGTGAGATTGCGGCGGCGTGTGTGGCGGGTGCGTTGTCGTTGGAGGATGCGGCGCGGGTGGTGGCGTTGCGGAGTAGGGCGTTGCGGGCGTTGTCGGGGTTGGGCGGGATGGTGTCGGTGTCGCTGTCCGTGGGTGAGGTGCGGGAGCGGTTGGGTCGGTGGGGTGAGCGGTTGTCGGTGGCGGCGGTGAATGGGCCGTCGGCCGTGGTGGTGTCCGGTGATGCGGACGCGTTGGAGGAGTTGCTGGCCGCGTGTGAGGCGGAGGGGGTCCGGGCGCGGCGTGTTCCGGTGGATTACGCCTCGCATTGCGCTCACGTTGAGGCCATCGAGGAAGAGCTTCGGCACGCCCTCGCGGGGATCGCTCCTCGGTCGTCGTCGGTGCCGTTCTATTCGACGGTGACCGGTGGGGTGCTCGATACGGTCGAGCTGGACGCCGGGTACTGGTACCGGAATCTGCGTCAGACGGTGCGCTTTGACGAGGCCGTGCGCGCGCTGCTGGCCGATGGTTTCCAGGTGTTCATCGAGGCCAGCGCCCATCCCGTACTCACGGTGGGGGTGGAGCAGACCGCCGAGCAGCATGGCTCCGACGTGGCGGCCATCGGTTCGCTGCGCCGTGACGAGGGCGGCCTGGATCGTTTCCTGACGTCCGTGGCCGAGGCGTATGTGGGTGGTGCCGTTGTCGACTGGGCTCGGATGTTCGCGGGGGCGGGTGCGCGTCGCGTTGAGCTGCCCACGTACGCGTTCCAGCGGGAGCGGTACTGGCTGGACGTCCAGGCCCTGCCACAGCCGAGCATGCTCACCGAGGCCGCTGCGACCGACCCGGATGACGGCGTGGGCCACACATCGGCGACCGACGCGGCGTCGCTGCTGCGCGCGCGTCTCGCCCCGCTGGATGACGCCCAGCGAGGCGAGACGCTGGCGGACCTGGTACGTGATCAGGTCGCCACCGCACTGGGGTACGAAGGGCCGGAGGCCGTCGATCTGGGTCGGACCTTCAAGGAACTGGGCTTCGATTCGCTCGGCGCCGTCGATTTCCGCAACCGTCTGAACACCACGACCGGACTGCGGCTGTCGACCACGCTGCTGTTCGACCACCCCACGCCCCGGGCGCTCGTACGCCATCTGCGGGACAGGCTGATGGGCGACGACGGGCGAGAGGAGACCGCGCCGGCACCGGTCGGCGTGGCCCCGGACGAGCCGATCGCGATCGTGGGCATGAGCTGCCGCTACCCCGGTGGTGTGCGGTCGCCCGAGGAGCTGTGGCAGCTGATCGCCTCCGGTGGCGACGCCATCGGGGCGTTCCCGGCGGACCGGGGCTGGGATCTGTCCGGGCTGTATGACACCGACCCCGGACGAGCCGGGACGACGTACACCCGCGAAGGCGGATTCCTCTACGACGCCGGGGACTTCGATGCCTCCTTCTTTGGGATCTCGCCGCGCGAGGCGCTGGCGATGGACCCGCAGCAGCGGCTCTTGCTGGAGACCTCCTGGGAGGTCTTCGAACGCGCGGGGATCGATCCGGCCGGGCGGGAGAGGAGCCGGACCGGCGTCTTCGTGGGTGCGATGTCCCAGGACTACGGCCCGCGAATGCACGACGCCTCGGATGAGCTCCAGGGATACCTGCTGACCGGCAACACCGTCAGCGCCGCATCCGGCCGCATCTCCTACACCATGGGCTTCGAGGGCCCGGCGATGACGGTGGACACCGCCTGCTCGTCCTCCTTGGTCGCCCTGCATCTGGCGGTCCAGTCGCTGCGCCAGGGCGAGTGCGCCCTCGCACTCGCCGGTGGTGTGACGGTGATGCCGACGCCGGGGCTGTTCGTGGAGTTCAGCAGGCAGCAGGGGTTGGCCCCCGACGGCCGGTGCAAGCCGTTCGCGTCGGCGGCGGACGGCACGGGCTGGGCCGAGGGCGCGGGGATGCTGTTGCTGGAGCGGCTGTCGGACGCGCGGCGGAACGGTCACCAGGTGCTCGCGGTGGTGCGGGGCAGCGCCATCAACCAGGACGGTGCGTCAAACGGCCTGACCGCGCCGAACGGGCCCTCCCAACAGCGCGTGATCCGGGCGGCGTTGGCAAACGCCGGACTTTCCCCCGCCGACGTGGACGCGGTCGAAGCGCATGGCACGGGCACGGCTTTGGGCGACCCGATCGAGGCCGAGGCGTTGCTCGCGACCTACGGGCGGGAGCGGAGTGCCGAGGGCCGGCCGCTGTGGCTGGGGTCGGTGAAGTCCAACATCGGTCATACGCAGGCGGCGGCTGGTGTCGCGGGCGTGATGAAGATGGTGCTGGCGATGCGGCATGGTGTGCTGCCGAGGACACTGCATGTCGATGAGCCGTCGCCGCATGTGGATTGGTCGGCGGGTGCGGTGGAGCTGCTGACGGATGCGGTGGCGTGGCCGGAGACGGGCCGGTCGTGGCGCGCGGGTGTGTCGTCGTTCGGCATCAGCGGGACGAACGCCCATGTCATCGTGGAGCAGGCTCCCGCAGAGGCGGGCGTTGCCCAGCCGGTGGATGAGGGGCGGGAGGCCCCGGCGTCGGTGCCGTGGGTGGTGTCGGCGAAGTCCGAGGGTGCGTTGCGGGCGCAGGCGGAGCGTTTGCTGTCGGCTGTGCGCGGGGAGCCGGGCGCTGAGGCGTCGGTCGTGGATGTGGGCTCGGCATTGGTGACCACGCGGTCGATGTTCGAGCACCGGGCGGTGGTGCTGGCCGGTGACCGTGAGGGGTTTGCGGCTGGGTTGCGGGCGCTGGCGGAGGGTGTACCGGCGGCGGGTGTGGTGCGTGGCTCTGTGGTGCCGGGGAAGTTGGCGGTGTTGTTCTCGGGTCAGGGCAGTCAGCGGGTTGGGATGGGCCGGGAGCTGTATGAGGCGTTTCCGGTGTTCGCGGACGCGCTCGATGAGGTGTGTGGGAAGTTCGACGGGGTTTTGGGGCGTTCGCTGCGGGATGTGGTGTTCGGGGGTGCGGAGGGGCTGGATGAGACCGGGTTTACGCAGTGTGGGTTGTTTGCGGTGGAGGTGGCGCTGTTCCGGTTGGTGGAGTCGTGGGGCGTACGGCCGGACTTTGTGGCCGGGCATTCGATTGGTGAGCTGGTGGCGGCGTATGTGGCGGGGGTGTTGTCGCTTGCGGATGCGTGTGTGTTGGTGGCGGCTCGTGGGCGGTTGATGCAGGCGCTGCCGTCGGGTGGCGTGATGGTGTCTGTGCAGGCTGCCGAGGCGGACGTACTGCCGCTCCTGGCCGGTCGCGAAGCCGAGGTGAGCGTAGCGGCGGTCAACGGTCCGCGCTCGACCGTGATCTCTGGTGCGGAAGAAGCGGTGACGGAGGTCGCTGGGCGGTTCGACGCTCAGGGTGTCAAGACCAAGCGGCTGCGCGTCTCCCACGCTTTCCACTCGCCCCTGATGGAGCCGATGCTGGCGGAGTTCCGGCGGGTGGCCGAGGGGTTGTCGTATGCGCCTCCGCGCATCCCCGTCGTGTCGAACGTGGCGGGCCTGGTCGCTGATCCCGAGGCGCTGTGCTCCGCCGAGTACTGGGTACGGCACGTCCGCGAGGCCGTCCGGTTCGCGGACGGGGTACGGAGTCTGGCGGACGCGGGAGTCGCCACCTACCTGGAGCTGGGGCCGGACGGGGTGCTGTCCGGGATGGGGCAGGAGTGCGCGCCGGACGCCGCCTTCGCATCGGTGCTGCGCGTCGGCCGGGATGAGATCCCTTCCCTGCAAGGAGCACTCGCCGAGATCTATGTACGGGGGCGGCAGGTCGACTGGTCAGCCCTGTTGGCGCCGGCCAGCCCCCGCCGTGTGGAGCTGCCGACGTATGCGTTCCAGCGAGAGCGCTTCTGGCTGGAGCCGGTCCGCGGCGGCACGGCCCCGGCGCTGACGTCTGATCGCCGACGCTATCAAGCGTCGTGGGCGCCCGTTTCGGACGTGGTGGGCGCTGCGCTGACGGGCACGTGGCTGGTGGCGGTCCCGGCGGGGCTGGCCGGGGATGAGTGGGTTGCGGAGTGTGTTGCCGCGCTGGCTGGGCGCGGTGCCCTGCCTGTCGTGGTCGAGCTGGGGCAGGACGACGCCGACCGTGCGGTGATGGCGGACCGGCTGCGCCGGGCCCTGGAGGAGACCGAGGTCTCCGACGCCTCGGGTGTGGTGTCGCTGCTGGCGCTGGCAGAGGGGCGGCACGGTGAGTATGGGTCGGTGCCGTTGGGGCTGGCGCTGACGTTGTCCCTGCTCCAGGGGGTCGGGGATGCGGGCGTGGGCGGCCGTGTGTGGTGTGTGACGCGGGGTGCGGTGGCGGTGGGCGGTTCGGAGAGCCCGTTGGGTGTGGAACAGGCGGCGGTGTGGGGGCTGGGCCGGGTGGCCGGGCTGGAGGCGCCGGAGCGCTGGGGTGGCCTGCTCGACCTGCCCGAGGTGTGGGATGCGCGGGTGGCGGACCGGCTGGTGGGCGTGGTGAGTGGCCGTGCCGACGAGACCGAGGTGGCGGTGCGGTCGTCGGGCGTGTTCGGCCGCCGTGTGGTGCGCGCGATCGAGGGTGCACATGGCGTCGGGGGCTGGGAGCCGTCGGGCACGGTGCTGGTGACCGGTGGTACGGGTGCGTTGGGTGCCCATGTGGCGCGGTGGCTGGCGCGGGTGGGTGCGGAGCATCTGCTGTTGGTGTCGCGTCGTGGTTCTGAGGCTGCGGGTGCGGATGAGTTGTGTGCCGAGCTCAGGGAGATCGGTGCTCGGGTGACGGTTGCGGCGTGTGATGTGGGCGATCGGGATGCGCTGGCCGGGGTGTTGGCCGGGGTGCCGGAGGAGTTCCCGCTGACGGCTGTGGTGCATGCGGCGGGTGTGCTTGATGACGGTGTGCTGGCCGGGCTGTCGGTGGACCGGTTTGAGGGTGTGTTGCGGGCGAAGTCCGAGGCGGCGTGGCATCTGCATGAGCTGACGCGGGAGCTGGATCTTTCGGCGTTTGTGTTGTTCTCGTCGTTCTCGGGGACGGTGGGTGCCGCGGGTCAGGCCAACTACGCGGCGGCGAACGCGACGTTGGACGCGTTGGCGGAGTGGCGGCGCGGTGCGGGGCTCCCGGCCACCTCCGTGGCCTGGGGTCCCTGGGCCGCTCACGGCATGGCAGAAGCCGTCGCGGACCGGTGGCGGCGCCATGGCCTCCCCGCGATGGACCCCGAGTCGGCCGTCGCCACCCTGGAGCAGAGCGTCAACCACCCGGCGGCAGCGGCTCTGATCGTCGCCGACGTCGAGTGGGACACCCTGGCCGGGACGATGGCGGACACCCGTTCGCGCCGACTCCTCCACGACCTCACGGCCCACGGCTCACCCGACACCCCCAACGAGGTCACAACCACCGAGGGGTCACTTCGGCGCCGGCTCGCCGGGCTGGGGACGGCGGAACAAGACCGAGTCCTCCTGGAGTTCGTGCGGTCCCATGTGGCGGCCGTCCTGGGACACCGCCGTCCCGAGGCCATCGACGCCGACCGTGCCTTCAAGGAACTGGGTTTCGACTCCCTCGCCGCGGTGACCCTGCGCAACCGGCTGAACGCGGCCACCGGGCTGAGCCTGCCGAGCACCCTGCTCTTCGACCACCCCACCGTGACGGCGCTGGTCAAACTGTTGCGCACCGAGGCGTTGGGGCTGCGGAACGGCGCGGACGCCGCGTTGCCCGTCGCCGTGGCCACCGACGACGACCCCATCGCCATCGTGGCCATGAGCTGCCGCTTCCCCGGCGAGGTGCGAACGCCGGAGGACCTGTGGCAGCTGCTGATCGCCGGGCGCGAGGTGCTGACCGAGTTCCCCGCCGACCGCGGCTGGGACCTGGACGCGCTCTACGGGCCGGACCCGGACGAACGCGGCAAGAGCTATGTCCGCGAAGGTGGTTTCCTCGAGGGAGCGGGCGACTTCGACCCGAAGTTCTTCGGGATCTCGCCGCGTGAGGCGGTGGCGATGGACCCCCAGCAGCGGCTCCTGCTGGAGACCTCGTGGGAGGCGTTCGAGCGGGCCGGGATCGACCCCACGCTGCTCCGGGGCAGTCGGACCGGGGTCTTCGTGGGCAGCAACGGCCAGGACTACGCAACCAGCCTGCGCCAGGCCGCGGCGGAGCACATCGAGGGCCATCTGGTCACCAGCAGCGCCGCCAGCGTCGTCTCCGGCCGTATCTCCTACACCTTCGGCTTCGAGGGCCCGGCGGTCACCGTGGACACCGCCTGTTCGTCATCGCTGGTCGCGCTGCATCTGGCGGCGCAGTCCCTGCGTCAAGGCGAATGCTCGCTGGCGCTCGCCGGCGGTGTCACCGTGATGTCCACTCCCGAGCTCTTCGTGGAGTTCAGTCGTCAGCGCGGACTGGCGGCCGACGGTCGGTGCAAGGCGTTCGCGGCGGCAGCGGACGGCACCGGCTGGGGCGAAGGCGTGGGCTTGCTGCTGCTGGAGCGGGTCTCGGATGCGCGGCGCAACGGCCATCAGGTGCTGGCGGTGGTACGCGGCTCCGCCGTCAACCAGGACGGCGCGAGCAACGGCCTCACCGCACCGAGCGGCCCTTCGCAGCAGCGGGTGATCCGCGCCGCCCTGGCGAACGCCCGGCTGTCGGCCACCGACGTCGATACGGTCGAGGCGCACGGCACGGGTACGACGCTCGGCGATCCGATCGAGGCACAGGCCCTGCTGGCCACGTACGGGCAGGAACGGTCCGGCGAGCGGCCGCTGTGGCTCGGCTCCATCAAGTCCAACATCGGCCACACCCAGGCCGCGGCCGGTGTGGCCGGGGTCATCAAGTCGGTGCTGGCCATGCGGCACGGCCTGCTTCCGCAGACCCTGCACATCGATGAGCCGTCACCGCACGTGGACTGGTCGACGGGTGCGGTGGAGCTTCTGACCGCCCCGACGCCATGGCCCGAAACCGGTCGGCCCCGTCGGGCGGGCGTCTCCTCCTTCGGCGTGAGCGGCACCAACGCCCATGTGATCCTGGAGCAGGGGCCGATGGTGTCCGATGCCGCCACGGACGCCACCTCTGAACCGAGCAGCGTGGTGCCGTGGGTGGTATCGGCACGGTCCGACGCGGGGCTCCGGGACCAGGCCGCGCGCCTGCTGTCGACGGTGGGCGACGAGGCCGGTCCGGCGTCCGTGGATGTGGGTCTGTCGCTGGTCACCACGCGCGCGGCCTTCGAGCGGCGGGCGGTGGTGCTGGGCGCAGACCGTACCGCACTCGTCAGTGGCCTGACCGCGCTGGCCGAGGGGCGCGAGGCCGCGGGCGTGGTGCGCGGGGCGGCCACTGGCTCCTCGCACCGCGTCGCCCTTGTCTTCCCTGGTCAGGGATCGCAGTGGGTGGGGATGGCGGCGGGGTTGTTGGAGTCGTCGCCGGTGTTCGCGGAGCGGATGGGAGAGTGCGCGGCGGCGTTGGCGCCGTTCGTGGACTGGTCGTTGGTGGATGTGCTCGGCGACCCCGCGGCCCTGGAGCGGGTGGATGTGGTGCAGCCCGTGCTGTGGGCGGTGATGATGTCGTTGGCCGAGCTGTGGCGTTCGTACGGGGTCGAGCCCGCGGCCGTCATCGGTCACTCCCAGGGTGAGATCGCCGCGGGCTGTGTGGCGGGTGCGCTGTCGCTGGAGGACGGGGCGAAGGTGGTGGCCCTGCGGAGCAAGGCCCTGCGGGCGCTTTCGGGGCTCGGCGGGATGGTGTCGGTGTCGCTTCCCGTGGGTGAAGTGCGGGAGCGACTCGCGTCGTGGGGTGAGCGGTTGTCGGTGGCGGCGGTGAACGGGCCCTCGGCGGTCGTGGTCTCCGGCGACGCGGACGCGCTGGACGAACTGCTGGCAGCGTGCGAGGCGGACGAGGTCCGGGCGCGTCGCATTCCCGTGGATTACGCTTCCCACTGCGCTCATGTGGAGGCGATCGAGGACGAGCTTCGGCAGACCCTCGCGGGGATCGCTCCACGTCCGTCGTCGGTGCCGTTCTACTCCACGGTCACGGCGGGTGTGCTGGACACCCAGGAACTCGACGCCGGGTACTGGTACCGCAATCTGCGTCAGACGGTGCGTTTCGACGAGGCCGTCCGTGCCCTGCTCGCCGACGGCTTCGACACCTTCATCGAGACCAGTGCCCACCCCGTCCTGACGATGGGCGTGGAGCAGACGGCCCAGGACCACGGCACGCACATCACCGCCGTCGGATCGCTGCGCCGCGACGAAGGCGGGCTCGACCGGTTCGCCACTTCCCTCGCCGAGGCATACGTGGGTGGCGCCGCTGTCGACTGGGCGGCCATGTTCGCGGGCACGGGCGCCCGACGCGTCGACTTGCCGACGTACGCCTTCCAGCACCAGCGCTACTGGGTCGAGCCCTCAGCCGTGGCGGGCGATGTGTCCTCGGCCGGACTGACCTCCGCCGACCACCCCCTCCTCGGCGCGGCGACCGCGCTGCCCGACTCGGACGGGTGGTTGCTGACCGGCCGCCTCTCGCTCCGTACGCATCCCTGGCTCGCCGAACACACCGTGCTCGGCCGGGCCCTGCTGCCCGCGTCCGCATTCGTCGAGTTGGCGCTCCGAGCCGGTGACGCGGCCGGATACGACCGCGTGGCGGAGCTGACGCTGGAGGCGCCTCTGGTGCTTCCCGAACGGGGCGCCGTACAGCTCCAGTTGACCGTAGGCGGGCCCGAGGAGGACGGTGGACGTCCCGTACGGGTGTACGCGCGGCCCGAAGACACCGCGGACCGGCCGTGGACCCGGTACGCCTCGGGAACGCTGGTCCACAGCGAAGCCCACAGCGAAGCCCACAGCGAGGCCCAGAGCCAGGCCACTGACCTCAGCGTATGGCCGCCGACCGGTGCGGAGGCCGTCGACACCGCCGACTTCTACGAGCGGTTGGCCCATACCGGCGTGGCGTACGGGCCCGTCTTCCGTGGCGTTCGCGCGGTGTGGCGCCGCGGTGACGAGCTCTTCGCCGAGGTGGTGCTGCCCGAGGAAGCCCATGGCGCGGTGCCCCGGTTCGGCATCCACCCGGCCCTGCTGGACACCGCCTTGCAGCCGGGTCTGGCACCTCTTTCGGGCGATGCGGACGGCATCCGCCTGCCGTTCCTCTGGAGCGGTGTGTCGTTGCACGCGACCGGGGCGTCGACGCTCCGCGTACGGCTGATCCGCAAGGGCACCGACACCCTGTCCGCAGTGGTCGCCGACCCGGCCGGAACACCGGTGGCCACGGTGGACGCGCTGGTGGCGCGGCCGGTGACGGAGGAGCAGTTCGCGGCCGCGACAGCGGAGCCCGGCGACGGCCGACCGGAACGGGCCAGCGTGGTCCGCCGCGCACTGGCCCGGACGGCGCCCGCGGCGGAGGAGGCGTCACTTGGGCAGCGTCTGCGCAGAGTGGGCGACGCGGAGCGCGAGCGGTTGGTGCTGCGCATGGTCCAGGACCAGGCCGCCACCGTCCTCGGCCACAGCACCCCGGACGCGGTCGAGCCGGAGATCTCCTTCAAGGAGCACGGTTTCGACTCCCTCACGGCGGTGGAGCTGCGGAACCGGCTGAACGCCGCCACCGGCGAGCGGCTGCCCGCCACGGTCGTCTTCGACTACCCGACCCCCGTCGCGCTCGCGGAATACCTCCGCACGGAACTGCTCGGCCTGCGGGAGGCCGACGCCTCCTCGGCACCCGCGCCCGTCACCCGGGCCGAGCCGGACGACGATCCGATCGCCATCGTCGCCATGGGATGCCGTCTGCCCGGTGGCGTCCGATCCCCGGAAGAGCTGTGGGACCTGCTGACCGAGGGCCGTGACGCGATATCCGGCTTCCCCGAGGACCGTGGCTGGGAGCTCGACGGACTCTACGACGCCGACCCCGACGTCCCCGGGAAGACCTATACGCGCCACGGTGGCTTCGTCGACGGCGCGGGCGAATTCGACGCGGCGTTCTTCGGCATCTCACCGCGTGAGGCGGTGGCCATGGACCCGCAGCACCGGCTGCTGCTGGAGACGTCCTGGGAGACCTTCGAGCGCGCGGGCATCGACCCGGCCTCCCTGCGCGGCAGCCAGACCGGTGTGTTCGTGGGCGCCGGATCACATGGGTACGGCGCGGGCCCGATCCGGCCGTCGAGCGGTGTCGAGGGCTATCTGCTCACCGGGAACGCCCTCAGTGTCACCTCCGGCCGACTCGCCTACGCGTTCGGCTTCGAAGGGCCGGCCGTCGCCGTCGACACGGCGTGCTCGTCGTCGCTGGTGGCGCTGCACCTGGCCGCGCAGTCGCTGCGGCAGGGCGAGTGCTCCCTGGCCCTGGCCGGTGGCACCGCCATCATGTCCACCCCCTGGACCTTCGTCGGCTTCAGCCGCCAGCGGGGGCTGGCCCCGGACGGGCGCTGCAAGCCCTTCTCCGCCGCCGCCGATGGCTTCGGCCCGGCGGAGGGTGTCGGTGTGCTGCTGCTGGAGCGCCTGTCGGACGCCCGCCGGAACGGACACCGTGTGCTCGCCCTGGTACGGGGCACCGCCATCAACCAGGACGGTGCGAGCAACGGCCTCACCGCGCCCAACGGCCCCTCGCAACAGCGGGTGATCCGTGCCGCGTTGGAGAACGCGCGGCTGTCGCCGGCCGAGGTGGACGCGGTCGAGGCCCATGGCACCGGCACCAAGCTGGGCGACCCCATCGAGGCACAGGCCCTGCTCGCCACGTACGGCAGGGGCCGCCCCGAAGACCGGCCGCTGCTGCTGGGCTCGTTGAAGTCGAACATCGGGCACACGCAGGCGGCGGCGGGCGTGGCCGGTGTGATCAAGATGGTGCTCGGCATGCGGCACGGCGTGCTGCCGCGCACCCTCCACCTGGATGAGCCATCGCCGCATGTGGACTGGTCCGCGGGTGGGTTGCGCCTGCTGACGGACGAGATGCCCTGGCCGGAGACGGGACGGCCGCGCCGGGCGGCGGTCTCCTCCTTCGGGATGAGCGGAACCAATGCCCACGCCGTGCTCGAAGCGGCCCCGCTCGACGAGGCCCCCGGCCGGGGCGTCGATGACGACGCCCCGGCCGAGGGGTTGCCGGAGATCACACCATGGGTGATCTCCGGACGGTCGGACACCGCGGTCGAGGCGCAGGCGGGACGGCTGCTGAGGCGGGTGCGCGGGCACGGAGAGGTTTCGCCCGCCGATGTCGGGCTGTCGTTGGCGACCACGCGCAGTGTCTTCGAACACCGCGCGGTGGTGCTGGCGGGGGACGGGGACGGTCTCATCAGCGGCCTGGGCGCGTTGGCCGAGGGGAACTCGGCCCCCGGTGTGGTGCGCGGGATGGCGACCGCCCGGGACCACGCGGTGCTTGTCTTCCCTGGTCAGGGGTCGCAGTGGGTGGGGATGGCTGCGGGGTTGTTGGAGTCTTCGCCGGTGTTCGCGGAGCGGATGGGTGAGTGTGCGGCGGCGTTGGGGCCGTTTGTGGAGTGGTCGTTGGTGGATGTGCTCGGCGACCCTGCGGCGCTGGAGCGGGTTGATGTGGTGCAGCCCGTGCTGTTCGCGGTGATGGTGTCGTTGGCGGAGTTGTGGCGTTCGTACGGTGTGGAGCCCTCGGCGGTCATTGGGCATTCGCAGGGTGAGATCGCGGCGGCGTGTGTGGCGGGTGCGTTGTCGTTGGAGGATGCGGCGCGGGTGGTGGCGTTGCGGAGCAAGGCGTTGCGGGCGTTGTCGGGGCTGGGCGGGATGGTGTCGGTGTCGTTGCCCGTGGGTGAGGTGCGGGAGCGGTTGGGCCGTTGGGGTGAGCGGTTGTCGGTGGCGGCGGTGAATGGGCCTTCGGCGGTCGTGGTCTCCGGCGATGCTGACGCGCTGGACGAGCTGCTGGCGGGGTGCGAGGCGGACGAGGTCCGGGCGCGTCGTATCCCCGTGGACTACGCCTCGCACTGCGCCCATGTCGAGGCCATCGAGGACGAGCTTCGGCAGGCCCTCGCGGGGATCGACCCTCGCCCTTCGTCGGTGCCGTTCTATTCGACGGTGACCGGCGGAGTGCTCGATACGGCCGAACTGGACGCCGGGTACTGGTACAGCAATCTGCGCCAGACCGTGCGCTTCGACGAGACCGTACGCGTCCTGCTGGCCGATGGCTTTCAAGTGTTCATCGAGGCCAGTGCCCACCCGGTGCTGACGATGGGTGTGGAGCAGACGGCCGAGGACCACGGCACCCGCGTCACCGCCGTCGGGTCCCTGCGCCGCGACGAAGGCGGCCTGGAGCGCTTCATGACATCGCTGGCCGAGGCGTACGTGGGCGGCGCGTCCGTCGACTGGGCACGGCTCTTCGCCGGAACGGGAGCGAAGCGCGTCGATCTGCCGACGTACGCCTTCCAGCGCACCCACTTCTGGCTGGAGTCCGAGGCCATCGAGACCGCAGGCGATGTGGCATCGGTGGGGCTGGACTCGGCAGAGCACCCGTTGCTGGGGGCCGCCGTGCCACTGCCCGACTCGGACGGGTTCCTGCTCACCGGTCGCCTCTCGCTCCGTACCCACCCCTGGCTCGCCGACCACGCGGTGCTGGGCCGGGCCATCCTGCCCGGTACCGCGTTTGTCGAGCTGGCGTCGAGGGCCGGTGACGCGGTCGGTTGTGACCGGTTGGAGGAGCTGACGCTGGAGGCGCCCCTGGTGCTGCCCGACGAGGGGGCGGTCCAGGTGCAGCTGGTCGTGAGCGGTCCCCGGCATCAGGACGGGCAGCGCGAGTTCAGTGTGCATGCCCGCCGTGACGACGTCCCGAACGCCTCGTGGACGTGCCACGCGAAGGGCGTGCTGGCCCTGAACTCCTCCGCCGTCGACGGGACGACGGGCCCGGCGGCAGAACTGAAGGCATGGCCACCGGCGGGCGCGGAAGCGGTCGAGACCGCGGGCTTCTACGAGGATGTGGCGGCCACCGGACTCGCGTACGGACCGGTGTTCCGAGGGCTGCGCGCCGTCTGGCGCAAGGGCGACGAGGTCTTCGCCGAGGTGGCACTCCCCGAGGAGGCGCGCGCCGACGCGGCCCGGTTCGGGCTGCATCCCGCGCTGCTCGACACGGCGCTGCACGCGTGGCTGGTGTGCGCCGCCTCGCGTCCGGAGGAGGACGGGATCCGGCTGCCGTTCGTGTGGAGTGGTGTGTCGTTGCACGCCGCCGGCGCGAGCTCCCTGCGAGTACGGCTGGCCCCTGCGGGCACCGATGGGATGTCCGTCCTGGTGGCCGACGCCGCCGGTACGCCGGTGGCGACGGCGGAGGCGCTGGTCACCCGGCCGGTCTCGGAGGCACAGCTCGCGTCGTCCGCCGACGACGGCGACTCGCTGTACCGAGTGGAGTGGATCGCGGCGCCCACCACCGCCTCGGTTCCCGCCACCGACCGGTGCGCCGTGGCCGGACCGGACCCCTTCGGCCTGGCCAGGGCGTTGAAGGCGGCCGATGGGTCGGTGGAGGAACACGCCGACCTGGCCGCCCTCGCGGCGCATGTGCGATCGGGCGCTCCCATACCGGACCTGGTGTTCGTGACCGTGTCCTCCACCTCCGGCGAGGACGTCGTCCCGGCGGCACACGCCGTGGCCCACCGGACCCTGGACATGGTGCGGTCGTGGCTGGCGGAGGACGGGTTCGCCGCGGCCCGGCTGGTGTTCATCACCCGGGGCGCGCTGGCCACCGAGGACGGTGAGGACCCGCGCGACCTGGCCGCGGCCCCGGTCTGGGGGCTGGTGCGATCGGCGCAGGCCGAGCATCCCGGCCGCTTCGTCCTGCTGGACGTGGACGGCGCCGAGCCATCGCTCACCGTGGTGCACCAGGCGGTGTCCACCGGGGAGCCGCAGCTCGCGGTGCGCGGTGCCGAGGTGCTGGTGCCACGTCTGGCCCCCGGCGTCGCGAAGGGTGTGCTGACGCCACCGGATGGCACGGCGGCGTGGCGGCTGGAGCCGTCCGGGGCGGGCACGCTGGAGGGGCTGACGCCGGCCACGGCCACGGACGCCACGCGCGAACTCGGTGCGCACGAGGTGCGGGTCGCCGTGCGCGCCACGGGCCTGAACTTCCGCGATGTCCTCATCTCCCTGGACATGTATCCGGACGAGGCCATGATGGGCGGCGAGGGCGCCGGTGTGGTCGTGGCCACCGGCCCCGGTGTGACGTCCCTCGCCGTCGGCGACCGGGTGATGGGGCTGTGGTCCGGTGGTTTCGGGCCGTTGGCCGTCGTGGACCACCGCACCCTGGTGCGGATCCCGGACGGCTGGTCCTTCACCGAGGCCGCGTCCGTCCCCGTGGTGTTCCTGACGGCCTTGTACGCACTGCGGGAGTTGGCGGGCCTGCGGCGCGGTGAGTCGCTCCTGGTCCATTCCGCCGCCGGTGGCGTGGGAATGGCGGCGGTGCGGCTGGCACGGGCCTGGGGCGTCGAGGTGTTCGCGACCGCGAGCGAGACCAAGTGGGACGTTCTGCGCGGCCTCGGGCTGGACGAGGCGCATATCGCGTCGTCGCGCACGCTGGAGTTCGAGGAGCGGTTCAGGGACTCCTCGTCCGGTCGCGGTGTGGATGTGGTCCTGGACTCCCTGTCCGGTGAGTTCGTGGACGCGTCGCTGCGGCTGCTCGGCGAGGGCGGGCGGTTCATCGAGATGGGCAAGACGGATGTGCGGTCCGCCGACGCGGTGGCAGCGGCCCATCCGGGCGTGCTGTACCGGGCGTTCGACCTGGGGGAGGCGGGCCCCGAGCGCATCGGGGAGATGCTCGCCGAGATCGTGGACCTCTTCGAGCGTGGTGTGCTGGAGCCGCTGCCCGCACGGGTGTGGGATGTGCGCAGGGCCCCCGAGGCGTTCCGGTTCATGAGCCAGGCGCGCCATGTGGGCAAGCTGGTGCTGAGCGTCCCGGCCGCGCCGGACCCGGAGGGGACCGTACTGATCACCGGCGCCGGTGGCGTCCTGGGCGGACTGATCGCCCGGCATCTGGTGGCGGAGCGCGGCATGCGCCGGCTGCTGCTGGTCAGCCGCCGTGGCCGCGCGGCCGAGAGCATGGCGGCGCTCGAGGCGAAGCTGACGGCCCTGGGAGCCTCGGTCACCGTAGCCGCCTGCGATGTCGCCGACCGCGACGCGCTGGCCGACCTGCTGGCGGACCTCCCCGACGGACACGGTCTGACCGGTGTGGTCCATGCCGCGGGCATCCTGGACGACGGAATGGTGGCCTCGCTGACACCGGAGCGGCTCGACGCGGTGTTGCGCGCCAAGGTGGACGGGGCCTGGCATCTGCACGAGCTGACGCGCCGTTTCGATATGGCCATGTTCACCCTGTTCTCGTCGACCGCCGGGGTCCTGGGGTCCGCGGGCCAGGCCAACTACGCCGCCGCCAACACGTTCCTTGACGGACTGGCCCAGCGGCGCCGGGCGATGGGCCTGCCCGGAGTGTCGCTGGCCTGGGGTCTGTGGGCCGAGCGCACCGGAATGACCGGACACCTCGGCCAGGCGGACCTCTCGCGGATGACACGGGCCGGACTGGTGCCGTTCCCCACCCAGGAGGGGCTGCGGCTGTTCGACACGGCCGGCCGGCTGGCCGAGGGCCTGGTGGTGCCCGCCCGGCTCGACCTCGGCCACCTGGCGGCCGCCGCCGACACCACGCCCGTACCCCCGTTGCTCAACGGACTCGTACGACGGCCCATCACGCCCCGGCGCGCCTCGGCCCAGGACGACCCCGGCACCCAGGAGGCCCCGCTGGCGCGGCGGCTGGCCGGGCTCGGTCAGGGGGAGCGGCAGCGGACGCTGCTGCGTCTGGTCCAGGAACACGCCGCCACGGTCCTCGGCCATGGGACGGCAGCCGCGGTGGTCACCGATCGCGGCTTCCTGGAGCTCGGCTTCGACTCGCTCACAGCGGTCGAGCTGCGTAACCGGCTGAACGCGGCCACCGGGCTGCGGCTGCCCGCCACCCTCATCTTCGACTACCCGACCCCCGCCGCGCTGGCCGGACACCTGGGGGAGGAGATCGCCCCGGTGGCGGCGGACGACCCGTCGGACGTGGCCGCCGAACTCGACCGGCTGGAAGCCGTGTTGCTGGGCACCGACGCGGCGACCGACGACGCCACCCGCGCGATGGTGACCGACCGGCTGAAGCGCCTGCTGTCCCAGTGGGACGGGGACCGTTGGGACGGGGACCGTGGCGGCCCGGCGCCGGACGGCCCGGCCGGTGGTCCGGCCACCGGTTCCGGCGACGCGGACGAGGTCACCGAACACCTGGAGACGGCGGCGGCCGACGAGCTCTTCGCCTTCATCGACCAGGAGTTCGGGTCGTGATCCCAGCAGCAGCCGCCGCCACGGCGCACCCACGAAGCCACCCCACCTGCCCGCCGAACACCCCGCTCCCGAAGCCCGACCCCGAGAGGTTCTGATGTCGGAACAAGAAAAGCTGCTCGGTTACCTCCGGCGGGTGACGGCTGATCTGCACCAGACACGCCAGCGGCTCCAGGACGTGGAGTCCGCGGCCCGCGAGCCGATCGCGATCGTCGGGATGAGCTGCCGCTTCCCCGGCGGGGTGCGCTCGCCCGAGGAGTTCTGGCGGCTGCTCGCCGGGGCCGAGGACGCCATCACACCGTTCCCCGCCGACCGCGGCTGGGACCTCGGTTCGCTCTACGACGCGGACCCCGACCGGCCCGGCACCTCCTACGCGCGCGAGGGCGGATTCCTGCATGACGTCGGCGACTTCGACGCCGACTTCTTCGGGATCTCACCGCGTGAGGCGCTGGCGATGGACCCCCAGCAGCGGCTGCTGCTGGAGACCTCGTGGGAGGCCGTCGAACGGGCGGGCATCGACCCGGCCTCGCTCAGGGGCAGCCGGTCCGGAGTGTTCGTCGGCGCCGTGGCCCCCGACTACGGGCCGCGCGTGCACGAGGCCACCGACGGTGTCGAGGGCCATCTGGTGACCGGCAGCGCCATCAGCGTCGTGTCCGGGCGCGTGGCCTACACCCTGGGCCTGGAGGGCCCGGCCGTCACGGTGGACACCGCGTGTTCCTCGTCGCTGGTCGCCCTGCACCTGGCCGTACAGGCCCTGCGCCAGGGGGAGTGCTCCCTCGCCCTGGCCGGTGGCGTCACCGTCATGGCCACGCCCGGCACCTTCATCGGCTTCAGCCGGCAGCGCGGGCTCGCGCCCGACGGGCGGTGCAAGCCCTTCTCGGCGGCGGCCGACGGTTTCGGGCCCGCCGAGGGCGTCGGCATGCTGTTCCTGGAGCGGCTCTCCGACGCACACCGCAACGGCCACCCCGTACTGGCCGTCGTCCGGGGCACGGCGACCAACCAGGACGGTGCGAGCAGCGCGCTGTCCGCCCCCAACGGCCCGTCCCAGCAGCGGGTGATCCGCCAGGCGCTGGCCAACGCCGGGCTCACGGCCGGGCAGGTCGACGCCGTCGAGGCACACGGCACGGGAACGAAGCTGGGCGATCCGATCGAGGCACAGGCGCTGCTGGCCACCTACGGCCGTGAGCGCGCCGCGGACCACCCGCTGCTGCTGGGGTCGGTCAAGTCGAACATCGGACATACGCAGGCGGCCGCCGGTGTGGCCGGTGTGATGAAGATGGTGCTGGCGATGCGCCACGGCGTGCTGCCCCGCACCTTGCACATCGACGAGCCGTCCCCACACGTGGACTGGTCGGCGGCTACCGTCGAACTCCTCACCGAGGCCACCGCATGGCCCGAGGGTGAGGAGCCGCGCCGGGCCGGTGTGTCCTCGTTCGGCATCAGCGGCACCAACGCCCACGCCATCATCGAGCAGGCGCCGACGCCGCCACCGGCCGCTACCGGCACCGCTTCTGACGCCGCTTCCGATGCCGCTTCCGGCGCGGACGTGGCGGGGGAGGCGGAGGCGCCCCGGACGGCGCTGCCACTCATCCCCTGGCCGCTGTCCGGCAAGTCCGAGGCGGCGCTGCGCGCCCAGGCCACGCGGCTGCTGGACCATGTGGAGCGGCACCCGGAGGCCGCGGCCGAGGGCATCGGACTGTCCCTCGCCGCCACGCGGACCGCCTTCGACCACCGCGCCGTCGTGCTGGCCCCGGACCGCGCGGACGCCGTACGTATCCTGGCCGACCACCTCGCCGGCCGAGGCACCTCCGGGCTGGTCGAAGGTGTCGCCAGGCGCAGCGCCGGGGTCGCCTTCGTCTTCCCCGGCCAGGGGTCGCAGTGGGTGGGCATGGCGGCCGGGCTGCTGGATTCCTCACCGGTCTTCGCCCGGCGGATCGACGAGTGCGCGGCGGCGCTGGCACCACATGTGGACTGGTCGCTGGTGGAGGTGCTCAGCGACCCCGCGGCGCTGGAGCGGGTGGATGTCGTACAGCCCGCCCTGTTCGCGGTGATGGTGTCGCTGGCGGAGCTGTGGCGTTCGTACGGCGTGGAGCCGTCGGCCGTCATCGGCCACTCCCAGGGTGAGATCGCGGCGGCGTGTGTGGCGGGTGCGCTGTCGCTGGAGGACGCCGCGAAGGTGGTGGCCCTGCGCAGCCGAGCACTGCGGGCGCTGTCCGGGCGCGGTGGCATGGCGTCGGTGTCGCTGCCTGTGGAGCGCGTACGGGAGCGGCTCGCGGCATGGGGCGAGCGGCTGTCGGTGGCGGCGGTGAACGGCCCCTCGGCGGTCGTGGTCTCCGGCGACGCCGACGCGCTGGACGAGCTGCTGGCGGCGTGCGAGGCGGAGGAGATCCGGGCGCGCCGCGTCCCCGTGGACTACGCCTCGCACTCCGCCCACGTCGAGAGCCTCGAGGACGAGATCCGGCGCACCCTCGCCGGGATCGCTCCGCGCGCCTCCTCGGTGCCGTTCCACTCCACGGTGACCGGCGGCGTACTGGACACCACCGAGCTGGACGCCGGCTACTGGTACCGCAATCTGCGCGCGACCGTGCGTTTCGACGAGACCGTACGGGCCCTCCTCGACGAGGGCTTCCAGACGTTCGTGGAGGCCAGCGCCCATCCGGTGCTCACCATGGGCATCGAGCAGACGGCCGACGACCACGGCACCCCCGTGGCGGCCATCGGCTCACTGCGCCGTGACGAAGGCGGCCTGGACCGGTTCCTGACCTCCCTGGCCGAGGCCCACGTCGGCGGCATCGCCATCGACTGGCGGACGGTGTTCGCCGGAACCGGTGCGCACCCCGTCGACCTGCCCACCTACGCCTTCCAGCACCAGCGCTACTGGCTCACCTCGGCCACCACCGCGCGCTCCACCGACGCCACGTCGGGCGAAGACAGCGCGGACACGCGTTTCTGGCAGGCCGTGGAGCGCGAGGACACCGAGGCGCTGGCCGCCACGCTCCAGGTCCAATCCACCGAGCAGCACGCCTCGTTGGGCACCGTCCTGCCCGCCCTCGCGCAGTGGCGTCGGCAACGACGCTCCGAAACGACCGTGGACGAGTGGCGCCACCGCGTGATCTGGCGCCCCAGGAGCGGCACCCCGGCCGCCTCGCTTCCGGGGCCATGGCTGCTGCTGGCTCCCAGCTCCCGCCCCGACGAACCGCTGGTCACGGCCTCCCGCGAGGCACTCGCGGCACACGGAGCCGACGTCGTCCTCGTCGAACTGGGCGCGGATGCCGCACACCGCGCCACAATGGCCGAGCGACTGCGCGCCGCCACCGCCGACCACCCGCTGGACACGCTGTCCGGCGTGCTGTCACTGCTGCCGCTCGACGAACACCCGTACCCCGACCACCCCGTGGCCACCACCGGCCTGACCCTGACCCTCGCCCTGCTCCAGGCCCTGGACGACCTCGGGATCCGCGCCCCGCTGTGGTGCGCCACCCAGGGCGCGGTGTCCATCGGCAGCTCCGATCCGCTCACCAGCCCCGACCAGGCGGCGGTGTGGGGCCTGGGCCGGGTGGCCGGAGTGGAGTACCCGGACAGCTGGGGCGGACTGATCGACCTTCCGCGCACCATGGACGCCCGCGCCGGGGCCCGGCTCGCCGGAGTGCTCGCGGACGGCGGCCCCGAGGACCAGGTCGCGATCCGCGCCTCGGGCGTGATGCTGCGGCGGCTCGAACCCGCACCCCTCGGGAACACCCCCGCGCGGCGCACCTGGAAGCCCCGTGGCACGGTCCTCATCACCGGTGGCACCGGCGCCCTCGGCACGCATCTGGCCCGGTGGCTGGCGGACAACGGCGCCGAACACCTGGTGCTGACCAGCCGCCGCGGGCTCGCGGCCCCCGGCGCCGAAGACCTGGTCGCCGAACTGGCCGAACAGGGCACCCGGGTCACCGTCGCCGCCTGTGACGTGGCGGATCGCGCAGCGCTCCAGCGCGTCCTCGACTCCGTACCAGACGACCAGCCGCTCACCGCCGTCATCCACGCCGCGGCCCATATCGACCTGGCCGGGCTGGGCGCGACGACCTCGGCGGAGTTCGCCCAGGTCATGGACGCGAAAGTGGCGGGCGCGGCCCATCTGGACGAGCTGCTGGGCGACACCCCGCTGGACGCGTTCGTGCTGTTCTCCTCGGTGTCCGGGCTGTGGGGCGTGGGCGACCACGGCGCGTACGCCGCCGCCAACGCCTACCTGGACGCGCTCGCCGAGCGGCGGCGGGCGAACGGCCTGACGGCCACCTCGGTGGCCTGGGGGGTGTGGGACGCCACCGGCGACAACATGCCCGAGGCCCTGGACCTGGACCAGTTGCGGCGGCGTGGACTGCGGTTCATGGACCCGGCGCTCGGCATCGCCGCGCTGCGGCAGACCCTCGACCACGACCAGACCCACCTGGCCATCGCCGATATCGACTGGGAGAACTTCATCCCGGTCTTCACCTCCGCCCGCCCCAGCCCACTGCTGGACGAACTGCCCGCGATGCGACGCATCCAGGAGGGGGCCGACACCGTCGGGTCGGTCGCGAACGCGGCGGCCGACACCTCCTCGGGTCTGCGGCAGCGGCTGACCGGACTGACCCCCACCGAGCGTGAGCACACCGTCCTGGAACTGGTGCGCGCGCAGGTGGTGGCCGTCCTCGGACACACCACCTCGGACGCGGTGGACTCCGAGCGCGCGTTCAAGGACCTCGGCTTCGACTCGCTGACGGCCGTCGAACTGCGCAACCGGCTCAACGCGGCCACCGGGCTGCGCCTGCCCGCCACGCTGGCCTTCGACTACCCCAGCACCGCCGTCCTGAGCGAGCACATCCTCACCGAGCTGACGGGAGCGACGGCCGACGAGGCGGACGTTCCCGCCCTCCCGCAGACGGCGCCAGGGGCGGAGATGGCCCAGGCCGTGCCCGTGGCCGTGGACTCCGACGACGACCCTATCGCCATCGTGGCGATGAGCTGCCGCTATCCGGGCGGGGTGTCCTCCCCCGAGGAGCTGTGGCAGCTCATCATGTCCGGCGGTGACGCGATCGGCGGGCTGCCCACCGACCGTGGCTGGGACATCGAGGGCATCTACGACCCGGATCCGGACGCGCCCGGCAAGACGTATGTGCGGGAGGGCGGTTTCCTCTACGACGCGGGCCACTTCGACCCGGCGTTCTTCGGGATCTCGCCACGCGAGGCGCTGGCGATGGACCCTCAGCAGCGGCTGCTGCTGGAGACCTCATGGGAAGCCTTCGAGCGCGCCGGTGTGCCCGCGCTCGCGCTGCGCGGCAGCCGCACGGGCGTCTTCATCGGCTCCAACTACCAGGAGTACGGGCCGCGGGTGCATGAGGCGCCCGAGGGCTCCGAAGGCCACCTGATGACGGGGAGCGCGGCCAGCGTCGTGTCCGGACGCGTCGCATACGCCTTCGGCTTCGAGGGCCCCGCGGTGACCGTGGACACCGCGTGCTCCTCGTCCCTGGTGGCCATGCACCTGGCGGCGCAGGCGCTGCGGAACGGGGAATGCTCGCTGGCACTCGCCGGTGGGGTCGCCGTCATGCCGAACCCCGGTGCCCTCATCGGCTTCAGCCGCCAGCGCGGGCTGGCGCTCGACGGCCGCTGCAAGGCGTTCGCGGGGGCCGCGGACGGCATGGGGCTCGCCGAGGGTGTCGGTGTGCTGCTGCTGGAGCGGCTGTCCGACGCCCGGCGGAACGGGCATCGGGTGCTGGCCGTGGTGCGGGGCAGCGCGGTCAACCAGGACGGTGCGTCGAACGGTCTGACGGCGCCGAACGGTCCGTCGCAGCAGCGGGTGATCCGGGCGGCGTTGGAGAGCGCGCGGCTGTCGGCCGCCGAGGTGGACGCGGTCGAGGCACACGGTACGGGCACGAAGCTGGGCGATCCGATCGAGGCGCAGGCGCTGCTCGCGACCTACGGACGGGAGCGCAGCGCCGAGGACCGGCCGCTGTGGCTGGGCTCGGTGAAGTCCAACATCGGCCATACGCAGGCCGCCGCGGGTGTGGCCGGTGTGATGAAGATGGTGCTCGCGATGCGGCACGGTGTGTTGCCGAGGACACTGCATGTCGATGAGCCGTCGCCGCATGTGGAGTGGTCGACCGGTGCGGTGGAGTTGTTGACGGATGCCGTGGAGTGGCCGGAGACGGATCGTCCGCGGCGTGCGGGTGTGTCGTCGTTCGGCATCAGTGGCACCAACGCGCACGTCATCCTGGAACACATCCCGGAGGAGCAGCCCGTCGTCGAGCCGGTGACCGACGGATCCACTGGGCCGGCGCTGGTGCCGTGGGTGGTGTCGGCGAGGTCCGAGGGTGCGCTGCGGGCGCAGGCGGAGCGTTTGCTGCCCTATGCCCGGGGTGAGGCCGGGGCCGAGGCATCGCTGGCCGATACGGCGTTGTCGCTGGTCACGACTCGGTCGGCCCTCGATGAGCGGGCGGTGGTGCTGGCGGGCGATGGCGAGGGATTTGCCGCTGGGCTGCGGGCGCTGGCGGATGGCCTACCGGCGGCGGGTGTGGTGCGCGGTTCTGTGGTGCCGGGGAAGCTGGCGGTGTTGTTCTCGGGCCAGGGCAGTCAGCGGGTTGGGATGGGCCGGGAGCTGTATGAGGCGTTCCCGGTGTTCGCGGACGCGTTTGACCAGGTGTGTGCCCTGTTCGATGTGGAGTTGGAGCGGCCGCTGCGGCATGTGGTGTTCGGGGATGCGTCGGGGCTGGATGAGACCGTCTTCACGCAGTGTGGGTTGTTCGCGGTGGAGGTGGCGCTGTTCCGGTTGGTGGAGTCGTGGGGTGTGCGGCCGGACTTCGTGGCAGGGCATTCGATTGGTGAGTTGGTGGCGGCGCATGTGGCGGGTGTGGTGTCGCTTGCGGATGCGTGTGTGTTGGTGGCGGCTCGTGGGCGGTTGATGCAGGGGTTGCCGTCGGGTGGGGTGATGGTGTCGGTGCAGGCTGCCGAGGCCGATGTACTGCCGTTGCTGGTCGGTCGTGAGGCTGAGGTGAGTGTGGCGGCGGTCAACGGTCCGCGCTCGACCGTGATCTCCGGTGCGGAGGCGGCGGTGGTGGAGGTCGCCGGGCTGCTGGAGGCCGGGGGCGTCAAGACGAAGCGGCTGCGCGTCTCGCATGCGTTCCATTCGCCGTTGATGGAGCCGATGCTGGCGGAGTTCCGGCAGGTGGCCGAGGGGCTGTCGTATGCGCCTCCGCGCATCCCCGTCGTGTCGAACGTGACGGGCCTGGTCGCTGACCCCGAGGCGCTGTGCTCCGCCGAGTACTGGGTGCGGCATGTGCGTGAGACCGTGCGCTTCGCGGATGGTGTGGCGTGTCTGGCCGGGCAAGGCGTCGTCAGCTACGTGGAGTTGGGCCCCGACGGAGTCCTCTCCGGGATGGGTCAGGAGTGCGCGCCGGACGCCGCCTTCGCCCCTGTTCTTCGCAGCGGCCGGGAAGAGACGGCCTCGATTATGGAGGGGCTGGCGCAGATCCATGTGCGGGGTCGCTCGGTGGACTGGGCCGCCCTGCTCGCACCGTTGCGCCCCCGGCCCGTCGAACTGCCCACGTACCCCTTCCAGCGTGAGCACTTCTGGCTGGAGTCGTCCGTCGCCACGGCAGGGACGGACCCCGCGGGCGCGGTGGACGCCGACTTCTGGGACGCGGTGGAGCGTGAGGATCTGCCCGCGCTCACGGACACCCTGGCGGTCGCGGACGAGAACGGCGCCGACGGATCGCTGGCGGCGGTGCTACCGGTGCTGTCGTCGTGGCGTCGTCGCGGACGTGAGCGCGCAACGGTGGACGGGTGGCGCTACCGCGTGTCGTGGTCGCCGGTGTCCGACGGAGCCGGGACGGTGTCGGGGCCGTGGCTGGTGGCGGTCCCCGCGGGGATGGCCACCGACCCCTGGGTGTCGGCGTGCGCGGACGCTCTCGCCGGGCGGGGCGCACGGCCGGTGATGGTCGAGCTGGGGCCCGATGACGCCGACCGTGAGGCGGTGGCGGCACGGCTCCGAGAGGCTCTGGCCGGGCCCGAAGCGGCCGATGCCGCGGGTGTGTTGTCCCTGCTGGCGTTGGCCGAGGGGCGACACGGCCGGTATCGGTCGGTGCCGCTGGGCGTGGCATTGACGTTGTCGCTGGTGCAGGCGGTGGGCGATGCGGGCGTGGCCGCTCCGGTGTGGTGCGCGACGCGCGGTGCGGTCGCGGTCGCCGGTTCCGAGGGCGTGCGCGCGGTGGAGCAGGCGGCGGTGTGGGGCCTGGGCCGCGTGGCCGGTCTGGAGGTGCCCGAGCGGTGGGGCGGTCTGCTGGATCTTCCCGAGGTGTGGGATGCGCGGGCGGCGGATCGACTGGTGGATGTGGTGAGCGGCCGTACGGGCGAGAACGAAGTCGCCGTGCGCGGCTCGGGGGTCTTCGCGCGCC
Organism: Streptomyces sp. NEAU-174; assembly: GCF_052665095.1. Taxonomy (NCBI): domain Bacteria; kingdom Bacillati; phylum Actinomycetota; class Actinomycetes; order Kitasatosporales; family Streptomycetaceae; genus Streptomyces; species Streptomyces sp. NEAU-174. Next base: position 99,465 of record NZ_JBQTCE010000004.1, on the reverse strand, counting down.
GTATCGTCCGGGCGTCGGCCGGCGGGCATGGCGTCGGGGGCTGGGCGCCGTCGGGCACGGTGTTGGTGACCGGTGGTACGGGTGCGTTGGGTGCCCATGTGGCGCGGTGGCTGGCGCGGGCGGGTGCGGAGCATCTGCTGTTGGTGTCGCGGCGTGGCCCGAAGGCTGCGGGCGTGGATGAGCTGTCTGCCGAGCTGCGTGAGACGGGCGCTCGGGTGACGGTTGCGGCGTGTGATGTGGGCGATCGGGATGCGCTGGCCGGGGTGTTGGCGGGGGTGCCGGAGGAGTTTCCGCTGTCGGCTGTGGTGCATGCGGCGGGTGTGCTGGATGACGGTGTGCTGGACGGGTTGTCGGTGGACCGGTTTGAGGGTGTGTTGCGGGCGAAGTCCGAGGCGGCGTGGCATCTGCATGAGCTGACGCGGGAGCTGGATCTTTCGGCGTTTGTGTTGTTCTCGTCGTTCTCGGGGACGGTGGGTGCCGCGGGTCAGGCCAACTACGCTGCGGCGAACGCGACGTTGGACGCGTTGGCGGAGTGGCGGCGTGGTGCGGGACTCCCTGCCACCTCCGTGGCCTGGGGGCCGTGGGCCGACAACGGCATGGCCGTCAGCAGCGCCGAGGTCAGCCGCACCATCAGGCGCAATGGCATGACCGCGATGGATCCACGGCTGGCCCTGGCGGCGCTGGAGCGCGCCATCACCCACCCGGACGCCGCTCTCGCCGTCGTCGATGCCGACTGGGGGCGTTTCGCCGACACCTTCGAGGCCCGGCGGCTGTCCCGGCTGCTCAGCGGGGTCCCGGAAGTCCGGAAGCTGACCGCGACCGCCAGGACCGGCGACACCGACCCCGCGCACACCGAGGAGTCCTCGGCGCTCGTCCGTCGTCTGGAGCCCCTGTCCGAGGCCGAACGGCAGCGCACCCTGCTGGAGCTCGTGCGTGCCCATGTGGCCGCCGTACTCGGCCACAGCGGTGTGGACGCCATCGGTCCCGGCCGCGCCTTCATGGAGATCGGGTTCGACTCCCTGACCGCGGTGGGCCTGCGCAACCGGCTCAGCGAGGCCACGGGCGTCCAACTCCCGGCCACCCTGGTCTTCGACTACCCCACACCGACCGCGCTGGCCGGATATCTGCTCACCGAACTGCTCGGCGGCCACGGCCAGACGGACGGCGCGACCGCGGACGTGGCCACGACCGCGTCCGCCCCGGCGGCGGACGAGCCGATCGCGATCGTCTCGATGAGCTGCCGCTTCCCGGGCGACGTACGCTCCGCCGACGACCTGTGGCGGCTGCTGGCCGCCGGAGAGGACGCCGTCTCGGCCTTCCCCACGGACCGTGGCTGGGACCTCGAGGGGCTGTACGACACTGACCCCGACGCGATCGGAAAGAGCTACGTACGCGAGGGCGCGTTCCTCTCCGATGTGAGCGGCTTCGACGCGTCCTTCTTCGGCATCTCGCCGCGTGAGGCGCTGGCGATGGATCCGCAGCAGCGGCTGCTGCTGGAAACGTCATGGGAGCTGTGGGAACGGGCCGGAATCGACCCGGAAGCGGTGCGCGGAAGCCGTACCGGTGTGTTCATGGGCACCAACGGGCAGGAGTACGTGTCCCTGGTCGACCGGGCCCCGGAGACCACCGAGGGCTATGTGGCCACCGGCAACGCGGCCAGCGTCGTCTCCGGCCGCATCTCGTACACCTTCGGCTTCGAGGGGCCCGCGGTGACGGTGGACACCGCCTGTTCGTCGTCCCTGGTGGCGCTGCACCTCGCGGCACAGGCACTGCGGCAGGGCGAGTGCTCCCTGGCGCTCGCCGGTGGCGTCTCGGTGATGGTGTCACCGCGTGGCTTCGTGGAGTTCAGCCGTCAGCGTGGCCTGGCGCCGGACGGCCGGTGCAAGCCGTTCGCGGCGGCCGCCGACGGCACCGCCTGGGGCGAGGGTGTGGGCATGCTGCTGCTGGAGCGGCTGTCGGACGCGCGGCGCAACGGCCATCAGGTACTGGCTGTGGTACGCGGCTCCGCCGTCAACCAGGACGGTGCCAGCAACGGCCTCACCGCGCCCAACGGCCCGTCCCAGCAGCGGGTGATCCGCCAGGCACTGGCCAACGCCGGGCTCCCGGCCGGGCAGGTCGATGTCGTGGAAGCCCACGGTACGGGTACGACGCTGGGCGATCCGATCGAGGCCCAGGCGCTGCTGGCCACCTACGGCCGGGAGCACACCGACGAACAGCCCCTGTGGCTCGGCTCGATCAAGTCCAACATCGGGCATACGCAGGCGGCCGCCGGTGTGGCGGGCCTGATCAAAATGGTGCTGGCCATGCGGCACGGCCTGCTGCCCGGGATGCCGAACGTGGACGAGCCCTCCCCGTACGTGGACTGGTCGCCCGGCACCGTCCAGCTGCTGACCGACGCCACGCCGTGGCCCGAGACCGGTCGGCCCCGTCGGGCGGGCGTGTCCTCCTTCGGCGTCAGCGGCACCAACGCGCACGTCATCCTCGAACAGCCTGCGACGCAGCCGGTGGCCGAGCGGCCCGCCGTGGCCGAGCCCGCAGGCGGCCTGGGGCGGCTGCCCGTCACTCCCTGGCTCGTCTCGGGCAAGTCCGAGGCCGCGCTGCGCACACAGGCGGACCGGCTGCTGGCCCATGTGCGCGAGCGGGCGGAGCTGTCGGCCGAGGACATCGGCCTGTCGCTGGCGACCACGCGGAGTGCGTTCGAGCACCGCGCGGTGGTCCTGGCCGGGGACCGGGACGGTCTGGCCGATGGCGTGGCGGCGCTCGCGGAGGGCCGGGACGGCTCGGGGCTGATCCGGGGGGTGGCCGGTGCTGACGGTCGTGCGGTGTTGGTCTTCCCTGGTCAGGGGGCGCAGTGGGTGGGGATGGCGGCGGGGTTGTTGGAGTCTTCGCCGGTGTTCGCGGAGCGGTTCGGTGCGTGTGCGGCGGCGTTGGCGCCGTTCGTGGACTGGCCGCTTGCCGATGTACTCGGCGACCCCGTGGCGTTGGAGCGGGTGGATGTGGTGCAGCCTGCTCTGTTCGCGGTGATGGTGTCGTTGGCGGAGTTGTGGCGTTCGTATGGTGTCGAGCCCGCGGCCGTCATTGGCCACTCCCAGGGTGAGATCGCGGCGGCGTGTGTGGCGGGTGCGTTGTCGTTGGAGGACGCGGCACGCGTGGTCGCGTTGCGGAGCAAGGCCCTGCGGGCGTTGTCGGGGCTGGGCGGGATGGTTTCGGTGTCGCTGTCCGTGGAGGCCGTGCGGGAGCGGTTGGGTCGGTGGGGTGAGCGGTTGTCGGTGGCGGCGGTGAACGGGCCTTCGTCGGTCGTGGTCTCCGGCGACGCCGACGCGCTGGATGAGCTGCTGGCGGCGTGCGAGGCGGACGAGATCCGGGCACGCCGTATCCCCGTGGACTACGCCTCGCACTGCGCCCATGTCGAGGCCATCGAGCGCGAGTTGCTCCGGGAGCTCGCGGGGATCAGCCCTCGGTCGGCGTCGATTCCCTTCTATTCGACGGTGACCGGCGGAGTGCTCGATACGGCCGAGCTGGACGCCGCGTACTGGTACCGCAACCTGCGCCGGACCGTGCGTTTCGACGAGACCGTACGCGCCCTGCTCGCCGACGGCTTCGATACGTTCATCGAGGTCAGCGCCCACCCGGTGCTGACGATGGGTGTGGAGCAGACGGCCGAGGACCACGGCACCCGTGTCACCGCCGTCGGGTCCCTGCGCCGCGACGAAGGCGGCCTCGACCGGTTCGCCATCTCCCTGGCCGAGGCCTACGTGGGCGGCGCGTCCGTCGACTGGGCGGGGACGTTCGCGGGAACGGGCGCGCGGCGGGTCGATCTGCCGACGTACGCCTTCCAGCACCAGCGCTTCTGGGTCGAGCCCTCGGCCGTGGCGGGCGATGTGTCGTCGGCCGGGCTGGTCTCCGCCGACCATCCCCTGCTCGGCGCGGCGGTCGCGCTGCCCGAGTCCGGTGGGCGGCTGTTCACCGGCCGGCTCTCGCTCCGTACGCACCCGTGGCTGGCCGACCACACCATTCACGGCACCGCGCTGCTCCCCGGGTCCGCCCTGGTCGAGCTGGCGCTGCGAGCCGGTGACGCGGTCGGCTGCGGCCACCTGGAGGAGCTGACGCAGGAAACGCCCCTCGCACTTCCCGAGAGTGGCGCCGTCCAGCTGCAACTGACGGTGGGTGGCCCGGACGACTCCGGACGACGCACCGTGAACCTCTACTCGCGCTTCGAGGACGGGCCCGCCGACCTCTCGTGGACCCACCATGCCACCGGTGTGCTGGCCACGGAGGGACCCACGGCGCCGGCGGAGACCGGGCTCGGCCAGTGGCCACCGGCGGACGCCTCGCTGATCGACCTCGCCGACCGGTATGCGAGCGCGACCGCGCACGGCGGTATCGAGTACGGTTCGGCGTTCCACGCCCTGCGCCATGCGTGGCGTCGCGGTGCCGAGATCTTCGCCGAGGTGGCGCTGGCGGAGGACATGCGCTCGGAGGCCGGCCGCTTCGGCCTGCATCCCGTGCTGCTTGACGCGGCCCTGCACGCCGTGGCCGATCCGACGGCCGACGACGGCGGCAGCGTCCGGCTCCCGTACCGGTGGGCCGGGATGTCCCTGTACGCCACCGGCGCGACGACCCTGCGCGTACGGCTCTCCACGGAGCGGCCGGACGGCATGGCGATCCTGCTGGCCGACGCATCGGGCCACGCGGTGGCCGAAGTGGACGCGGTGGCGATCCGCACCTTTACATCGGAGCAGCTCACCGGGGGCCGGAGGCCCCATGAGTCGCTGTTCCGGGTGGAGTGGATGAGCGTCCCGGCAGGCCCTGCCGGTGTCGAGCCGGACCACGCCCACTGGACGATCGTCGGACCTGGCGGCGCCGAACTGCGCACCGCGCTCGAAACGAGCGGTGGCCGGATCGACGAGTACGACGACATGGGCGCGCTGCTCCGGCCCGACACATCGGCCGCGGACGTACCCGACCTCGTACTCCTGCCGTTCCTCACCGACCTGGCAACCGACTCCGTCGCGGCGGCGGACGACCTGGTGTCCGCGACCCGCCAGGCGACACATCGCGCACTGGACGCGCTCCAGGTGTGGCTGGCCGAGGGGCGGTGCGCCGACTCGCGCCTGGTAGTGGTGACGCGGGGCGCGCTGGCGGCCGTAGCGGGTGAGGACGTGCCGGACGCGGCGGCTGCCGCGGTCTGGGGTCTGGTGCGCTCGGCACAGGCCGAGCATCCGGACCGATTCGTCCTGGTGGATCTGGAGAACTTGGAGTGGGCCGCCGAGGCGATCGGCACGGCGGTGGCCACCGGAGAACCCCAGCTCGCCGTGCGTGGCGGCGGTGCGTACGCCCCCAGGCTGACCCGGGCCCTGGTACCCGTGGCGCCCCGACGAGACGTGGTGTGGGAGCCCGACGGTTCGGTGCTGATCACGGGCGCCAGTGGTGTGCTGGGCGCCTTGGTGGCGCGTCATGTGGTCGCCCGCCACGGGGTGCGCAGCGTGGTACTGGTGTCGCGTCGCGGCCGCGACGCGGCGGGTGCGGCGGAGCTGGAAGCCGAGCTCGCCGACATCGGCGCACGCGTGGTGTTCGAGGCGTGCGATGTCGCCGACCGTGAGGCGCTGGCTGGGGTGTTGGCGCGTATTCCGGCGGATCGTCCGTTGCGTGGTGTGGTCCATGCGGCCGGTGTGCTGGACGACGGTCTGGTGGAGTCGTTGACGCCGGAGCGTATGGATGCGGTTCTGCGGCCGAAGGTCGATGCGGCGGTGTATCTGGATGAGTTGACGCGGGATCTGGATCTGTCGGCGTTTGTGATGTTCTCGTCGGCCGCCGCCACTTTTGGTGCGGCGGGTCAGGGGAACTATGCGGCGGCGAATATGTTCCTGGACGCCCTGGCGGCGCGGCGTCGGGCGCGTGGGCTCGCCGGGGTGTCGTTGGCGTGGGGTTTCTGGGCCGAACGCAGCGATATGACCGGCCACCTGGGCGAGGTCGACATGGCCCGGATGGCCCGGTTCGGGATGACCCCGCTGACCGCCGACGAGGGGCTCGCGCTCTTCGACGCGGCACACACGACCGATGACGCCCTGCTGGTGCCGACGCGTATGGATGTCGCGGTGCTCCGCGCACACGCTCGGCCCGGAACCACCCCCGCTCTGCTGCGCCACCTCATCGGCGCCCCGGCCCGGCGGGTGATCGACGCCGCTGCCGACGACCAGGGCGGCGCCACCGCCCTCGTACGCCGTCTCATGGATCTGCCCCGGTCCGAGCGGGAGGACGTCCTGCTGGCGTTGGTGACCGATCATGCGGGAGCCGTGCTCGGCCATACGGAGTCGGACGCGATCGCTCCCGACCGTGCGTTCAGCGACATCGGCTTCGACTCGCTCACCGCGGTCGAGCTGCGCAACCGCCTCAACGCCGCCACCGGTCTCCGCCTTCCGGCCACGCTGGTCTTCGACTATCCGACACCGACCGCGGTCGCCCGCCACATCCTCGGCGAGGTGATGGGCTCCGTACAGGCCGCAGATGAAACCCCGGCTCCCGAACGGACCCGGGCCACTGTGCTGGTGCGCAAGGCCACGACCGACGACGAGCCGATCGCCATCGTCGGAATGGGCTGCCGCTTCCCGGGCGGTGTGCGTACCCCCGAAGAGCTGTGGCAACTGCTCATCAGCGGCGGGGACGCGATCTCGGGGCTGCCCGACGATCGCGGCTGGGACCTGGAGGGGCTGTATCACCCGGATCCGGATCACCGGGGTACGGCGTATGCGCGTGAGGGTGGTTTCCTGTATGACGCGGGTGATTTTGATCCGGAGTTCTTCGGGATTTCGCCGCGTGAGGCGTTGGCGATGGATCCGCAGCAGCGGTTGTTGCTGGAGACGTCGTGGGAGGCGCTGGAGCGGGCCGGTATCGACCCGGCGTCGGTGCGCGGCAGCCAGACCGGTGTGTTCTGCGGGCTGACCTACCACGACTACACCGATGCGGTGCAGCAGGCCGGCGAGGCCACCGAGGGCTACCTCATGACGGGCAACGCCGGAAGCGTCGCATCGGGACGCATCTCCTACACCTTCGGCTTCGAGGGACCCGCGGTGACCGTGGACACCGCCTGCTCGTCATCCCTGGTGGCGCTGCACTGGGCGGCCCAGGCGCTGCGGCAGGGCGAGTGCTCACTGGCTCTCGCGGGCGGCGCCACGGTCATGGCAAGCCCGCTCGCGTTCGTCGAGTTCAGCCGCCAGCGCGGACTGGCTCCGGATGGCCGCTGCAAGCCCTTCGCGGGCGCCGCGGACGGCACCGGCTGGGCCGAGGGCGTCGGGATGTTGCTGCTGGAGCGGCTGTCCGACGCGCGGCGCAACGGTCACCAGGTGCTCGCGGTGGTGCGGGGCAGCGCCATCAACCAGGACGGCGCGTCGAACGGTTTGACGGCGCCGAACGGTCCGTCGCAGCAGCGGGTGATCCGGGCGGCGTTGGAGAGCGCTCGGCTGTCGGCCGCCGAGGTGGACGCGGTCGAGGCACACGGTACGGGCACGAAGCTGGGCGATCCGATCGAGGCGCAGGCGTTGCTGGCGACATACGGGCAGGAGCGTGGCGCGGAGGACCGGCCGCTGTGGCTGGGCGCGATCAAGTCGAACATCGGCCATGCGCAGGCGGCTGCCGGTGTGGCGGGTGTGATGAAGATGGTGCTGGCGATGCGGCACGGCGTACTGCCGAAGACGTTGCACGTGGATGAGCCGTCGCCGCATGTGGAGTGGTCGGCGGGTGCGGTGGAGTTGTTGACGGATGCGGTGCTATGGCCGGAGACGGGCCGTCCGCGGCGTGCGGGTGTGTCGTCGTTCGGTATCAGTGGCACCAACGCGCACGTCATCCTGGAACACGCCCCCGAGGAGCAGCCCGTCGCCGGGCCGGTGACCTCCGAACCCGATGAGTCCGATGAGTCGGCGCTGGTGCCGTGGGTGGTGTCGGCGAAGTCCGAGGGTGCGTTGCGAGCCCAGGCGGAGCGGCTGCTGTCGTACGCACGCAGTCGGGCCGGGGCGGAGACGCCGGTGGCCGATGTGGCGTCGTCGCTGGTCACGACGCGTAGTGCGTTTGAGCATCGCGCTGTGGTGCTGGCCGGTGATCGGGCTGGTCTTGTCGATGGGCTGGAGGCGCTGTCGATCGGTGACCCGGCGCCGGGCGTGGTCCAGGGCTTGGTGGTGCCGGGCAAGTTGGCGGTGGTGTTCTCGGGTCAGGGCAGTCAGCGGGTCGGGATGGGGCTGGAGCTGTGCGAGGCGTTTCCGGTGTTCGCCGATGCCTTCGATGAGGTGTGTGGGCAGTTCGACGGGGTGTTGGAGCGTCCGCTGCGGGAGGTGATACGTGGGGACGTGGCGGGGCTGGATGAGACCGCGTATACCCAGTGTGGGTTGTTTGCGGTGGAGGTGGCGCTGTTCCGGTTGATCGAGTCGTGGGGCGTACGGCCGGACTTCGTGGCCGGGCATTCGATCGGTGAGCTGGTGGCGGCGTATGTGGCGGGTGTGTTGTCGCTTGCGGATGCGTGTGTGTTGGTGGCGGCTCGTGGGCGGTTGATGCAGGCGCTGCCGTCGGGTGGCGTGATGGTGTCTGTGCAAGCTGCCGAGGCCGACGTACTGCCGTTGCTGGCCGGTCGTGAGGCTGAGGTGAGTGTGGCGGCGGTCAACGGTCCGCGTTCGACCGTGATCTCCGGTGCGGAGGAGGCGGTGATGGAGGTCGCTGGGCAGTTTGAGGCTCAGGGTGTCAAGACCAAGCGGCTGCGCGTCTCCCACGCCTTCCATTCACCCCTGATGGAGCCGATGCTGGCGGAGTTCCGGCAGGTGGCCGGGGGGCTGTCGTATGCGCCTCCGCGCATTCCCGTCGTGTCGAACGTGACGGGCCTGGTCGCTGACCCCGAGGCGCTGTGCTCCGCCGAGTACTGGGTACGGCACGTCCGCGAGGCCGTCCGGTTCGCGGACGGGGTCGGGAGCCTCGCCGACGCGGGAGTCACCACCTACCTGGAGCTCGGCCCGGACGAGGTCCTGTCCACGATGGGCGAGCAGTGCCTGCCGGAGGAGATGACAGATGTCGCCGTCTTCCTACCCGCCGCGCGCTCCGGTCGCGATGAGGTCGAGACCGCTCTGACGCTCGCGGCCGGGGCCCATGTCCGAGGTGTGCCGGTGGAGTGGACGGCCGTGCTCGCCGCCATCGCCGGGCGACCGGCGCGGCAGGTGGAGCTGCCGACGTACGCCTTCCAACGCACGCGCTACTGGGTTGCGACAGGGACGGCGCCGGGAGCCCAGCACGGCACGGCGGACGCTCAACGCGAGTCCGCCGACGCCGACTTCTGGGACGCGGTGGAACGCGAGGACCTGTCGGCGCTCGCGGACACGCTGGCCGTCGAGAGCGAGGCCGTCACGGGTGAGTCGCTCGCGGCGGTGCTGCCGGTCCTGTCGTCGTGGCGGCGTCGTAGCCGGGAGCGGTCGCAGGTCGACGCGTGGCGCTACCGGATCGCCTGGTCGCCGGTATCGGAGGTGGCGGCTGCGGCGCTGACGGGATCGTGGCTGGTGGCGGTCCCCGCCGGGCTGGCCGACGACGCATGGGTCGCGGACTGCGTGGCCGCCTTGGCCACGCGCGGCGCGCAGCCCGTGGTCGTCGAGCTCGAGGATGTCGACGCCGACCGTGAGGCGGTGGCCGCGCGGCTGCGCGACGCCCTGGGCGACACGGACCGGGCCGCCGATGTCACGGGGGTGCTGTCGCTGCTGGCGCTGGCGGAAGGGCGGCACCGCCGGTATGCGGCGGTGCCATCGGGCCTTGCACTGACCTTGTCCCTGCTCCAGGGGATCGGGGACGCGGGTGTGGGTGGCCGTGTGTGGTGTGTGACGCGCGGTGCGGTGGCGACGGGCGGTTCGGAGCGTCCGTCGAGCCTGGAGCAGGCGGCGGTATGGGGGCTGGGCCGGGTGGCCGGACTGGAGGCCCCGGAGCGCTGGGGCGGCCTGGTCGACCTGCCGCAGACCCCGGACGGCCGGGCCCTGGAGCGCCTGACCGCCGTCATCAGTGTTGCCACCGGCGAGGACGAGGTGGCGGTGCGGGCGTCGGGTGTGTTCGCCCGCCGTGTGGTCCGTGCGGCGGTGGGCGCCGAGGGCGAGGAGGCGTGGCAGCCGTCGGGGACGGTGCTGGTGACGGGTGGTACGGGTGCGTTGGGCGCCCATGTGGCGCGGTGGCTGGCGCGGGCCGGTGCGGAGCATCTGCTGCTGGTCTCGCGGCGCGGTCCGGCGGCCGAGGGCGTGGACAAGTTGCGGGCACAGCTTGCCGAGTTGGGCGCCCGGGTGACGGTCGCGGCATGCGATGCGGGCGACCGTGAGGCGCTGGCCGGGCTGTTGGCCCGGGTGCCGGAGGAGTTCCCGCTGACGGCTGTCGTACACACGGCGGGTGTGCTGGATGACGGGGTGCTGGACGGGCTGTCGGTGGACCGTTTCGAGGGCGTGCTGCGGGCGAAGTCCGAGGCGGCGTGGCATCTGCACGAGCTGACGCGCGAGCTGGACCTTTCGGCGTTCGTGTTGTTCTCCTCGTTCTCCGCGACGGTGGGCGGGGCCGGACAGGGTAACTACGCGGCGGCGAACGCCTTCCTGGACGCGCTCGCCGAACATCGCCGTGCCGAGGGCCTGCCCGCCACCTCCGTGGCCTGGGGGCCGTGGGCCGACGGTGGCATGGCCACCCAGGACGCGGCCGTCAGCGGTCGCATGGAGCGGTTCGGCCTGCCCGCGATGGAGCCCGAGCTGGCCGTCACCGCGATGGCGCGGGCCGTCAACCAGTCCGACACCTGCCCGGTCATCACCGACATCGACTGGCCGCGCTTCACCGCCGGTGTCGACGGCACCCGGCTCGGCCTCCTCTTCGGTGACATCGCCGAGGTCAGGACGGCACGGCAGGCCGCCGACGCCACGCTGGACGGGCAGCCCGCCGGCACTCACCGGCCGACGCTCGCCACGACACTCGCGGAGCTCCCGGCGGCGGAACGCGAACCCGCCCTGCTCGACCTGGTGCGTACGCATACGGCGGCCGTGCTCGGATACGCCACGCACGAGGGCATCGACGCCGAGCGTGGCTTCTTCGACATGGGGTTTGATTCGCTGACCGCCGTGGAACTGCGCAACCGGCTCAACGCGGCCACCGGGCTGCGGCTGCGGCCGACCGCACTGTTCGACTACGGATCGCCGTCCGCGCTGGCCCGCCACCTCAAGGGGGAGCTGGTCGAGGACGAGGCCGCACCGGAGAAGTCCCTGCCCGCCGAGATCGACCGACTCGAAACCGTCCTCACGGCCATGCCGCAGGACGACATCACCCGGACGAAGGCCATCGTCCGGCTCCAGTCGGTGCTGGCCAAGCTGAGCGAACCCGTCGGCGGGGGCGGGGGCGCCGTACGGGACGACAACGCCGACGACGACCTGGAAAGCGCATCGGTGGACGAGCTCTTCGACGTCATCGACCGAGAACTCGGAGACGCCTGACATGAACGAGAACCACCTGGTTTCTTCGAGGGGGCAGGGCCAAGTGTCAAACGAAGAGAAGCTCGTCGAGTACCTCAAGCGCGTCATGGCCGATCTGCGCCAGACGCAGCGGCGTCTCCGCGATGTCGAGGACAAGTCCCGGGAGCCGATCGCGATCGTGGCGATGAGCTGCCGCTTCCCCGGCGGTGTGCGGTCTCCGGAGGAGCTGTGGGGGCTGCTCGCCCGTGGCGAGGACGCCGTGAGCGAGTTCCCGGAGGACCGCGGCTGGGACCTGGCGGAGCTGTACGACCCAGATCCCGATCGCTCCGGCACCTCGTACGTCAAGGAGGGCGCGTTCCTCTCCGACGCGGGCGCCTTCGATCCCACCTTCTTCGGGATCTCGCCGCGTGAGGCGCTGGCGATGGATCCGCAGCAGCGGCTGCTGCTGGAGACGTCGTGGGAGGCCATGGAGCGGGCCGGGGTCACCCCGGCGTCGTTGCGCGGCAGCAAGGCCGGTGTCTTCGTGGGCACCAACGGTCAGGACTACACCGTCGCGCTCCGGCAGGCCCCGAAGGGCGTCGAGGGCTTCCTGGCCACCAGTGGTGCGGCCAGTGTGATGTCGGGTCGGCTCTCCTACACCTTCGGCTTCGAAGGGCCCGCGGTGACCGTCGACACCGCCTGCTCGTCGTCGCTGGTGGCACTGCATCTCGCCGTGCAGTCCCTGCGGCAGGGGGAGTGCCCGCTCGCCCTCGCCGGAGGCGTGACCGTGATGTCCACGCCCGGCCTCTTCGTGGAGTTCAGCCGTCAGCGCGGGCTTGCCCCGGACGGCCGGTGCAAGGCGTTCGCGGCGGCCGCCGATGGCACGGGCTGGGGCGAGGGTGTGGGCATGCTGCTGCTGGAGCGGCTGTCGGACGCGCGGCGCAACGGCCATCCGGTGCTGGCGGTGATACGTGGCTCCGCCGTCAACCAGGACGGCAGCAGCAGCGGCCTGACCGTGCCCAACGGCATCTCCCAGCAACGCGTCATCCTCCAGGCCCTGGCCAACGCGCGGCTGTCGGCCGCTGAGGTGGACGCGGTCGAGGCGCATGGCACGGGTACGACCCTGGGCGACCCGATCGAGGCGCAGGCGCTGCTGGCCACCTACGGGCAGGACCGCGCGGACGGTCGGCCGCTGCTGCTGGGGTCGGTGAAGTCCAACCTCGGGCACACGCAGGCGGCGGCGGGCGTGGCCGGTGTGATGAAGATGGTCCTGGCCATGCAACACGGTGCGCTGCCGAAGACACTGCACGTCGATGAGCCGACGCCGCATGTGGACTGGTCGGCCGGCGCGGTCGAGCTGCTGGCCGAGCAGGTCGCATGGCCGGAGAGCGGCGAACCGCGCCGGGCCGGTGTGTCGGCCTTCGGCGTCAGCGGCACCAACGCCCATGTGGTGCTGGAGCAGGCGCCGATCGGCGATGAGGACGACGCGGCGGAGGAGGGGGTGAGCGGGGACGACTCGGCGGTGGCGGTGGTGCCGTGGGTGCTTACGGCCCGCTCTGAGGCGGCGTTGCGGGCGCAGGCGGGTCGGCTGGCGTCGTATGTGGAGGAGCGGGCGGAGCTGTCGGCCGGGGATGTCGGGTGGTCGCTGGCGACGACGCGTACGGTCTTCGAGCACCGTGCGGTGGTGCTGGCTGGGGACCGGGGCGGTTTGGCCGATGGGGTGGCGGCGCTGGCGGACGGTCGGGATGCCGCGGGTGTGGTGCGGGGTGTGGTGGTGGGTGGTGATGGTCGTGCGGTGTTGGTCTTCCCTGGTCAGGGGGCGCAGTGGGTGGGGATGGCGGCGGAGTTGTTGGAGTCGTCGCCGGTGTTCGCGGAGCGGTTGGGTGAGTGTGCGGCGGCGTTGGCGCCGTTCGTGGACTGGTCGCTGGTGGATGTGCTCGGTGATGCGGTGGCGTTGGGGCGGGTTGATGTGGTGCAGCCGGTGTTGTGGGCGGTGATGGTGTCGTTGGCGGAGTTGTGGCGTTCGTATGGTGTGGAGCCTGCGGCGGTGGTGGGGCATTCGCAGGGTGAGATCGCTGCGGCGTGTGTGGCGGGTGCGTTGTCGTTGGAGGATGCGGCGCAGGTGGTGGCGTTGCGGAGTAGGGCGTTGCGGGCGTTGTCGGGGCGTGGCGGGATGGTGTCGGTGTCGCTGCCGGTGGAGGCCGTGCGGGAGCGGTTGGGTCGGTGGGATGAGCGGTTGTCGGTGGCGGCGGTGAATGGGCCGTCGGCGGTCGTGGTGTCCGGCGATGGCGATGCGTTGGAGGAGTTGCTGGCGGCGTGCGAGGCGGACGAGGTCCGGGCGCGTCGTATCCCCGTCGATTACGCCTCACACTGTGCTCATGTTGAGGCGATCGAGGAGGAGCTTCGGCAGGCTCTCGCGGGGATCAGCCCTCGGTCGTCGTCGGTGCCGTTCTATTCGACGGTGACCGGCGGTGTGTTGGACACCGAGGAACTGGACGCCGGGTACTGGTACCGCAATCTGCGTCAGACCGTGCGCTTTGACGAGGCCGTGCGCGCGTTGATGGCTGATGGTTTCCAGGTGTTTGTCGAGGCCAGTGCCCATCCGGTGCTGACGATGGGTGTGGAGCAGACGGCCGAGGACCACGGCACCCGTGTCACCGTCGCCGGGTCGTTGCGCCGCGACGAAGGCGGCCTTGAGCGGTTTGTGACATCGCTGGCCGAGGCGTATGTCGGCGGTGCGTCCGTCGACTGGTCCACGGCGTTCCGGGGGACGGGCGCTCGACAGGTGGAATTGCCGACCTATGCCTTCCAGCAACAGCACTACTGGATCGAGACTCCTTCGTCGGCCGTCGGCGATGTGACATCCGCCGGTTTGGGTGCGGCTGATCATCCGTTGTTGGGTGCGGTGGTGGGGTTGGCGGGTGGGGATGGGGTGTTGTTGACGGGGCGGTTGTCGTTGGTTTCGCATGGTTGGTTGGCTGATCATGCGGTGTGGGGTGTGGTGGTGGTGCCGGGGGCGGCGTTGGTGGAGTTGGTGTTGCGTGCGGGTGATGGGGTGGGGTGTGGGTGGTTGGAGGAGTTGACGTTGGAGGCGCCGTTGGTGGTGCCTGAGTGTGGTGGGGTGCGGGTGCAGGTGTCGGTGGGTGCGCCGGATGGGGTGGGTCGGCGTGTGGTGGGTGTGTTTTCACAGGTGGAGGGTGAGGAGGAGGGTGAGGGGGTGTGGACGCGGCATGCGTCGGGGGTGTTGTCGGCTGATGTTCCGGTGGTGGGGGAGGAGTTGAGTGTGTGGCCGCCTGTTGGTGCGGTGGCGGTGGATGTGGGTGGGGTGTATGAGCGGTTGGCTGGTGTGGGTTTGGAGTATGGGCCGGTGTTTCAGGGGGTGCGGGCGGCGTGGCGTCGTGGTGATGAGGTGTTTGCGGAGGTGGCGCTTGGGGAGGAGCAGCGGGCGGAAGCGAGCCGTTTCGGTCTGCACCCGGCACTCTTCGACGCCGCACTGCACATGGCCGGGGTGGGTCCGGAGGACGAGGAGCCGGGCCCCGCGCGTCTGCCGTTCGCCTGGACAGGTGTCTCCCTGTACGCCACGGGTGCGACTGAGCTGCGGGTGCGCCTCTCGCCGTCGGGCGCCGAGGGGATTTCGGTGCTGTTGGCTGACACCGACGGGGTGCCGGTGGCTTCGGTCGATTCGCTGGTGGGACGACCGGTGGCGGCCGAGCAGCTCACCGCGTCCTCGCAGCTGACCAGGGACTCGCTGTTCACCGTGGAATGGGATCGCGTGCCCACGGAGGGCATGCAGGGGGCGGCGTCTCAGATTCAGTGGGCGACGGTCGGATCGGACGATCTCGGCCTCACCGCCGCCTTGGAGGCGGCAGGGCAGGATGTAGTGACCGGCCCGAAGCTGGCCGCCCTGGCCGGTTCCCCTGATGTCGTCCTCGTGACATGTGCTTCCGATCCGGACTCGGGTGCGCAGGATCTTCCATCCACCACGCGCCACCTCGCGCACCGTGCTCTGGGCGTGGTGCGGGAGTGGTTGGGGGAGGAGCGGTTTGCTGGTTCGCGGTTGGTGGTGGTGACGCGGGGTGCGGTGGCGGCTGTGTTGGGTGAGGGTGTGCCGGATGTGGCGGCGGCTGCGGTGTGGGGTTTGGTGCGGTCGGCGCAGGCTGAGCATCCGGATCGGTTCGTTCTGGTGGATGTGGATGACGTACCGGTGTCGTCCGGTGTGCTTCAGGCGGTGCTGGGGTGTGGGGAGCCTCAGGTGGCCGTTCGTTCCGGGAAGGTCCTGGTGCCTCGGCTGGCGCGTGCCGTTGCTCCTGCGGCTTCCGCTTCCGCTTCCGCTGAGGGAGTGGGGTCGGGCTTTGTGTGGGATTCCGAGGGCACGGTGTTGGTGACCGGTGCTACCGGCACGTTGGGTGGTTTGGTGGCGCGGCATTTGGTGGCCGCGTGTGGGGTGCGGCATTTGGTGTTGCTCTCTCGGCGGGGTCGGGAGGCCGCTGGTGCGGTGGAGTTGGAGGCCGAGCTGGTGGGGCTGGGCGCGTCGGTGGCCGTGGTGGCCTGCGATGTCTCCGACCGTGAGGCGTTGGCGGGCGTGCTGGCGCGCATTCCGGTGGATCGTCCGTTGCGTGGTGTGGTGCATGCGGCCGGTGTGCTGGACGACGGTGTGGTCCAGTCGTTGACGCCGGAGCGGCTTGACACCGTGCTGCGGCCGAAGGTCGATGCGGCGGTGTATCTGGATGAGTTGACGCGGGATCTGGATCTGTCGGCGTTTGTGATGTTCTCGTCGGCCGCCGCCACTTTTGGTGCGGCGGGTCAGGGGAACTATGCGGCAGCGAATATGTTCCTGGACGCTCTGGCGGCGCGGCGTCGGGCGCGTGGGCTCGCCGGGGTGTCGTTGGCCTGGGGTTTCTGGGCCGAACGCAGCGATATGACCGGCCACCTCGCCGACGCCGACGTCTCCCGGATGGAGCGCGGCGGTGTCATTCCGCTGTCGTCGGACGAGGGTCTCGCGCTCCTCGACGCGGCGAGCGCCATGGACCAGTCGCTGCTGGTTCCCGTGCGGATCGCCCCGGCAGCGCTCCGTGGTGGGGCCGGGGCCGTACCGCCGTTGCTTCGACGGCTGGTGCGTACCCCCTCGCGCAGGGCCCTTGCGGACGCCGCGCCGGGAATGGACACGGCCCCGCACGGTGACCTCGTCCGGCTCGCGGGGCTTTCCGAGGCCGAGCAGGAGCAGACGCTGCTGGATCTCGTGCGTGGCGGTGTCGGCGCGGTGCTCGGCTACTCCGATGTGGAGCAGGTCGAGCCGGAGCGTGCGTTCAAGGAGCTCGGGTTCGACTCGCTGACCGCCGTCGAACTGCGCAACCGGCTGAACACGGCCACCGGGCTGCGCCTGCCCGCCACCCTGGTCTTCGACTACCCCTCGCCCCTGGCGCTCGCCCGCCACCTCCGTGACGAACTGCTCGGCAGCAGCCGCGAGGTGGTTGCCGACCCAGGACGTCGTGTGTCGGTGGCCGCCTCCCCGGACGAGCCGATCGCCATCGTGGGCATGAGCTGCCGTTTCCCGGGCGGGGTGAAGTCCCCCGAGGATCTGTGGCGGCTTCTGGCCCGTGGCGGGGACGCCATCGCAGCCTTTCCCGACGATCGTGGCTGGGATCTGGAGGGTCTGTATCACCCGGATCCGGATCACCGGGGTACGGCGTATGCGCGTGAGGGTGGTTTCCTGTATGACGCGGGTGATTTTGATCCGGAGTTCTTCGGGATTTCGCCGCGTGAGGCGTTGGCGATGGATCCGCAGCAGCGGTTGTTGCTGGAGACGTCGTGGGAGGCGCTGGAGCGGGCCGGTATCGACCCGGCGTCGGTGCGCGGCAGCCAGACCGGTGTCTTCGCCGGAATCATGCACCACGACTACGGCTCGGCCACGGTGCCGGAAGGAGTCGAGGGCTACATCGGCAACGGCACCGCCGGCAGCATCGCCTCGGGCCGTGTCTCCTACACCTTCGGGTTCGAAGGGCCCGCCGTCACGGTGGACACCGCCTGCTCGTCGTCGCTGGTGGCGCTGCATCTCGCGGCCCAGTCGCTGCGCCAGGGGGAGTGCTCGCTCGCGCTCGCCGGTGGTGTGACGGTGATGTCGACCCCCGCCCTGTTCGTGGAGTTCAGCCGTCAGCGTGGGCTCTCGGCGGACGGTCGCTGCAAGGCGTTCGCGGGAGCGGCGGACGGTACGGGGTTCTCCGAGGGCGTCGGCGTGCTGCTCCTGGAACGGCTCTCGGACGCACGGCGCAATGGCCACCGGGTGCTTGCCGTCGTCCGTGGGTCCGCCGTCAACCAGGACGGCGCGTCCAACGGCCTTACGGCCCCCAACGGCCCGTCGCAGCAGCGGGTCATCCGGGCCGCGCTGGCGAGTGCCGGGCTGTCGGCCGCCGAGGTGGACGCGGTCGAGGCACACGGTACGGGCACGACACTCGGCGATCCCATCGAGGCTCAGGCCCTGCTCTCGACCTACGGGCGCGAGCGGGGCGCCGAGGAACGGCCGCTATGGCTCGGGTCGATCAAGTCGAACATCGGCCATACGCAGGCGGCCGCCGGTGTGGCGGGTGTGATGAAGATGGTGCTGGCGATGCGGCACGGCGTACTGCCGAAGACGTTGCACGTGGATGAGCCGTCGCCGCATGTGGACTGGTCCGAGGGCGCGGTGCGGTTGCTCACGGATGCCACGGAATGGCCGGGGACGGGTCGTCCGAGGCGTGCGGGTGTCTCCTCCTTCGGCGCCAGCGGGACCAATGCGCATGTGATCGTGGAGCAGGCCCCCGAGGAGCGGAGTGTCGCCGAGCCGGTGCTGGACGGATCCGCAGGGTCGGCACTGGTGCCGTTGGTGGTGTCGGCGAAGTCCGAGGATGCGTTGCGGGCGCAGGCGGAGCGGTTGCTGTCGGCGGTGCGTGGAGAGCTGGACGCCGAGGCATCGGTCGCGGATGTGGCCTCGTCGCTGGTGACCAAGCGCTCGGTGTTCGAGCATCGTGCGGTGGTGCTGGCCGCTGACCGTCAGGGCCTCGTGACCGGGCTGGAAGCGCTGGTGGATGACGTACCGGCGCCCGGTGTGGTGCGGGGTTCGGCGGCGCCGGGGAAGCTGGCGGTGTTGTTCTCGGGTCAGGGCAGTCAGCGGGTCGGGATGGGGCTGGAGCTGTGCGAGGCGTTTCCGGTGTTTGCCGATGCCTTCGATGAGGTGTGTGGGCAGTTCGACGGGGTGTTGGAGCGTCCGCTGCGGGAGGTGATACGTGGGGACGTGGCGGGGCTGGATGAGACCGCGTATACCCAGTGTGGGTTGTTTGCGGTGGAGGTGGCGCTGTTCCGGCTGGTGGAGTCGTGGGGCGTGCGGCCCGACTTCGTGGCCGGGCATTCGATCGGTGAGCTGGTGGCGGCGTATGTGGCGGGTGTGTTGTCGCTTGCGGATGCGTGTGTGTTGGTGGCGGCTCGTGGGCGGTTGATGCAGGCGCTGCCCCCGGGTGGCGTGATGGTGTCTGTGCAGGCCGCCGAGGCCGACGTACTGCCGCTCCTGGCCGGTCGTGAGGCTGAGGTGAGTGTGGCGGCGGTCAACGGTCCGCGTTCGACCGTGATCTCCGGAGCGGAGGAGGCGGTGACGGAGGTCGCCGGGCAGTTTGAGGCTCAAGGGGTCAAGACCAAGCGGCTGCGCGTCTCCCACGCCTTCCACTCACCCCTGATGGAGCCGATGCTGGCGGAGTTCCGGCAGGTGGCCGGGGGGCTGTCGTACGCGGCTCCCCGCATCCCCGTCGTATCGAACGTGACGGGCCTGATCGCTGACCCCGAGGCGCTGTGCTCCGCCGAGTACTGGGTGCGGCACGTCCGCGAGACCGTGCGCTTCGCCGACGGCATGGCGGCCCTCGCGGAGGCGGGTGTGACGACCTCCCTGGAGCTGGGCCCGGACGGGGTGCTGTCCGGCATGGGACAGGAGAGCGCGCCGGACGTCGAGTTCGCCTCCGCCTTGCGCAGCGGACGAGGCGAGAGCGCCACGCTCCAGGAGGCATTGGCTCGGATCTTCGTCCGTGGCGTCCCGGTGGACTGGACGGCGTTGCTCGCACCGACGCCCGTACGCCACGTGGAGCTGCCGACCTACGCCTTCCAGCGGAAGCGGTACTGGCTCGAGGCCGGTGCGGCGGCGGGCAACGTGGCTTCGGCAGGGCTCCGGTCCGAGGAACACCCCCTGCTCGGTGCCGCCGTGAGGCTGCCCGACTCCGACGGATGCGTGTTCACCGGCCGGCTCTCCGCGCGTACGCACGCCTGGTTGGCCGACCACGCCGTGCTGGGCTCGGCGGTGGTGCCGGGGACGGCCTTCGTGGATCTGGCGCTGCATGCCGGTGGCCGCTTCGGATGTGACCAGGTGGACGACCTGGTGCTGGAAGCGCCCCTGGTCCTTCCCGAACGCGGTGCGATCCAGCTCCAGGTGATGGTGGCCGGAGCCGATGACGACGGCCGCCGACCCCTCACCGTGCACTCCCGACAGGAATCCGCTGATGAGGACGGACCTTGGACACGCCACGCCACCGGCGTCCTCCTGACCCGGGCCGAGGTGGCGGAGGCGGAGACCTCGGCCGAGCTGAGCGTGTGGCCGCCGGCGGATGCCGAGGCGATCGACATCAGCGACATGTATGAGCGCTTCGCGCTGGGCGGGCTCGCGTACGGGCCGGCGTTCCAGGGCGTGCGGGCCGCCTGGCGGCGCGAAGGCGAGGCGTTCCGCGAGGTGTTCGCCGAGGTGACACTGGCCGAGGAGCAGTCGTCGGACGCCGCGCGCTTCCGTGTGCACCCGGCGTTGCTCGACGCCGCTCTTCATATGGCGGGTCCCGGCGGTCTGGTGGCCTCGGACGCGGAGCAGGTCCGCTTGCCGTTCGCCTGGAACGGGGTGTCGGTGCCCATCACCGGCGCGACCACGGTCCGCGTACGACTGGCGGCGGCCGGGTCCGACGGTCTGTCGCTCGCCGTGGCCGATGAGACGGGCCGGTTGGTGGCCTCGGTGGCAGAGCTGGTGACACGCCCGGTCTCCGCCGAGCAGATCAACGCCGCGCGCGGCACCTCCCATGAGTCGCTGTACCGCCTGCGCTGGAACGCCATGCCGCTCCCTGCCGACGCGCCGTCCACCGCCCGCTGTGCGGTGATCGGTGAAGAGGACAGCGCGCCGGCCATGGCGTTGCGGTCGGCGGGCTGGCAGGTGCGAACGCACTCCGCTCTGGAGGCCCTTGCCCGGTCCGGCGCCGAGGGCGAACCCCTGCCGGAGTGGGTGTTCCTGGCCTCGGCGACCGGCACCGGTGGCGATGCCCACCAGGGTCTGTGTGGCGCGGCGCACCAGGCGCTGGAGCGGGTGCAGGAGTGGTTGGCGGACGAGCGGTTCGCCGACTCCCGCCTGGTCATCACCACGTGCGGCGCCGTGGCCACCACCTCCACCGAGGGCGTGGCGGACCTGGCAGGGGCGGCGGTATGGGGCCTGGTGCGGTCCGCGCAGGCCGAACACCCGGGCCGACTGCTCCTCCTCGACGCGGACGAACCCGTGGAGCTCGGCTCCGTTCCGCTGGCCGCCGCCCTCGCCTCGGGCGAGCCGCAGTTGGCCGTACGAGATGGGCGCGTACTGTCGGCGAGGCTGGTCCGAGCCGAAGGGGCGGCGGAACAGCGCGCTTCGGCGACATGGGATCCCGAGGGCACGGTCCTCGTCACCGGGGCCAGTGGCACCCTGGGCGGTCTGCTCGCGCGGCATCTGGTGTCCGACCACGGTGTGCGGCATCTAGTGCTGCTCAGCCGCAGGGGCTCGGCGGCCGAGGGCGCGGCGGAGCTGGCCGATGATCTGGCCTCGGCCGGGGCGTCGGTGACCTGGGCGGCCTGTGATGTGGCCGACCGGGACGCCCTTGGCGCGGTGTTGTCGGACATCCCCGCCGCGCATCCGCTCAAGGGTGTCGTCCATGCCGCCGCCGTGCTGGACGACGGTGTGATCGCGTCGTTGACGCCGGAGCGGCTTGACACCGTGCTGCGGCCGAAGGCGGAGGCGGCACTCGCCCTGCATGAGCTGACGGCCGGGCTCGACCTGTCGGCGTTTGTGGTCTTCTCCTCGGTGGCGGGCATGTTCGGGGCCGCCGGACAGGGCAACTACGCCGCCGCCAACGCCTTCCTCGACGCGCTGGTCTCACAGCGCCGGGCGCACGGCTTCCCCGGCCTGTCGCTGGCCTGGGGCCTGTGGGAGGAACGCAGCGGGATGACCGAGGGGCTGGCCGAGGTGGACAGGCGGCGGATGGACCAGGTCGGCATCTCCGCCCTGTCGTCGGCCGAGGGGCTCGCACTGTTCGACGCCGCCTGTGCGAGCGAAGGCCACCCGGTCATCGCCGCCGCACGGCTGAACACGGCGGTCTGGAGGTCCGCCGCACACGACGGGCGCGCGGAAGTACCGCATGTGCTGCGCGAGTTGGTCCGCTTGCCCGCTCGCCGGGCGGACGTGAATTCCACCGGAGCGGCCGGGGCGGCGGAGGCACTGCGGGCACGCCTGGCCGGAGCCTCGTATGCGGAAGGCGAACGCCTGGTGCTGGACACGGTACGGCGCAATGTCGCCGCCGTGCTGGGCCACGGCGGTCCGGAAACCGTGGAACCGGGCCGCGCGTTCAAGGACTTCGGCTTCGATTCGCTGACGGCGGTGGAATTGCGCAACCGGCTCGGCACGGCGACCGGACTGCGTCTGACCGCGACGCTGGTCTTCGACCATCCGACCCCGACCGCCCTGGCCCAGCACCTTCATCACGAGCTGACGCTGGATGCCGGATCCGCCGCCACCTCGGTGCCCGTATCCGTGGGACTCGATCAGCTCGAAGCCGGTCTGTCGGCCATGACCTGGGAGGAGATCGGCCGCACGGATGTGGTGTCACGCCTGCGGGAGCTCTTGGCAAAGTACGGCGACGCACAGGAAGCCCCGAGCAGCAGCGCTGCTCTCGTCGACCAACTCGAATCGGCGACGGATGGCGAACTCTTCAAGATGGTGGACGAGGATCTCGGAATTCTCTGAAGCAATCTGAGGCAATACCCCTCCGCAATCTGCCGACAGCCTTGTGATTGGGAAAGCGCGATGAGCAACGAAGACAAACTCCGGGATTACCTCAAGCGAGTCATTGCCGAACTCCACCAGACGCGTCAGCGCCTCCAGGAAGCGGAATCCGCGGACCACGAGCCGATCGCGATCGTGGCGATGAGCTGCCGCTACCCGGGCGGGCTGCGCTCGCCCGAGGAGCTGTGGCGGTCGGTGGCCGCCGGCGAGGACGCCATCTCGGGCTTCCCCGAGGACCGCGGCTGGGACGTGGAGGGTCTGTACGACCCCGACCCGGGCGCGGTCGGCAAGAGCTATGCGCGTGAGGGCGGATTCCTGCACGGCGCCGGTGAATTCGACCCGGCGTTCTTCGGGATGTCCCCACGCGAGGCCCTCGCCACCGACCCCCAGCAGCGGCTGCTGCTGGAGACGGCTTGGGAGGCGTTCGAGCGGGCCGGTATCGACCCGGAGTCGGCGCGGGGAAGCAAGACCGGTGTCTTCACCGGTGTGATGTACCACGACTACGGCACCGGTCTGACCTCCCTGCCCGCAGGTGTGGAGGGCTACCTGGGCAATGGCACCGCGGGCAGTATCGCCTCCGGTCGGGTGGCCTACACCCTGGGCCTCGAGGGCCCGGCGGTCACTGTTGACACGGCGTGCTCCTCGTCCCTGGTGGCGCTGCACTGGGCCGGTCAGGCCCTTCGGCGACAGGAGTGCACACTCGCCCTCGCGGGCGGCGTCACGGTGATGTCCACCCCCGGAACCTTCGTGGAGTTCAGCCGCCAGCGCGGTCTGGCGGCTGACGGAAGGTGCAAGCCGTTCGCGGCGGCCGCGGACGGTACGGGCTGGGGCGAGGGCGTGGGCATGCTGTTGCTGGAGCGGCTGTCGGACGCGCGCCGCAACGGCCACCCGGTGCTGGCGGTGGTGCGCGGCTCCGCCATCAACCAGGACGGCGCGAGCAACGGCCTTACCGCCCCCAACGGCCCGTCCCAGCAGCGGGTGATCCGCCAGGCCCTGGCCGACGCGAAACTCTCCGCCAAGCAGGTGGACGCCGTCGAGGCGCATGGCACGGGTACGACGCTGGGCGACCCGATCGAGGCGCAGGCGCTGCTGGCCACGTACGGGCAGGAGCGGCCCGAGGAGCGGCCGCTGTGGCTCGGCTCCATCAAGTCCAACATCGGTCATACGCAGGCGGCGGCGGGCGTGGCCGGTGTCATCAAGATGGTCCAGGCGATGCGGCACGGGCTGCTGCCGCGGACCCTGCATGTCGACGAGCCGTCGCCCCATGTGGACTGGTCGGCGGGCGGGGTCAGGCTGCTCACCGAGGCCACACCGTGGCCGGAGGGCGACGAGCCCCGCCGGGCGGGTGTCTCGTCCTTCGGGATCAGCGGCACCAACGCACACATCATCCTGGAGCAGGAGCCTCCGGCCGACCCGGAGGGCGAAGCGCCGGAGGAGACAGGGCAACTGCCCTCCGGCATCGTCCCGTGGCTGGTCTCGGGGAAGTCCGAGAGCGCGCTGCGTGCCCAGGCCGAGGGGCTGCTCGCCCACCTGGAGGCGCGGCCGGATACGACCCTGATTGATGTCGGGTTCTCGCTGGCGACGACGCGTAGTGCGTTTGAGCATCGTGCGGTGGTGTTGGGGTCGGACCCTGGGGCTTTGGTCGAGGGTTTGGGTGCGGTGGTTGAGGGCGGGTCTGCTCCGGGGTTGGTGCGGGGTGTGGTGGTGGGTGGTGATGGCCGTGCGGTGTTGGTCTTTCCTGGTCAGGGGGCGCAGTGGGTGGGGATGGCTGTGGGGTTGTTGGAGTCGTCGCCGGTGTTCGCGGAGCGGTTGGGTGAGTGTGCGGCGGCGTTGGCGCCGTTCGTGGACTGGTCGCTGGTGGATGTGCTCGGTGATGCGGTGGCGTTGGGGCGGGTTGATGTGGTGCAGCCGGTGTTGTGGGCGGTGATGGTGTCGTTGGCTGAGTTGTGGCGTTCGTTTGGTGTGGAGCCTTCGGCGGTGGTGGGGCATTCGCAGGGTGAGATTGCGGCGGCGTGTGTGGCGGGTGCGTTGTCGTTGGAGGATGCGGCGCGGGTGGTGGCGTTGCGGAGTAGGGCGTTGCGGGCGTTGTCGGGGTTGGGCGGGATGGTGTCGGTGTCGCTGTCCGTGGGTGAGGTGCGGGAGCGGTTGGGTCGGTGGGGTGAGCGGTTGTCGGTGGCGGCGGTGAATGGGCCGTCGGCGGTCGTGGTGTCCGGCGATGGCGATGCGTTGGAGGAGTTGCTGGCCGCGTGTGAGGCGGAGGGGGTCCGGGCGCGGCGCGTTCCGGTGGATTACGCCTCGCACTGCGCTCATGTGGAGGCCATTGAGGGCGAGC
Source organism: Streptomyces sp. NEAU-174 (assembly GCF_052665095.1). NCBI lineage: Bacteria > Bacillati > Actinomycetota > Actinomycetes > Kitasatosporales > Streptomycetaceae > Streptomyces > Streptomyces sp. NEAU-174. The sequence continues at coordinate 74,627 of NZ_JBQTCE010000004.1, read as the reverse complement.
TTCGGCAGGCTCTGGCGGGGATCGCTCCTCGGTCGTCGTCGGTGCCGTTCTATTCGACGGTGACCGGTGGAGTGCTCGATACGACCGAGCTGGACGCCGGGTACTGGTACCGCAATCTGCGCCAGACCGTGCGCTTCGACGAGACCGTGCGCGCGCTGCTGGCCGACGGTTTCCAGGTGTTCGTTGAGGCCAGTGCCCATCCGGTGCTGACGATGGGTGTGGAGCAGACGGCCGAGGACCACGGCACTCGCATCACTGCGGTCGGTTCACTGCGCCGCGACGAAGGTGGCCTGGATCGCTTCCTGACGTCCGTGGCCGAGGCGTATGTGGGGGGTGCCGCTGTCGACTGGGCTCGGATGTTCGCGGGGACGGGTGCGCGTCGCGTTGAGCTGCCCACGTATGCCTTCCAGCGGGAGCGGTACTGGCTGGAGTCCGCGGGTGTGGCCGTCAGCGAGGGTGCGGCGGCTGGGCTTGGTTTGGGTTCGGCTGATCATCCGTTGTTGGGTGCGGTGGTGGGGTTGGCGGGTGGGGATGGGGTGTTGTTGACGGGGCGGTTGTCGTTGGTTTCGCATGGTTGGTTGGCTGATCATGCGGTGTGGGGTGTGGTGGTGGTGCCGGGGGCGGCGTTGGTGGAGTTGGTGTTGCGTGCGGGTGATGGGGTGGGGTGTGGGTGGTTGGAGGAGTTGACGTTGGAGGCGCCGTTGGTGGTGCCTGAGAGCGGTGGGGTGCGGGTGCAGGTGTCGGTGGGTGCGCCGGATGGGGTGGGTCGGCGTGTGGTGGGTGTGTTTTCACAGGTGGAGGGTGAGGGTGAGGGGGTGTGGACGCGGCATGCGTCGGGGGTGTTGTCGGCTGATGTTCCGGTGGTGGAGGAGGAGTTGAGTGTGTGGCCTCCTGCTGATGCGGTGGCGGTGGATGTGGGTGGGGTGTATGAGCGGTTGGCTGGTGTGGGTTTGGAGTATGGGCCGGTGTTTCAGGGGGTGCGGGCTGCGTGGCGTCGTGGTGATGAGGTGTTTGCCGAGGTGGCGCTTGGGGAGGAGCAGCGGGCGGAAGCGGGCCGCTTCGGTCTGCATCCGGCTCTCCTCGATGCCGCACTGCACACCGCGGCATTGGGAGGGGACGACTCGGAAGCGGACTCCTCTCGCCCGGGCCCCGGACTTCCGTTCGTCTGGAGCGGTGTCTCCCTGTACGCGACGGGCGCGGACACCCTCCGTGTACGGCTCGCTCCCGCCGGACCGGATGCGGTCTCGCTCCTCGTCGCCGACACCACCGGGGCGCCGGTGGCCTCGGTGGCGTCGCTGGTGACCCGTACGGTGACCCCTGAGCAGCTCCGGGCAACGCGGAACGTGACACATGACGCGCTGTTCCACACCACATGGCGTGAGGTTCCCGCCCAGGATGAAGCCCCCGCGACCACGGGCCGGTGGGCGTTGCTCGGAAGCATGGTGCCGCACCTTGACGCCTTGAGCGGGGCGGATGACACCACGTATCCGGAACTGGCGGAGCTGAGCCAGGCCATGAATGACGGTGCGGCCACTCCCGACACCGTTCTGGTCTCCTTCGAGGCCGACTCCGGAGCCCGCGCCGGCGACCCGGCCGAGGCACGGAGGATGGCCCATCGTGCCCTGCGCTTGGTGCGGGAGTGGTTGGGGGAGGAGCGGTTTGCCGGTTCGCGGTTGGTGGTGGTGACGCGGGGTGCGGTGGCGGCTGTGTCGGGTGAGGGTGTGCCGGATGTGGCGGCGGCTGCGGTGTGGGGTTTGGTGCGGTCGGCGCAGGCTGAGCATCCGGATCGGTTCGTTCTGGTGGACGTGGATGACGTACCGGTGTCGTCCGGTGTGCTCCGAGCGGCGCTGGGGTGCGGGGAGCCTCAGGTGGCCGTCCGTTCGGGGAAGGTCCTGGTGCCTCGGCTGGCGCGTGCCGTTGCTCCTGCGGCTTCCGCTTCCGCTTCCGTTGAGGGAGTGGGGTCGGGCTTTGTGTGGGATTCCGAGGGCACGGTGCTGGTGACCGGTGCTACCGGCACGTTGGGTGGTTTGGTGGCGCGGCATTTGGTGGCCGCGTGTGGGGTGCGGCATTTGGTGTTGGTCTCTCGGCGGGGTCGGGAGGCCGCTGGTGTGGCGGAGTTGGAGGCTGAGCTTGCGGAGTTGGGCGCGTCGGTGGCCGTGGTGGCCTGTGATGTCTCCGACCGTGAGGCGTTGGCGGGCGTGCTGGCGCGTATTCCGGTGGATCGTCCGTTGCGTGGTGTGGTGCATGCGGCCGGTGTGCTGGACGACGGCGTCATCGAAACCCTGACTCCCGAGCGTATCGACACGGTGCTCCGCCCCAAGGTCGATGCCGCCTTCCACCTGCACGAACTGACCCGCGACCTGGACCTGACTGCCTTCGTGGTGTTCTCCTCCGCGGCCGGCACGTTCGGCGGCGCCGGGCAGGGCAACTACGCCGCGGCGAACGCTTACGTCGATGCCCTGGCGGCCCACCGACGCGCGCTCGGCCTGCCAGCCGTCTCGCTGGCCTGGGGGTTCTGGGCCGAGCGCAGTGGGATGACGGGGCACCTGGCCGACGAGGACGTGCGGCGCATGCGGCGCGGCGGCATCGACCCGCTGACGTCGGAAGAGGGCCTTGAACTGTTCGACGTTTCCGGGACCATGGCGCAGCCCGTCCTGTTGCCCATACGTCTGGACCTCCCGGCGCTCCGTGCTCAGGCGGCGTCCGGTGCGATGCCCGCCCTGCTCCGCGATCTGCTGTCCGTTCCCGCACGCCGTACCGTACGGCCGTCGAGCGATGGCGCGGGCGAGTCGGAACTGTGGCGGCGGCTTGCGCCCCTGTCGGCGGACGAACAGCACGAAGCCCTGCTGAACCTGGTGTGCACCCACGTCGCCGAGGTGCTTGGACACGCGGGGGCGGACTCCATCGAGGTGGGGCGCGCGTTCAAGGAGCTCGGGTTCGACTCGCTGACCGCCGTGGAGCTGCGCAACCGGCTGAACACGGCCACCGGGCTGCGCCTGCCCGCCACCCTCGTCTTCGACTACCCCACTCCCGAGGTGATCGCCCGCCGGCTGCGCTCCGAGCTGGCCGAGGCGTACCAGGGCGCCACCCTGTCGGTCTCCCCCTCGGATGCCGCCGGTACGGGCGCGCTCGCCACCCATGACGAGCCCATCGCGATCGTGGCGATGAGCTGCCGTTTCCCCGGTGGGGTGCGGACGCCGGAGCAGCTGTGGCAGCTCCTGGAGCGCGGTACGGATGCCATCTCCGCCTTCCCGGACGACCGTGGCTGGGATGTGGAGGGGCTGTACGACCCGGACCCGGACGCCGCGGGGAAGAGCTATGCCCGCGAGGGCGGCTTCCTCTATGACGCGGGCGACTTCGATCCGGCGTTCTTCGGGATCTCGCCCCGTGAGGCGTTGGCGATGGATCCGCAGCAGCGGCTGCTGCTGGAGACGTCGTGGGAGGCGCTGGAGCGGGGCGGGATCGACCCGGCGACCCTGCGTGGCAGCCAGACCGGGGTCTTCGCCGGTGTGATGCACCACGACTACGGGCTGTTGCAGGGCCCGGGCGGTGGCCCCGGTGCCCCCAGCGCGGGCAGCATCGTCTCGGGCCGGGTCTCCTACACCTTTGGTTTCGAGGGCCCGGCGGTCACGGTGGACACCGCTTGTTCCTCGTCGCTGGTGGCGTTGCATCTGGCCACGCAGGCGCTGCGGCGGGGTGAGTGCTCACTCGCGCTCGCGGGTGGTGTGACGGTGATGTCGACACCGGGGCTGTTCGTGGAGTTCAGCTGGCAGCGCGGGCTGTCGGCGGACGGGCGGTGCAGGGCCTTCGCGGGAGCGGCGGACGGCACCGGGTTCTCCGAGGGCGCGGGGGTGCTGCTCCTGGAGCGGCTGTCGGATGCGCGGCGGAACGGCCACCGGGTGCTGGCGGTGGTGCGTGGTTCTGCGGTGAACCAGGACGGTGCGAGCAATGGGCTGGCGGCACCGAATGGTCCGTCGCAGCAGCGGGTGATCCGGGCGGCGTTGGAGAGCGCTCGGCTGTCGGCCGCCGAGGTGGACGCGGTGGAGGCGCACGGTACGGGGACGAAGCTGGGCGATCCGATTGAGGCGCAGGCGTTGCTGGCGACGTACGGGCAGGAGCGGGCGGCCGAGGACCGGCCGCTGTGGCTGGGTGCGATCAAGTCGAACATCGGCCATACGCAGGCGGCTGCCGGTGTCGCGGGCGTCATGAAGATGGTGCTCGCGATGCGGCACGGCGTACTGCCGAAGACGCTGCATGTCGATGAGCCGTCGCCGCATGTGGAGTGGTCGGCGGGTGCGGTGGAGCTGTTGACGGATGCGGTGGAGTGGCCGGAGACGGGCCGTCCGCGGCGTGCGGGTGTGTCGTCGTTCGGCATCAGCGGCACCAACGCACACGTCATCCTGGAGCAGGCGCCGACGGCGCTGCACGATGCCGAAACCCCCAACCAGCCAAGGGCGTTGACGTCCTCGGTGGTGCCGTGGGTGGTCTCGGGACGGTCCGAACCCGCGCTGCGGGCGCAGGCGAGTCGGTTGGCGTCGTTCGCGGGGGAGCGGTCGGAGCTGCCGCTCGTGGATGTGGCGCTGTCGTTGGCGACGACGCGTAGTGCGTTTGAGCATCGTGCCGTGGTGCTGGCCGGTGATCGGGCTGGTCTTGTCGATGGGCTGGAGGCGCTGTCGATCGGTGACCCGGCGCCGGGCGTGGTCCGGGGCTTGGTGGTGCCGGGCAAGTTGGCGGTGGTGTTCTCGGGTCAGGGCAGTCAGCGGGTCGGGATGGGCCAGGGGCTGTATGAGGCGTTCCCGGTGTTTGCCGATGCCTTCGATGAGGTGTGTGGGCAGTTCGACGGGGTGTTGGAGCGTCCGCTGCGGGAGGTGATACGTGGGGACGTGGCGGGGCTGGATGAGACCGCGTATACCCAGTGTGGGTTGTTTGCGGTGGAGGTGGCGCTGTTCCGGTTGATCGAGTCGTGGGGCGTACGGCCGGACTTCGTGGCCGGGCATTCGATCGGTGAGCTGGTGGCGGCGCATGTGGCGGGTGTGTTGTCGCTTGCGGATGCGTGTGTGTTGGTGGCGGCTCGTGGGCGGTTGATGCAAGCGCTGCCCCCGGGTGGGGTGATGGTGTCGGTGCAGGCCGCCGAGGCCGACGTACTGCCGCTCCTGGCCGGTCGCGAAGCCGAGGTGAGCGTGGCCGCGGTCAACGGTCCGTACTCGACCGTGATCTCCGGGGCGGAGGAGGCGGTGACGGAGGTCGCCGGGCAGTTTGAGGCTCAAGGGGTCAAGACCAAGCGGCTGCGCGTCTCCCACGCCTTCCACTCACCCCTGATGGAGCCGATGCTGGCGGAGTTCCGGCAGGTGGCCGAGGGGCTGTCGTACGCGCCTCCCCGCATCCCCGTCGTGTCCAACGTGACGGGCCTGATCGCTGACCCCGAGGCGCTGTGCTCCGCCGAGTACTGGGTGCGGCACGTCCGCGAGACCGTGCGCTTCGCCGATGGGGTGAAGAGCCTGGTGGACCAGGGCGCCACGACCCATCTGGAGCTGGGCCCGGACGGTGTCCTGTCCGGGATGGGCCAGGAGTGCGCTCCCGACGCCACCTTCGCACCGGCCCTGCGGACCGGTCGTGATGAGGCCGCCTCGCTGCTCGAAGCGCTGGCTCAGATCCATGTCCGGGGTCGCTTCGTGGACTGGGCGGCCTTGCTCGCACCGGCACGCCCCCGGACCGTCGAGCTGCCCACGTATGCCTTCCAGCGGGAGCGGTACTGGCTGGAATCGGCCGCGACCACAGCGGACGTGGCCTCGGCGGGGCTCGGTTCCGCGGAGCATCCGCTGCTTGGCGCCGCGGTGACGCTGCCCGACTCGGACGGATGTCTGTTCACCGGCCGGCTGTCCGCGCGTACGCACGCCTGGCTGGCCGACCATGAGGTGCTGGGCGCGGTGATGCTGCCGGGGACGGCGTTCGTCGAGTTGGCGCTGCACGCGGGCGACCGCGTCGGATGCGCCCGACTGGATGAGCTGACGCTCGAGGCACCGCTGGTCCTGCCCGAACACGGTGGCGTACAGATCAGGGTGACGGTCTCCGACGCCGACGACTCGGGGCGCCGGGCGCTGACCGTGCACTCACGCGAGGACGGCGGGGAAGGGCCGTGGCTTCGGCATGCGACGGGCAGCGTCGCGCCCGAGCCGTCGACCTCCGCCCGCACCGCGCTCTCCGACTCCGTATGGCCGCCGAGGGATGCCGAACCCGTGGTGCTGGACGGGCACTACGAGCGGCTTGCCGAAACGGGGCTGCGGTACGGGCCGGTGTTCCAGGGGCTGCGTGGCGTGTGGCGGCGCGGGAGCGAGGTGTTCGCCGAGGTCGCCCTGGACGACGAGGCGGAGCAGGACCCGCGCCGCTTCGGCCTCCACCCGGCCTTGCTGGACGCCGCCCTGCACGCTGTCGGCGCTGCGGCCACCGGCACGTCGGAGGAGATCCGGCTGCCCTTCTCATGGAGCGGGGTGTCGGTGTACGCGGCGGGCGCCGCCATGCTCCGCGTACGCATCACCCTCACCGGCCCCGATGGCATGGCGCTGTCGATGGAGGTGATGGATGGGACCGGTGCGCCGGTGGCCACGGTGGACTCGCTGGCGACGCGCCCAGTCTCCCCCGAGCAGGTCAACGCGGCGCGTGGTGCGGTGCAGCAGTCCCTCTTCCAGCTGAACTGGAACCTTCTGCCGGGCGCGAGCGCGGGCGCCGAGGCGCCGGTGGAGAGCGCCGTGGCCGATGCGACGCCGCTGGACGGCGTCGACTGGCACGACATAGCGGCATTCGGTGAGGCGATCGGCGCCGAAGAGGCCGTGCCTCCGGCGGTGGTGTGTGTGCCCCCGTCCGTACCCACCACTGACGGCGACGCGATACGGGATGTGATCCATCGGGCGCTGGAGCTGGTGCGGGGATGGCTGGCCGAGGAGCGGTTCGCCGGATCGCGGCTGGTGATCGCCACACATGGCGCGGTGACCGTCGAGGGCGTCGAGGGCGTCGAGGGCGGCCAGAACGACAAGGCCGTGGTGGATCTCGCGGCGGCAGCCGTATGGGGTCTGGTACGGACCGCGCAGACCGAGCACCCGGATCGGTTCGTCCTGGTCGACCTGGACGGTGGGGACCGGGAACCGGAGCACGAGCCCGGGCGTCGGCCACTGAACCCCGAGGTCCTCTCCCTGCTGTCCGCGGCCGCGGCGAGTGGCGAACCCCAGGTGGCCGTGCGCGGAGGGCGGCTGTTCGCGCCCCGCCTGGGTCGAGTGCGGACCACTGGGACCACCCCGACCTCAGCCGAAGCCGCGACGCACTCGACGGTGCGCTCGACGGTGGCCTCGACGGTGCGCTCGGTGGTGTGGGACGCGGAAGGCACGGTCCTGGTGACCGGCGCCACCGGCACGCTGGGCGGGCTGGTCGCCCGCCACCTTGTGGCCGAGCGCGGCGTACGCCATCTGCTGCTGGTGAGCCGTCGCGGCGCGGACGCCCCCGGCGCCCGCGCGTTGGAGGACGACCTGGTGGCGGCGGGCGCGTCGGTCAGCTGGGCCGCCTGCGACGTGGCCGACTGGGACGCCCTGACCGCCGCCGTGAAGGGTGTCTCCGAAGCACATCCGCTGCGCGGAGTGGTCCACACGGCAGGGGTGCTCGACGACGGCGTCATCGCGTCGCTGACACCGGAGCGCGTGGACGCGGTGCTGCGCCCGAAGATGGACGCGGCCATCACGCTGCACGAGCTGACCGAGGCAGTGGACCTGTCGGCGTTCGTGGTGTTCTCCTCGGCCGCCGGGACCTTCGGCACGGCCGGACAGGCCAACTACGCGGCCGCCAACGCTTTCCTCGACGCCCTGATACGGTACCGCCGCGCCTCGGGGCTGCCCGGCCTGTCCCTCGCCTGGGGTTTGTGGGACGAGCGCGACGGAATGGCCGGCGGGCTGGCCGAGGCGGATGTGCGCCGCATGGGCCGGGCCGGAGTGGACGGTCTGTCGCCCGAGGAGGGACTGGCCCTGTTCGACGCGGGGTGTGCCGGGGAGCTGCCCGTGGTCATCCCGATGCGGCTTGACCCGGCCAAGGCGCGTGGCGCCGACGGCGAAGTGCCGTACATCATGCGGGAGTTGGTGCGCCCGATGGCGCGCCGGGCCGCGGCGGAGGGCACCGTGGCCGCGGGTGACCTGCGGGAACGGCTCGCCGCGGCGTCGTCGGATGAGGACGGCGAACGCCTGGTACTGGACCTGGTGCGGCGCTGCGTGGCCTCGGTGCTCGGACATGGTGGGGCGGCTGCGGTGGAGCCGGGCCGCGCCTTCAAGGATTTCGGCTTCGACTCGCTGACGGCGGTGGAGCTGCGCAACCGCCTGGGCACGGCCACCGGACTGCGTCTCACGGCCACGCTGGTGTTCGACTATCCGAATCCCATCGCCCTGGCCCGCCATCTCCACCAGGAGCTGACCGACGGGGACGACCGCGTACATCCCGTCCATCCCGCCCTGCCCACCAGCACGGTGGACACCGGTGACGACCTGGTGGCGATCGTCGGCATGGCCTGCCGATTCCCTGGCGGCGCCCGGTCCCCGGAGGACCTGTGGCGCCTGCTCGCGGCGGGTGACGACGCCATTTCCGGCTTCCCCGTCAACCGTGGCTGGGATGTGGCGGGGCTGTACGACCCCGACCCGGAGGCGGACGGCAAGAGCTATGCGCGGGAGGGCGGCTTCCTGCACACCGCGGGCGAGTTCGACCCGGCGTTCTTCGGCATCTCGCCGCGTGAGGCGCTGGCGATGGATCCGCAGCAGCGGCTGCTGCTGGAGACGTCGTGGGAGGCGTTCGAGCGGGCCGGGATCGACGCGACGACCCTTCGGGGCAGCGCGACCGGTGTCTTCGCGGGGCTGATGTACCACGACTACGGATCGCAGCTCCGGAGCGTCCCCGAGGGTGCCGAGGGCTACCTCGCCACGGGTGGGTCCGGAAGCATCGCATCGGGGCGGGTCGCCTACACCTTCGGTCTCGAGGGTCCGGCCGTGACCATCGACACCGCGTGTTCGTCGTCGCTGGTGGCACTGCACCTGGCCGCGCAGGCGCTGCGGCAGGGCGAGTGCTCGCTGGCGCTGGCGGGCGGAGTGGCGGTGATGTCCACCCCCGCCACCTTCGTGGAGTTCAGCCGTCAGCGCGGACTGGCGCCGGACGGCCGGTGCAAGCCGTTCGCGGCGGCCGCCGATGGCACGGGCTGGGGCGAGGGCGTCGGCATGCTGCTGCTGGAACGGCTGTCGGACGCGCGGCGCAACGGTCACCCGGTGCTGGCGGTGGTACGTGGCTCCGCCGTCAACCAGGACGGTGCCAGCAACGGGCTCACCGCGCCCAACGGCCCCTCACAGCAGCGGGTGATCCGGGCGGCCCTGGCGAACGCGCGGCTGTCGGCCGCCGAGGTGGACGCGGTCGAGGCACACGGTACGGGTACGACGCTGGGCGATCCGATCGAGGCGCAGGCGCTGCTGGCCACGTACGGCCGGGAACGCGCCGACGACCAGCCCCTGTGGCTCGGCTCGATCAAGTCCAACATCGGACACACCCAGGCCGCGGCCGGTGTCGCGGGCATCATGAAGATGGTGCTCGCCATGCGGCATGGTCTGCTGCCGCAGACGCTGGGCGTCGACGAACCGTCGACGCACATCGACTGGACGGCTGGAGCCGTCGAACTCCTCACCGAGGCCAGGCCCTGGCCCGAGACCGGCCGCCCACGCCGGGCGGGCGTCTCGTCCTTCGGCCTCAGCGGCACGAATGCGCACATCATCCTTGAGGAGGCGTCGTCGACTGAGGGTGAAAACTCCGGGCCGGAAGGGGAGTTGGCGCCCGCCGTGGTGCCGTGGGTGCTGTCGGCGAAGTCGGATGCCGGTGTGCGTGAGCAGGCCGGGCGCCTCCTCTCGCTCGTGGCCGGGGAGACCGGCCCGGCGGTGGCGGACATCGGTCTGTCGCTGGTCACCACGCGGGCGGCGTTCGAGCGTCGGGCGGTGGTGCTGGGCGGTGACCGTACCGCGCTCGTCAGCGGCCTGACCGCGCTGGCCGAGGGCCGCGAGGTGTCGGGCGTGGTGCGCGGATCCGTGGCCGGCTCCGACGCCCGTGCGGCCTTTGTCTTCCCTGGTCAGGGGTCGCAGTGGGTGGGAATGGCGGCGGGGCTGCTGGAGTCGTCTCCGGTGTTCGCGGAGCGGATCGCGGAGTGTGCGGCGGCGTTGGCGCCGTTCGTGGACTGGTCGTTGGTGGATGTGCTCGGCGATGCGGTGGCGTTGGAGCGGGTTGATGTGGTGCAGCCGGTGTTGTGGGCGGTGATGGTGTCGTTGGCGGAGTTGTGGCGTTCGTATGGTGTCGAGCCCGCGGCCGTCATTGGCCATTCCCAGGGTGAGATCGCTGCGGCGTGTGTGGCGGGTGCGTTGTCGTTGGAGGACGCGGCACGCGTGGTGGCCTTGCGGAGCAAGGCGTTGCGGGCGTTGTCGGGGCTGGGTGGCATGGTGTCGGTGTCGTTGCCGGTGGAGGCCGTACGGGAGCGGCTGGGGCGGTGGGGTGAGCGGTTGTCGGTGGCGGCGGTGAACGGGCCTTCGGCGGTCGTGGTCTCCGGCGACGCCGACGCGCTGGACGAGCTACTGGCGACATGCGAGGCGGACGAGATCAGGGCACGCCGTATCCCCGTGGACTACGCCTCCCACTGCGCCCATGTGGAGGACATCGAGGAGGAGTTGCTGCGGGACCTGGCGGATATCGCCCCCCGGGCTTCGTCGGTGCCGTTCTACTCCACGGTCACCGCGGGTGTGCAGGACACCACGGAGCTGGACGCCGGGTACTGGTACCGCAATCTGCGCCAGACGGTCCGTTTCGACGAGACCGTGCGTGCCCTGCTGGGCGACGGTTTCCAGGTGTTCGTCGAGGCCAGTGCCCATCCCGTCCTGACGATGGGTGTGGAGCAGACGGCCGAGGACCACGGCACCCGCGTCACCGCCGTCGGGTCCCTGCGCCGGGACGAAGGTGGTCTGGAGCGCTTCATGACCTCCCTGGCCGAGGCGTACGTGGGCGGCGCGCCCGTCGACTGGGCACGGCTCTTCGCGGGGACGGGCGCGAAGCGCGTCGATCTGCCGACGTATGCCTTCCAGCGCACCCACTTCTGGCTGGAGTCCGAGGCCACGGATGCCGCCGGTGACGTGGCATCGGTGGGGCTGGATTCGGCCGGACATCCGTTGCTGGGGGCCGCCGTGCCGCTGCCCGACTCGGACGGGTTCCTGCTCACCGGTCGGCTCTCGCTCCGTACCCACCCCTGGCTCGCCGACCACGCGGTGGCGGATGTCACGCTGCTGCCGGGGACGGCCTTCGTGGAGTTGCTGATGCGGGCCGGTGACGCGGTCGGCTGTGGCCAGGTGGACGAACTGACCCTGGGAGCACCGCTGGTGCTGCCCGAGCAGGGCACGGTCCGGCTCCAGATCGCCGTCAGCGGTCCCGATGAGGCGGGACGGCGCTCGGTCGGTGTGTACGCACAGACCGAGGACGGCCCCTGGACACAGCACGCCACCGGTGTGCTCGGCAGCGGCGGCACCGAGGCGACGGCGGATCCCTCCACTGAGCCCGAGGCATGGCCGCCGGCCGGTGCGGAGGCGGTGGACGTCGGCGGGCTCTACGAACGGTTCGCACGCACCGGATTGGGCTACGGGCCGTCCTTCCAGGGGCTGCGTGCCGTCTGGCGCAAGGGCGACGAGGTCTTCGCCGAGGTCCGACTGGCCGAGGAGGCAGGGCAGGACGCCGAGCGCTTCGGCCTACACCCGGCCCTGCTGGACGCCGCGTTGCACGCGATGGCCTTCGGCGGCTTCGTCCGCCTTCCCGAGCCCGATGGCAACGTCCGTCGGGACGAGGGGTCCGGCACCGGACGGGTCCGGCTTCCCTTCGCCTGGAGCGGCGTGGCACTGCACGCCACCGGCGCGTCCGCGCTGCGGGTGCGGCTGGCACCGGCCGGGGCGGACGCGGTGTCGCTGACCGCGCTCGACGAGTCGGGGCGGCCGGTGGTCTCGGTGGACTCGCTCGTCACCCGCGCGGTTGCCCGGGACCAGCTCGGCGCGGCGCATGGTGCCTTCCACGAGTCGCTTTTCAGCCTGGAGTGGACGACACCCGTGGCGGTGCCCCCGTCGTCCGGCTCCGCTCTCCGCTGGGCGGTGCTCGCCGAGGGCGACACGGGGCTGTCGGCGGCGCTGAAGTCGGCGGGCACGGCCGGTGCCCTGGCCGAGACGTATGCGGATCTGTCCGCGCTGGGAGAGGGCATCGAGGCGGGACGAACGGCGCCGGACCTGGTGTTCGCCTCCGTGTCCTCCCTCTCTCCGACCGCCGAGGCGGTACGCTCCGCGGCGCACCGGGCGCTCGCGCTGGTGCAGTCGTGGCTGGCGGATGAGCGGTTCGGACGGTCCCGGCTGGTGCTGGTCACCCGTGGGGCGGTCGGTGTGCGGCCCGGGGAGCCACTGGCCGATCCCGCCTGCGCCGCGGTGTGGGGACTCGTGAGGTCGGCGCAGTCGGAGAACCCCGACCGGTTCCTGCTGGTCGACCTGGACGACCAGGAGGCGTCGTTCGCCGCCCTGCCACAGGCTCTGTCGGGCGACGAGCCGCAGCTGGCGGTGCGCGGCGGCGCGGTGCTCGTGCCACGGCTCGCCCGGGTCCCGGCCGCCCGCGTCGCGGCGGCCCGGGTGCGGGACGCGGCCCCCGCGGCCGCGTCCACGTCGGCCGGGGAGCGGGACGGCGAGCCCGCGGCCACCCCGCTGTGGGACCCGGAGGGAACGGTCCTCATCACCGGCGCCACGGGGGTACTGGGCTCCCTGGTGGCGCGTCACCTGGTGGCCGAGCACGGCGTACGCCATCTGCTGCTGACCAGCCGCCGGGGCCGCGAGGCCACCGGAGCCGCCGAACTGGTGGACGCGCTGACCGCGTCGGGGGCCTCGGTCTCCTTGGCCGCCTGCGACACGGCCGACCGCGCCGCGGTGGCGCGGCTGCTGGCCACCGTACCGGCCGAACATCCGCTGACCGGCGTGGTGCACGCGGCCGGTGTCCTGGACGACGGGGTGATCGGGTCGCTGACTCCGGAGCGCGTCGACACGGTGCTGCGGCCCAAGGCCGATGCCGCCATCAACCTCCATGAGCTGACGGAGGACCTGCCGCTCTCCGCGTTCGTGCTGTTCTCCTCGGCGGCGGGCGTGTTCGGTGGCAGTGGCCAGGCCAACTACGCGGCGGCCAACGCCTTCCTGGACGCGCTGGCGCAGCGGCGCAGGGCGCGGGGGCTGCCGGCCGTCTCCCTGGCCTGGGGGCTGTGGGCCGAACGCAGCGCCATGACGGGGCACATGGACGACAGCGACGTCGAACGGCTCAACCGGGCGGGAGTGACCGCACTGTCGTCCGAGGAGGGCCTGGCGCTCTTCGACGCGGCGACGGCGCACGCGCGGCCGGAGAGCGCCACTGACACGCACCCGGGAAGCACCACCGACGCACACCCGCTCCTGGTACCCATGCGGCTCGACACCGCCGCGCTGCGGGTGCAGGCCGCCTCCCTCGGCGTACCGCATCTGCTGCGCGGGCTGGTCCGGGTCCCGGCCCGGCGCGCCGCCCACAACGCCGCCGCCGGCTCCGCCACCGGCGCCGGGGGAGTGGAGCCGATCGGACAGCGGCTGACCGGGCTCCCGGCCAGGGAGCAGACCAAGGTCCTGACCGAGCTGGTGCGCACCCATGCCGCCACCGTGCTCGGCCATGACTCACCGGACCTGGTGGAGGACGACCACGCCTTCCTCGAGCTGGGCATCACCTCGCTCACTGCCGTGGAGATCCGCAACCGGCTCAACCTCGCCACCGGCCTCAATCTGCCCGCCACACTGCTCTTCGACCACACCACGCCCGCGGCGCTCGCCACCCATCTGCGCGCCCAACTGGTCCCCGGCGCCTCGGACTCCGCACCCCAGGCTGAAGCGGCGGCCACGGGAACCGCACATCAGGCCACGCCTTCCGGCGCGGCCAAGGCCGCCACCGGCTCGACGATCGAGGAGCTGTACCGGCAGGCGTGCGCCGATGAACAGTACGTGGCGGGCACCCAGTTGCTCATGGCGGCGGCCCGGCTGCGCCCGTCGTTCCGTACGGCGGCGGAGCTGACCACCCCGCCCAAGCTGGTGCGGCTCTCCAAGGGCAGTACGGCGCCGGGGCTGGTGTGCTTCCCGTCGCTGGTGGCCATCTCCGGGCCGCGTGAGTACGCCCGCTTCGCGGCCGGGTTCCGGGGCCGCCGCGATGTCTCCGTGCTGCCCGAGCCCGGTTTCGGCAAGGGGGAGCTGCTTCCGGCGAGCGTCGAGGCCGTCGTGGAGATGCAGGCGGAGGCGGCGCTGCGCTGTGCCGGGGAGAAGCCGTTCGTGCTCGTCGGACGCTCGTCCGGGGGCTGGATCGCCCAGGCGGTCGCCGGGCGGCTGGAGGCGCGTGGCAGCGCGCCCTCGGCGGTCGTCCTGCTGGACACCTATCTGCCGCGCAGCGAGGCACTGCCGTGGATCCAGACGAATCTGTCCGGCAAGATGTTCGACCGGGAAAAGATGTTCGGCGTGGTGGACGAGGGCAGGCTCACCGCGATGGGCGGCTATCTGCGCCTCTTCTCCGACTGGGAGCCGACGCCGATCGACGCGCCGATTCTCACGGTGAAAGCGGAGGAATCCTTTCCGGGGTCCGGGGAGGGGAACGACGAGGAATCGGCATGGGGCGCCACGCTCACCCGTATCGACGTTCCCGGCGACCACTTCACCATGATGGAGGATTTCGCCGGCGTCGCCGCCGAAGCGGTCCTCAACTGGCTTGCGGAGAACGTGTGAGGAGAACGTGTGATTCGCAATGCCTGACATCCTGATAGGCTCGCGCTCATTCGAAGCGCGGAAGAAAAAACGGGGAAGGCGCTCGCGGATTTCTGATGTCGCCGAAGACCTTTCCATTACTGCGGGAGGAAACATCATGACGTCCAATGTCAGCGCGGTCGGCGAGCGGGTCGGCGAGTTCTACGACCAGCTGGTGGGCATGTTCGACGCCTCGCTGTACGGCCCGAACATCCATGTCGGCTACTGGAACAGCCAGGAGGACAGCACCACCCTGGAGGACGCCGCCGACCGGCTCACCGACATGATGATCGCGCGGCTGGGCATCGGCGCCGGCTCCCGGGTCCTGGACATCGGCTGCGGCTTCGGCGGGCCCGCGATCAGGCTCGCGCAGAAGACGGGTGCCGAGGTGGTGGGCATCAGCGTCAGCCGTAAGCAGGTCGAGAAGGCCAATGAGCTGGCCGAGGCCGCCGGGGTGAGCGGCAAGGTCACCTTCCAGTACGGCGATGCGATGGACCTGGCCTTCGACGACGGCTCCTTCGACGCCATCTGGATGCTGGAATCCGTGATGCAGATGCCCGACCGGGCCGCGGCGCTCGCGGAGGCCGCCCGCGTTCTGCGCCCGGGCGGACGGCTGGCACTCACCGACAACTACGAGCGTGAGGAGATATCCGAAGAGCGGCGGCCGGTCATCGAGAACATTCTCCAGCGGTACCTCACCCAGCCGCCCGCGTCTTTCGAGACATACCCGGCGATGCTGCGGCAGGCGGGGCTGCGCTGTACGGAGCTGCTCGACGTCAGCGAAAGCACGACCAAGCAGTCGGTTCGGCGGCTCGGTGAGGCCATGGCCCAGAACATGGAGCAGCTGGCGTCCAAGGTCGACCCGGAGGTCTTCAACAAGTTGAAGCCCGCCGAGGGCGAGAACATGGAAATGCCAGAGCTGGGTTATCTCATCGCCACCGCGCGGCGCCCCGAAACCGCGTAAGTTCTCGGCGCCGGAAACCCAAGTTCTCGGCGCCGGAATTTCCCGGTTCTCGTCAGGGAGTCATTCAGGGGCGGGTCGGCACATTCGGCCCGCCCCCTCGGCGCTGAGGGTCCGCGACCGAGCCGCCGGGGGCCGCGATCGACCGCCGGGGCCACGCGGTGCCGACGTCGTACGGCGCATGGCGTGGCCTACCGTGGGAGGCAGCCGGAGAACCAGGGAGGCGGGCAAGATGACCAGCGCACCGGACACCGTCCCGCTGCCCTCGGGGGAGCGGATCCCGCCGCTCGGCCAGGGCACCTGGCACATCGGTGACCACCCCCGGCGCCGCGCCGATGAGATCGCGGCGCTGCGGCGCGGACTCGACCTCGGCATGACCGTCGTGGACACGGCCGAGATGTACGGCAGCGGCGCCTCCGAGGAACTCGTCGGTGAGGCGATCGCCGGCCGTCGCGACGAGGTGTTCCTGGTCAGCAAGGTGCTCCCGGGCCACGCCGACCGCAGTGGCACCATCGCGGCCTGCGAGGCCAGTCTGCGGCGGCTCGGTACGGACCGGCTGGATCTGTATCTGCTGCACTGGCGGGGGCGGATTCCGCTGGAGGAGACCCTGGAAGCCTTCGCCGAACTCACCGAGAGCGGCAAGATCCGCCACTGGGGCGTGAGCAACTTCGACGCCTCCGACATGACGGATCTCGTCGCCATCCCCGGTGGCGACGGTGTCGCCGTCAACCAGGTTCTCTACAACCTCACCCGGCGCGGTGTGGAGTACGACCTCATGCCCTGGTGCCATCGGCGCGACATCGCCCTGATGGCCTATTCGCCCATCGAGCAGGGACGCGTGCCACGCACCGGCGCGCTGCGGGAGGTCGCACGGGCCCATGACGCGACACCCGCGCAGGTGATGCTGGCGTGGGTGCTCCGGCAGGGAGTGATGGCGATCCCCAAGGCCGGGCGGGCCGACCATGTCGAGGAGAACCGCGCCGCGCTGGATCTCGAGCTCACCCCCGAGGACCTGGACGCGCTGGACCGCGCCTTCCCCCCGCCCACGGGGCCCGTGCCCCTCGACGTCCTCTGAGTCCGTTGTCAGACCCCCGCGCTATGTTGCCGCCATGACGGAATTCGTACTGGTGGCGGGCGCGTGGCTGGGGTCGTGGGCATGGGACGAGGTGGTGCCGGAGCTACGGGCGGCCGGGCACGGCGCCCATGCCCTCACGCTGTCCGGACTCGCCGAGAAGCAGGGTGTGCCGGCCGGGCAGCAGACCCACGTCCAGGACATCGTCAGCGAGATCGAGCGCCTCGATCCGCGCGATGTGATCCTGGTGGGGCACAGCTATGCGGGCATCCCGGTCGGCCAGGCCGCCGAGCGCATCGGCGACCGGCTGGCCCATGTGGTGTTCGTGGACTCCAACGTTCCGGTGGACGGTGAGTCGTTCCTGTCGGCCTGGCCCAGCGGCCGGGCCGTGGTGGAGGCGTCGATGGCCGCGAACGACGGCTTCTGGGCGCCCCTGACCGAGGCCGACTGCGAGGGCCAGGGGCTCACCGAGGAGCAGGTCGCGCGGTTCGTGGCCGGTGCCACGCCGCATCCGGGCGCCACACTGTCCGAGCCTGCCGTGCTGGCGCGCCCGCTCGGCGGGCTTCCGGCCACGTACATCAAGTGTCTGCTCGACGGCGCCGAGCCGATGGGCGATGTGGCCGAGCTGCTGAAGAGCGAGCACTGGCGGCTGGTCGAGATGGACACCGGCCACTGGCCGATGTTCTCCCAGCCACGTGAGCTCGCCCGGATACTGCTCGGATGCGCCGCGGCATCGTGACGCCGCACCACACCTGACGGGTGATGGCACACGACGGTGGCGACGCCGTGTGCCATCGCACCGCAGGTGCGGTCACTCGCAGCCGTACCGCCAGTTCCACCCCACGAAGGTGTGCCGCAGCTCCACATCGAAGCGGCAGCTCGCCGTACCGTCCGCCTTCAACTGGACGTACGAGTGGTGGGTGTTGTTGTACCAGTCGCCGGTCGGGTCGAAGACGCCCTTGTACGCGAAGTCGGCGTGCGCCTCGGAGTTGACCTCGGCGCAGTCCGTGACGCAGTCGTCCTTCGCGTTCTGCGAGGTGAGCGACCAGCCGGCGTCCCACGGCTCGCGGTTCCACTCCTGAGTGGCCGTGGTGCCGCCCGTGGTGACGCGCCCGTTCGCCGTGTCCCAGGAGGAGGCGGTGTACAGACCCGTCATCCGGATGTTGCAGCAGTCGTACATCTCGTTCCAGCCACGCAGCTGATGGCCGGCGGCGGCCGTGGCGGCGCCCCCCGCAGCGGTCGCGGTGCGGGCCGAGCGGGCCGATGCCGGACCGTGCTGGACGGAGACCCGCTCCGGCTTGCAGTCGGCGCCAATGGTGATCTGCCCCGAAACGGCCTGGCCGGGCGCCGGAGCGGGGAGCTCACCGGTCAGCCGGACACCGTCACAGGACTTCGGCGCGGGGTCGGACTCCTGCGCCGTCTGCGCCGTCGCCACTGTCGTGCCGCCCAGGAGCGCCACCAGGGAGACCGCCGACACGGCCGCGATGCTTAACCGGCTGTTCACTTCTCACGCCCCTTGATCGAATGATCCATGCGATCCGAAACGGGCGGCGCGCCTCGGTGCGGATGCGCCGCCAGATCAGGGGTGATCGTAACGGCGGCCGCACGCGGCAGCGGGGGAGTGGGAAAGGTTGGCAGGAAGGTGGCAGCGCGGCCTCCGCCCGGCCGCGTCCACGACATCACACACCACGGCTGGGGTATACTGCCCGGGTCCTGTTGTCTCCGATAGAGGTGGACGTTGCGTATCTGAGGTTCGCGATCATCGCGCGGTACGGCACAAGCCGTAGCCCGTCACGCCGTAGCCGGCCTTCCTGCCGCCCGTGACCCGCGTGGATGCGACCTCGGTGCATACGCCGTCCCTCACCCTTCGGAGGGCCGCACCCCATTCCCCGGCTTGGTCGCCGCGTGGTGCTCGCATACGTAGCCCCTTTTTCACAGCGCTGACGAATGCGAGAACACCATGGCAGCATCCCCCACCCCCAGCGCCTCCGTGACCTGCTCGGCCGTGTCCTTCCAGTGGGCGGACGGCACACCCGTCTTCGACGGGCTCTCGCTCGGCATCGGGCGGGGCCGCACCGGCCTGGTGGGCACCAACGGCAGTGGCAAGTCCACGCTGCTGCGGCTGATCGCCGGCCGGTTGCGCCCCACCGAGGGGGCGGTGACCGTCGGCGGCAGCCTCGCCTACCTTCCGCAGAACATCACCCTCGACACCACCCTCCGCGTGGACCAGGCCCTGGGCATCGCCGAGCGGCGCGCCGCGCTACGGGCCATCGAGGCCGGGGACGTCGACGAGGCGCACTTCGAGACGATCGGCGACGACTGGGACGTCGAGGAGCGCGCCCTGGCGACACTGGGCTCACTCGGGCTCGGCGATGTCGAACTGGACCGCACCGTCGGCCATCTGTCCGGCGGGGAGACCGTACTGCTGCGCCTGGCCGCCCTGCTCCTGGAACGGCCCGACGTCCTGCTGCTCGACGAACCCACCAACAACCTCGACCTGTTCGCGCGACGCCGGCTCTACGACGCCGTCGACTCCTGGCGCTCCGGTGTGCTGGTCGTGGTCAGCCACGACCGTGAGCTGCTGGAGCGGGTGGACCGCATCGCCGAACTGCGAGCCGGATCGGTGACCTGGTACGGCGGCGGCTGGTCCGCCTACCAGGAGGCGCTGGCCACCCAGCAGGAGGCGGCGGCGCGCATGCTGCGGGCCGCGGAGGCGGACGTACGGCGGCAAAAGCGCGAACTGGAGGAGACCCACATCAAACTGGCACGCCGTCAGCGGAACAGCAAGAAGATGGACATCGAGCGGCGGGCCCCGAGAATCGTCGCCGGTGCCCGCAAGCGAGCCGCCCAGGAGTCGGCCGGCAAGCTCCGCGATCTGCACGAAGACCGTCTCCACGAGGCGCGCGAGCGGCGTGAGGAGGCCGCGGACGCGGTCCGCGACGACGCCGAGATCCGGGTGAGCCTGCCGCACACCGCCGTACCCGCGGGCCGCACCGTACTGACCCTGAGCGAACTGCGCCCCCAGTACGGCGCGTTGCGCGATGCCACCCTGCATGTGCACGGGCCCGAACGCATCGCGCTGGTCGGGCGCAACGGAGCCGGCAAGACGACACTGCTGCGCACCCTCACCGGCGAACTCGCCCCGCTCTCGGGGGAGGCCAGGACGCACGTACCGCTGCGGTTCCTCCCCCAGCGGCTGGATGTGCTGGACGACGAGCTGAGCGTGGCGGCGAACGTGGCGAGCCGGGCGCCCGGTGTCACCGACAACCACATCCGCGCCCAGCTCGCGCGCTTCCTCTTCAAGGGGGCGCGAGCGGAACAGCCGGCGGGCACCCTCTCGGGTGGCGAACGTTTCCGGGCCGCCCTCGCGGCCACCATGCTCGCCGCACCGGCCCCGCAGCTGCTGATACTCGACGAGCCGACCAACAATCTCGACCTGGCCAGTGTGCGGCAGCTGACGAGCGCACTGGACTCCTACGAGGGCGCGCTCGTGGTCTCGAGCCACGACCTGCCGTTCCTGGAATCGATCGGCATCACCCGGTGGCTGCTGGTCGGCGAGGAGTTGCGGGAGACCGGTGCCGACGAGGTCCGGGATCTGCTCGAGACGACATCCACGGCAGGGTAGGTGCCGCCTTCGAAAACGATCTCCTTAACGACTCGTTCGCACGAGATATATGAACTTTTAACGGGGGAGAGAAGGTGGCGGCGCGGCCGATGTGCTCGCGGCTGGCGCGATTCAGCCCGTCGCGGCGAGAGCGTGCACGACTGCTTGTTGACTCTTCAGTAATGACGTGGCTAATTTCAGTCGGCGCCATTTCGCGGGATTGCCATGCCATACGTTCGACATGCCTTGCCCGAATTATCTCCATTTCCTGCCGCGCTAGCGATTTTGGAGAAAACATGTCAGCCGCCGTGGACGCAGGCGATCTTGTCATCGGCATCACTCCGTTCGGGGAACCGGACGCCAGGCTCGCCGCGGCGGTCAGCCGCGCGGGCGGACTCGGCATCCTCGACCTGGGAACAGCGGGCCGTGAAGCCCTCCAGGCATGGGAGGACATCGGTGAGTGGGTGGCCGACGGCCGGTACGGCGTGCGGGTCGCGGCGGGCTGCCGCCTCACCCCCGCGGACCTCCTGGGCGCCCCGCCCGCCGGCGGCTCATATGGCGGGGCGCCCGGTCCGCATACGGTGGTGCTCGGCGTGGACTCACCCTGGCCGGTGGAGGCCGTTGCCGACCACTACCGGGTGCTGGCCGAGGTCACCGATCTGGACGAGGCCATCGAGGCCATCCGCGCCGGTGCGCATGGGCTGATCGCCCGGGGGAGCGAGAGCGGCGGCCGGATCGGTCCGCTGGGCACCTTCGTCCTGCTCCAGCGGCTCCTCGCCGACCCCCGGGTGTCCTTACCGGTGTGGGCCTGCGGCGGCATCGGCCCGCGCAGCGCCGCCGCGTCCGTGCTCGGCGGCGCGGCCGGGGTCGTCCTCGACACCCAGCTGGCCCTGCTCGCCGAATCCGGGCTCCCGGAGGACCGCGCCGCCGCCATCCGCTCCATGGACGGCTCCGAGACCACCGTCCTCGACGGCCACCGCGTGCTACGGCGCCGGGGGCTCGGCCCGCGCCCCGGGCCTGACCTGACCATCGGTCAGGATGGCTTTCTGGCCGCGCGGTTGGCCGAGCGGTGGCGGGACGTCGGCCGTACCGTCCGAGGCATCACGGACGCCGTCCGGGAGGCCGCACACGAGGCCGTACGCAACGGCTCCGCCGTCGTCTCGGCGCTGCGCCCCGGCGCCCCGCTGAGCACCCGCCTCGGCACCCGGCTGCCCCTCGCACAGGGCCCGATGACCCGGGTCAGCGACCGGGGCGCGTTCGCCTCGGCCGTCGCCGCCGGGGGAGCGCTGCCGTTCATCGCGCTCGCCCTGGCCGGACGCGAGCAGGCGCGCACCATGCTGGAGGAGGCCGCGGCCGCGCTGGACGGACGCCCCTGGGGCGTCGGTGTGCTCGGCTTCGCACCCGAGGAGATCAGGAACGCCCAGCTCGAGGCCGTACGGGAGATCCGCCCCAGCCACGCGATCATCGCGGGCGGACGGCCGTCCCAGGCCAAGGCGCTGGAGCGGGACGGCATCGCCACCTTTCTGCATGTGCCCTCGCCGGGGCTGCTGCACCAGTTCCTCCGGGCCGGGGCGCGGCGGTTCGTCTTCGAGGGCTCGGAATGCGGCGGGCATGTCGGGCCGCGCAACAGCTTCCCGCTGTGGGAGGCGCAGATCGCCGTCATCGAGGACTTCCTGGACGAGGCCGCGCACGACCCGCGTCACACGGCGGACACCGACGGCGCCGACGTGACCGATGGCACCGATGGCACAGATGGCACCGATGGCACCGATGGCGCGGGTGTCGAGATCTTCTTCGCCGGGGGAGTGCACGACGAACGCTCCGCCGCGATGGTGGCCGCGCTGGCCGCCCCGCTCACCCGGCGCGGCGTCGCCATCGGATCGCTGATGGGCACCGCGTATCTGTTCACCGAGGAGGCGGTGGCACACGGCGCCGTACAGCCGCTCTTCCAGCGCCAGGTGGTGGCCGCCGAGCACACCGTGCTGCTGGAGACCGCCCCCGGCCACGCCACCCGCTGCGTGCCCAGCCCCTTCACCGAGAGCTTCGACACCGTGAAGCAGCGGCTGCGGAACGAGGGCCTGCCGGACCGGGAGGTCTGGGAGCGGCTGGAGCGGCTGAACGTGGGACGGCTGAGGATCGCCAGCAAGGGCGTGGACCGCGGACCCGACGGCGCGTTGGCCCCGGTGGACGAGGAAGGCCAGCTCGGCGGCGGGATGTTCATGGCCGGGCAGGTGGCCGTGATGCGCTCGGCCACCACCACGATCGCCGCACTGCACCATGCGGTGGGCCCCGGCGCCGCCGACTTCCTCACCGCACGCGCGGAGGCGGTGTGCGAGCGCCTGGGCATGGCCACGGCCCCGGTGGCGGCCGAGCCACCCGCGCCGCTGGACGTGGCCGTCGTCGGCATGGCGTGCATGTTTCCGCAGGCACCCGACCTCGCCTCGTTCTGGGCCAATGTGGTGGGCGGTGTGGACGCCGTCACCGAGGTGCCCGCCGAGCGCTGGGACCCCGCCGTCCACTACACGGGCGACAAGGACGGCGCCTCCGCCTCCCGATGGGGCGGTTTTCTGCCGCCCATCCCCTTCGACCCGCTGCGCTACGGCATCCCCCCGGCCTCGCTCGGCAGCATCGAACCCGTACAGCTGCTCGCCCTGGAGGCCGCCCGCCGGGCCCTGGACGACGCCGGGTACGGCGACCCGTGTGATGGCGGCCGGACCTTCGACCGCTCCCGCACCTCCGTGGTGTTCGGCGCCGAGGCGGGCAGCGATCTGTCCAACGCCCAGACGCTGCGCGCCGTCCTGCCGTCCTACCTCGACGAGGTGCCGCAGGCCCTGGTGGACCGGCTGCCCCGGCTCACCGAGGACTCCTTCCCTGGCATGCTCGCCAACGTCATCTCCGGGCGGATCGCCAACCGGCTCGACCTCGGCGGCGCCAACTACACGGTGGACGCGGCCTGCGCGTCATCGCTGGCCGCCGTGGACGTGGGCTGCAAGGAGCTGACCGCCGGCACCAGTGACCTCGTGCTGTGCGGCGGCGCCGATCTGCACAACGGCATCAACGACTATGTGCTCTTCTCCTCGGTGCACGCCCTCTCCCCGACGGGCCGCTCCCGGACCTTCGACAGCTCGGCCGACGGGATCGCGCTCGGCGAGGGCGTCGCCTGCGTCGTCCTCAAACGGCTGGCCGACGCCGAACGGGACGGCGACCGCGTCTACGCCGTGATCAAGGGCGTCGGCTCCTCCAGCGACGGCCGCTCGCTCGGGCTCACCGCCCCGCGCCCCGAGGGACAGCGGGCCGCACTGGAGCGCGCCTACGCCAATGCCCGCGTCTCGCCCGCCGACGTCGGCCTGATCGAGGCGCACGGCACCGGTACGGTCGTCGGCGACCGTACCGAACTCAGCGTCCTGGGCGAAGTGTTCACCGAGGCAGGGGCCGCACCGGGGTCGTGTGCGCTGGGCTCGGTGAAGTCCCAGATCGGCCACACCAAATGCGCGGCGGGCCTCGCCGGGCTGGTGAAGGCCGCGATGGCGCTGCACACGGGCATCACACCGCCGACCCTGCATCTGACCCGGCCCAACGAGGCATGGGACGCGGACCGCAGCCCCTTCGCCTTCCACACCCGGGCCCGGCCCTGGCCCGCCGCGCCCGCAGAACGGGTGGCCGGGGTCAGCGCGTTCGGCTTCGGCGGGACCAACTTCCATGTGGTGCTCACGGCACACGGCCGCGGAGCGCCACCCGCACACGGGCTGGACGACTGGCCCGCCGAACTGTTCCTCTTCCGCGGGGCCGACCGGGCGGCGGCGCTGCGGATGGTCCAGGAGACACTCGACCAGCTCATGGCCAATGACGCGGCGGGCCGGCCGTGGCGGCTGCGCGACCTCGCGCTGACCGCCTCCCGGCGGGCCGACGCGGGACGGGAACCGGTCCGGGTGGCCGTCGTGGCCTCGGACCTGGACGACCTGGCCGCACGATTACGTCAGGTGCTCGCGGGCGATCCGCCGGACCAGGGGCCGCGCGGAGCGGACGGGCTGTACATGGCCCCGGACCCGCCCGAGAAGACAGAAGAAGCCGGGGCCGGCGGGGAGACCGGGGGCCAGCCGGGGCGCGGCAAGGTCGCGTTTCTCTTCCCCGGGCAGGGCAGCCAGCGGCCCGGGATGTTCGCCGACGACTTCGTCACCTTCCCCGGGCTCCAGCGCCATCTGCGCCACGGACGCGGCTACGCCGATGCGCTGTATCCCCCCGCCGCCTTCGACAAGACCGGGGAGACGGCACAGCGCACCGCGATCACCGACACCAGGGTGGCCCAGCCCGCACTGGGCATCGTCGGGCTCGCCGCGTACACCCTGCTCACCTCGGCCGGGGTGCGGCCCGACATGGCGGCCGGACACAGCTACGGCGAGCTGATCGCTCTGTGCGCCGCGGGTGCGCTCGACCCCCGTACGCTGCCACAGCTGAGCGCCGAGCGGGCGGCCGCCATCCTCGGCGCCGCCGAGGCCGACGCGGAGGAGCCCGGCACGATGGCCGCTGTGACCGCGGCCCCCGACGACGTCGAGCCGGTGCTGCGCGCGGCCGGGCTCGACGGGCGTGTGGTGGCCGCCAACCACAACGCGCCACGGCAGACCGTGATCTCCGGACCCCAGCGGGACGTCGAGGAGGCGGTACGGCTGCTGCGGGAGGCCGGGCACTCGGCCAAACGGATCCCGGTGGCCTGCGCCTTTCACAGCCCGCTGGTGGCCGGGGCCGGTGCCCGGTTCGCCGAGGCGCTGACCCGCCATCCGGTGCGCGAGGCGGAGTTCCCCGTCTGGGCGAACCGCACCGCCGCGCCGCACGGCGCGGAGCCGGATGCCATCCGCGCCGAACTCGCCGCCCAGATCGGCGCTCCCGTCCGCTTCGTGGCGCAGATCGAGGCCATGTACGAGGCGGGTGCACGGATCTTCGTGGAGGCGGGCCCGGGGACGGTGCTCACCCGGTTGGTGGACGAGATCCTCGACGGCCGCCCGCACCTCGCCCTCGCCTGCGAGGGACGGCGGTCCGGCGCCACCGGGCCGCGAGGTTTCCTCGACGGCCTCGCCCGGCTGGCCGTCGCCGGCGTGCCGGTGCGTACGGCCTGGATGTTCCACGGCCGGGACGCGGTGGCGGCGGGATCCGCCCCGCCACCGAAGCGGCCCGGCTGGACGGTCGACGGACACCTCGTCCGCACCGCGAACGGTGAGCTCCTGCCCGGTGCGCTGGCACCGGCCCGACGTGTCATGGAGGCCACGGTGAGCCAGACGGATCGGACGGGTGGCGGCGAGTACGGCGACAGAGACGCCCTGATCTCGGAGTTCCTGAGGACCAGCCGGGAGATGATCGCCGCCCAGCGCGATGTGCTCCTCACCTACTTCGGCGGCGCCCCGGGCGAACGGCGCGCGGCGCCGCCGTCCCCGGTCGCCCCGGCCACGTCCCTGCCCGCCGAGCCCGCCCCGGTGGCCGCCGCCCCGGAGGCCCCGGCCGCGTCCCCGGTCGCCGACGTGGGTCCTGCCTCGGCCGCACCCCCGTCCGCACCCGTCACCGGACCCGATGTGCTCCACGCCGTCTCCGAAATCATCAGCGAACGCACCGGCTATCCGGTCGACATGATCGAACCGGATCTCGATCTCGAGGCCGATCTCAGCATCGACTCCATCAAACGCGCGGAGATCGCGGGCGAGTTGGCGCGGCGGCTCGGTGTCGCGGGCGCGGACACCGCCACCCTGGGTGATGAGGAGCTGGAGGAGCTGGCCAAGGCCCGTACCACCGCTGCCGTCACCGACTGGCTCACCGCCCGTCTCGCACCCGCGACCGCCGCGCCCCCCGAGACCCCCGCGACCACCGCACCGGCCGATGAACCGGAGCCGGTGGCCGAGCAGATGGCCCGGCAGGTGGCGGATCCCGAGCCCGTGGCAGTGTCCGGCGTGGCGCCCAAGCGGATGCGGCTGGTGCCGGTGCCCCTCGGCGCACCGGACGAGGGTGCCCCCGCGTCGCCCGCCCTGACCGGCCAGCGATTCGCCCTGCTCGGCGGGGACGGCGATGGGGTGGCCGAGGCGGTGGCCGCCCGCCTCGGCGAACGCGGTGCCGAGGCCGTCGTCCTCCCCGCCGGTCATCAGCTCACCGAGGACGACGGCCGGGTGGACGGTGTGCTGCTGCTCGATCCGCTGGCCGCCTCCGGCGCGCCGGTGTTGCCGGAGGCGTTCACGGTCGTCCAGTCGGCGCTGCGGCGCGCTCCGTGGTGGCTGCTGGCGCTCAGCCGCACCGACCCGCTCGCCGCGCGTACGGCAGGGTTGCGTGGGGTGTTCCGTACGGTGGCCAGGGAGTACCCGGACACGGTCGTCCGGCTGGTGGAGTTCCCCGCCGAGGCGACCGGACTCGCCGATGCGGTGGGACTCGCCGATACGGCCGGGCTCACCGACGTGGCCGGGTCCGCCCACGCCGTCGCCGACGGGCTGCTCGACGAGCTGCTCGCCCCGGACCGTACACCCGTCGTTCTGCGCACCGCGGAAGGGCGGCGCCACCGGATGGACCTCGTGCTGTCCCCGCTGGGCGCGCTCGCCGGTTCTGGCGCCGGGCCCGCCGGGGACGGCGCGGCCGAGGCCGCCGCGCTCGGGCTGGACCGGGACGCGGTGGTGGTCCTGGTCGGCGGGGCGCGGGGCATCACCGCGCGGTTCGCCGCCACCCTCGCGTCCGCCGCCCGCTGCCGGGTCGAACTGCTCGGCCGTACGCCGGAGCCCGCCGGCCCCGAGGACCCGGCCACCGCCGGGGCCCGTGACGAGACGGCCCTGCGCGCGGCGCTCGCGGCCCGGGGCGGGCTGGGGCCCGCCGAGATCCAGCGGGAGGCCGCCCGGATCCTGGCCCGGCGCGAAGTGGCGGCCACCGCAGAGGAGTTGACCGCGCTCGGCGCCCGGGTCCGCTACCGCTCGGTGGATGTCCGCGACGCCGAAGCGGTGCTCCAGGCGGTGAAGCAGATCCACGCCGACCACGGACGGCTGGACGGTGTGGTCTACGGAGCCGGTGTGATCGAGGACCGGCTGATCGCGGAGAAGTCCGCCGAGTCCTTCCAGCGGGTGTACGGCACCAAGGTGGAGGGCGCCCGGACGCTGCTGGACGCGCTGGCCGAACTGCCGGAACCCCCGACGTTCGCCGTGTTGTTCGGCAGCATCGCGGCCGTCCTCGGAAACCGCGGCCAAGTGGACTACGCGGCGGCCAACGACGCGCTGGAGACCCTGGGCGCACGCTGGCGGGATCGCACCGGCCGCCGGGCGCTGACCGTGCACTGGGGCCCCTGGGCACCCGCCGGAGCCCACGGCGGGATGGTGACACCGGAGCTCGGCCGTGAGTACGCCCGGCGCGGCGTCTCGCTCATCGACCCCGAGGAGGGCACGCTGGCGCTGCTGCGCGAGCTGGCCTGGGGCGAGGAGTCCACGGGGTCCGTCGTCTACACCGCCTCGGGCTGGTGAGCGTGACGGACGAGCAGCCGCACCGGCAGCCGCCGGTGGCCATCGTCGGGATGTCCGTGCTGCTGCCCGGCTCGCCCGACCTGGACTCGTACTGGCGCAATCTGGTCGGCGGCGTGGACGCGATCAGCGACGTCCCGGCCGGGCGGTGGGACCCCGGTTTCTACGCCCCGGAAGGCGGTGGCGACACGCCGGCGGCGCCCGACCGGGTGTACTGCCGACGAGGCGGATTCGTGGACGAGTTCGCCCGGGTCGAGGCCGCCCGGTTCGGGATCATGCCGAATTCGGTGTCCGGCACCGAACCCGACCAGCTGATCGCCCTGGGTGTCGCGGCGGCGGCCATCGCCGACGCGGGCGGTGCGGACCGGCTGCCGGAGCGCCAGCGGGTGGGCGTGGTGCTGGGGCGGGGCGGCTATCTCACCCCCGGGCTGGTCCGGCTCGATCAGCGGGTGCGCACCGCCCACCAGCTCGTACGGACCCTCGGCGAGCTGCTGCCCGACCTCGGGCCCGGCCAACTCGACCGCGTACGGGAGGCGTTCACCGAACGGCTCGGCCCGGACCGGCCCGAGGCGGCCATCGGCCTGGTGCCCAACCTCGCCGCCTCGCGCATCGCCAACCGGCTCGATCTGCGGGGCCCCGCGTACACCGTGGACGCCGCCTGCGCCTCCTCGCTCGTCGCCGTCGACCAGGCGGTGGGGGAGCTGGCCTCGGGGCGGTGCGATGTGATGCTCGCGGGTGGCGTGCACCACTGCCACGACATCACCCTGTGGAGCGTCTTCTCCCAGCTGCGCGCGCTGTCGCCGAGCCAGCGGATCCGGCCCTTCCACCGCGCGGCCGACGGTCTGCTGATCGGTGAGGGCACCGGTGTGGTCGTCCTCAAACGGCTCGCCGACGCCCTGCGCGACGGGGACCGCGTCTACGCGGTGATCCGGGGCACCGGCGTGGCCTCCGACGGCCGTGCCACCGGACTGGTCAACCCCGACCCGGGCGGTCAGACCCGTGCCGTACGGCAGGCGTGGCGCGCCGCGGGCCTCGATCCGCGCGAACCGGGTGCCCTCGGGCTGCTGGAGGCGCACGGCACCGCGACGCCTGCCGGGGACACGGCCGAACTCGCCACGCTGGCGGAGGTGTTCGGCCCCGGTGACAGGCCGGGTGAGACGGCCGTCATCGGCTCGGTGAAGTCGATGATCGGCCACACCATGCCCGCCGCCGGTGTCGCGGGTCTGGTGAAGGCCGCCCTCGCGGTCCACCACGGCCGGTTGCTGCCCACCCTGCACTGCGACGACCCCCATCCGGCGCTGGCGGCCACCCGCTTCTCGGTGCTCGACTCGGTCGCGCCCTGGGACGCTCCCGTACGGCGCGCCGCCGTCAACGCCTTCGGCTTCGGCGGGATCAACGCCCATGTGGTGCTGGAGCAGCCGCCGCGGGTGCCGGAGACGCGGCGCGCCACGACCCGCGTCATCGAACCGGAGCGAGTGCTGGCGCTGGCGGCGGACACCCCGGAGCGGCTGGCCGAACTGCTGGCGGCGGACGACACGACCGTACGGACGACGGTGACGGGGCGGGACGCCCGTACCCGCCTGGGCATCGTCGACCCCACCGCGAAACGGCTGGCGCTCGCCCGGCGGATGGTGGCCAAGGGCCGTCCGTGGCGGGGCCGCAACGACATCTGGTTCACCCCCGAGCCACTGCTCGGCGCGGGCCCGGCGCCGAGGGGGAAGCTGGCCTTCGTCTTCCCCGGTCTCGAAGCCGAGTTCGTCCCCCGCGTGGACGGTGTCGCGGAGTACTTCGGGCTCTCCCGGCCCGCCGGGGACCGCTTCGGCGAGGCGGCGCGCGTGGGCGACATCGGCCGCCATGGTGTCGGCGTCTTCGGCGTCGGGCGGCTGCTGGACGCGGCGCTGCGGCGGATGGGGGTCGTACCGGACGCGGTGGCCGGGCACAGCGTGGGGGAGTGGACCGCGCTGGTCGTGGGCGGCCTCTACGCGGGCGAGGAGGTCGACGCCTTCCTCGACTCCTTCGACCCGGACGCGCTGCGGGTGCCCGGTCTGGCCTTCGCCGTCCTGGGCGCGGGCGCGCGGCGGGTGTCCGACGCGCTCACCGGGCGGGCGGACGGCCGGATCGTGCTCTCGCACGACAACGCGCCCGGCCAGTCGATGGTGTGCGGACCGCGTGGTGATGTCGAGGAGTTCGTCCGGGCCATGCGCGCCGAGGGCGTGATCGCGCAGGTCCTGCCCTTCCAGTCCGGCTTCCACACCCCGATGCTGGCGCCCTACCTCGACCCCATCCGAGCCGTGACGGAACGCTTCGAGCTGCTGCTGCCGCCCAGGACCCCCGTCTGGTCCGGGACGACGGCCGCACCGTATCCGGCGACCGAGGCGGAGGTGCGCGCACTGTTCATCCGGCATCTGCTGGAGCCGGTGCGCTTCCGGCTGCTGACGGAGGCCCTGTACGAGGCGGGGTTCCGCGCGTTCGTCCAGGTGGGCACGGGGCAGCTGGGGTCGCTCATCGGTGACACGCTGCACGGCCGTGATCACTTGGTGGTGGCCGCCAACTCGCCCCACCGGGACGGGGTGTCCCAACTTCGGCGCGTGGCCACGGCGCTGTGGGCGGAGGGCGCGGAGGTGGCTCCCGCGCTGTCTCGTGAAGCCTCGGGCGCGAGATCGGCGCTTCCCGCGGTCCGGCTGGATCTGAGCGGTTCGCTGATCTCGCTCGGCGAAGCGAGGCTGAGCGAGCTTCGCAACGTGGTGGGCAATCGTTCCCCCGGGCGGAACGGGTGGGCACCACCCCACCCGCACCCGGCAACGGCGAATGCGTCTCACGGCGCGACACCGCACCCGCCGTCCACCCCGTGGGCAGCAGAACTGAACGCCCTGCTCAGCGAGACCGCCGCCACCGCGACAGCGGTCATCGCGGCAAGCCACCCACCGACCCCGCACACCCACGATCTGCGGGTCTCCACCGAGACCATGCCCTACCTCCGTGACCACTGCTTCTTCCCGCAACGCCCGGGCTGGCCCGATGAGTCGGACCGCTGGCCGGTGGTCCCGGCCACCACGATCGTCCAGCACCTCATGGACACGGCGGAGCGCACGGCGGGCACCAACCCCGTGGCCGTCGCCGTACACGGCGCCCGCTTCGACCAGTGGGTGACGGCCGCACCACTCACCGCCGTCCAGGTCACCGCGACCCCCACCTCGCGGGCGGCCCACTACACCGTCACCTTCGGCCGCAGCGCCCGCGCCACCGTGGAGGTGGCCGCCCGTCACCCCGACACCCGTCCCACGCGCTGGACCGTCGACCCGGCCACCGAGCGCACACCCGACCACACCGCACGGCTCATCTACGCCGAGCGCTGGATGTTCCACGGCCCGGGCTTCCAAGGGCTCACCGAACTCACCGCGATCGGTGCGTCGCACATACGCGGCACGATCACCACACCCCCCGCGCCCGGGGCCCTGCTGGACAACGTCGGACAGCTCCTCGGCTACTGGATCATGGCGACCCGCACCGAACGGACCGTGGTCTTCCCGGTCGGCATGCGTCTGATGCGCTTCTTCGGCCCGCATCCGGCCCCCGGCACTCCGGTGGAGTGCCTGATCAGGATCACCTCGCTGACCGATACCGCGCTCGAGGCCGACGCACAGCTGCTGATCGGCGGCCAGGTGTGGGCGGAGCTGTCCGGCTGGCAGGACCGCCGGTTCGACAACCACCCCGAGACCCGGCCCGTGGAGCGCTTCCCGCAGCGCAACACGCTGTCCCGGCCCCAGCCGGGCGGCTGGGTGCTGCTCCATGAGCGCTGGCCCGACCTGGCCTCACGCGACCTGATCATGCGTAACCACCTGGGCAGTGACGAGCGCGCCGACTATGAACACCAGCCGCCACGCGGCCGCAGACAGTGGCTGCTGGGCAGGATCGCGGCCAAGGACGCGGTGCGCCGATGGCTCTGGGACCATGGCGAAGGCCCGGTCTTCCCCGCCGAGATCGGGATCCGCGAGGACGCCCAGGGGCGCCCGTACGCCATCGGCGTGCACGGCCGGACCCTGCCCGAACTGGCGCTCTCGCTGGCGCACCGGGCCGAGACCGGGGTCGCCCTCGTGGTGCCGCGCCACGCGAACGCCGCCGCGAGTCCCGGTATCGCCCTCGAAGAGGTCACCGACCGCGATGACGTGGCCGCCGTCCTCGCCCGGCCGGAGCGGGAACTCCTCGCGGCCGTGACGGCCCGGACCGGTGGGTCACCCGCGCGCTGGGCCACCACCTTCCGGGCCGCGAAGGAGGCGGTCGCCACGGCGGAGGGGGCGGGGCCCCGCGACCGGCCACGGGCCCTGACCATCGCCGAGGTACGGCCGGGAACGGGCCGCCCCGATGCGCCACCCGCCCGGCTCGTCGTCGAGGTGGCGGCCGCCACCCCCGGACAGCCCCCGCGCCGCTACGCAGTCCACTCCATCACCGTCGCCAACCCGCCCGGACTGCCGGACCGGGACTACGCCGTGGCCTGGACGACCGGCCCGGACCATCAGGAACAGGACGAGGAGAGCGATCAGTGACCACCGTCAATCAGACCGCCCCGTCACCCGCCGCCGACGCACCGGCCGACGCACCGGCCGACGCACCGGCCGACGCACCGGCCGAGGCACCGGTCAGCGCGCCGGAAGCCGACGCACCGGCCGTGCTCGCGGAGATATCCGGGATGCTCCGGACGATGCTCGACGAATACGGCCTCGACGATATCGAGGTCACCATGGAGACCCGCTTCACCGAGGATCTGGAGCTGGAGAGCATCGACCTGGTGACACTGGCCGGCAGCCTGGAGGCCCGGTACGGCAGACAGGTCAACTTCGCCGAGTTCGTGGCCGATCTCGAGCTTGACGAGATCATCGACCTCACCGTGGGCCGGCTCGTCGAGTATGTCGTCCGGTGCCTCAGGGCCGCCCGGGAGCGCTGACCCATGGCGATGATCGACACCGACCACGCCACCGACCACGACGGCCCGCATACCGGGACGGGCGGCGTACGACTGCATGTCCAGCGGCTGTCCCCACCCGACGGCCGTCCGCCCACCGCCACCGCCGTGCTCATCCACGGTCTGCTCACCGACTCCCTCGCCAGCTGGTACTTCACGGTGGCCCCGGACCTCGCGGCCGCCGGTCTCGAGGTGGTGATGTACGACCAGCGGGGACACGGCCGCAGCGAGCGGCCCGACTCCGGCTACCGGCTGGACACCTTCGTCACCGATCTGGAGCGGCTGCTCGACCGGCTGGACATCACCGGTCCGGTCCACCTCGTGGGCAACTGTTTCGGCGGAACGGTGGCGTTCGCCTACGCCATGCGCCATCCGGAGCGGGTGGCCGGTATCGCGGTGATCGAGGCGAAGCCCGCCACCGAGAGCTGGCTGACCGAGATCAGCCGGATCCTCCGGCGTGTCGAGGAGGAACTGGTCGTCCATGAGGCCGAGTCACTGGCCTGGGTGAGTGCCCACCGGGGCGCCCACACCGCACGGCTGGCCAAGTCGGCCGCCCGCCTGGTCCGTACGACCACCATCGCCGAGGACGTGCCGTCGAGCCGGGTGGTGAGCGAGGAGCAGGTCCGCGCGGTGCGCTGCCCGGTACTGGCCGTCTACGGCGCCGATTCCGAACTCGCCGGGCAGGAGCGGTGGTTGGAGTCGGTGCTGCCCGGCACCCGGACCGTCGTCCTGCCGGGGCAGGGCCACTCGGTCCTCGCCGAGGCACCCACGCGCATCCGCGAACTGCTGCTGTCCTGGATCCACGAGGCCGATGCCCGATGAGCGAACCGAGCAGAGATCCGGAGGCCTCCCCCCGCGCAGCCCGCCGCTTTCTCTTCGTCGTGCCGCCGCTCGTCGGCCACGTCAACCCCACCCTCGGCATCGCGGCCGAACTGACCGCACGCGGACACCAGGTGGCCTGGGCCGGGATGCCCGAGGTCGTCGAGCGGCTGACCGGGCCGGGGACGACGGTCCACCGCTGCGCTGGTCCTGTGCTGGGCGAGGGCGGGGCGGGCCGGCCACCGGACGTACGCGGTCCCGCCGCGCTGAAGTTCCTGTGGGAGCGGTTCCTGGTGCCGCTCGCCGAGGCCATGGCACCGGGCGTGGCCAAGGCCATCGCGGAGTTCCGCCCCGATGTGGTGATCGCCGACCAGCAGACCGTGGCGGGCGCGCTGGTGGCCGAACGGCTGGGGGTGCGCTGGGCCACGTCCGCCACCACCTCGGCGGAGTTCACCGGCGCGCTGGACGGGATGCCCAAGATCGACGCCTGGCTGGACGGGCTGCTGCACGAGATGCGGGGCCGGATCGGCGACCCGGAGGGCACCGCCGATCCCCGGTTCTCCCCGGATCTCGTCCTGGCCTTCACCACCGAGGAGCTGGCCGGACGACCGGCCCGGGCGGGCGACCGCATCCACTATGTGGGCCCGTCGATCGCCGAGCGACCGGCCGGGACGGACTTCCCCTGGGAGTGGCTGGACCCCACGCGCCCCGCCGTCCTCATCACGCTCGGCACCGCGAACACCGACGCCGGGGCGCGCTTCCTCACCGAGTGCCTGGAGGCCGTACGGGCACGGGCCGGTCGCCTCCAGTCGGTCATCGTCGACCCCGACGACGTACTCGCCCCCGGCACGCCGCATGACAACGACATCCTGGTGCGCCGCTACGTCCCCCAACTTCCCCTGCTGCGACGGGTGAACGCGGTCGTCTGCCACGCGGGCCACAACACCGTCTGCGAAACCCTCTGGCACGGCGTACCGCTCGTCGTGGCGCCCATCCGGGACGACCAGCCGGTGGTGGCCGCCCAGGTGGTGGACGCGGGCGCGGGCATCCGGGTGCGCTTCGGCAGGGCGCGGGCGGCGGCCATCGGCGAGGCGCTCGACGCGGTGCTGGACGAACCGCGTTACCGCGCCGCGGCCGAGCGCGTGGGCGCGTCCTTCCGCGCGGCGGGCGGTGCCACCGCGGCCGCCACCCATCTGGAGCGGCTGGCCACCGCGGGCGCCGCCACCCATGCCTCGGCGGTCGCCCCTCATGCCACCGCGAGCGCCGCCACCCATGCCTCGGCGGTCGCTCCCCATGCCACCGCGAGCGCCGCCACCCACCCCACCGCGCACCCGGAAGGGGAACGATGAGCCGCGAGAGTGCCCCACCCCGCACACCCGAGAAGCCGTCCCGCGCCGCGACCGTCGCCGCGCTGCGCCCCCGCTACCAGGCCGATCTGGCGCGGGGCACCGAGCGGTTCTTCGAACCCCGCCGCACGGACTGCCCGTGGTGCGGCTCCACCCGGCTGGTGCGGCGGCTGCGCACCAAGGACCGGTACCAGAGCAAACCCGGCCGCTTCCGGCTCGACAAGTGCCGGGACTGCCGCCATGTCTTCCAGAACCCACGGCTGAACGACGACGGCCTGGAGTTCTACTACCGCGACTTCTACGACGGGATGGGGGAGATCGAACTCGGCAACGTCTTCTCCGGGCGGGACAAGGTGTACCGGCGGCGCGCGATGTTCCAGGAGCCCTCCGCCGAGCCCCCGAAGACCTGGCTCGACGTCGGCACCGGACACGGCCACTTCCCCGAGGTGGCCCGTACCGTCTTCCCCGGCACCCGCTTCGACGGACTCGACTTCACCGCCGGTGTCGAACTGGCCGAGCGTACGGGCCGCATCGACCGGGCCATCCGCGGCAGCTTCCCCGAGTTGGCCGAGGAGCGGCTGGCCGGGAGCTACGACGTGGTGAGCATGTTTCACTACCTGGAGCACAGCACGGACCCCCGCGCCGAACTCCGCGCCGCCCGCCGCGCCCTGCGGCCCGGCGGCCATCTGCTGATCGAGGTGCCCGACCCGGAGTGCTGGTTCGGCCGCCTCTTCGGCCGGTTCTGGCTCCCCTGGCTCCAGCCCCAGCATCTGCACTTCGTTCCGGTGGCCAACCTCCGCGAGGAGCTGACCGCGCTGGGCTTCACCGTGACCGACGAACAGCACCGCGCGCCGTCGGACACCGTCGATCTGCTCGGCGCCGTCTGGCTGGGGCTCAACGCGATCGCCCCGCCCGATGACGCCCCCTCCCTCGCCAAGCCGCCCGGCCGGCTCCGCTGGCTGCTGCGCTGCGCGATCCTGCTGGCGGGCGTGCCCGCCCTCGTGGTCGCGACCGCCCTGGACCGTCTGCTGCTCAAGCCACTGGCGGGGTTCGGCAAGATGTCCAACGCCTATCGGGTGGTGGCCCGGTGCGATGCCTCCGCCCATTCCGGTCCCCGCTGAAGTGGCCCCGGGTCCCGGACGTCAGGAGCCCGTCGCCGTGCCGCCGGGCGGTGGCGGCTCCTCCCCGGAGGTTTCCTGGGCCTGCGGCGGTGGCGGCTCGGTGGCCGCCAGGGCCGCGGGCGCTCCGCCCGGCTTGCTGTTGACGTAGGTGGTGAGCCGGTGCACCTGACGTTCCAGGGCTCTGATCCGGTCCACGATGTCCTCGGGCAGGTTCGCCATCAGTCTGCCTCCTCCAGATACAGATCGGCGGTCTCCGGACGTCCCCGCTCCGGGGCGGTGACCTTGATGCCGATGACGCGGTAGCGGGCGTCCAGCCCCTCGGAGAACCACACGTCCTTGATGCGCAGCCGCACGGTCGTGCCGAGCAGCGCGGGCGTGGTACCCGAGCCGAGGCGGATCCGCACCGAGGGGATGACCACCGTGCCGCGCAGAGCGGCGAGTTCGGACCGGGCGAACGCGTCGAGCGTCGCCTTGTCGGTGACATTGCTGTGGTCGGACGAGGTGTCCAGGCGGGGGAACCCGGCCGCGAGGAGATCCTCGGCCACCTCTTCCCCGGACATCACGGGGCCGCCCGCCCCGCCCTCCGGGGTGCCGCCCCTGGCCCGTGCGGTCGTCCCGCCGCGCGTGGCGTCGCGGGGGAAGGAGTACGACAGCACATCGCCCGGCAGATCCAGCATCACCGGCTGGCTGCCCACCCGGATCGTCGGAGAGCCCAGCTGGAGCAGCTTCACCCGGCGCCCGGTCACCGGATCCCGGTACACCGCGATCCGGTGCTCGAAACCCGGTTCCATCGCCGCGAGTTGCCCGATCGCCTCCTCGACCAGGGTCTCGTCACCGTCGCTGTAGGCCACCGTACGGGCCGCGGTGGGGGCCGTCGGCGCGTACTCCACACCGATGTGGCCGCCCTCGGACCCCTGCATGTAGTCCCACAGCCGGCGGACGATCTCCAGATGGTCGAGCGCGGTGAAGCTCAGATTGGCGCGGATGTAGCGACGGCCCGCGTAGGAGTCGAAGGTGGCCGCCTGAAGCCCGACCGTGGTGATTCCCCGGTCGTCCGTGGCCGGGGTCAGGGTCCAGACGATGCCACCCCAGCAGACCTCGTCCCCCCGCTCCAGATAGACGGCGGTGCGCCCCTCCACCAGCTCCCGCACCCGCCGGGCCATCCGGGCGTCGGGCACCGGAAGGGTCGCGGTCAGGGATCCCGGCTTGCCGAGGTAGTCGTCGTACTCCACCTCCCGCAGGGGCAGTACATCGATGGCCT
This sequence comes from Streptomyces sp. NEAU-174, assembly GCF_052665095.1. Classification (NCBI taxonomy): domain Bacteria; kingdom Bacillati; phylum Actinomycetota; class Actinomycetes; order Kitasatosporales; family Streptomycetaceae; genus Streptomyces; species Streptomyces sp. NEAU-174. The sequence goes on along the minus strand of NZ_JBQTCE010000004.1, from coordinate 37,153 downwards.
GGTCGGTGCGCAGATCGGTGAAGACGGCGCGGTAGCGGGCGTCCACGGCGCCTCACGCCACCGGGTCCACGCGGACGAAGCGGTTGTCGAAGTGCACACGCGTCCCCGCGATCGAGGAACGGTACGCGGCGGTCGCCGTGTAGACGGCGCCCGGGGTGAGGCCCCCCACCGGGAAACAGGTGGAGATCGAGGCCCGCCCGGCACCGTCGAGGATCGCCGCGCGGTCGTCGGACGGGGCGAGCACCTCGGTACCGCTCTGCGTCCTGAGCCGGAACGAGATGTACGCGGTGGCGTTCCCGTCGGCGGCCGTGAAGGCGCCGAAGGTGATGGACACCCACCGGGACGCCGGGGCGGTGAAGGTGGCGGTGAGCGTGGCGACGGTGTCGGTGAGCATCTCCTGGTAGGTGGCCGAGGTGGTGGCTCCCCAGTCCGCCGTGTGCCGCAGCACGGTGTCCGGGATGTACTTCGCCCACTGGGCGCCGTCCCAGCGCTCCAGCCGGCCGCCCGCGTCGCGGTACTGCCCGGCATACGCCCCGTTGTGCGGCGCGCCGCCCGCGGCGGGGACGATACCGCCGAGCGCCGCGGTGTAGCGGCGGCGGTCGGTGATGGCGGAGGCCCAGGTGATGCCCTTGGCGGCGGACGCCCCGGCGGGGACGGCGATCTCGTAGAGAAGCTCCGCGTTCTTGGGCACGGCCGGGGCGGTGGGGGAGCCGGCCGGGGTGCCCTGGAGGAGTTCCAGGGTGGCCTCGTACTTGCCGGAGCCGTCGTAGTCGGTGTCGTAGACCCGCACCACCAGTGCGTCCACCCGGGGCAGGCTGGAGTGCCCGTCGGCTACGGTCAGCAGGGTGTCGGAGTCGACGGTGACCGGATAGCCGCCCTGCGATCCGGTGGAGGTTCCCGGGATCCACACCTGGCCCGGGGAGAGCTTGGCCTGCATACCGGTGGCGGTGGTGCCGGTGAGCTGGAGCCCGCCGAACACGCATCCGGCCCGGGTCAGCAGCGGTCCGGCGGAGGCCATGCCGAGGCTGACGGCCAGCCGGGTGTCCTCACGGGTCTGGCCGGTGGGCGGATGCCAGGCGGAACGGACGGTCATAAGACGGCTCCCACGGTCATCGGAGAACTCCTTGTGGTCGTACGGGGTTTGCGGATCGGAGCGGGATGATGGGGCGGCGCGGCGCCTCACCACTCGGCGCGGCGCCAGGCGATGGTGGCGGTCGCCCCCTCCCCTCCCGACGCCGCGCGGAAGGACAGCTGCGAGGTCCCGGACGGCAGGGTGAACGACTCCTCCGGGGCGCTGCCCGGTGTGGCGGTGTGGCGGCGCGACGCGGTGCCGTTGAACATCACGGTCCCCTCGGCGGTGTCGACGACCAGCTCGTCGTCCGGAGCGAGCGTGATCGCGTACTCCAGCCAGTCGCCGCTGGTCCGGTTGGCCAGCCGCGGCCGGGTGCACGGCCCCGTGAAGGTGATCACCGGATGGGCGGGTGCGCTGCCGTCGTTCTCCACCGCGAGATCGCCGGTGGAAGCGGGCGCGCCCCAGACCAGCGGCCAGCTGAGCGGCCAGGTCAGCCCCGCCTCCGGCTGCGGGAGCCCGGCGGTGTCCCGCCGCCCCACCGCCTCGTAGCGGCGTGGATCGCTCGCCTTCCACTGAAGCGTCATCTTGGCGAGGCGGCTCGCGGCGAACTGCCGGTCGGTGGGGACCACGCGCTGGGTGACCCGGGCCCGTACGGCCAGCGTCTCGCCGTGCAGGCGTACGGCCAGCCACTCCTCCTCGTCGCGTACGGCGGTGGCGGCGCGCAGCGTGCGCAGCGCGCCCCGCACGGCCTCCGGCCCGGCGTCCGGGTCGGGGGCGAACCACACCTGCGCGGTGACCGTACGGGCCTGTGCCCACTGTGAGCCGGGCCAGCCGCCGTGCCCGACGGGGCGGTCCGCGTCGGAGGTGTCCAGCGCGGGCAACTCCTCCCAGCCGGTGAGCCCTTCGGCGGCGATCCAGTAGTCGGTGCCGGGGCCCATCAGCAGCCCGGCCCACTGCACCTGTCCATCGGTGGTGATGAGCGGCCCCGGCTCGGTGGCGGTGGTCTCGTCCGCCATGTCACCCCCTCGCCTTCATCAGGAACATCAGATCCTCGGCGGTCTGCCGGGCGCTGCCGCCCGGGGCTTCGTGGTAGTGCTCGATGACGAATCCGCCACCCGGCCCGCCGGATCCCGCGAGGGCCGGCGTGGGCCCATTGCGGGCGAGCAGGGTGCTCAGCCGGTTCAGCGGCAGCACGGCCTCGGCCTGCCCGCCCTCGGCGAGCAGCGCGAGCGTGCCGCCGGGGCGCGGCAGCACGATGCCGCCCTGGGCGAGCGTGGGAATGGTGGGGATGTTCACGCCGAACGACTGGCCGCCGATCCCGGGCACCCATGAGGGCACCGAGACCTTGACCCGGTTCAGCGCGCCGATGGCCCGGTTGACCAGCCCGATCACCCCGTTGAGCGGCCCCCGCACGGCCCCGAGCACGGCGCTGAAGGCACCCCGGACGATGTCCGCCAGCCCGTTGAAGGCGCGCTGGATGCCGTTGCGGGCGGAGCGGAAGGCGCCCGGGATCCGCTCCGAGAAGAAGGACAGCAGGGGCCGGACCACGGCCATGATGGCGTGGATGACCGTGGTGATGATGGTCTTGTAGATGTTGAAGTACGTCTTCACCACGGTCCAGATGACCTTCAGCACGACCGTGAACGCCGTCTTGATGCCGTTCCAGGTCGTCTGCACCACTTGTTTCGCCACACGCATGGTGGAGCCGATGACCTGGCCGATGATCCTGAAGGCGGCCTGGACGATGCGCTGGACCGTCTTGGACTGCATCGCCATGTCGACGAGCTTCATGATCAGCGGCATGAGCAGCGCCATGATGGCACCGAACACGTTTGACTTCATGGCGGTGTTCAGGCCCTTCTGGGCCGTGGTCACCCCCTGGAGCCCCGTCCTCATCCGCCCCATCAGCCCACCCCCGGTCGCCGCGCTGCGGCCGGCGGTGGTCATGGAGCGGCCGCTCTTGGCCACGCTGCGTTCCGCGGCGTTGGCTTCCCGCTGGAGGGTGCGCATCGAGTTGGCCGACTTGTCCACGTCGCCCTTGATACGGCCCACGGCGGAGCCCGCCTGCGTCGCGGTACGGGCGAACTTGGAGACGCTGGTATCGGTCTGGCCCACGGTGCTGCGCAGGCCGCGGAAGCCGGAGACGGATCGGTTGAGCGCTTGCACCAACGACATGGACGGCCTCCTCCTCAGCCGAGAGCCCTGACGAGACCGCTCAGGCGTCGCTCCAGCTCGTTGATGGCCCGGCTCGCCTCATTGATGTCCTGCACGTTCGACACCCGGCCGGGTGGCATGGGGCCGCGGGCGTTGCTCGCGGCCGTGCGCTGCCGCCGGTGGGCGGCCTCCGCCTTCTGTAGTGCGTCCTTGCCCCTTCGCAGGGCCTGCTGGCTGTCCCGCTCGGCCTTCTCGGCGATCTCACGGACGGCTCTGATACTGCTCTTGACGGCCTCGGCGGCCTCGGCCTTTTCGGCGATCTGACGGACGGCCTGGATGCTGCTCTTGAGGGATTCGGCATCCAGACCCTTCGCCTTGTCGCGCATCTCCTGCACGTCGAACAGCGTCTTCTCGAAGTTGAACAGCTTGAATCCGGCGGAGGCACCGGTGACTTCGGCGGAGCCCCACTTGGCGGCCCCAGTGATACCCGTGACCTCCGCCTTCAGGGCGTTGGCCTCCGAGTTCAAGCCGGTGATCGCCTGTTTCACCCAGGCGTGCTCGACGTTCCACTCCTTGAGCTTCTTGTCCAGTGTCTGTCGCAGGTCCTGCACCGTACCGAGCAGGTCCCGCACGATGTCCGCCATCATTCCTCCCACAGGTCACCCGAAGAACCGCGCCAACTCCGCCGCCGTCGGCGCGGGTTCGTCGGCGGCTCGGTCGGCGGGCGGGCCGTCGGGCATATCGGTTGCCCCCGGGCGGGGTACCGGTAGCGGCGCCTCCGGCGGGTCCGCGTATTCGTCCCGGTTGGCCGAGGCGAACATCCAGTTGGCGATCGCCAAGTGGTCCACGACCGCCGCCAGCAGATGGGCCGTCAGCCCCCACTCCGCGGCCTCGCCCTCCCGCGCCCGGACGAACGACGAGTCCGGCGGAAGGTGGCGCACCAGGACCGCCAGGCGCCGCGAGGACAGCGTCTCGCGGTGCCAGTCGAGCAGGTCGACGCCGTAGTACCGCAGCAGATCGGCCTCCAGAGCCTCGGCGTGCTCCTCCACGAGCGCGCCGAGGCTCAGCCTTCCCCCACGCCGAGCCCGGTGTCCTGGCCGTACGCCTCGAGGATGGCGGCGATGTCCTGCACGCTCACCTCGTGTTGGCACAGCCGCTGGTAGCTCTCCTCGCCCATGAGGAGGGCGAGCAGTCCGTCCAGGTCGTTGTCCTTCAGCTCGGCCAGCGCGTGCGCCGAGCGGCGGGGGATCTCGGTGGGCAGGGAGAACGTCTCCCCGTCAACCTCGAAGTCCCAGGTCAGGCCCAGCGCCTCCAGGCGCTGGGCGCGGGCGGCGTTGACGTTGAACGTGGCCATGGCGGCGGCTCCTTCGCGATCGACGTGGCGGGGAGGGGTCAGGATCCGGCGAACGCCGGGTCGTTCATCAGCCAGGTGGCCAGCGGGGTGTCGTTGTCGACGGCCAGTGCCGTGAAGGTGACCCCGAGCCGGACCGCGGCCGTGCGGGTGAGCTGGAGCTCCTCGGTCTCGGTGACCTGGCCGCGGCGGAGGATGAACCGGTACTTGATGACATCGCCGTCCGCGAACTCCACGCCCAGCATCCGCTCGTCCTTCTTCGGCTCGGCGGCGAGTTCGTAGCGGTACACCTTGGACTCGGCCTCCGTCTCCGTCACCACGGCGCCGCCGAAGAAGAACGGCAGGGTGTCCTCGTTGAGCTGGAGCAGCTGGAACTTCACGGTGAGGTCGCGGTCGGAGTAGACGAAGCGGGCCGGGCTGACCGACTGCCAGGTGTCCACCGGGTCGATCTTGTCCTTCTTGTTGAACTTGATGCCGTCGGTGGTGGTGTACCCGAGGTCCTTCCAGCCCGTCGCCCAGGCTGTGGAGACATCGGCCGGGACGGCGGTGCCGAGCGGGGCGGTCAGGATGCGGCCGGTCCCCGCGACACGGATCTCATTGGGGTTCATTCCGGGCATGCGATTGCTCCTTGTGGCGTGGTGATGAGGGCGAGCGGTCGGCTGGTGCGTGGCCTACGCCGGGCGGATGGAGAGCCGGGCCGTGGACAGATAGCGGCTGGCCGCGGCGTGCTGGTAGTCGGGCAGCCACCGGGGGCCGTCCACCTCGGAGACATCGGTGACACAGGCGGTGCCGAACGTGGTGCCGCGCACGGTGAACAGCGCCGTACGGGCGGCCGTGGCGACGGTGTGGGCCGTGGGCTTGTCCGGGCCGTACACCTCGAGGTCGATCAGCGGCTGGTCCAGATGGATGTCCTCGACCCAGACGCCACCGGCCCGGGAGACCAGCACGGCCTTCTGCGTTCCGTCGAAGTCCGGCGGGGTCCGGTTGTCCACGAGTACCCCGGCCAGTTCGGGGCGGTTCTTCAGATGCTCGACGACGAGGCGTTCGACGTCGGGAAAGATCACCAAGGGCTCGGTCATGCGCGCACTCCTTGCTGTGGTCAGGGGCTGCGCACAGCGAAAAGCGGCGGGGCCGTGGCCCCTCCAGGGGGCACAGCTCCGCCGCTGGCACCAAGTGTGATGCACCGGATGCCCATTGACAACCACTTGTCGTCACTTATGCCGAGATGACCATGGGCCCCGCAGGTCACGAACGTCGTCGTGTGGCCCGCTCGGCCGCGAACACATCCTCCAGCCGATAGAGGAACGCCTTGCCCTGCCGCCCCGCGGGCCGCAGATGCTTCAGCTGCACCCACTTGCGGATGGTGGCCGGGGTGACGCCCACCTCCACGGCGGCCACGGCGGCGGTCAGCAACGGATACTCGGGCGCCGGTGTGGTCCTCATCGGCTCACCGCCACGACGGTGGAACCCTCGTCCAGGGCGGCGGTGATCTCCTCCAGGGCGAGCGCGCCACCGGCCGCCAGCTCCGCCCACTCGCCCTCCGGCCAGGAGTGCCGATGCGCCCGCTCCGCGTGGCAGCCGCACGCGGTGTGCGGGCAGCGGCAGCCGGGGTTGATGCACAGCACCGCCCGGCGCAGCGGAAAGGCCCGCAGCGAGACCGAGGCGCACAGCGGGCACCGGCCGCTCAGCCGGACCACGGGCTCGGCGTCCCCGAGCGCGCCCGCGCAGCGCCGCGCCATTCCGCTGATCTCGTCCAGCAGATGGCGCATCAGCAACGGGTCGGCCTCGATGCGTTCCAGCAGCCCCGCGAGACGGGCCAGTCTGACCTCGACCGTGCCCCTGCCCGTGGGCGGCAGCCCGAGCCGGTCGTGGACGGCCTCCTCCAGCTCCACGACGCCGTCGGTGATGTCGCGTACGGTGTCGGAGACCCGCAGGCGTAACGGCTCCGAGGGCCCGCGGCGGTCGGTGCCTCCCCGCGGCCGGCCGAGGCCGGGGCGGTGCGGGGAGGGCGTCAACTCCGCCTGGAGCTCGGGGAACTGCCGCATCAGGACGGTGATCCAGTGGCTCGCTCTGATGCGGTCGGGATGCGCGAGTGCGTCATTGCTCAACAGAACCCCCCAGGTCGTCTGCTTCTTCGCTCCCTAGGGACCCCGGGTCCACGCGGAACGGTTCCCACCGGAAGGGCGCGCGGAAGCGGGGATCAGGGGGCGCCGGAGCAGGCGTCGTCGGGAAGGCGCCGCGGCGGGTGTCAGGGGAGGATCGAGTCGACGTAGCCGCCGTCCACGCGCACGGCTCCGCCGGTGGTGGCCGACGCGAAGGTGGAGCTCAGGTAGACCGCCATATTGGCGATCTCCTCGGGCTCGATCAGTCGCTGGAGCAGCGACTGCGGCCGGTGCTTGGCCATGAACTCCCGCTGGGCCTCGTCCCAGGGCAGCTCCGGGTCCACCAGCTCGTACACGAAGTCCTCGACCCCGCCGGTGTGGGTCGGCCCGGCGATCAGCGAGTTGACCGTGACCCCGGTGCCGGCCGCGTCCTTGGCGAAGCCGCGGGTGACCGCGAGCAGCGCGGTCTTCGACATCCCGTAGTGGATCATCTCGGCGGGGATGACGACGGCGGAGTCACTGGCCACGTTCATGATCCGGCCCCAGGAGCGGTCCTTCATCCCGGGCAGGTAGGTGCGGATCATCCGGACGGCGGCCAGGACGTTCACCTCGAAGTAGCGCCGCCACTCGTCGTCGCCGATCTCCAGCGGCGGAGCGGCCCCGAAGATGCCGAGGTTGTTGACCAGGATATCGGCGTCCGGCACGGCGCTGGTGACCTGGCGGGCGCCGTCCTCGGTGGTGATGTCACCGGGGGCGGAGACGAACGAGCCGCCCTCCGTGTCCTCCTCCAGCTTCTGGATGGCGGCCTCGACGGACTCCTGCCGGCGCCCGTTGACGGCGACACGGGCGCCCGCCCGCGCCAGCCCGGCGGCGATGGCGAATCCGATGCCCTGCGTGGAGCCGGTGACCAGGGCGGTCTTACCGGAAAGGTCGATCTGCACGGAGCTCCTTCGTCAATGCCTGATTACTTGCGTGCGCCTTTAGTTGCACACGCGCCATACTAGCGTAGCCCGATGCGACGACGGCCGCGGCCGCTCACGACCCATGACGGACCTCGATGCTCAGGACCCATGGCGGACCTCGATCTGCCCCCGCAGCCTCGGATCGCGCGAGGAGGAGCCCACTTCCACGGTCCGGCGCCCGGTGCCCAGTACCCAGCCATGGCGTTCGGAGTCCCATGCGGACAGCGCCCGGGCGGCCACCCGCACCGTCACCTTCCGCGCCTGGCCGGGCCGCAGATGGACCCGCCGGAAGCCCGCCAGCGCCCGCTCGGCCTGGTCGAGCGGCAGATCGGGCGAGGGCCCCACATACACCTGGGCCACCTCCGCCCCGGCCCGCCGCCCGGTGTTGCGCACGGTGAAGACCGCCTCCAGACCGCTTCCGCGCCGCCGCAGCCGCAGCCCCGCATAGCCGAAGGTGGTGTACGACAGGCCGTGGCCGAAGGGGAAAAGGGGCCGCACCCCCTCGGCGTCGTACCAGCGATAGCCGACATGGACGCCCTCGGAGTACTCCTCACGGCCGTTCACCCCGGGGTAGCGCCGGGGGTCTCCGGCCATCGGGTGGCGGTTGTCCGAGACGGGGAAGGACTGGGTGAGCCTGCCGCCGGGGTTGGCGTCGCCGAAGAGCAGGGCGGTGGTGGCGGCGGCGCCCTCCTGGCCGGGGTAGTACATCTGGAGGACGGCGCCGGTGCGCCTCAGCCAGGGCATCGAGGTGCACGAGGAGGTGTTCAGGACGACGGTCGTGCGCGGATTGGCCTCGGCCACGGCGGCGATCAGCGCGTTCTGGTGGCCGGGGAGGGCGATGGTGGTCCGGTCCCTGCCCTCGGTGGCGTCCTCGTAGCCGAAGAGCACCACACTGTGCGCGGCGCGGGCGGCGCGCACGGCCTCGGCCACATCGGCGGCGCGCGTGGCGGAGGTGGTGCGGCGCAGCCGGAAGGTCAGCCCCTTTCCACCGCCCTTGGCGGTGACCTTCAGCCGGTGCCTTCCCGCCGTCAGCTTGACGGCCGCCCGGCGCACGGCGAGGCCGTCCGGGGCGGCGCTGACGAAGCCACCGGTGAAGTACTCGCCCAGGCCGGGCCGGAACGGGAACAGCTCCACGCCGTCCAGCAGCACCTTCGGGCGGCCGGCGGGCGGGCCGCTGAAGTGCAGGACGAACGTCCACTCATCGGCCTCGGCCACGGTGAGGGCGCCCTCGTACGCCCAGCTCTTGCCCGCCGCCACCGTCCGCTTCTCCAGCCCGGTGGCCGGGGAGAGCGCGGAGGCGGGGATCTTCTTGCCGAACACGTCCTCGCCCAGGGCGTAGTCCACCCGGGCCCCCTTCCCGGCGCGCTCCCGGATCGCCTCCAGCGGGCTCGCGGCGTGGTCGGGGACCACATGGGCGCTGCCGCCGCCACTGACGAAGGGGATGGCGCCGGTGGGCCCGACCACGGCGATCGACCGGGCGGCGGACCCGGTCAGCGGCAGTGTGCCGTGCTCATTGCGCAGCAGGACGCCGCCCGCCGTGGCGACCTTCAGCGCGGTGCGCGCCCCGGCCCCCGGGTCCCGGCCGGGCCGCGGACGAGCGCCGCCGTCCAGCAGCCCGAAGCGGTCCATGACGGTCAGGACGCGGCCGACGGCGCGGTCCACCTCGGCCTCCGGTACGGTCCCGTCGGCCACCGCCTTCCGCAGGGCGTCGCCGAAGTACTTTCCGTCCGGCATCTCCATGTCGAGCCCGGCGCCGAGGGCCGCCGCGGTGCCGTGAGCGGCGTGCCAGTCGGTCATCACCCAGCCGTCGAAGCCCCAGTCCTCGCGCAGCACCCCGGTCAGCAGCGGCCCGCTCTCGCAGGCGAAGGCCCCGTTGACCTTGTTGTAGGCGCCCATGACCGCTCCCGCGCCCGCCCGTACGGCCGCCTCGAAGCCGGGCAGCTCCATCTCCCGCGCCGTCCGGTCGTCGACGATCACATCGATCGACTCCCGCTCGTGCTCCTGGTTGTTCATGGCGAAGTGCTTGACGGTGGCGATCAGGCCCTCGCCCTGGATACCGCGCACCTCCTCGGCCACCAGCTCGGAGGCGAGCACGGGGTCCTCGCCGAAGGTCTCGAAGTTGCGCCCGGCGTACGGGGTGCGGATGAGATTGACCATGGGGGAGAGCAGCACGTCCTGGCCCAGCGCACGGCCCTCGCGCCCGATGACGCGCCCGTACTCCCGCGCCAGGGCCGGATCGAAGGCGGAGGCGAGCAGCACCGGCGCGGGCAGCGCGGTGGCATGCCGGGTGACCCGTACACCGGCGGGCCCGTCCGCGAGCCGCAGTGGCGGAATGCCGAGCCGGGGGACACCCGGGGTGTACCCCGCCTGGCCGAGGCTGTGGGGATCCTTCGCGCCGTGCAGCAGTGCGAGCTTCTCCTCGAGCGTCATCCGGCCGAGGAGGGCGTCCACCCGCGAGCCGGGCTCGGGGGCGGACCCGGCGGCGGGCTCGGCGGCGGCCGCAGGCCATCCGCTCCCATCGGTGGCGGCGACGGCCATCGCCCCTCCCAGGAGGGAAAGGGCGGAACGGCGTGACAGGGCGCCCGGCATGGCGTCACTCCATCTCTCGCGGCTCGAAGACGTGTGTGTACGCAGGCGTGCTGACGTGGCTCCGGTGTCCGTCGGGTGAACACCGTGCGGACATCACATCACGGGGTCGGCCGCTTGCCGGGGTGCGCCGGGTTTCGGGATCGGGGTGTCGCCGGTCAGAGCCTGCGTACGGCGTACCGGGTGAGCCAGGAGGTCAGCGCCGCGCCGAGCCACGGCCCCCGGCCGGGCGCAAACGCGGTGGACCCCGCCCGGGGGCGGGGTCCACTGTCACGGGGGACACGGGTGCGTGCCGGGCGCCTCAGGTGCGGTAGGCGTAGTAGAGCGAGTTCGGGTACGAGGCGATGATGCTGGCCAGGGACTTCCGGTAGGTGTTCACCGAGTGGTAGGTCATGTACGGCACACCGCTGGAGCTCCGGTAGGTGACGATCATGGTGTGGTCCTTGGACCCGTCCTTGTCGAAGTCCATCTGCATGACGTCACCGACGCCCATGTAGTAGACGTTCGCCAGGTTGGTGGCCCGCTTGGCGTCCAGGGTGAACCAGGACCACTCGTTGGCGCCGACCCAGGACGTCGACTGGTACGAGGTGTCGTACCACCAGCTGTGGTAGTCCTCGGCGTCGCCGGACTTGTTGGCCCAGCCGCCCGCCTTCAGGGCCTGGCTCACGAAGTTGGTGCAGTCCCCGCCGGCCTCGTTGAACTTCCGGTAGGCGGGGTTGTAGTTCTGCCAGTACTTCTCCGCGTACGAGGCCATCGCCGCGTAGTTGTAGCTTCCGGCGGGCTTCGTCTGCGGCTGGGACGGCTTGGAGATGGCGGCGGGCGTGGCCTCGGGCAGGGCCGTCGTCCGGGCCGTCGCCCCCCGCGCCGTGGCGGGCTCGTTGACCGCCAGCGGGCCGTCGTCGGTCGAGGTGAGGCCGGTCAGCTGCCACTTCCCGTCCGCCGTGGCGGCGAAGCTCAGCCGGTGGTGCGCCTGGAAGCCGGTGGTCGCGGGCTCGTCGCCGCGTATCTTCTTGTAGGCCAGCGTCGTGGTCTCGGTGGCCTGGACCGTGGCGTGCCCGGCCTCGACCCGTATCCGGTCCACCGCCACCCGGGTGTCGGCGGAGGTGTACGCCTCGCCCAGGGCCGCGAGCCGCGCCTTGCGGGTGCGCAGCGTGGACAGCGCGGTGTCCTCGGTCCGGGTCTGCCCGGCCGACAGACGGACGTTCTGCTCGGCGAGCGGGGCCGCGCGCCGCCCCGACTGCTTGTTGTTGTCCAGCAGAGCCGCCGTGCGCTGGGTCAGCACCGCGTCGGCCAGCCGTCCGAAGGACTGCGCGGTCGCGGTGTCCACGGTGCCGGCCGCCGCCGGGCTCTCCGCCGCGCTCGCGGCGGAGGCGGGCAGGACCACGGCGGACAGGGCCACCGTCAGCACGGCCCCCACGGCGGATCTGAAGGTCGTTGACTTCACGTGTATTTATCCCTCCACACCCCCGGACCGGACGGGCCGGGGTCACCGAATCATCACATGAACTCCGCGCCTGTGGAGCTCATGTGACGATTTCCGTCGTGTGGAGACCGGGCCCGATCCGGCCCGGCGCCGTCACCAGGTGACGGGCAGTTCATGCGCTCCGTAGATGACCATGTCGCTGCGCATCCGGACCTGCTCCGGGGGCACGGCGAACCGCAGTCCGGGGAACCGGCGGAGCAGCCCGCGGTAGCCCGCCACCAGCTCGATCCTGGCCAGATGCTGCCCCAGACACTGATGGATGCCGTAGCCGAAGGCGAGGTGGCTGCTGCGGGGGCGTCCCACGTCGAGCCTGTTCGGGTCCTCCACCAGCGCCGGGTCCCGGTTCGCCGCCGGGACCGAGACGGCCACGGACTGGCCCGCGGTGACGGTGACACCGCCGACGACGACGTCCTCCAGCGCGATGCGGACGGGGAAGGCGTTGACGATGCTGAGGTAGCGCAGCAGCTCCTCGACGGCCTGGGGGAGGAGCGACTCGTCGGCCCGCAGCCGCTCCAGCTGCTCGGGGTCGCGCAGCAGGGCGAAGGTGCCGAGGCTGAGCATGTTGGTGGTGGTCTCGTGACCGGCGATCAGCAGCAGCCCCGCGATGCCGCCGATCTCCTCGTCGTCGAGCTCGTCGACGGCGGTCAGCAGGGAGATCAGATCGTCCCGCGGATCCTTGCGCTTGGCCTCGACCAGAGTGCGCAGGAAGGTGTCGAGCTCGGTCTTCCCGGCGACGAACTCCGCGTCGGTGCGGTCCTGGCGGAGCAGCCGCGCCGCGACGGACTGGAAGAGCTCCCGCTCCTCGTACGGCACGCCGAGCATCTCGCAGATCACCAGCGAGGGGATGGGCAGGGCGAAGTGCCGCACCAGGTCGGCCGGTTTGCCCGCCGCCTCCAGCGCGTCCAGCTGGTCGGCCACGATGTCCTCGATGCGGGCCTCCAGCTCCCGCATCCGCCTAACCGTGAAGTACCGCGTGAGCTGGCCCCGGTAGTGGCCGTGCTGCGGCGCGTCCATGGCCAGGAACGACCCCGCCCCGCTGCTCCGGTCCCTGCGGACCGACTCGGGAACCGGCCGCATCGCGTCGTCACCCCGCCAGCGCTCGGCGCTGAACCGGGGGTCCCGCAGCACCTCCCGCGCCTCGTGATACCCGGTCACCAGCCAGCCGGTGCTGCCGCCCGCGAACCTGAGCGGGCTGATCGGCGGCCCGGTGAGCAGCGCGCGGGCCGGGTTGATGTAGTCGTCCCGCTCTTTCGGATACGAAGGGAGGTCGTTGAGGTCTCGTAGGTCGTCATGGGTCGTGGGCATCGGAGCGTTCACGATGGCTCTCCTTCGTGATCCTCGAACTGTCCCGGGGCGAACGTCCCGGAGCCGTTGGCCGCGGTCTTCGATAGGGAACGCTACCGATAGGGTTCCCTACTGAATAGAGGGACAGATCGGCTACCGTACGGATCTGGCCAGGTTTCCGAACAGCTGGGGGAGAGGGGCACACCGATGCCGCCGCAGCGGTCAAAGACCGTGAAAGCACTGATCGTCGGGGCGGAGCGGGCGTTCGCCGAACGCGGTTTCCACGGGGCGTCGATCGGCTACATCTGCCAGTGCGCGGGCAGGACCACCGGGGCCTTCTACTCGAACTACGACAGCAAGCTGAAGCTCTTCCTCGATGTCTTCCGGCGGCACAGCGACCGCACCGCCGACTACATCGGGGAGCGGATCGACGAGATGGACACCGAGCGGGATCTGGCCCCCCAGCTCGCCCGGACCTTCGCCGAGATCTTCAACGGCGAGCACCTGGACACCCGCTGGGTCTTCATCCACCTGGAATTCCGGCTGATGGCGCTCCGGGACGGCGATGCCGCCGCCGCGCTGGTGGACCATGAGAAGCGGTTCAGCCGCCGGATCGGCACCATGCTGGACGGGCTGTTCGACCGGGCCGGCCACCGGCCCGCCCTGCGGGGCACCGAACTGGCCGCGCTGCTCGGCGCGATGACGCGCGGCATCAAGCTGGACCGGGGCATCTACGCGGCGGGCGGTGTCGCCGATCCGCTCTCCACCGACCAGGTGGCGATGGCGCTGGAAGGCCTGTTCCGCTCGGTGGCCTGAAGACCGGCCCCGATCCGTTCGGCGGCCCTGGCCCCGCCCGCCGTCGCTGCCGCCCTTCCTGATGCGTATGGCACCGGCCGAGGTCCCGTGTACCGGTCAATAAAGTACGTCGGAGCGCGGACCGCCGATCGGTCCGCGCGGGATGACGCGGCGCGGGGGGTGGGGAGGAGTACGGCTGTGGAGGCACGGGCCCACACCGGGCGGCTGGACGAGCTGCTGCACGAGGTGCGGCGACAGATGAGCCGAGGGGCCGGGGCGGATCCGCGGCCGGTACTCGACTGGCTGGGCCGGCAGATCGACGCCGATGTCGCGCTGGTCGGCGGCGCGGGCGCGGTCGAGGCCTCCACCGCGCGCTTCCCGCGGCAGATCCTGCCCTCGCTCGAACCGACGCTGGCACGGCTGTCCGGCGGGCAGATGGCCGCGGCGGCCACCGAGAGCGGCGCCCTTCAGGTGCGTCTCGAGGCGCTCGGCCCACACGCGCCACGGCCCGTGCTGGTGGTGGCGGGCGCCTCGGCGCCCACCCGCGAAGCGGCGTCGCTGGTCTCGCACGCCGGAAGCCTCATCGCGCTCCTGGACCGGGCGCAGGACGCGGACACCACCTTCCGCGGCTATCAGTACAAGGCGCGGCAGCTGCGGTTCGCCGTCTTCAGCGCCCTGCTGGCGGGAGACCTGACCCTGGCCCGCCGGATGACCACAGGCGCCGTCCCCGCGCTGCTGGACGCGGAACGGCTGCGCGTCTATCTGCTGCACTGCCCGCCGGAGGACCGGGACCGGCTGGCGCAGACCTACCAGGACGGCTCGGGCTATCACGGCACGGGCCTGATGGTGCACTGCCCGGCCTTCAAGGAGCACCTCATCTGTCTGGTCGCGGACGGGCCGGGCGTCGCGGATGGGCCCGGTGTCGCGGATGGGCCCGGCGTCGCCGATGACCCCGAGACGGCCCATGGCCAGGGCGCGGTGCTGCGCCGTCTGGTGCGGGACAACGCGCACTACGCGCTGGGCATCAGCAGCCCGTATCCGCTCGGCGCGACGGCCGAGGCGTACGGGCAGGCCCTGCACGCCCTGGCCGCCGCGCGCCATACGCCCGAGCGGATGGCCGCGTACCTCGGCCGGACACCGCTGGTGCCCCTGTTGCCTCACACGGAGGCGGCCGCCTGGGCCCGCGCCCTGCTGCGGCCACTGGGATCCACCCCGAGAGTCACCCTGGACATCACCCGGCTCGCCGTCACCTTCCCCCGGTCGGCGGTGGCCCGGCTGCTGGACATCAGCCGCAACACCGTCTCCCACCACCTCGGCCGGGTGGAGGCCACCCTCGGCCTGGACCTGGGCGACGTACGCACCCGGGCCGCCCTCGACCTGGCCTTCTGTCTGACCGGAGGGCAGCCGGACGGCGGCCTCGGCCCCGAAACCACCTACGGCCCCGAGGGCGGCTCCGGGGCCGAAGGCGGCCTCGGCGCCCGGGGCGGGCGGCCGGTGCCCACCCTGGACGAGCTGTTCCGCACCGAGCCCGCCCACGCCTGGGCGCGGGAGTTCCTCCGCCCGCTCCAGGACACCCGCGGCCGCGATCTGCACACCACCCTGCGCGCCTGGATCGACGCGAACACCGACGCCCAGCGGACCGCCCGCCACCTCGGTCTCAGCCGGAACACGGTCAGGGCCCATCTGCGGGCCGCCGAACACCTGCTCAGCCGGGATCTGCTCACCACCGGCTCCGGGATCCACGACCTGGTGCACGCCCTGCACATCACCGGGCTCCACGCGGGGGACTGACTGCGCACCGTGCACATGTCGCGGGCGGGCGATGCGCACCGTGCACCGTTGCCCGCCCCCGTGATCCGTCTTAGCGTCTCTCCCGCCGCACCGCGCGGGAACGAGCCCCGCCTCCCAGCGTGGCGGGCGGTCTGTATCACCACGAGGGGAGTGATACAGACCGGCGCCGTACGGTGCTCACAGCTCCGAGGGCTTCTTTCCCGCGGTGGGCGCGGTGCGCGCTCGGGGACGTGCCGGTACACGTCCCCGAGTGACGGCGAGCACCGCGCCCGACAGCAGCACCAGGGCACCCAGCGCCTGGAGAGCGCCGAAGGACTCGCCCAGGAAGACCATGGAGCACACGGTGTTGACCACCGGGACCATGAACATCATCAAGGACGCGGAAGCCGGGCCCACCGCCCCCACTCCCCGGTAGTACAGGAGATTGGCCACGGCGGCCGGGCCGATCGCGAGGAACACCACGTTCAGCCAGAGGCCGGCCGGCAGCCCGTCCCAGCGCACCTCGCCGAGATCGGGTGCGGCGAGCGCGCCCAGCAGCACCGCCCCCGCACACGTGGCGTACGTCGTGGCGCGCAGCGGGTCGATCCCGGCCAGCACCCGGGGCCCGATGAGCGTGTACGCGGCCCAGCACACCGCGCTGAGCAGATACAGCAGATCGCCCGTGAGCCGGGTGGTGCCGCCGTGTGCGCTGCCGCCCGCGCCGAAGAAGAACACCACCGCTCCGGCGAGCCCGAGGGCGAGCCCCGCCAGCCGCCCCCCGGAGGCCCGCTCACGGCCGGTGACCAGGAGGAAGGCGCTGGTCAGCACCGGGCTGAGGACGGGGATGACGATGCCCGCGTCGAGCGAGGGCGCCAGCGACAGCCCCCAGAAGAAGAAACCGTTGTAGGCGAAGACCCCCAGGACGCCCGCGAGCGCCGCACGCCGCCCGCCGCCACGCGCGGAAGCCGGGCCGGCCGCGGTCGGGGTGGTCGCGGTCGGGGTGATCGCGGCCGGGGCGGCCGCCGGTTTGCCCAAGACCGCCACCGCCGCCAGCAGGGCGACCGCACCGCCGCCGAAGCGCAGCAGCGCCGCCACGGTGTGCGGCAGCTGGGCCACCACCGACTTGGAGCTGGAGAAGGCGCTGCCCCACAGCAGCATGGTGACCGTGAGCAGGAGGTACGGGCTCTTCCATCCCTTGTCGTCAGGCATGCCCCGACCCTGACCCCCGCCCTCCCCTCCGGTCTTGAACGCTGGTGCGCCGCCCCGGCGCCACCCGTTCCGCATCGCCACCCGGCCACCCTGTCCGTTCCGTGAGGAATACCCCTTCCCGAGATGTGGAACCGGGTAGATGTCACCCGTGGCCCTTCGGAAGGTGGTAGGTGGTCCCGTTGAACACCGCTGACCAGGAGACACCCCGCGAGCGCAAGGAGTTCCGCCGCTCCGCGCCGCACTTCGCCGACCGGATCACCGCCGACGGCCGGGACGGCTGGCCGGTGGAGGCCGGGCGCTATCGGCTGGTGGTCAGCCGGGCCTGCCCCTGGGCGAGCCGAGCGCTGGTCTCACGGCGGCTGCTCGGCCTGGAGCCGGCCCTCTCGCTGGCCGTCACCGACCCCATCCAGGACGAGCGCAGCTGGCGCTTCACCCTGGACCCGGGGGACCGGGACCCGGTGCTGGGTATCGGGTTCCTCAGCGAGGCGTACGACGCCCGCGAGACGGGATATCCGGGCGGGGTGAGCGTGCCCGCGGTGGTGGACGTCCCCAGTGGCCAACTGGTCACCAACGACTACCACCGGATCACCCTGGACCTCGCCACCGAGTGGACCGCCCTCCATCGCGAGGGCGCCCCGGATCTGTACCCCGAGGAGCACCGCGCCGAGATCGACGAGGTGGCGGAGGGGATCTACCGCGATGTGAACAACGGTGTGTACCGGGCGGGCTTCGCCGAGCACCAGCACAGCTACGACGACGCGTACCGGCGGCTCTTCGCCCGCCTCGACGAGCTGTCCGAGCGGCTGGCCACGCGGCGCTATCTGGTCGGCGACACCATCACCGAGGCCGACATCCGGCTCTTCACCACGCTGGTCCGGTTCGACGCCGTGTACCACGGCCACTTCAAGTGCAACCGCAACAAGCTCAGCGAGGACCCGGTGCTGTGGGGGTATGTCCGTGATCTCTTCCAGACGCCGGGTTTCGGGGACACCGTCGACTTCGACCACATCAAGCGCCACTACTACCAGGTGCACACCAACATCAACCCCCGTCGCATCGTTCCGCTCGGCCCCGACCTCTCCGGGTGGCTGACGCCGCATCACCGCGAGGAACTGGGCGGGCGCCCGTTCGGCGACGGCACCGCACCCGGACCGGTGCCGGACGGCGAGGCGGTGCCGGAACAGGGCCGGGTGGCTTGAAGTCGCACATGTCGCATTCCCGTGCCGCCCAGCGGCGCATGTCGCTTCGTTCGCCCGGTCTTCAAGTGATCGGCACACCTGTTACACACATCCCATGTGTGCGCCCCGGCCCGTATGCCACCTCGGCTCCGGCCGTGGCGAGCAGGTCCGACATGACGCGCGTCACCTCGCACAAGGGGCGCGCCGCCCGGCGAGTTCGGTGACCTTTCTGTGAGGGAATAGCGCCGATGGGGTGCGCACCTGTGCCCGCCGTGTGATCGGAAAGTGGCGGAATGCCCGGTTCCGGACTTGGCTGATTCGCAGCGTGGCGAGCCCCGTGATTACATCCGTTTCCGCGCTAAGGCATCCACGGATCCCCGGTTCCCACCGGAACCCCGTGACCATGCCGTGGGTGCCGATTCCCCTCGGCACCCATGCGCTGCTTGCAAGCTCAACGAGACAGTCACCCAAGGGAGACGCAACAATGAACAACGCGCCCAAGGTCGCGACCCAGGAGATCTCCGACGCCGAGCTGGACAACGTGGCCGGCGGGATCGGCAACCCGGTGGGCGACGTCCTCGGCACCGTCGACTCCGTCACCGCCCCGGTGACCGGCGCCCTCGGCACCGTTACCGGCACGGTTGACGGTGTCACCGGCCTGAACACCACCGGCATCGTCGGTGGGGTCGTCGGCAGCCTCTGAGGCTGACAGACCGCCTTCCCTCTGCCCCGGGCCCGCCTGGTCCGGGGCATTCGGCGGTCCACGGTGCCCTTTTCGATCACTTCGCGGTTTTCGATCACTCCCTTAGCGGTTGAGGAAAGACTTTCGTGCAGTTCCGCCAGCAGGCCCTCTCCAAGGCACAGTCGGCAGAGGACATCGACCTGCCGGTGCGCTACGCCCGTCCCCAGGGGTGGCTGGCGCTCGCGGTCACCGTGGTGGTCATGGCCGGGGCCGCCGTATGGGCCGTCACGGGCACCGTGTCCAACACCCTCGACACCACCGGGATCCTCACCCACGGCCAGGGCAGCTATGTGCTCCAGAGCCCGATCGCGGGCCAGGTGACCTCCGTCCTGGCGCAGGAGGGCAGCACCCTTCCGGCGGGCGCTCCGCTGCTGAAGGTCCGCACCACCCGTGGCACCACCGTCGTGCGCACCATCGCCGCCGGCCGGCTCACCACCCTCTCCGCCTCGATCGGCTCGGTGCTGAACACCGGCGCGAACGTGGCCTCCGTGGAGCGGGTCCGCCACTCCGACGACCCCCTGGTCGCGACCCTGTTCGTCCCCGCGGACCGGGCGGCCTCGGTGCGGGTGGGCGCCTCGGTCGACCTCAGTGTGCAGTCCGCGCCGACGCAGACCTACGGTGTGCTCCGCGGTGAGGTGCGGGCCGTCGGCCGGACCGCCCAGTCCAGCCAGCAGATCGGCTCCTACCTCGGCAGTGAGCAACTCGGCGAGGAGTTCTCCAAGCACGGCCCGCCGGTCGCCGTCCAGGTACGCCTCGACCGCGAGCGCGGCACCCGCTCCGGCTACCGCTGGTCGTCCCCCGAAGGCCCGCCGTTCGCCCTCGGCTCCATGACCCTGACCGACGGCACCGTCCACCTGGACGCCCAGCACCCCATCGATTGGCTGCTCCCGTGACCGCGACGAACGAGGCCGGCCCGCCCCGGCCCGCACCCGCCGGAAGCAGTGGGGCGCGCCGCCCCCAGCCGGCCCGCGGACGGCGCCGCGCCCCGCGTGGCGGGGCCGGGCCGAGGAAGCCCCGCCGCCGTACCGTACGCACCCCCACCGTGCTCCAGATGGAGGCCCTGGAGTGCGGTGCGGCGTCGCTCGCCATGGTGCTCGGACACTACGGGCGCCATGTGCCGCTGGAGGAGCTGCGGATCGCCTGCGGGGTCTCCCGGGACGGCTCGCGCGCCAGCAATCTGCTCAAGGCCGCCCGGAGCTACGGTCTGCGCGCCAAGGGCATGCAGATGGAGCCCGACGCCCTCGTGGAGATCCAGGCCCCGGCCATCCTGTTCTGGGAGTTCAACCACTACGTCGTCTACGACGGCATGGGGCGGCGGTTCGGCAAGCGCGGCGTTCACATCAACGACCCCGACAAGGGGCGCCGCTTCGTCCCCATCGAGGAGTTCGACACCAGCTTCACCGGTGTGGTCCTGGTCTTCGAACCCGAGGACTCCTTCCGCCGCGGCGGGCGCCGCCCCGGGGTGCTGGGCGCCCTGCCCCCGCGCATGCGCGGCACCAGCGGCACCCTGCTCGCATCGCTGCTGGCCAGCCTGTTGCTGGTGGCGGTGGGGGCCGCGGTCCCGGCGCTCAGCCGCACCTTCATCGACACCTTCCTGATCGCCGGCCAGGACTCGACGCTTCAGCCGCTGTTCGCGTCCATGGCCGTGGCGGTGGTCCTCACCGCGGTGCTGACCGGCGTCCAGCAGGCGAACCTGCTGCGCGGGCGCATCATCTCCTCCACCCTCAGCAGCGCGCGGTTCCTGCGCCATCTACTGCGGCTGCCCGTCACCTTCTTCGCCCAGCGCAGCCCGGCCGACCTGGTCCAGCGGCTGCGCTCCAACGACACCGTGGCCGAGACGCTCGCCCGCGATCTGGCCGCCGCGGCCGTCGACGGGGTCGTCGTGGTGCTCTACGCCGTGCTGCTGTGGACCTACGACCCCCAACTCACCGGTGTCGGCGTCGGGTTGGCGCTGCTCAACGTGGTGGCGATACGGGTGGTGGTGCGGCTGCGGGCCACCAGGACCCAGAAGCTGCGGGCCGACACCGCGCGGCTGACCACCACCTCGTACACCGGTCTCCAGCTCATCGAGACGGTGAAGGCCACCGGTGGCGAGGCGGGCTACTTCCGCCGCTGGGCCGGTCAGCACGCCATCACCCTGGAGGAGCAGCAGCGCCTCGGCGTGCCGAGCTCCGTACTGGCCGTCGTCGCGCCCACCCTCGCGACGTTCAACAGCGCCCTCATCCTCTGGATCGGCGGGCTGCGGGCCGTGGAGGGCCATATCTCCATCGGTCTGCTGGTGGCCTTCCAGGCGCTGGTGACCCGCTTCACCGCGCCCATCACCCGGCTCAACGGGGTGGCCGGGCGCATCCAGGACTTCTCCGCCGACGTGGCCCGGCTCAAGGACGTGGAGAACTTCCCGGTGGACTCCCTCTACACCCGCGACGAGCCGCGCGAGGACACCCGCCGGCTGACCGGGCAGGTGACCCTGGAGAACATCACCTTCGGCTACAACCCGCTGGACGAGCCGCTGCTGCGCGACTTCTCGCTGTCCGTCGGCCCCGGCCGGCAGGTGGCGCTCGTCGGCGCCTCCGGCAGTGGCAAGTCCACCGTCTCCCGGCTCGTCTCCGGCCTCTACGCCCCCTGGGAGGGGGTCATCCGCATCGACGGACAGCGCCTGGAGGACATCCCCCGCGGCGCGCTGGCCGCCTCCGTCTCCTTCGTCGACCAGGAGATCTTCCTCTTCGAGGGGACGGTGCGGGACAACGTGGCGCTGTGGGACCCGTCGATCCCGGACG
Source organism: Streptomyces sp. NEAU-174 (assembly GCF_052665095.1). NCBI lineage: Bacteria > Bacillati > Actinomycetota > Actinomycetes > Kitasatosporales > Streptomycetaceae > Streptomyces > Streptomyces sp. NEAU-174. The sequence continues at coordinate 15,688 of NZ_JBQTCE010000004.1, read as the reverse complement.
AGGCGGTGGTGGAGGCCCTGCGGGACGCCGCGCTCTACGACGATGTGATCGCGCGGCGCCCGGAGGGGATCCACTGCCGGGTGGAGCAGGACGGCCGCAACTTCTCCGGCGGCCAGCGGCAGCGGCTGGAGATCGCCCGCGCCCTGGTGCGCCGCCCCAGCGTGCTCGTGCTGGACGAGGTCACCAGCGCCCTGGACGCGCGGACCGAGCAGCTCGTCATGGACAACCTGCGCCGCCGCGGCTGTGCGTGTGTGGTGATCGCCCACCGGCTCAGCACCGTGCGGGACAGCGACGAGATCCTCGTCCTGAACCGCGGCACGGTCGTCGAACGCGGCCGGCACGAGGAGCTCGCCGCCGCCGGAGGCCCGTACGCCGAGCTGATGAAGGAGCACTGACATGGCGTCCGTTCACCCGGCCGCCGCGGTGGCCGCGGACGGCGGCGACGCGGTGGTCCAGGCGCTGGGCGCCCTCGGTGCGCCCGTCGACTGCGCCGGGCTGCGCAGCCTTCCGCTGGAGGGCCCGCAGGTGCTCTGGCTCGTCGTCGGCGGCGCCCTGGATCTGTTCGCGGTGGACGCCGCCGAGGAGGGGCAGTGGCACTTCCTCGGCCGCCTGGAGACGGGCGCGGCGCTCCCCGGCCCGGTCGAGGGGCCGCGCCACACCCTGCTGGGCCGCCCCTCGCAGGACTGCCAGGTGCGCCGCATCCCGCTGCGCGAGCTGTACCGCCCGGAGGTCCACGACGCATACGGCACCGGCCAGTCCGGCGATCCGTACGCCACGTACGGCGGCGGCTTCCAGGACACCCCGCCCACCCCGCTGGAGCACGCCGTGGCGCTCGGGGTGAGCCGCAGCCTCGGCGTCCTCTTCCAGGCCCCGCTGGACGGCGGGGCCGCGTCCGAGGCGGAGGCGGCCGACGAGGACCTGCTCTGGCTCCCGGTGCCGCCCGGCAGTGTGCGCTACGGCGCCGAGTACAGCGCCCAGGCCGCCGGTGACCTGCTGATCGACGGCGCGCTGTGGCAGCGGATGGTCAACCAGCAGTACCGCCTCGGCACCGCCGTGGACCGCTGGATCGAGACCATGGAGCGGGCCCACGCCGACCGTACGGCGGCCGGTATCCGGGCCGGCGAGGCTGTGCGCACCCGCGCCGACCAGGCGCTGATCGCCTCCATCGGAGGGCCCCGGCGGGACCGGCGGCCGTCGGAGGAGAGCACCGACGACGCCGTGCACGCGGTGTGCCGCGCGGTGGCGGAGGCCGCCGGGATCACCCTGCCCGACCCGCAGCGGGGCCGCGCCACCGACGACCGTACGGACCCGGTGGAGCGCATCGCCGCCCACGCCAGGATCCGCACCCGGGCCGTCCGTCTTGAGGGCCAGTGGTGGCGGGAGGACGCCGGACCGCTGGTGGGCTACCGCGCCAAGTCCGGGGCCCCGGTGGCGCTGCTGTGGCGGCGCGGCCGGTACGAGGCCGTCAACCCCGCCTCCGGGCTGCGGATCCGTGTGGGCGGCGGCAACGCGGAGGAGTTCGAGCCGCGGGGCGTGATGTTCTACCGTCCGCTGCCCGACCGGCCGATGACGGTGTGGCGGCTGATGCGCTTCAGCGTGCGCGGCGCCGCCGGGGACTTCCGCAACCTCCTGATCGGCGGGCTGGTGACGGTGGCGCTCGGCGCGCTGGTGCCGCTCGCCACCGGCCAGGTGCTGGGCGGCTTCGTGCCCCGCGCCGAGAAGAGCCCCATCGTCCAGATCTCCCTGGCCCTGATCGTCGCCGGCGTCGTGGCGGCCGCGTTCATGCTGCTTCAGAACCTGACCCTGCTGCGGCTCGAGGGGCGGCTGGAGTCCACCCTCCAGCCCGCGGTGTGGGACCGGCTGCTGCGGCTGCCCACCACCTTCTTCGCCCAGCGCTCCACCGGAGAGCTGGCCAGCGCGGCAATGGGCATCAGCACCATGCGCCGGGTGATGTCCGGGGTCGCCCCGACGGTCCTCCAGGCCGGGACCGTGGGCGTGATGAACCTCGCCCTGCTGCTGTACTACAGCGCCTCGCTGGCGCTCGCGGTGATCGCCGTACTGCTGGTGGTCTCCGGGGTTTTCCTCGGCATGGGGCTGTGGCAGGTGCGCTGGCAGCGACGGCTGGTGGAGAGCGAGAACAAGCTCAACAACCAGGCGTTCCAGACCCTGCGCGGGCTGCCCAAGCTGCGGGTCGCCGCGGCCGAGAACTTCGCCTACGCGGCCTGGGCCCGCGGCTTCGCCCACTCCCGCGATCTGCATCAGCGCACCGGGCGCATCAAGAACCTCACCCAGGTGTTGGACTCCGTCTACCTCCCGCTGGTCTCCCTCGCCGTGTTCATGCTGCTGGCCGGTCCGGCGCGGGGGAGCATGTCGGCGGGCGCCTTCCTGACCTTCAACACCTCGGTGACCATGCTGCTCACCTCCCTCACGCAGCTCACCAACTCCCTGGTCTCCGTGGTCGCCGTCCTGCCCATGTTCGAGCAGGTCAAGCCGATCCTGGACGAGCCGCCGGAGGTGCGCGGCGGCAGTGCCCAGCCGGGGCGGCTCTCCGGTGACCTCCGGGCCAGAAACCTCACCTTCCGCTACGGCGACGACGGGCCGCTGGTGCTCGACGATGTCTCGCTGGAGATCCGGCCGGGCGAGTTCGTGGCCGTCGTCGGCCCGAGCGGCTGCGGCAAGTCGACCCTGCTGCGGTTGCTCATCGGCTTCGAACGGCCGGTGTCCGGCAGTGTGCTCTACGACGGCCAGGACCTCGCCGCCCTCGACCAGGCGGCCGTGCGCCGCCAGTGCGGGGTGGTCCTCCAGAACGCCCAGCCCCTCGGCGGCACGATCCTCGACTGCATCCGCGGCGCCGAGCCGTACACCCCCGAGGAGGCCATGGAGGCCGCCGAACTGGCGGGTCTGGCCGAGGACATCCGGCAAATGCCCATGGGGCTCCAGACCATGATCTCCGGCAGCGGCGCCATCTCCGGCGGCCAGCGGCAGCGGCTGATGATCGCCCAGGCCCTCATCCGCCGTCCGCGCATCCTCTTCTTCGACGAGGCCACCAGCGCCCTGGACAACGAGACCCAGCGCATCGTCATCGACAGCACCCGGCGGCTCAACGCCAGCCGGCTGGTGATCGCCCACCGGCTGTCGACCGTCATGGACGCCGACCGGGTGCTGGTCATGGAGGACGGCCGGATCGTGGAGCAGGGCGCCCCGGCCGAGCTGATGGCCATCCCGGGCGGCAAGCTGCACGAGCTGGTGCGGCGCCAGACGCTCTAGGGGCGTCATCCCGGCGGTCAGCCGTGGTGGGCCGCCCAGGCGTCGATCCGGTCCCGCATCCGGACCGCGAGATCCGGCCCGGCGGCCGAGAAGCGGAGCGAGTCCGCGGCGATGCGGGCGAGGTCGGTGGCGCTCAGGCCGTAGCGGCTGTGTGCCGTGGCGTACTCGTCCAGGATGCCGACGCCGTACAGATACGGCGCGTCGCTGTTCAGCGTCACCGGGACGCCCGCGCGAACCAGGGCGGGCAGGGGATGGGCCGTGGCCGACGCGACGGCCTTCAGCATGACGTTGCCGGTGATCGCGATGTCCAGGCAGATGCGCCGCTCGGCCAGCTCACGGATGAGCCCGGGGTCCTCGACGGCGCGCACGCCGTGGCACACCCGGTCGGGGGAGAGCAGCTCCACGGTGTTGCGCACGCTCGAGGCGGGGCCGCTCTCCCCGGCGTGCGGGACCACCGCGAGGCCTCCCTCGCGCGCGACGCGGAACGCCTCGGCGAAGTCGTCGGCGGGACGGCCCGCCTCGTCTCCGGTCAGGCCCATCGCCACGACGCCGCGTTCGCGGTGGCGGACCGCGAAGGCGGCCGCCTCGGCCGCCTCCACCGGGCTCCGGTCGCGCCCGATCCCCACGATGATGCCGCCGTCGCCGCTTGCCGCGGCCAGGCCGTCCAGCGCGGCCTCCACCAGGGCCTCGGGCGGGCCCAGCCGACCCCGGTAGAGATGTGGGCCCAGATGGAGTTCCGTCCAGACGACACCCGCGTCCGGGGCCGCGTCGAAGACCTCCTCGACCACCCGTCGCAGATCCTCGAGCGACCCCACCAGCGCGCGGCAGCTCTCATAGGCATGATTGAACACCGGCCACGTCGGATACGCGTCGCCCAGCGGCGGCATCGGCAGCCCGTACCGCTCGCTGAACTCCCGCGCGGTGTCCGGGCGTATCGCGGCCTCGGTGTGCAGATGCAGTTCGGCCTTCGGCAGGGTCAGGAAGTCGGCCGCGGCCAGTGGTTTCCGCTCCATCAGGGGGCCTTGGCCTCCCAACGCACGATCAGCCGCTCCGCCGTGCCGACCAGTGCGTAGAAGACGATCGCGATGGCGGAGGCGATGACCATCACGGCGTACAGCTGTGGAGTGTTGAAGTTGTAGGTGGTCTGGATGATGAGATAGCCGAGCCCCTGCTGGGAGCCGATCCACTCGGCCACGATCGCCCCGATCACACAGTTGCCCGTGGCGATCTTCAGGGAGGAGAAGAGGTACGGCAGCGAGGCGTATATCCGCACCTTGAAAAGGATCTCCCAGGGGGAGGCGGACAGCACCCGCAGCAGCTCCAGCGACTGCTTGTCCACCGCCTGGAGCCCGCGCACCATGTTGACCAGGGTGGGGAAGAACGAGATCAGCGCGCCGATGGCCACCTTCGGGGCATAGCCGTTGCCCATCATGATGACGAGGACGGGCGCGATGGCCACGATGGGGATGGTGCGGATGAACAGCGCGACGGGCATCAACGCCCGCTCCACCGGCCGGTAGTGGACGAAGACGACGGCCAACAGCACCGCCACCGCGTTGCCCACCGCGAAGCCCAGGGCGGATTCGATGACGGTGGGCCAGGCGTTGTCCATCAGCAGGGCCGAGTCGTCGTTCAGGGAACGCCAGATGTCCGAGGGCATCGGCAGCACATACTGGGGCACCGAGAAGAGGCGGCAGCCGAGCTCCCACAGGGCGAGCAGGACGAGCGCCACGGACACCGGCAGCAGCGCGCGGAGCGGGCGGGCGCCGCCGCGTCCGGAACCTCGCCCGCGCCCGGCGGACTTCACATCGGGCTCGGCGGCCGCCGATGGCGTCGAGGCGGTGGCGGTCGGCATCAGCAATCCTCCAGCAGGCGGCGAAGGCGGGCGGCGAGCGCGGTGAACTCGGGGGTCTCACGGACGTCGAGGGTGCGTGGATGGGGCAGGTCCACCGGGACCAGCTCACGGACCCGCCCCGGATGAGAGGAGAGCACCAGGATCCGCTGCGACATGAACACGGCTTCGGCGATGCTGTGGGTGACGAAGAGGATGGTGGTCCCGGTCGCCTCCCAGATGCGCAGCAGCTCCTCGTTGAGCCGGTCACGGGTGATCTCGTCCAGGGCGCCGAAGGGCTCGTCCATCAGCAGCACCCGCGGCCGGCACACCAGCGCGCGGGCGATCGAGACGCGCTGGCGCATTCCGCCGGACAGCTCATGCGGATAGGCGTTCTCCCGCCCCGCGAGGCCCACCAGCGTCAGCAGTTCCTCGGGGGACGGAGCGTCCGCCGCGTCCGGTACGGCTTTGGTGCCGCCGCCGACCTGGAGCGGCAGCCGGACGTTCTCCAGCGCGGTGCGCCAGGGCAGCAGCGCCGAGTCCTGGAAGACGAACCCCAGCCGGCGGGAGGTGCGCGCCTGGTGTGCCGAGGTGCCGAGCACCGCGACCGTGCCCGCTGTGGGGGAGAGCAGATCCGCCACCACGCGCAGCAGAGTGGACTTGCCACATCCGGACGGGCCCAGGAGCGAGACGAATCCGCCGTTCTCGACGGTGAGGCTGATGTCGCGCAGCGCGGTCACCTCCCCGCGTTCGGTGGCGAAGGTGACCGTGATGTTTTCCAGTTCGACGCTGTTGCTGGGCCCGGCCCCGCCCGGCGTCGCCGTCGTGGAGTCCGGGGTGTCCGCGGCGGTCGTTGATCCGGCTGCCATGGCTGTCTTGGCTGTCACGAGAGTTCCTCCCTCGGGGGCGGTCAGCCGAGCTTGGGTCGGGATGCCGCCGTGGCCCGCAGAACGTCGGTCGTCATGACCTTGTCCACGGTCGGCGGCTTGGAGGTGAACTGCTTGAGCCGTGTGTACTGGCTGATCTGCTGCTGCCAGACGTCCCTGCTCATGGCGCCCCATCCGCCCTTGGCGGTGGCCTCAGTGAAGATCAGCTTCAGCAACACCTCGCTGGCCTTGAACTGGGATTCCTTTTTCAGGCTGGGATACTTCTTCACCAGCATCTCGACGGCCTCGTCGAGATGCGCATGGGCGTATTCATAGCCGCGGGCGGTCGCCTCCACGAATCCCTGGAGCATTTTCGGGCGCTTCTCTATCGTCGCGTCGGTGGCGAAGTAGACATTGCCGTAGAGATGGACGCCCGAGTCCCACACCCGCAGTGTCTCGTATTCGTCCAGGATGGAGAACGCCTCGAGGTTGGTGATCCAGCCCGCCATGGCATCGACCTTTCCGCGCTTGAGCGGGGTGAAGTCGGATCCGACCACCTGGACCTTGACCTTGGATTTGTCGATGTTGTTCGCCGCGAGCACCGCGTCGAGGACCACATCGCCGCCCGCCTGTATGCCGACGGTCTTGCCTATGAGGTCCTTCGGCTTTCTGACCGGATTGCCGGGCAGGGAGATGTATGCGAGCGGATGCTGCTGCACGCCCACGGCGAACGCCCGCACGGGCTGCCCTTGGGAGCGCGCCATCATGACGGCGGGGCTGGACGCGTTCTGGCCGAAGGCCGCGGCGCCGCCGGACACCAGGGTCACACCGTTCACATTGGGGCCGCCGGGCTGGAAGGTGAGGTTGACCCCGGCCTCCTTGTACCAGCCCTTCGCGTCGGCGACGACCTCACCGAGAACCCCGTTGTCACCCGTCCAGGCTATCTGGTACTTGGCGGTGCCGCCGGCGCCGCCCGCCCCGCCGGGCCCACCGCCGCAGGCCGTGACGAAACCGCCCACGGCGAGACCGCCGCCGACGGCGAGGAATCTCCGCCGGGAAACCTTGTCGCTCATGACTACCTCAATTCCGGAGGCGGAAACAGTGAAACGGAACTGCTGCTTCCGATGGCTTCCTTCACTACATCAGCATTTCTTCGAACCAGCAATGGTGGAGCGTTGTCGAATGCCATTGTTTACGGCGGTGAAACTCACCAGCCGAGATAGACGGATTTCGACCAGGTGAAGAACTCCACCGCGGTCGGCCCCTGTTCGCGGAAGGTATTGGTGGAGGAGTCCTTGACCCCGCCGAACGGGACGTTCAAATCGAGCCCGGTCGTGGGACGGTTGACCTTGACAACTCCTGCTTGCGCCCTTGCCACGAAATGCTGGGCGGCCGTCAGATCCCGGGTGCAGATACTTGCCGCGAGGCCGTACACCGAATCGTTGACCAGGCTGATGGCCTCGTCCAGGCCCTCGGCCGGGAGCACCGCCACCACCGGGCCGAAGATCTCGTCCCGGGCCGAGGAGTGGCCGGGGCCGACTCCCGCGAGCACCGTGGGCGCCAGGAACAGCCCGTCCGGCGCCGCTCCGCCCGTGACGACGGTGGCGCCCTCGGCCCGTGCCCGCTCCACCGCCGCCACATCCGTCTCCAGCTGAGAGGCGCTGACCACGGGGCCCATCGCCGTCCCTGCCACGAGCCCGTCGCCCGGCCGGTAGCGGTCGGCCTGTGCGGCCAGCGCCTCGACGAACGCGTCATGCACCCCCGGGGTGCAGATGATCCGCGAAGAGGCCGTGCACGCCTGCCCGGTGAGACCGAAGCCCCCCGCCGCCGCCAGCGCGGCGGCCTGCTCCACATCGGCGTCGTCCAGCACCACCACCGCATTCTTACCGCCCATCTCCAGCTGGACCCGGCCGTGACGGCGCTCGACCGTCTCACGGATCCGGTTGCCCACACCGGTGGAACCGGTGAAGGAGACCGCCGCCACCCGCGGGTCGGCGACCAGCGCCTCGCCCACCACCGACCCCTTGCCGTGCACCACGTTCAGCACTCCGGGCGGCAGACCCGCCTCCGTCAGGGCCGTCGTGAGATGGCGCACCGACACCGGGGTCAGCTCGGCGGGCTTGATGACCACGCTGTTCCCGCTCACCAGGGCGGGCGCCATCTTCCAGGCCGGGATGGCGATGGGGAAGTTCCACGGGGTGATCAGCCCGGCCACCCCCATCGGTTCCAGCCGGGTGTGCACCGTCGTATCGGGCGTGGCGCTGGGGAACGTCCGCCCGCCCAGCCGCCAGCCCGCGGAGCCGAAGTAGCGCAGGACGTCGATGGCGCGCCGCACCTCGCCGCGCGCCTCGGCCAGGGTCTTGCCCTCCTCCCGGGTCAGATCGCGGGCCGCTGCCTCATGCCGGCCGCGCAGGATCTCCGCCGCGTCCATCAGGACGGTGCCCCGCGCCGGGGCCGGCAGCGCCGCCCAGCCGGGCTGCGCCCCCTCGGCGGCGGTGACCGCCTCGGTCACCGCCGCCGCGTCGGAGGCGGGGGTCACGGCCACGAGATCAGTGGGATCCGCGGGGTTGCGGCGCTCGACCGTGGGTTCCCCCGCCGCCGAACCGGCGAGGTGGTTGGTTATCCGCACAGTGCCGGACTCGGTCATCGGTGTGCCTCTCGGTTCATCACGCCGCGGATCACAGACTGCGCACCAGACCGCCGTCGCAGCGCACGGCGGTACCGGTCAGATACGAGGCAGGCGCCCCGCACAGGAATGCGGCCACGGCGCCGAACTCGTCGGTGGTGCCGTACCGTCCGGCCGGGATCGTGGCTCGTGAGGCGGCCGCCACCTCCTCGGTGGTGCGCCCCTCCCGCTCGGCCTTGGCCGCGTCCAACCGGGCGACCCGGTCGGTGGCGATCCGGCCCGGCAGCAGCAGGTTGACGGTCACCCCGTCCGCGGCGGTCTCCGCGGCCAGCGTCTTGAGATACCCGGCCAGCGCCGCCCGGCCCGCGTTGGACAGAGCGAGGCCCGGCAGCGGTGCGGTGACACCGCTGGAACCGATCGCCAGAATCCTGCCCCAGCGGCGTTCGCGCATCGCGGGCAGCGCCGCCGTGACCAGGCGCGCCTGCGCGAGCAGCAGACTCTCCGCCGCCCGGGCCAGATCGGTGTCGTCGACCCCGGCCGCCGGGCCCGGTTCGGGACCGGGGCCGTTGAGGACGAGGATGTCCACGTGCCCGTATGCCGCATACGCCGCGTCCATGAGGGCGCGCGGGCCGTTCGGCGCGGTGAGGTCCACCTCGACACCGATCGCCTCGGGCAGCCCGGCGGCCACCTTCTCGGCGACTTCCCCGCGCCTGCCGGAGACCACCACCCGTGCCCCCTCATCGGCCAGTGCCTCCGCCACCGCGCGGCCGAGCCCTCCGGTGGACGCGGCGACGACGGCCGTACGTCCCGTCAGCCCCAGATCCATCAGCGCGCCCCTTCCGGCACGCGCTCCGCCGAGGGCAGCGCGGTGAGATGGCGAAGGAGCTGAGGGACGAGGCTCTCGGGGAGCGCACGGGCGGGCGGCCGGACCTCGGCCTCCATGATCAGACCGCGCTGCCGGAGCGCCTCCTTGCGCAGCGCGAGCCCGATGCCGGCCTGCGCCTCGAAGTTGACCAGCGGCAGATAGGGCAGATACGCCTCGCGCGCCGCCTCGTACCCACCGGATCGGTAGGCTTCGACGCAGGCGATGAGCCCTTCGGGTGCCGAGAAACCGGTCATCGCCCCGGCGGCCCCCGCGGCCAGTTCGTCCAGCAGACCGAGCCCGCCGAGCCCACCGAAGACGGGGATGTCGGTCTGTTCCGCCAGGACGCCGATGACGGCGGGCGTCGGTGGCGCCTCCGCCTTCACCCCGACCGCCGACGGCACCCGGCGCACCACGGCGGCCAGGTCCCCGGGGCGGATGGAGACTCCGCTGGCCGCCGGATAGTCCTGGATGACGAGCCCGAGGCCGGTGGCCTCGTGCACGGCGTTGAAATGGGCCGTGACCGTCTGTGGAAGCGGGGAGTTGACCTGGGTCATCAGCCCGGCGACCCGGTCGCCCGCCACCTCGCCGATCAGCTCGGCCTCCTCGACGACCGGCGCTGTGGACAGACCGGTGGCCCCGACCACCAGCGGCAGATCGACGGTGTCGCGGACGACCTCCAGGACGGCCCGGCGCTCGGCACGGGAGAGCTGGGCGGCCTCGCCGAAGACGCCGAGCACGGTCAGCCCGGTGACACCGAGCTCCGCGTAACGCTCGACCAGGCGGGCCAGGGCCGATTCATCGACGTCGAGGGTCGAGCCGGCGAAGGGTGTCGCCACGACGCCCCAGACGCCGGGCGGCAGTGGCCGCGGTGGGATGGACATGGGTTCTCTCCTCGCTGTTCGGCCCGTTCCGGTGGCCGTGGCATTCGATCGGGGGCGGGTTCAGCGGCCGGGCCAGACGGGCGGACGCTTCTCCTGGAAGGCGCGTACGCCCTCCGCCGCGTCCTCGCTGTCCACCGCGTCCATCAGCGCGGGCAGCCGCAGCGCGTGCGCCTGACGGGCGGTGAGCCCGGCCCCGGCGCGCGCCATCTGTTTGATCGCGCGCAGCGACACCGGCGAGCAGGCGAGCACCTCGGCGAGCCAGCGATCCACCGCCTCGTCGAGCCGCTCCCCGGGCACGACCTCGTTCACCAGGCCCATCCGGTACAGCTCCGCGGCCGGTACCTTGCGGCCGGTGAGCAGCAGCCCCATGGCCTGGGTGTGCGGAATCCGCTCCATGAGCCGGAACACCCCTCCGTCGAGGGGGATGCGCCCGACCCTGGGCTCGGTGAGGCCGAACCGCGCATGTTCGGCGGCGACCACGATGTCGCAGCCCAGCACCATCTCCATGCCACCGCCCAGGGCATAGCCGTTGACCCTCGCGATGACCGGGACATCGAGGGTCTCGCGCAGGCTCAGGGCCCCGAAGCCATCGGGGTCCAGCCCGGCCCAGTACTCCAGACCGCTCTTGGCGGTCGCGCCCGCCGACATGTCGGCCCCGGTGGAGAACGCCCGCTCGCCCGCCCCGGTGACGACGACCGCGCGGATGCCGCGGTCGGCCTCGATCTCGGCCCAGATCTCCTTCAGCCGCTCGGTGGTGGCCCGGTCCACGGCGTTGAGGACCCGGGGGCGGTCGATGACGACCCGCGCCACCCGCCCGTCGTGCTCCCGTACGCAGCGCACCTCGTCGCGCACCGCCTCGTCGCCGCTCATCGCAGCACCCCCGCCTCGCGCAGCGCACGCAGCCGGGTCGCGTCGTAACCGGCCTCGCCCAGCACCTCGTCACCGTGGACCCCGAGCCCTGGAGGCACCCTGCGCACCTCGGCCGGGGTGGCGGACAGATGCACCGGATTGCCCAGGACCCGCACCGAGCCCTCGGTGGGGTGTTCCATCTCGACGATCATGCCGTTGACGATGGTCTGTTCATCGCGGAGCGCCTCCTCCATGGTGCGCACGGGCGCGCAGAGCAGGTCCTGTGCCTCCAGCCGCTTCATCCAGTGGGCGGTGCTTCCGGTGGCGAACCGCTCGGCGAACAGCCGCCGCAGCTCGGGGCGGTGCTGCTGCTGTCCCTCCGCGGTGGCGTACTCCGGGCGGAGCGAAAGGTCCTCGCCGATCTCCAGGGCGGCGCAGATGTCCCGAAGCGGGTTCTGTTTGAACGCTCCGACCATGACCACGGCGCCATCGGTGGTCTGATACGCCCCGGTGAGCGGCATCGCGGCCCAGTTGATCTCCGCGTCCCGGTTCATCCGGGTGGCCGCCTCCTGCATCTGCATATGGAGGATGGAGTCGTACATGGCGATCTCCACCTTCTGCCCCTCCCCGGTGTGTTCCCGGTGGAGCAGCGCCAGGAGGATGCCCTGCACCATGTGCATGCCCGTGGTGTAGTCGCACAGGCTGGTCGGATAGATGCTGACCGGAGTGTCGTCGGAGGCCCTGCGCCACATGACGCCGGTGTACGCCTGCGTCAGGATGTCCTGGCCGCCCTTGTGGGCGTACGGGCCCTTCTCCCCGAATCCGGTCGCGGAGGCCCAGATGACGCGGGGGTTGACGGCACGCAGCGCCTCGTAGCCGAAGCCGATCCGGTCCATGACGCCGGCCCGGAAGTTGGAGGTCACGACGTCGGCGCGGGCGACGAGGTCGAGAACCGCCCGCTTGCCCTCCTCGGTCCGGGTGTCGATGCTGACGCTGCGCTTGTTGCGGTTGATGCTCCAGAAGACGGGGTTGTCGAGGCCCGCCTCGTCGGGAAAGGAAGTGCGGGACAGATCGCCGGTGCCGGGGCGCTCGATCTTGATCACGTCCGCGCCGAAGTCGCCGAGCATCTGGGTGCAGGACGGTCCGGCGTACACCTGGGTGAAGTCGACGACGACCACGCCGTCGAGCGGGAGCCGTCGGGTGCTCATGCGGCCGCCTCACTGTTCGTCTCGTCGATCGTGGCGTTCTCCGAGGGGACGTCGCCCGGGTCGGCACCCTGGTCACGCATCAGCTTCCGGATGTCCCGCGTCGGCACGTCGCGGACGAGGATGCCGCGGTCGGCCGCGATGCTCGCGGCGATACCCGTGGCCTGGCCCATCGCCATGCAGGGCGGAATCTCCCGGGACATCCGCTGGGCGTCCGGGGTGGCCGAGTAGTGCCGCCCGGCGACGAGGAGCTGGTCGACGCTCCGCGGAACGAACGACCGATAGGGGTAGTAGTAGTCACGGCCGCGGGCGACGGTGTCGGGAAAGTGGCGGCGCGAGACGATGTCGTCCTTGGTGACGACGTACTCCCCGTCGAGCAGCCGGGTCTGCCGGACGCCCATCTGCTCGGCGACGTCGAGCAGATAGCAGCTCTCGAAGCCGGGGAGGTATTGCCTGGCGTACTCCACCACGGCTCCCATCCGTGCCCTGGCGTCGAACTCCGCCTCGGTCAGGGAGGTCGGGTCGGCGCCGTCGTAGCCGGTCAGATGCGGGCAGTTGCACCACACGACGCCCGGGACGGGGGTCTTGAGCCACCACAGGTCCCAGGCGCCGCCGAGCAGGCGCTTGATCTTGCGGTTGACGGCCCGGAACTCAACGGGATTCTCCGTCTCAAAACGCTGCGCCGCGTCGGTGTCCACACCTCCGAGGCGGGAGACGAGGGTGACGATGTACCGGCCTTCGGTGTACGGGGCTCCGGCGCGCGAGGCCACGTCGATGTCCCCGCTGGTGTCGATGACGACATCACCGAGGACGGCCTGTGGGCCCGCCTTGGTCTCGCACACCACGCCCTTGATCGCGCCGTCCTGGATCACCGGCCGGGAGAACCAGCTGTGCAGCCGCAGGTGGACACCGCTCTCGCGCACCAGGTCGTTGGAGACCCGCTTCCAGCCGTCCGGGTCGAAGGCGACGGCGTAGCAGATGGGCTTGGGGCTGGCGTGGGAGTGGAAGTCGAAGGCGCCCCAGCGGCTCCACTTGGCCCATGCCTCGGGCGAGGAGACCCGCTCCTCCGGGGGCGGGTAGACGGCCAGGTCCATGGCGGCCATGCGCTCGACGTACTCATCCACCACACCGCTCACGGTGATCTCATCGGCGTTGCACATGTCGTCGAGCACCAGGACCATACCGCCGGAGGCGAGGCCGCCGAGCGCCGCATAGCGCTCCAGGAGTGTCACCTCGGCACCGGCCCGCGCGGCGGCGACCGCGGCGCTGACACCCGCCGGGCCTCCGCCCACCACCACGACGTCACTGCGGCGCACGATCGGTGCGTCGATGGCCTCCAGGGTCACGGACCCATTGAGGTCGGCCACGTTGTCTCCTTTCGAATACGGCGTCGCGTCACCGGACGTCCGTGGACCTCGGGGAGGGGAGGACGGCGCACGGCGCCCGGAGGGAACGCCGGACACATGGCCGTACCGCGAGGTGAGCGAGGTGAGCCGGGGAACGCCCCCGCCCTGATGGCCGGGCGGAAAGCGGGAAGAGAGGGGAAGCACGAGTGGCGTGGGCGACGCTGCCCTGACCCGTACCGGATCGGGAGATGGGGTGGAACGGCCCGACGGCCTGGCTCTACCAGGTGGGCGGGGTGATCACCCAGATCGCGGTCGACGGCTCATCGCCGACCGCGACGTACCAGTGCGGAATGCTCGACGAGTAGGTGATGGAGTCGCCCGCCTCGAGCCGGTGCCGGACACCGTCGAGGAAGACGTCCTTCACCCCGGACAGAACGATGCCGAACTCCTCGCCGTTGTGCCGGAAGGGAGTACCGCTGGTGTCATGGCCGGGCTCCGTTTCCACCCAGACCACTTCGAGCGCCCCTTTCAGGGACGGAGTGAGGAGCTGGTAACGGGCACCGTCGAGCTTTTCATTTCCATGCCATTCCAGAGTGCGGCGCTCTTTTGCGCGCACCACGGGACTGGCCGGGGTTTCACCATGGAAAAGCCGACCGATCGGCACATCGAGCCCATGGGCCAATTGGATCAGACTTGCGAAGGAAGGATTTCCCTTTCCTCGCTCCAGCAGACTGATGAGGCCCGTGCTCACATTCGATCGGCTGCTCAGCTCCTCCAGGGTGAGTCCGAGATGCTTGCGGAGGGATCGGATCTGTTCGCCCAACGAGGCGATGGACGCATCGGCGTCGGGACGGTTGTCCTTGTCGCCCGCGTTGCTGCTGCTCATGCGTCGCTCCTCGTCCGGCCACCATGGAACGGTGACTTCACCATAATGAAGTTCTTCAACATGTCAAGGGGTGGCGTCCCGGTCCCCGGGGCCGGGCCCCGCCGCCCGGGCCAATGACTGACGGCCTGTCAGGTTTTTACCGACGGGAAACGCAAAAGAAACGCGCAGAATATTGCGGTGGCCATTTACGGACTCGTACTTTCGGCTTACGGTCTTGCCGCAGCCGTTTATCCCTGTCCCAGTCCGCGACCCCGTGTGTCGCGGTTTCATGAGGGAAGTTCATAATGGCCAATATCGTGCGCGCTGCCCTGGTCCAGACGAAGTGGACGGGCGACGGCGAATCAATGATCGAACTCCATGAGAAGTACGCCCGTACCGCCGCGGAACAGGGCGCCAAGGTGATCGGCTTCCAGGAGGTGTTCAACGCGCCGTACTTCTGCCAGGTGCAGGAGGCGGAACACTACCGGTGGGCGGAGGCGGTGCCGGACGGGCCGACCGTGCGGCGGATGCAGGCGCTCGCCAGGGAGACCGGGATGGTGATCGTCGTCCCCGTCTTCGAGCTCGAGCAGTCCGGCTTCTACTACAACACCGCCGCCGTGATCGACGCGGACGGCAGCTACCTGGGCAAGTACCGCAAGCACCACATCCCGCAGGTCAAGGGGTTCTGGGAGAAGTACTACTTCAAGCCGGGGAACCTGGGCTGGCCGGTGTTCGACACCGCCGTGGGCAAGGTCGGGGTGTACATCTGCTACGACCGCCACTTCCCCGAGGGCTGGCGTGCGCTGGGCCTGGCGGGGGCGCAGCTGGTCTACAACCCCTCGGCCACCTCCCGGGGCCTGTCGGCCTACCTCTGGCAGCTGGAGCAGCCCGCCGCGGCCGTGGCCAACGAGTACTTCATCGCCGCGATCAACCGCGTCGGCACCGAGGAGTACGGCGACAACGACTTCTACGGCACCAGCTACTTCGTCGATCCGCGCGGCCAGTTCGTCGGCGATGTGGCCAGTGACAAGGAGGAGGAGCTGATCGTCCGCGACCTCGACTTCGGCCTGATCGACGAGGTGCGCCA
>NZ_JBQTCE010000003.1:760529-865877 GCF_052665095.1 Streptomyces sp. NEAU-174 | reverse complement strand
TAGGAGCTGTCCGGGCGATCACGCGTCCCGCTAGGGTGACCCGGTGGAGGGACTTGATGAGTGCTGTGGAGATGAGTCGCGTGGAGGCGGTCGCGCTCGTGCAGCGGATCATGCAAGCGGACTACGCCTCGGACGACGAGGTGGACGGCTGGCTGGATCGGCTCGACAGAGCGCTGGCATGCCCGTCCGGTCATGTCAGCGGCTTGATCTTCTGGCCACGGGAGCCGGAGCTTTCTGCTGATGAAGTAGTCGATCAGGCCCTGGCGTATCGGCCGATCGCTTTGTGAGGTCGCTGGTCAACTCCGAAGCCAGATAAGCAGAGCCGCGCTGGTTGTAGTGCCGAGGAAGACGTAGCCGCGCTTGTCATAGCGGGTGGCCACGGCTCGGTACTGCTTCAGTCTGTTGATCGCTCGTTCGACGGTGTTGCGCTTCTTGTAGCGCTCTTCGTCGAAACCGGGTGGCCGTCCGCCATGTGAGCCTTTGCCCAGGCGGGCGGACCGGCTGTCGGTCTTCTCCGGGATCGTGTGCCGGATGCCTCGGCGCCGCAGGTATGCGCGGCACGGGCCGTTGCTGTATCCCTTGTCGGCCGCAATGCTGTCGGGCTTCGTGCGGGGCCGGCCCGGACCGACCCGCGGAACGCGGATCTTTGCCAGCACCGTCTGGAACTGGGTGCAGTCCGCCCGTTGCCCCGGCGTGATGAACAGGGACAATGGACGGCACCGGCCGTCGGCGCTCAGGTGGAGTTTGCTGGTGAACCCGCCCCGCGAGCGGCCCAGTCCCTCACCTCCTGCACCACCTCCGCCAGCCGGGCGAGCAGGCTCTGCCACGGCGTTTCGCCCTGGTGTTCTGCCGTCTCGGCCCCCTTTGATGCAAGTGTCGGCGGCGGTTCGGTCCGGGCACCGGCCGCGTGCTGGTGGGCCCGCACGATGGTGGAGTCCACCGAAATGTCCCAGTCGATCTCGCCCGCGGCATCGGCAGCGGCCTGGACCTGTTGCAGCAGGCGCTCCCACGTGCCGTCGGCCGACCACAGCCGGTGGCGTTCATAGACGGTCTTCCACGGCCCGAAACGCTCGGGAAGATCCCGCCAGTGCACCCCGGTCCGCACCCGGTGCAGAATCCCGTCGATCACCTGCCGGTGATCCCGCCACCGGCCACAACGCCTATTGCTCACCGGCAGGAACGGCCGCAACCGTTCCCACTCCGCATCCGTCAGATCACCCCGCCCCATGCACACAACAACGACTCAGGCACAGGGCAGTCACATGATCGCCCGGACAGCTCCTAAGCGCTCCGCGGGAAGTGCCCTGACCTGTCGTCGATCGTCTGCGGCGCCGTCGTGGCTGGTCCCACGCGGCGGAGCCGCATATCGACACAGCCCCGCGCCCCTTCGGGGCGCACCCGAACCGCACCGGACTTCAATGAGGCCGCTTAGCGACCACGCCGTTCGGCGGGCCCGGACCCCGGGGGTGGTCGTGGTCGGGACGTCGGCGTGGCGGATGACTGGGCGGCGGGCTATGCCCCTCCCCGCCCTTCCAGCGGCATCGATATGCGGCTCCGCCCCTGGGCGCCGGGGGCTGGGGCGGAGCCCCAGTTGTGGGAAGGGGCGGGGAGGGGAGTAGCCCGCCGCAGGCGTCAGCGCCCCACCGCGTAGCCCTGCGCGCCGCGCGGGTTGGCGGCGGCGAGCAGGACGCCCGTCTCCGGGTCGCGGGCGACCGCGCACAGGCGGCCCTCCGACCAGGGGTCGCCGACCACGACGTCGTGGCCTCGGCGGCGGAGTTCCGCAAGGGCGGGCTCGCCGACGCGGGACTCGACGACCACCCGGCCCGCCGTCATCGCCCGGGGGTGGAAGGAGCCGGGGAAGGACTCCTGGTGCCAGTTGGGGGCGTCGATGGCGCCCTGGAGATCCAGGCCGGAGCGCACCGGCGCCCGTAGCGCCACGCCGAGGAAGAAGTGGGTGCTCCACTGGTCCTGCTGGTCGCCGCCGGGAGTGCCGAAGGCCATGACGGGGGTGTCGTCGCGCAGCGCGAGCGAGGGGGTGAGCGTGGTGCGCGGACGGCGGCCGGGGGTGAGGGAGTTGGGCAGGCCGGGGTCGAGCCAGGTCATCTGGAGCCGGGTGCCGAGCGGGAAACCCAGCGCGGGGATGACGGGGTTGGACTGGAGCCAGCCGCCGCTGGGCGTGGCCGCGACCATGTTGCCCCAGCGGTCCACCACGTCGAGGTGGCAGGTGTCGCCCCGGGTCACCCCGTCCCGGTCGACGACGGGTTCGCCATGAGCCGGTCCGCCCAGCCCCAGGCCCAGGTCCCCGCCGCCGACCGTTGGTTCCCCGCCGCCGACCGTCGGCTCGCCGCCGCCCGGCCCGGCGGCCGGTCCGGCCGCCCCGGACGCGGCGCGCGCCACCGCGGCCAGCGCCTGCTTGCTCAGCCGTGGCGTACGGCCCCCGGGGTGCCCGGGGCGCAGCTCGTACGAGGCCCGTTCGCCGATCAGCGCCCGCCGCTCGTCGTTGTACGGACGCGAGAGCAGCTCCGTCAGCGGCACGTCGGCGGCGTCCCCGTACCACGCCTCGCGGTCGGCCATGGCCAGCTTGCCGCCCTCGATCAGGAGGTGCAGGAAGTCGGGCGTGCCCAGGTCGGCCTCGCTCAGCCCGTACGGCAGCAGGGCGAGTTGCTGGAGCAGCACCGGCCCCTGGCTCCAGGGCCCGGCCTTGCACACGGTCCAGCCGTTCCAGAAGTGGCGGACCGGCGGCTCGTACGTGGCCTCGAAGGCGGCCAGGTCGTCCCCGGTCATGGTCCCGGCGTTACGGTGCCCGGACGAGTCCATCGCGGGCCGGGCCGCCGCGTCCGCCAGCTCCTCCGCGATGAAGCCCTCGCGCCAGACCCGGCGGGCCGCCTCGATCTGGGTCTCGCGCCCCGGCCCCGCCCCCTCCGCCTCGGTGACCAGCCGCCGCCAGGTGGCGGCCAGCGCGGGGTTGGTGAGCAGCCGTCCGGCGGCGGGGGACTTCCCGTCCGGCAGATACAGCTCGGCCGAGGTGGTCCACTCGGTCTCGAACAGCTCCCGCACCGTCTCGACCGTCTCCCCGATCCGCTCGACCGCCGGATGGCCGTGTTCGGCGTAGCCGATCGCGTACCGCAGCACCTCCGCGAGCCGCTTCGTCCCGTGGTCGCGCAGCAGCACCATCCAGGCGTCGAACGCACCGGGCACCGCCGCCGCGAGCGGGCCGGTGCCGGGGACGAGGTCGAGGCCGAGCGCGGTGTAGTGGTCGATGGTGGCCCCGGCGGGGGCCGGGCCCTGGCCGCACAGCACGGTGGGTTCGCCGCCCGCCGGGGCGAGGATGATCGGCACCTCACCGGCGGGCCCGTTCAGATGCGGCTCGACCACATGCAGGACGAACCCGGCGGCCACGGCCGCGTCGAAGGCGTTGCCGCCGTCCTCCAGGACGGCCATGGCGGACTGCGAGGCCAGCCAGTGGGTGGAGGACACCATGCCATGGGTGCCCTGAAGGGTGGGCCGGGTGGTGAACATGTCGGCAGGCTCCTGGTCTCGTGCGGGTGCGGGTGCGGGTGCGGGTGCGGACGGCGGGTGCGGACGTGCGGGGCAGTCAGACGGCAGAGGCGTCGGGCGCGGTGCCATCGTCCGCCACCAGATGGCACGCGACCTGGCGGCGGCCGCCGCCCTCCGCGAGCCGCCGCGGCACGGGCGGCTCGGTGCGGCAGCGGTCGACGGCGAGCGGACAGCGGGTGTGGAAGCGGCAGCCGCTCGGCGGATCCAGCGGGCTGGGCAGCTCCCCGCTGAGCACGATCCGGGCGCGCGACCGCTGCGCGGCCGGGTTCGGCACCGGGGCCGCGGACAGCAGGGCCTGGGTGTACGGATGCTTGGGGTCGGCGAACAGCTCGGCGGCCGGGGCCTGTTCCACCAGCTGCCCCAGGTACATCACGGCGATCCGGTCGGCGAGGTACTCGACGGCGGCCAGGTCATGGGTGATGAACAGACAGCCGAACCGCCGCTCCCGCTGGAGGTCCACCAGCAGATTGAGCACGGACGCCTGGACGGAGACGTCCAGCGCCGACGTCGGCTCGTCGGCCACCAGCAGCTGGGGGTCGACCGACAGCGCGCGGGCGATGGAGACCCGCTGCCGCTGTCCGCCGGAGAGTTCATGGGGCCGCCGCCCCGCCAGTTCGGGCCGCAGCCCCACCTGGGCCAGCAGCGCGGCGACCCGGTCGCGCAGGGCGTCGCCGGAGGCCAGGCGGTGCAGCCGCAGCGGCTGGCCGACGATGGCGCCCACGGTCATCCGCGGGTCGAGCGAGGAGGACGGGTCCTGGAAGACCAGATGGAAGTCCTTGCGCAGCGGACGCAGCGCCCGCTTCGAAAGACGGGTCACATCGCGGCCGTTGATCGTCACCTGGCCCGCGGTCGGCCGGTCCAGCCGTACGGCGCACCGTCCGACCGTCGACTTTCCGCTGCCGGACTCCCCGACCAGGCCGACGATCTCGCCCCGGCCGATGCTGAGGCTGACCCCGTCCACCGCCCTGACGGTGCCGGCGGGGCCGGAGAAGTGGCGGACCAGGCCGCTGATGTCGAGCACGGCGTCATCCCGCGACGCCTCCGCGGGCGCGACGGCGGCGGTCATGAGGCGGCCTCCTGTCCGGGGTATTCGGGGTGTTCAGGGCGTTCGGCGTGTTCAAGGCGTTCAGGGTGCACCGGCACCGGATACCAGCACGCGGCCTCATGCGGCTCGGATTGCTCGGAGCGCCCGTACCGTTCATCCCGCTCGCGCGGCCCTCGCGGCCCCCGCAGCCCCCGCAGTACGGGCCTCTGCTCCCCGCACCGCTCGTCCGCGTAGGAGCAGCGGGGCTGGAAGGTGCAGCGGTCGGGCTGTTCGGTGAGGCTCGGCACCAGTCCGGGGATCTCCTGGAGCCGCGCCCGCCCGCCCTCCGCCTGCCGCCGGCCGGGCACCGGCACCGCGCCGAGCAGCCCGCGGGTGTACGGATGGCGGGGCGCGCCGAACAACTCGTCCACCGGGGCCTGTTCGACGCCCCGGCCCGCGTACATCACCAGCACCCGGTCGGCGATGTCGGCGACCACGCCCAGATCGTGGGTGATCAGCACGATCGCGGTGCCGAGCCGCTCCCGCAGGGATTGCAGCACTTCCAGGATGCCCGCCTGCACGGTGACGTCCAGCGCGGTGGTGGGCTCGTCGGCGATGAGCACGGCGGGGTCGCAGGCGATCGCGATGGCGATCATCACCCGCTGCCGCATTCCGCCGCTGAGCTGGTGCGGATAGTCGCGGGCCCGCTGGGCGGGGGCGGGGATGCCGACGAGGTCGAGCAGGTCCACGGCCCGCTCGCGCGCCTCCCGGCGGCCGATCCCCTGATGGCGCCGGAGGACCTCGCCGACCTGGCGGCCGATGGTGAGCACCGGGTTCAGCGAGGTCATCGGCTCCTGGAAGATCATCGCGATCTCCCGGCCGCGGACGTCCCGCAGTTCGCTCTCGTCGGCCCCCACCAGCTCCCGTCCGCCCAGCCGGATGGAGCCGCCGACGCTCGCCGTGGGCGGCAGCAGCCCCATGACGGCGGTGGAGGTCACGGACTTGCCGCAGCCGGACTCGCCGACCACGGCCAACACCTCACCGGCGGCGATGTCGTACGACAGCCCGTCCACCGCGTGGACCACGCGGGTCGGGGTGCGGAAGACCACGGACAGGTCCCGCACACTCAGGGCGGGGGGCGCGGTGGACGGCGCGGTGGACGTGGTCATCGGCTGTCTCCCTGGGGGTCGAGAATGTCGCGCAGCCCGTCCCCGAGCAGATTGAACGCGAGCGTCGCGGTGATGATCGCGAGGCCCGGGAAGACCGCCATCCAGGGCGCGGCGGCGATGTACGCCTGGGCGCTGGAGAGCATCACCCCGAGCGAGGGGGACGGCGGCTGGACGCCGAGGCCGAGGAAGCTCAGCAGCGCCTCACCGATGATCGCGGTGGGGATGCCCACGGTGGCCTGGACGGTCAGCGCGGACAGGGCGCCGGGCAGGATGTGGCGGAAGAGCACGGTGCCGTCCCCGCCGCCGTTTGCCACGGCCGCCGCCACATAGTCCAGGTGTTTGAGCCGCAGCGTCTCCGCCCGGGTGATCCGGATGACGGCCGGGATCTGCGAGACGCCGACCGCGATCGTGGCGTTCAGCAGGGACGGCCCGAGAATGGTGGCAAGGCCCACCGCCAGCACCAGGAACGGGAAGGCGAGCAGGGTGTCGGTGAGCCGGGAGACCACCGAGTCGGCGAACCGCCCGTAGTAGCCCGCGATCAGCCCGAGCGGCACCCCGGCCGCGAAGGCCAGCGCCACCGCGAGCAGCCCGATCTGGAGCGAGGCCCGCACCCCGTACACGACCCGGGAGAGCTGATCGCGGCCCAGGTCGTCGGTGCCCAGCCAGTGGGCCCAGCCCGGCGGCCGGAGGGCGGCGGTGAAGTCGGGGCGGGCCGGGTCGTACGGCGCGATGAGCGGTGCGCACACGGCGATCAGCACCAGGAGCGCGGCGGCCACGGCCCCGGTGAGGGCCAGCTTGTTACGGGTCAGCAGCCGGAGCCGGGACAGCGGGGCGAGCGGGGCCCGCTCCCGCTCCCCGGCGGCGGGAAGGGCGGTGGTCGCGGCGCTCACTGCGCACCTCCGAGCCGGATACGGGGGTCGATCACCGAATAGGCCAGGTCCACCAGGAGGTTGACGACGATGTAGGCGGTGGAGGTGAACAGCACCACGCCCTGCACCATCGCGTAGTCGCGGGAGAAGACCGCGTCGATGGTGAGCTTGCCGAAGCCCGGCAGGACGAAGATCTGCTCGGTGACCACCGCGCCCGATATGAGGTGCCCGAGCTGGAGCCCGAGCACGGTCACCACGGTGACCAGGCTGTTCCGCAGGGCATGCCCCATGATCACCTGGCGTCGGGAGAGCCCCTTGGCGCGCGCCGTGCGCACGTAGTCGGCGGACAGCGAGCCCAGCATGGCCGCGCGCGTCTGCCGCATCACGACCGCCGCAAGACCGGAGCCGAGGACGATCACCGGGAGCACCATATGGCGCAGGTTCTCCATCGGGTCCACGCCGAACGGCACGAAACCGGAGGCCGCGAAGACCGGAACGGCGATCGCGAAGGCGAGGACGAGCACGATGCCGAGCCAGAAGGCGGGTACCGAAAGCCCCAGCAGCGCCACCGCGTTGACCAGCCACTCCTCGGGCCTGCCGCGCCGGACCGCCGCCACCACCCCGGCGCCCACGCCGACCACGACCGCGAGCAGCAGGGCCAGCGCGGACAGTTCGAGGGTGACGGGCAGCGCCTCCATCACCGAGTCCAGGACCGGCAGCCCGGTGCGGGAGGAGACGCCGAGGTCGCCGGTGGCGGCGTGCCGCACATAGCGCGCGTACTGCACCACGATGTTGTCGTCGAGCCCGTAGCTCTCGCGGATCTGGGCGATTGCCTCGGGCGTGGGCTCCTCCCCGGCCAGCGCGGTGGCGGTGTCGCCGGGCAGCGCCCGTACACCGGCGAAGACCACGACGCTGACCAGGAAGAGCGTGATCAGTGATTCGCCGAGGCGGCGGATCGGATACGACATCAGCTCCCTCCCTTCACATATCCGGCGTCCTTGACCCGGATCAGCCCGTCGCCGAAGACCTTCACCCCGGCGACCTGCTTCGTCACGGAGACGTAGTTCGTGGGCTGGATCAGATAGAGCACGGTGTGCGCGGCGCGGACGCGCTCCACGAGCCGGGCGTAGATCTTCTTGCGGGCGGGTTTGGCCGCGGTGGTGCCGCCCTCGGCGATCAGCCGGTCGATGGCGGGGTCGGAGAGCCCGCCGTAGTTCTGGGCGCCGCCGGTGCCGGTGAACACGTCGATGTTGCCCGCCGGGTCGAGCCGTCCCGACCAGTTGGTGGTCGCCGCCTGGAAGTCGCCCGCGCGGGAGTGCTCCAGGCCGGTGGCGAACTCGGTGGGTGCCAGGCTCACCGCGAAGCCCGCCTCCTTGGCCATGGCCTGGATGACCTGGCCCAGCCGGTTGTCCTCCGGGGTGGTGCTGATCTGGAGCCGGACCCGGACCGGGGTGGTCACCTTGGCGGCCCTGAGCAGCCGCTTGGCCTTGGCCAGGTCGCGGGCCGGGCATTGGGATCCGGTGGCGTACGGGGTGCCGGCGGGGAGTGGACCGCAGGTGGGCCGGTAGCGGTCCTGGAAGACGATGGTGTTGATCAGGTCGCGGTCCAGGGAGAGGTCGAACGCCTCGCGCACCCGTACGTCCCGCGCGATCGGGGTGTCGATCCGGCCCGGCGGCGCCCCGGCGCCCTTGGTGTTGCCGATGTTGAGGGTCAGCCCGTAGTAGCCGAGCGAGGGGGAGTGGAAGAGCTGGAGCCCGGGTTCGGTGAGCGCCCTGCCCACCTGGACCGGGTCCATCTGGTCGCCCACCTGGATGTCGCCGGACTGGAGGTTCGCCAGCCGGACGTTGCCGTCGGTGATGGTGCGGTAGATCACCCGCCGCAGATGGACGGCGTCGGCGTCGTAGTAGTTCGGGTCCTTGTCCAGCACGATGCGGTCGCCCACCACGCGCTCGGCGTAGCGGAACGGGCCGACGCAGGTGGGGTGGCTCGCGAAGCCCTTGCCGTAGCGCTTCAGCGCGGTGGGGGACATCACCATGCCCGCGCGGTCCGCGAGCAGCGCGAGCAGCGGGACGTACGGCTTGGTCAGCCGCAGCCGTACGGTGTCGTCGCCCACCGCCTGGACCGAGGTGAGGGGCTTCAGCTCGCTCGCGCGCACGGAACCGGTCAGCGTCCGGTGCCGGTCCAGGGAGGTCTTGACCGCCTCGGCGTCCATGCGGGTGCCGTCGGCGAACCGGACGCCGTGCCGCAGCTTGATGGTGACGGTGCGGCCCCCGTCGCTGGTCGTGGGCGGGGCGGCGGCGAGCTGCGGCACGATCCGGTTCGCGGCGTCGACGTCGTAGAGCTTCTCGCACATCGCGGTGAACACGGTCCGGCCCACGGCGGTGCTGGCCAAGGTGGGGTCCAGCTTGTCCGGGTCCGATTTGAGGGCGATGGTGAGCGTTCCGCCGTCGCGGGCGGGCCGGGGGTCGGTCATCCGGTCGGCGCCCACCTCGGCCGTGGGGGAGGCCAGGGAGGCGCAGCCGGCGGTGGCGCCGGCGGCCAGCACACACAGCACCCGGGCGGAGAGGGCGGCGGCGCGCGGTCGGTGGCGGATGGGTGGGGGCCGGTCGCTGGGTCCGCTCGTTCTTTGGCGCATGGCGGGATGCCTCACTGCTGGGGACGTCGGGGCGCGCGCTGCGGTGCGGCCAGGATGGCGCAGCGGCCGCACTTGGTCCATTGGTAGGACCAAATTGATGTCGGTGGACGCTAGCGTGCGGACCCGGTGACTCCGGTTGCCCGCCCGTCACCACCTGGTTAAATCCGCTCGCGGCGGCGGGGAGGACCCTGGGTGGAGGCCG
Organism: Streptomyces sp. NEAU-174; assembly: GCF_052665095.1. Taxonomy (NCBI): domain Bacteria; kingdom Bacillati; phylum Actinomycetota; class Actinomycetes; order Kitasatosporales; family Streptomycetaceae; genus Streptomyces; species Streptomyces sp. NEAU-174. The sequence continues at coordinate 856,420 of NZ_JBQTCE010000003.1, read as the reverse complement.
GGAGGACACCGGGATGGCGCCCGCCGGGTGTGAGACTCTGGACCACCGGCCGGACCGGAAAGCTGGAGAAAGCTGAAGAAGGCGGAGGAAAGCCAGGAGATGGACTGGCGGCAACTGCGGCACTCCACCCTGTCGAGGCCGGACGCCCTGGCCGTGGGCCTGGAGCGGCTGATCCTGAGCGGAGAGCTGGCGCCCGGTTCCCGCGTCCCCCCGGAGCGGGAGCTCGCGGAGAGCCTCGGCGTCTCCCGGGGCTCGGTCCGCGAGGCGCTGCGCGCCCTCGCCTCACGCGGACTGGTCGCCCGGCGCCCCGGCTCCGGCACCGTCGTGCTCGACCCCGGGGCCACTCCGCGCGGCGACGTCCTGGCCTCGGGGCTCGATGCCACGGCGGAGCTGTTGCAGGTCATGGAGGTGCGCGCGTGCATCGAGCCCTCGGTGACCGCGCGGGCCGCCCGCCGCGCCACCCCCTCCGACCTCGTCCAGCTCCACGCCCTGCTGGACGCGATGCGACGCGAGCCCACGCGGCAGGAGTTCACCGACCTGGACCGCACCTTCCACCGCGCCATCGCCCAGTACACCCGCAACCCGCTGCTGCTGCGGCTGCTGGACCGGGTCTACGAGATCGGCGAGCCCGGGCGGCGCAGGACCTCGCTGTCCGCCGCCCGCCGGCGCGCCACCATCGAGGAGCACCAGGCCATCCTGCGGGCGATCGAGGACCGCGACCCGGAGGCGGCCCGGGCGGCCTCCGAGGCGCATCTGGACTCGGTGCTGCACCGGATCGAGGAGCAGCGGAAAAAATCTTCGGACGGGGATGTCGAGAACGCGGGACCGGCTCCGTCCCGGGGGTGAACGCGACCACAATGGGTCGCATCCGCATCGAGGAGAACCACGATGGCCAAGTACCTGCTGCTGAAGCACTACCGCGGCGCTCCGGCTCCGGTGAACAACGTGCCGATGGACCAGTGGACGCCGGAGGAGATCTCGGCGCATGTGCAGTTCATGAACGACTTCGCGGCCCGGCTGGAGAAGACCGGCGAGTTCGTCGACGGTCAGGCGCTCGCCCCGGAGGGGTCGTGGGTGCGGTACGACGGCGAGGGGCGTCCGCCGGTCACCGACGGTCCGTTCGCCGAGACCAAGGACCTCATCGCGGGCTGGATGGTGATCGACGTCGACAGCCACGAGCGCGCCGTCGAGCTGGCCGGTGAGCTGTCGGCCGCTCCGGGGAAGGACGGGAAGCCGATCCACGAGTGGCTGGAGGTGCGCCCGTTCCTGGCCGCCAAGCCCAGCACCACGGAGTGCACCTTCAAGTGACGCGGATGAACGAGGCCCTGATCAGGAGCCTCACGCCGGGCGTGCTCGGCATCCTCGTCCGCCGCGGAGCCGACTTCGCGGCGGCCGAGGACGCCGTACAGGACGCGCTCATCGAGGCGGTCCGCGTATGGTCGGCCGACCCCCCGCGGGACGCCAAGGGCTGGCTGGTCACCGTGGCCTGGCGCAAGTTCCTCGACGCGACCCGGGCGGACGTGGCCCGCCGCCGGCGCGAGGACCTCGTCGAGGAGGAACCGGCGCCCGGCCCGGCCGCCCCGGTGGACGACACGCTCCAGCTGTACTTCCTGTGCGCCCACCCGTCGCTGACGCCGTCGTCCGCCGTCGCGCTCACGCTGCGCGCGGTCGGCGGCCTCACCACCCGCCAGATCGCCCAGGCGTATCTGGTGCCCGAGGCGACCATGGCGCAGCGGATCAGCCGGGCCAAGCGCACCGTCTCCGGCGTACGGTTCGACCAGCCCGGCGACGTCGCCACCGTGCTGCGCGTGCTGTACCTGGTCTTCAACGAGGGCTACTCGGGCGACGTCGACCTCGCCGCCGAGGCCATCCGGCTCACCCGGCAGCTCGCGGCCGCGATCGATCACCCCGAGGTGGCGGGGCTGCTCGCCCTGATGCTGCTCCACCACGCCCGGCGCGCCAGCCGGACCGCGCCCGACGGCAGCCTGGTGCCGCTCGCCGAGCAGGACCGCTCCCGGTGGGACACCGAGGCGATCGCCGAGGGGGTGGAGATCCTCCAGGCGGCGCTGGCCCGCGACCGGCTGGGCGAGTTCCAGGCCCAGGCCGCCATCGCGGCCCTCCATGCGGACGCGCCCACCGCCGAGGAGACCGACTGGGTGCAGATCGTGGAGTGGTACGACGAGCTCGCGGGCCTGACCGACAGCCCGGTCGTGCGGCTCAACCGCGCGGTGGCCGTCGGCGAGGCCGACGGGCCGCGCGCCGGGCTGGCCGCGCTCGCGGAACTGGACGCCTCTTCCCCCGGCTCTTCGAGCAAGGGGTCCCCCTTGCCCCGCCACGCGGCGGTGGCGGCGTACCTCCACGAGCGCGACGGCGACCTGGCGACGGCGGCCCGGCTGTACGCGGAGGCGGCCCACCAGGCGTCCAACCTCGCCGAACGCGACTATCTGACCCGCCAGGCCGCCCGGCTCAACACCGGCCGATCCCACTGACGGGCCGCGTCGGCCGGGAGTCGGCTCACGGACGGACGTACCGGTCGGGTTTGCCCTGGGGCCAGTTGACGGTGAGGCTCTGGCCGTCACCGCTGACCACGGCGTGGCCGCCGGAGATGGTCTCGCCCTGACAGGTCATGGTGACGGCCATGCTCGCGCTGATCGTCCCGGGGCAGGACTTGCCCTGGTACCCCACGCTGAGGGAACTGCCGGACACGGTCATGACGAGCGCGTTGCCATTCGGGTCGCGCACCTCGGAGTACCAGGTGCCCTGCACGCTCGCCGGGGCGCCCGCCCGGGTCGGCGCGGGGGCCTGCGTCTTCGGGGCCGTGCGGCGCGGGGCCGGCGTGGTGCCGTCGGCGGTGCGGGTGGCCCGGGGGCTGCTCGGGCTCGCACTGGGGCGCTTGGCGGGCTTCGTACGGCTCGGGCTGGGGCTCGCGCTGGTGGGAGTGGCGGACGCGGTGGAGCGTTCCGCATCGTCGGCCTGCTGGGCGGACGCCGTCTTGTCGGAGGCGCCGGACGACTTGGCGTCCTTGTCGTCGTCCTTGCCGCAGCCGGTCAGCGCCAGAGCCAGTACCGCGACGGCCACGGTGGCGGCCGCATTCATTTTCCGCACGAGAATCCCTGATATTCCTGAGTGAACGGGGAAGGCATGAGGGAAGATCTTGACAGGCGGGTGCGGCAGAACTCCACGGATTCCGGAGATGTTCTCCAGGAAATGTTTACTGGAATCCGGATCAGTTTCCGGCGGTGCTTTGTCCTGGTGACTTTCCCGCGGAGGCTTTCCGGCGCGGCCGCCGTACGGGCGCCGGATCCATGGACCACCGCCCACGGCCGGGTCCGCTCCGTCTCCTCCGGCGCGGTGACCCCCGCCCTCACCGCGACTCGGGTGAACGAGGGGTTAATGCACCCGGAAAGGCCGGTTACGGCGATGTCGTCATTCCTTGTGCGACTCCCTTCGAATAACTCGATGACCTGCGACTGCGGGAATCATGCGGGAATCCTGCGGCAAACTAGGTAATTTCCGGGGCAACCGCTTGCCGTCCATCCCGGTCTACCGGGGCGATCGGAAACACCCAATAGCCGATCGCCGGCGCCCGGTGACTGAAACCGCGCTTACTCGCCGGCCCGATCGGCGCTGATGGCACGAAGGGCCCTTTCCCTATGCGCAGATACCGGATCATGGCCGCCACGGCCACCCTCGCGCTCGCCCTGGGCGGAGCCGCGCTCGCGGCGCCCGCCGCCCAGGCGGCCCCGACGACCTCGGGCTCTCTCGTCCACGAGGACGGCGAGCTCTGGTACAAGGCCGCCGCGGGACAGAAGAACAATCTGACCGTCTCCGAGCAGATCGTCAGCCGTGGGGAATTCGAGGAATATTACGTCCTCACCTTCCGCGACAAGGGTGACATCACCATCGGTCCGGAGGCGGCCAACTGGGACGAGTGCACCTACCCGACCGCGAGCGATCACACCGTCGCCCAGTGCGCGGTCGAAATCCCGCAGAACTCCGACGACTCCGACAACTTCGATGTCGATCTCGGTGACGGCAATGACACCGCGAAGATCGACCCCAATGGCTCGGCCTACGCCGGAATTCACGGCGGCGCGGGCAACGATGTCCTTCAGGGCAGCGCGGCGCCCACGTTCTACGGCGAGGGCGGCAACGACAAGATCGACGGTGGCGGCGGTGTCATGGGCTTCGGCGCCTATGGCGGCGACGGCGACGACACCATCACCAACTGCGCGCAGGAATGCCACGGTGACGCCGGGAACGACACCATCACCGGAGGCTCCGAGGACAACATCCTGCGCGGGGGCACCGGCAACGACACCCTCCGTGGCGGCAAGGGCGACGACACCCTCTACGGCAACAGCGGCGACGACGTGCTGTGGGGCGGCGAGGGCAATGACACACTCTCCGGCGGCGCGGGCAACAACGAGGTCCACCAGGACTGAGACCGGGCAGGACTAGGTCTCACCGGGGCCGGGGCTCCCCTCACGAGCCCCGGCCCTCCCCGTGCCTGCTCCCCTTCGGCTACTTCCCCCAGATCTTGCGATACGCCTGCCGATAGCCCTCGGAGTCCCACGACAGCGCGCCACCGCTGTTCGCGGCGGTGGTGATGTGCACCGAGGGGACGTATCCGCTGGCGGGCTTGTCCGCGAAGGCGCGGTTGAACTCATCGGCGATCTGCCAGCCCTGTTCGGTGAGGGGCTCGGGCACCGTGGCCGCCTGGAACCGCTTGCCGTTGACGCGCTGGAAGGCCGACGGGTCGCCGTCCCCCGCGCCGATGTTGAACGGGGCGCCCGCGCCGTCCTTGCCCGCCGCGCGCAGAGCGGCCGCGGTGTGCCGGAAGTACAGGTCGTTGATGGCGGCCGAGTACGTCCACTTGTCGCCGAAGCGAGCGAGCAGGGACCGGACTTCCCCGATGGCGCGCTTGTTGGCCTCGGGTATCGGCACGTTCCGGTAGCTCAGCAGCTTGACGTCGGAGCAGGTGGCGAGCTCCTTCTTGATCAGGTCCGACTTGCGCTTCGCGAAGGGGACCGTGCCGTCGGTGAACAGCACCACACCCGCGCGGCCGCCCGAGCGGGCGATGATCCAGTCGGCGCTGATCTTCGCGACGTCCTCGACCCGGGTGGTGACGTTGGTGAAGAGATCGGGGCTCCCGTCCGGGCCCGGGGTCGGGGCGGAGTGCCAGCCGATCACCGGAATGCCCGCCGCCTTGGCCTCCTTCATCTCGTCGGCGACGCTGCCGGGGTCGAAACCGGCGATGGCGATGCCGTCCGGCTTGAGGGCGAGCGCCTTCTTGAAGGCGGACCGGTAACCCTCCGGCGTGCCCTGGCCGTTGAGGGTGCGGGCGCTCCACCGCAGCAGTGACGCGGCTTCCTGGACGCCCTGGGCGACTCCGGCCGGACCGGGGTTGGAGAGGTCATGGGCGATGAAGACGATGCTCTTGCCGTGACCGGCCGCCTCGGGCCCGGTGGTGGGGCCCTTCCACGGGGCGTCCACGGCCTCGGCCTTCTTGACGGCTCGTTCGGCTCTGGCGAGGACGGTCGGGCAGCCGGGCTTCGCGGAGGTCCGGTGGGTCGTGGTGGAGGCGGCGCCGGGCTCGCAGCCGGCGGTGGCCACGGCCAGCAGCGCGATGGCCGTCAGGGCCGCCTTGCGGGTGGGGTGCACGGGTCTCCTCGCGGGGCACGGAGTGGTACGGAGGGTACGGCCGGGGATGGTTCGGGGGTCGACCGGGGACGGGCCGGGGTCGACCGGGGTGGGCGGGTCGGGGGCTGGGGCAGACAGGTTACGGGTGGCGGCGCCGCGCCGGGCAGCCCCCTCGGCACCCGTAGCCCCGTCGAGCACAGTCGTGAACAAGCCAGCCCATGCGCCGCCCTCGGTCTCCACCCCACGACCACCGGGCGGTCACCTCCCGGCCACCGGCTGGGCGGTTGGCGGGGCGCCGGGGGATACGTAGATGACCTAAACCCTGCAAACCGTGGAAATTCCGTGGTCGTTGAGAGGCCATGCCTTGCGCGTGTGCGCACAGGCGGTAGTGTTCACGCCCGGCCACGCATGTGGCGCGATTCCATCGCTCGCATTCCGGCCGGAATCGCCTTCGCCGACGTCCCGTTTCCCGGTGTCGGCGATCGGCGGCAACAACACCTCGGTCACCGCTCAGGAGCACATCGAAGGAGGACCTGGGTGTCTGTGGACACGGCGGACCCGCCAGCCGACCAGGAGCCGTCCGGACACGCGCCGCCGCCGAGTTCGCGGTCCCGGCACACGACGGGGCGCGCGGCGGATCGTACGGCGGGCCGCACGACGGGTCGTAAGGCGGGTCGTAGGACGGAAGCCCTCGGCGCGCTCCTCGACCGCTGGCCGTTCCGGCGGAAGCTCAACGTCCTGGTGATCGTGCCGCTGACGGTCGTCGGCGTGCTCCTCGGCGTCGCCGTGTTCGGCCAGGTGCGGCAGGCCATGGACGCCAACCGGATCGCCGAGCGGGTGCGCGACAGCGGCCAGGTGGCCCGGCTGATCAACGACGTACAGACCGAGCACCGGGAGGCGCTCCTGCTCTCCGTCCAGCAGGAGTCGGTCCGCCCCGGGGCCACCCTCCCGTCCACCGCCGACTACCGCCGGGCGCAGCGGATCACCGACGGGCAAGCCGCCGATGTGCGTTCGGCGTTCGGCTCCGCCCTGCCGAAGGACGAGGCCCGGGCCCTCGACTACGTCCAGCGCCTGAGCGTGCTGCGGGACAAGGTCGAGCGGGGCTCGGTGCCCGCCGCCGGTATCGACCCCGCGTACGCCGCCGCCGTCGGCTATCTCATCGACGGCATCGGGCTCGACCACTTCTCCGACAGCCCCTCGTCCTCCGCGATCGAGCTGGTCGACGCCGTGATGCGCGCCGACGCCGCCCACGCGGCCTTCGAGGGCGGGGTGTTCTCCGCCCAGACCCGGGACGCCAACGGCCTCACCGAGTACACCCGCGCGGTCGGCGCCCACCGGGTCTACGAGGAGCAGTCGGAACGTTTCTCCAGGGTCGCCGACCCCGGCCAGGTCCTGCGCCTCGACGGCATCGAGCGGAACGCCGAGGAGAACGGCATCGAGGACCGGTTCGCCGAGCTCCAGATCGACCCCAGCTCCCTCCAGGGCCAGTCGCCGCGGGAGCTGCGCGCGGCGATGGCCCAGGGCAACCGGCAGGCCGAGGCCCGTCTCGGGATCGCCCGCTCGCTGATCGGCGAGATCGCCGACCGGACCGAGGACGCCTCCAACAACGCCCTGTACAAGGCGCTGGCCCTGCTCGCCCTCGCCGTTCTCGGCTTCGCCGCCTGGCTGACCTTCTCGTTCCTGGTCCGGCGCTCCGTCGTACGCCCCCTGGCCGCCCTCACCGGCGCGGCGCACCAGGTGGTCGAGGTGGCGGACGAGGAACTCGCCAAGGTCGAGGACGACGACACGACCGACACCACCCCGCTGCGGCCCCGGCCGATCCCGGTCCCGGTGCGCGACGAGATCGGCGATCTGGCCGAGGCGTTCAACAAGGTGCAGGTCACCGCCGCGGCGCTGCTGGAGCGGCAGGTGCTCAGCCGCCGCAACGTGGGCGAGATGTTCGGCAACGTCGGCCGCCGGGTCAGCAACCTCACCACCCGTCAGCTCACCCTGATCGACGCCGTCGAACGCGAGGAGAGTTCCCCCGACATCCTGGAGCGGCTCTACCGCATCGACCACATCGCCGTACGCCTCCAGCGCAACGCCGACAGCCTGATGCTGCTCGCCGGTATCCGGGAGACCGAGCTGGACGCCCGGCCGACGACACTGGCCGATGTCATCCGCGCGGCGCTCGGCCAGATCGAGGGGTACCAGCGGGTGTCCCTGCGGTCCGAGACCGAGGCCACGGTCGCGCCCGACATCATCGGCGACCTCACGCTGATGCTGGCGGAGTTGCTGGAGAACGCGGTCTCGTTCTCCCCGTCCGACACCCCGGTCGAGGTCGTCGTACGGCCCGGCACCGATGTCACGGCGGACGGCGGCGCGCTGATCGAGGTCATCGACCACGGGCTCGGCCTGGCCGCGGAACGCCTCGAGGAGGAGAACGCCCGCCTGGTGCGGCGCGAGCGGCTCGACCTCGTACCGACCAAGGTGCTCGGCCTCTTCGTGGTCGGCAGCCTCGCCCGGCGCTGGGGCATCCGGGTCACGCTGAGCCGTACGCCGGGCGGCGGGGTCACGGGCAGTGTGTGGGTGCCGTCGGCGCTGCTGGTGGCGCGGGGGGCGGGGGAGGAGCCGGCGGTTGCGGCTTCGGGCCCGGCTTCGGGTCCAGCTTCGGCTTCGGTTACGGCTGCGGGGTCGGGTCCCGCGGGGTCGGGTGCTGCGGGGTCGGGTAAGGGCGCGGCAGGGGCCGGGCGGGAGCCCGCGTCCGCGCCTGCCGTCACGCCTCCGCCCGTACGGTCCTCCGGGTCCTCCGGGTCCTCCGCCGGCGCGCTGGAGCGGCGCCCGGCGGCGCCGGTGACGGAGTCGGGTCTGCCGCGGCGCGTCCCGGCGACGTCCCGTACGGACGCGGAGTCGGCCGGTACCGCGAAGGAGACGCGGGCGGCGAACGAGCCGAACGCCGGGAGGGAGCGGTCCGCCGCGAACGAGCCGAACGTCGCCCCGGCCGCCGCCCCCGGCTCGCGCCCCCTCCGCCGCCGCGTCCGGGGCGCGACGCTCGACAAGACCACCTCACCGGCCGACCGGGCGATCCCGGCGACGCGTCGGCCCGCCGACGCCGACGCGGTCCGCTCCGAACTCGACGAGTTCGAGGCGGCCGTACGCAGGGCGGAGCGGGACAGCGCCGCCGCCACCCCGGCCGAAGCCATGCCATCGACACATCAGCGACCCCGGAAGGAGTCGGGCAGTGACCACGCCGACAGATAAGAGCGGTACCGCTGAGCGGGAAGCCACCGATCTGCGAGCCGCCGCGGCCGACTTCACCTGGCTGCTGGACCGATTCGCCACCCAGACCGCCGGTGTCGTCGACGCCATCGCGGTGTCCTCCGACGGCCTGCTGATCGCCGTCTCCCAACTGCGGGAACAGGCCGACTCCGAGCGGCTCGCCGCGATCGTCTCCGGTGTCACCAGCCTCGCCGCCGGTGCCTCCGGCAACTACGGCCTCGGCGAGCTGAACAAGGTCATCATCGATCTCGAGGGCGGCCATGTGCTGGTGTCGTCCATCGGCTGCGGTGCCGTGCTCGGCGTGGTGACCACGAAGGAGGCGAAGCTGGGCAACATCGCGTACGAGATGACCCTCTTCGCCAACCGGGCCGGGACCGCGCTCACCCCGCAGCTCGTCATGGAGCTGAAGAAGAGCGCCGGGTCCGTCGGCTGACGGGGCGCGCGGCGCAGGGAGGGGGGCGAGATGGCCGCCGGTGAACCAGTACCGCACGACGCGGCAGCGCGGGAGGGGACAGGACAGGACGCGGAGGACGGCACCCGGGCCACCCCGGCGCCGCCCGAGCCCGAGGCGCCGCCCGAGCCCGCCGAGCCGCCCGAGCCAGAGGCACCGCCAGAGCCAGAGGCGCCGCCCGAGCCCGCCGTCCGCGCCTCCGCCGTCCGCCCGTTCCTGCTGACCGCGGGCAGGGTGGCCGGGAGCGGCGCCGCGCCACCGCTCCCGGTCGAGACCCAGATCGTTGCGACGCCGGACGGGCTGTCCGCCCTGCGGTCGCTCGCCTTCGAACGCCGCGACATCGTCGCCGCCTGCCGACGCCCCCAGTCGGTGGCGGAGCTGGCCGCCCGGCTGCATCTGCATCTCAACGTGGTCCGGGTCCTCGCGGAGGACCTGTGCGCCGCGGGACATCTGGCGGTCCATGTCCCGAACGCCGGGACCGTCCACGACATCTCCGTACTGCGAAGGGTTATCGATGGTCTCCGTGCCGTCCCCGACTCACGGGGCTCACTCCGCGATAGCGGTTGAAGAACCGCCACTGCCGGTCAAGCTGGTCATCGCCGGTGGCTTCGGGGTCGGCAAGACCACGGCGGTGGGCGCGATCTCCGAGATCCGGCCGCTGACCACGGAGGCGTTGATCACGGAGGTCGCGGCGGGCGTGGACGACCTCACCCACACCCCCGGCAAGACCACCACCACGGTCGCCATGGACTTCGGCGTCATCACGATCGACCCGAAGCTGAAGCTGTATCTGTTCGGCACACCGGGCCAGGACCGCTTCGGCTTCATGTGGGACGACGTGGTCGAGGGCGCCCTCGGCGGCCTGGTGATCGTGGACACCCGCCGCCTGGACGACTGTTACGCGGCGGTGGACTACTTCGAGCACAGGGACATCCCCTTCGCCGTCGCCATCAACGCCTTCGACGGCGAGGTCCAGCACGATCTGGACGAGGTCCGCTGGGCCCTGGACATCTCCGAGCACGTCCCGCTGATCGTCTTCGACGCCCGCGAGACGGGTTCGGTCCGCGACGCGCTCCTGGTCGTCCTGGACGTGGCCCTGTCCCGCGCCCAGTCCGCCGCCAACCCGGCCTAAGCGCTTCGCTGGAAGTGTGGCGATGCGTCGTCGGCCGACTGCGGCGCCGTCGTGGCTGGTCGCGCCCACGCGGCGGAGCCGCACATCGACACAGCCCCGCGCCCCTTCGGGGCGCTGCCCGAGCCGTAGCGGACTTCCTGCGACCTGTTCAGGCCGTCCCCTCGCCCTCCTCCGCCTCCTCCGACAGCGACCGCAGATGTGTACGGCGCCCGTCCTGGTCCAGGATGCCCAGGGCCTCGGCAGGTCCGCCGTGCGCTCCGAAGGCGTGGGGGATCATCGTGGAGAACTCCGCCGCCTGCCCGGTCTCGACGACGATCCTCCGATCCCCCAACACGAGCGTCACGGCCCCGGACAGGACCGTGAACCAGTCCCTGCCCGGATGGACCTTCAGCGCCGCGGCACTGGTCGGGGCCGGTTTGGTGAGGCGTAGTTTGGCCACGATGACCCCGGCCTGCCGGTTCAGCATCCAGGTGGTCAGCCCGCGCGCCGCGTTATGCTGCGGCCGGATGATCACGTCGTCATCGGCGGTCGACTCCACCAGCTGATCCAGGCTGGTCCCCAGGGCCCGCGCTATCGCGCTCAACTGATCAAGACCGATCCGTCGATGCCCCGTCTCGATCCGGCTCAGCGTGGACGGGCTCAGATAGCAGCGGGCGGCCAGATCGTCCAGCGACCAGCCCATGGCCGAACGCAGTCCCCTGATCCGCTTGCGAACCAGGGCGTCGAGAGCGCTGTCCTCTTGCGTCATACGCAAGATGGTATGCCGCTGAGGCAAGGCCCACTTACGCTCGAAACATGACGGACCACCACCACGAGCACAACCACGAGCACCACCACGGCGGGGACGGGCCGGACGACTCGGGCTGGGCCGAACTCCTGGACCTCGACGCCGAAGTCCTGCACACTTACCTGTCCGAAGTGACGTCTCAGCTCGCCCAGTTGACGCGGGACGACCCGCCCCGCCGCATCCTCGACCTGGGCAGCGGCACCGGCACCGGCACCCTCGCCCTGCTCCAGCGCTTCGAGGACGCCGAGGCGATCGCCGTCGACCGATCCCCCGACCTCCTGGAGCACCTACGGGACAAGGCCCGCGCACGCGGAGTGGAGGACCGCGTCTGCACCGTCCAGGCGGATCTGGACGACACATGGCCGGACTTCGGCCCCGTGGACCTGGTGTGGGCGTCGGCGTCCGTCCACCACCTCGCCGACCCCGACCGCGCCTTGCGCGAGATCTTCGAGCGGCTGCGCCCCGGCGGTCTCCTGGCCGTGATCGAGATGGCCGGTTTCCCGCGCTTCCTCCCCGAGGACGTCGGCCGAGGGCGCCCAGGACTCGAGGCCCGCTGTCACGCCGTACAGGCCCAGGAGCACGCCGAGCGGATGCCGGAGCTGGGCTCCGACTGGGGCCCTCGCCTCTCCCGCGCCGGATTCGGCATCGCGGTGGAGCGCCCCTTCACCATCGATCTGCGTCCCCCGCTCCCCGAGCCCACCGGCCGCTACGCCCAGGCGTTCCTCCGCCGAGTGCGCTCCCATGTGGCGGCCCGCCTGAGCCCCGACGACCTGGCCACCCTCGACCACCTCATCGACAGCGACGGCCCGGACAGCGTGCTGCGACGCGACGACCTCGCCGTCCGCGCCGAGCGCACCCTGTGGGCGGCCCGCCGCCCGTGACCCGTCAACGGGTCGGCGGAAGCCCGAGGAAGTCGGCGAGCTGTTCGATCGTGTGGTCGAAGAACTCGTCGGTGGGGTCCACGCTGCCGACGAACTGACCGAACAGCTCGAAGCTCAGCATCCCGAACAGCTGCGTCCACACCACGATGCCGCGGTTGAGCGTCTCCGGCGGTAGATCCGGCGCGATCCGTTCACCGTCCGGCGCGACCTGTTCGCCCAGTGCCCGCAACTGACCGGCCAGCCCTTCGGTCAGGGGCGGGCCTTCGAACGCGGGCGAGGGGTTCGTCTCCCGCAGGATCCTGATCAGGACCATCGGTACGCGCGCCGCCGAGGCGACCGTGTCCTGCGGGGCGGCGTACCCCGGGATCGGCGAACCGTAGATCAGGGCGTACTCATGCGGATTGGCCCGCGCCCAGTCCCGGACCGCGTGACACGCCTTGCGCCAGCGCTCCCGCGGCGCGTCCCCCTCCGCGGCCTTGCTCGCGGCCTGCTCCGCCCGCTCGCCCACCGCGTCGTACGCGTCGATGATCAGCGCGGTGAGCAGCTCGTCCCTGCTGGCGAAGTAGCGGTACAGGGCCGACGACACCATGCCCAACTCCCGGGCGACCGAGCGCAACGAGAGTTTCTGGGCGCCATCCACCGCGAGCTGACGCCGGGCCTCGTTCTTGATCTCCTGCGTGAGCTCCGCGCGGGCCCGGTCCCTGGCTGTCCGACTGGCGTTCATGCCGACCAGTGTGCCATGAACGAGAGCGGCGCACGATTTCGAGAGCACTGCTCTTGACTTGCGGATGGGTTCCGGTGTTCAGTGATCTCAAGAGAGAGCACTGCTCTCGCCACCTGAACACTGCTCTCGCACGCCGGAAGCCGAAGAGGAATGACATGACCGAGCTCCGCAACCTCAAGCCCAGCACGTTCGACAGGATCTTCAACGGCCTGGCCAAGTACCTGACGAAGCTCGGCATCGGCCTGGCCGGGAGCCAGATCCTGGCCGTCCGCGGCCGCAAGAGCGGCGAGTGGCGCACCACCCCGGTCAACCCGCTGACCCTGCGCGGTGAGCGCTACCTCGTCGCCCCGCGCGGCCACACCCAGTGGGTGCGCAATATGCGCGCGGCGGGCGGCGGCGAACTGCGGCTGGGCCGCAGGGTGGAGCCGTTCAGCGCCGTCGAGGTGGAGGACGGCGCGAAGCCGGAGATCCTGCGGCTGTACCTGAAGAAGTGGGCGTGGGAGGTCGGCCGCTTCTTCGACGATGTCGACGCGAATTCGAGCGACGAGAAGCTGCTGGAGATCGCGCCCGGCTTCCCGGTGTTCAGGATCAGCGCGCAGAGATGACCCGCGGGTCGCGGCGCCCTCACGATCGCGCTCGCCGCCGCGGGCGTCGTAGGGATGGCCGCGCCACAGACCCAAGCCGCACGGGCAAGGGCCAACAAGGCCAACACCACCCAAGCCGCCGCCACGACCCCTCCACCGCGACCGAGGCCCTGGGCCAGGGCCTCGAAGCGTGGTTGAGCGATCTGAAGACCACCGCCGAGGCCGCCAACCGCCATGTCCGGGCAGCGCCCCGAAGGGGCGCGGGGCCGTGTCGATATGCGGCTCCGCCGCGCGGGCGCGACCAGCCACGACGGCACCGCAGCCGGCCGACGACCCATCGCGACACTTCCAGCGGAGCGCTTAGCGACCGTCGGTCACGCCCAGGCCGCGGCGTACGCTCACGAGGGTCTGCATGCCGATGATGATCCACACGAAGTTCGAAGTGACCGATGGCCAGGCCCCATTGGCGGCCGCCGATACGGCCAGCAGTGCGCCACCGAGCATGTTGATCGACTGGGATGTACGCGAATCCGGTTCGATCCGCCGACGTGACACCAGGGCGTAGGCCGTGGCGGTGCACAGGGCACCGATCCACCCGGCCGCCGCGGCGACCAGGGGCAGCAACTCCTCCATACCGCCATGGTGGCGGCCATGGGCATACAGATCAATCGAAGTTGTCTTCCCCCTGCATTAAGCTGAACTGAATGGATATCGACGCACGCAAACTGGCCGTACTGCTGGCCGTCCACCGGGCCGGAGGGGTGCTGGCGGCGGCGGATGTCCTGCATCTCACACCGTCGGCCGTGTCCCAGCAGATCGCCCGCCTGGAGGGCGCGGTGGGCGTCACCGTTCTGGACCGTCAGCCGCGCGGAGCCGTCCTCACACAGGCGGGACGGGTGCTCGCCGAAACCGCGGAGCGCATCGAGTCCGAGCTGACCGACGCCCGCAAAGCACTGGCGGCGCTACAGGGGGAGGTGACGGGCACCGTCGTCATCAGCGCCTTCAAGACGGTGATCCGCATGCTGCTCGTACCGCTGGTGCACGGGCTGCGCGAGCAGTTCCCCGGTCTGGAACTGCTGATCCGGGAGATGGACGGCGAAAAGGCCCAGCAGGAGCTGCGGTCGGGTGCGGTCGACCTGATCATTCTGGAGGCCGAGACCCCCCTCGGCCACCGCGCCGCGCGCGGCACCCGCGATGTGCCGGTGCTCGAGGAACCGTGGGTGGTGATCATGCCCGCGGCGACGCCGGTCCCGATGAGCACGGCGGACCTGGAGCACCTCACCTGGCTCGGGGTCGACCCGGACGCGGCCGCCCACAGCGCCACCGAACAGGCCCGGCGCGGCCTGAAGGCCACGCCCCCGGCCCACAGCTACTACGACTACGACGTCGCGCTCTCCCTGGTGTCGGGAGGCCTGGGCATAGCGATCGTGCCCGCCTTGGCCGTGCTGGGTGTGCTGCCCGACGGCGTAAAGGCGGTGTCCCTGCCCGGCCTGGGCACCCGCCGCCTGATCGCCCGGCACCGCACCACCCGCTCCGAGCCCCGCAAGGAGGTCCTGACCGTCCTCGACGCCATCATCGCGTCCGCCGCCGAGCTCGACACCAACGTGTAGTCGGCCGCTGGTCAGCCGCCCAAGGACCAGAGAAGGGCGGTGGTGCCGAAGAACCCAACGGCACCGAGGGCGGCTCCGGTGACGGCGACCCACAGGCGCCCGACCCCGCGGCGCGCGTGGTGCACACCCATGGCCCCGAGAACGACGGCGAGCGCCCCGGCGATGATCGTCCACGGAAGGGCGATGAGCACGAGCGTGGACCCGAATACGCCCAATGCGCCCACGGCGGAGCACACCCCGAGAACAAGCGCGGTGGGCCCCAACGCGACGGCGGGCGACTCACTCCGCCCGGCTCCGGACACGGTCGACTCGGACATGACCTGCACCCCCGTGGGATGGGTTCCTGTTCTCTACTGATCGTACCGATGGGGGTGCGGCCGACTGATGGGGGCACGTCCATACGACGCGGGCCCCCGGTCCGCGGGCGTCGCCGGGTGTCAGGGCGACGGCTCCCGTACGACGTCGGCGATGACGGTGGTGACCATCTTGCGGACGGCCACGGCGTCCGGCGGCGCGGCCTCGCGGTCCGCGAAGAGCAGGTGTCCGGCCCCGATCACCGTGGGTGCGAGCGCGTCGATGTCGGCGTCGGCCGCGATGCGTCCCCGGTCCCGCTCGGCGGTGAGGTAGGAGGCGAGCATGGCCGTGGCCTCCGTCAGGAGCGGGATGCCGATCGGTGTGGTCTCGCGGAGCCGGGCGCGGAGCTCGTCCCGCGAGGTGACCAGGCTGACGAGGGCCACGGCGACCGACTCGAACAGGGTCGTCAGGGCGTCGGCGAGGTGGCCGGCGACGGTGCCGGTCCCCGCGGCGTCGCGCAGGTCGGCGGATTGCTGGTCGAGCCGGGCGATGCGATCCCGTACGAGCTCGGCGAGGAAGGCGTCGAAGTCGGCGAAGTGCCGGTGCAGGACGCCCTTCGCGCAGCCCGCCTCCGTGGTGACCGCCCGGCTGGTCAGCGCGCTCGGCCCGTCCCGGAGCAGGACCCGCTCGGCGGCCTGGAACAACTGCTCGCGTACGTCACGCATGGCCACCCCTGTCGGCACCGTGCGTCCCTCCTCACCTCGCTCGTGGGCCCGCCCGGTTGACGAGTGGGCAAGTGCCCACTCATAGTGGGCGCATGCCCACTCTACCGTTCTCCGGGAACGAGCCCCATCAACAGCGGCAGATGGCCGAGTCGTTCGGCACGGATGCCGAACGCTATGACCAGGCCCGGCCCCGCTACCCCCAGGCCATGGTGGACCGGATCGCCACCGGCAGCCCGGGCCCCGGCGCCCTCGATACCCCCGGCGCCCTCGATGCCCCCGGCGTCCGCGATGTCCCCGACATCCTCGACGTCGGCTGCGGCACCGGTATCGCGGCCCGGCAGTTCCAGCAGACCGGCCGCACGGTGCTCGGTGTCGAGCCGGACGCGCGGATGGCCGACGTGGCGCGGCGGCTCGGGACGGCGGTCGAGGTCGCGACGTTCGAAGCCTGGGATCCGGCCGGCCGGCACTTCGACGCGGTGATCGCGGGCCAGGCGTGGCACTGGATCGACCCGGTCGCGGGAGCGGCCAAAGCCGCCCGGGTACTGCGGCCCGGCGCCCGGCTGGCCGCGTTCTGGAACGTCTTCCGGCCCCCAACCGAGCTGGCGGAAGCCCTCGCCGCGGTCTGCCGACGGGTGATGCCCGACGCGCCTTTCGACTTCCGGGCGGTGGCGCGGGGCGGCCTGGACACGCATCAGCCGATCCTTACCAAGGCCGCCGACGGGATACGGGCGGCGGGCGCGTTCGGCGAACCGGAACAGTGGCGGTTCGACTGGGAGTGGACCTACACCCGGGACGCCTGGCTCGAGCAGATCCCCACCCAGGGCGCCTTCACCCGACTCCCTCCGGCTGGGCTGGCGGAGGTGCTGGAGGGTGTCGGCGCGGCCATCGACGCGATGGGCGGCAGTTTCGCGATGCCGTACGCGACGGTGGTGATCACCGCGACCCGAACCGCCCCGGCCTGACGTCACGGAAGGGAGGTCAGCGCCTCGAACAACTCACCCTTCGCTCACGGACTCTCGCCGACCTGCTCACCGCGAGACCTCGGCTCGGACGTCTCGACACGCACCGGCACCAGCTGCGGTCGCTTGGCCGTGCGGCCGTCGCCGGAGGAGCGGCCGCGAAGGCGGCGGGTGAGCCAGGGGCCGAGGAAGGTGGCGGTCCAGCGGAGTTCGTCGGTGGCGGCGCGCCATCCGGTCGGCGCGGGCGTCGCCGGCGGGGGCAGCGGGTGGCTCCAGGTGTCGTCGGTGCCCGGGAGATTGAGGGTGTACGCGAGTGCGGCGGCGATGCGCTGGTGGCCGATGGGGCTGGCGTGGAGACGGTCGTGACTCCACAGCCGGGGGTCGGTGACGACGGGGTAGTGGCCGGTTTCGGCGACGGTGACGCCATGGCGCCTGGCGGCCTCGCGGATGCGCTCGTTGAGGGCTATGACGCGCGGGGTGAGGGGGCGCGCCAGGGGGCTGATGCGGGCGGGGTCGGGGAAGGTGAGCGTGGCGACGTGGGCCCCGTGCGTGCTGAGCGCGGCGAACATCGCCTCCAGGTGGTGGGCGGTGCGGTCGGCGTCGAAGCGGGGGCGGAGGAGGTCGTTGACCCCGGCGACGACGGTGGCCAGATCGGGGCGGAGCGCCAGGGCCGGTGCGAGCTGCTCCGCGTGGACCTGCGCGGCGAGACGGCCCCGTACAGCGAGATTGGCGTACGAGAGGCCAGGATTCGCATGCGCGAGGTGCTCGGCGAGGCGATCGGCGAACCCGCGCAGCCCTGTGACGTCGTCGCCGTCGCCGAGGCCCTCGGTCTGGCTGTCGCCCAGTGCGACATAGCGGCTGTACGCCGCGTCAGTGTCGGGCACGGCTGTGCTGCCTCTCTCGCAGGACGGTGATGGTGCGCTCGCACCAGTCGCGGTTGCCCTGTTCGAGGGCCAGGCCGCGCAGACAGGTCAGATACGGGCCGATGCGGCGGCCGTGGCGCAGGAATTCCTCCTCCGTAAGGTCACCCCGCATCTTGCGCAGCAGCTTGCCGAAGAGCTGGATCTTGGCCTCGGCGAAGCTGGCACGCTCGGTGAGCTGGCCGATCAGGGTCTCCGTGTCGACGTGGTCGGCGGCCTGGACCTTGACGAGCAGGTCGTCACGGATGAAGGACGGCTTGGCGAACGCCGCCGTGAACTCCTCCAGCTCCGCCAGCCCGGCATCGGTCACATGGAACAACCGCTTGGTGGGGCGGGTCTCCTGGACCACCGCCCGGCCCGCGATCAGCCCGTCCTTCTCCAGGCGGGTCAGCTCGGCGTAGAGCTGCTGTGGCTGGGCGTGCCAGAAGTTGGCCACGCCGATGTCGAACGCCTTGGTCAGCTGGTATCCGCTGAGCTCCCCCTCGAGCAGTGCCGCCAGCACGGCGTGCCGTAGGGCCATCGGATCGCCTCCCTCATGTCTCCGTGTCCTCGTGTCTCCGCATGCCTCTGTCGCCGGACACGCAACCATGATAGTCATGAAAATGACTACTCACATCCATGATTATGAAAGCAGGCGGGTGTGCGATGACCACTGCCGACCGTTTCCGTACCGCCATCGACAACCGTGACCTCGCGGCCCTGGACGACCTCTTCACCGAGGACATCCGCTTCTACAGCCCCGTCAAGTTCACCCCCTTCGAGGGCAAACCGATGGTGCTGGGCCTCTTCGGGGTCCTGCTGCGCACCTTCCAGGACTTCCGCTACATCGGCGACCACACCGGCACCGCGCAGACCAGCACCGACGGCACGTCCGCCCAGTCCGCGGTGCTGCTCTTCCGCACCAGGGTCGGCGACAAGGAGATCCACGGCATCGACCTGCTGCACTTCGCCGACGACGGCCGCATCAAGGAGTTCACCGTCATGGTCCGCCCCCAGTCCGCCGTCCACGCCCTGGGCGAAGCGGTCCTCGCGGGCCTGGTAGAAGACGGCCTCGCACCGGCACCGACGCCCTCCGGCCAGTAGCGAGGCCGAAGCGGAGGACGCCGACGGGCGTCCCGACGGCTCACACCTTGCCGCCGAAGAAGACCTGCACCTCCCGGATGAGCCCGTCCCGCACGGTGATCGCCTCGACATTGCGGTGCCGGTCGCCCGTCGTGAGCTCGTACTCGTAGTAGGCGAAGACGAGTTCCTGATCCGCGGGCGTCACGTGCAGCAACCGCTGTTCCCTGAGCCGGCTGGCGGTGGGAAAGCACTTCCCGAAGAACGTCGCCTTGTCGATGTGGTCGTCCTGGGGGCTGGTGAACGTGAAGTCGTCAGCGTAAAGGGGGAGGGCCGCCTCGCGGTCCTGTGACCGGTAATAGCGGAACGCCGCCTCAACGACGCTTGTCGGCTCTTCGTGCATGCGACCTCCAGGGCAGTGCGGTCAGAAGACGGGCGCGGATGTGCTGTCGGCGTGGGTCGCCGTAAGGTGCCTCAACTTGGCCTCATCCGCGCTGCCGGGCACGGCGGTCAAGATCACGATCTTGAAGTCGGAATCACCGTCGGTCAGGACATCGCAGTCCACGTCGACGGTGCCGGCCTCGGGATGCTCGACCGTCTTGCGGTCCTCGCGGTGTGCGGCCACCGTGCCGCTCGCCCACAGCCGGGCGAATGTCGGGTTGCCCGTGGTGAGCACCTGGATCAGTTCCGCCAGGCGTGCGTCATGGGGGAAGCGGCCGGTGGCGCGGCGGAGGTCGGAGACGATGGCGAGATCCGAGTCGTCGCTGTTCCGCGCGATGACCGGCCACGCGGCGATGCGTACGGGGTCGGAGCCGATCGGGAACCTTTCGCGGGCGAAGTTGCGCAGTGCCGGTGGCGACGCCGACGGGTCGCCGAGAAGCGCCGCCCATCCGGTGTTCCACCAGATCATCTGCCAGTCCGCGGCGAATACGGCGACCGCGACGTCTCCGAGACGGTGCAGTACGCGGTGAACGCCCGGCGGGATGCGATCCGGGATCCGCTCGTCATTCGGAGGGGCCAGCCCGGCCATGCGGTAGAGGTGGTCACGCTCGGCGTCGGTCAGTCGCAGGGCGCGCGCCAGGGACACGACGACCTGGGCCGAAGGTGCCGTGGCCCGGCCCTGCTCCAGGCGCACCACATAGTCGACGGAGACACCGGCGCGTTCGGCGAGCTCCTCACGGCGCAGCCCGGTCGCGCGGCGTGCCCGGCCTGTCGGCAGCCCCACGGCGGAGGGAGACAACCGCTCCCGCCAGGCGCGGATCGTCGCGCCCAGCCCGACTCCCTCGTTCATCGCCATACCGGCCATCCTGCCCCTTCCCGCCCCCATTCTGGTACTGCCGTTCCTACGGTCGAAGCGTCCCTGGTACGGCCTCGGCGCCGCGCGGACGATCGATCCATGACCACTACGTTCATCACCGGAGCCAACAAGGGGCTCGGCCACGAGACCGCCCGCCGTCTCATCGCACTCGGTCACACCGTGATCGTCGGGGCCCGCGACCCGGAGCGGGGCGCGGCGGCCGCCGCCACGCTGGGTGCGCGATTCGTCCGTATCGATGTCACCGACGACGCCTCCGTCACCGCCGCGGCGGCCGACGTCGCCGCGCACGAGGGCGCGATCGACGTCCTGATCAACAACGCCGGGGTGCACGGCCCGCATGGCGATCCCGGCGACCTGACCGGCGCGGACGCTCTGGGCGTCTTCGATGTCAACCTGTTCGGTGTGGTGCGGACGACCACCGCCTTCCTGCCGCTGCTGCGCCGCTCGCCGGACCCGGTCATCATCAACGTCAGCAGCGGGATGGGATCGCTCGCCATCACCCACGACCCGTCCCGGGTCGAATCCTCGGTGGTCGCGCCCCTCTACACCGCCTCGAAGGCGGCCCTCACCATGCTGACCACCCAGTACGCCAAGGGGCTGAAGGACATCCGCGTCAACGCCGCCGATCCCGGCTACACGGCAACCGATCTCAACGGCCGCACCGGCCCTCAGACCGTCACCGAGGGCACCGACGCGATCGTCCGCCTCGCGACCGAAGGGCCCGGCGCCGGATCGGGACGCTTCATCGACCGCAACGGGCCGATCGGCTGGTCCTGACCGGCCGGTCCTGATCGGCCGGTCCATCGGCCGCGGTCGGCTGTTCGGCGAACCGGCCGGTCATCCCCGCAGGTGGGCAAGAAGGTCGTCCGCGGTGGGATAGGGACGCTCCTGGGGCAGCAGTCGGGCCGCGGAGTCCAGGTCACCACCGCTGACGAGGGAGTGGATCTCGCGGGCGAGCGGGGTGACGTCCCGGATGGCGACCGTCCACTCGTCCGCGTAGCGTCGTACGGCCTCACCGGAGAGACCGAGTTGCAGGGAGCGGTACGGCAGGGGCCGTAGGCGCAGGTCGCGCTCGGGGTCCCACTGCACGCGAGCGGGCGCGCGCTTCAACTGACGCTGCCAGGTGGCCTGGTCGGGGTGTACCCCGCGCACGTAGCTCGACAGAACCGCGTGGCGCAGCGCCCACTCGAAGCCGTCACGGCTGATCTCGACGGCCAGGACGGTCTCCTGCCCCGCTTTCGAGCCCCAGCCGCAGCGGTACATCATCCACAGGAACGACGGCTTGATCCACGTCATCCTGTCCCGCTTCCACCGGGCCGGGAAACGGCCCTCGCGGACCGCGGGCAGGCCGATTTCGGGGGAGTACGCCTGGTAGACGGTGATCGTGGATTCCGAATGGACGGCACGGATCCCGCGTCGCGGATCTTCCATGGGGTACAGCGTGGGGTCGGCCGGTTCTGGTGGCCACTGAATTTCGGCGGCCGACCCTGGGCTCACACAGCCACTTGTTCCTCCCGGGGTGTGCCCGGCGGGGTGCCCAGGTTGTGCGGCTCCCCGCGCAACTTTGAGCTCGGACTGCGCCCGTAACGGAGAATGCCTCCATGATCGAAGGCATCCACACCGAGAACGCCCCGTTCGTACGTTTCCCCGACGGCACCGAGCCCCCGTTGTCCCAGGCCATCAGGGCCGGTGAGCTGATCTTCACCTCCGGGCAGGGGCCGCTCGACCCCGTTACGCACGAGATACCGGCCGACTTCGACGCCCAGGTGCGGCAGGTTCTGCTCAACCTCGTCGCGGTCTTCGTCGCAGCTGGTAGCGGCAAGGACCTGATCGTCAAGTGCACCTGCTACCTCAGCGACCGCAGCCACTTCGCCGCCTTCAACCGCGTATACGGGGAGTTCTTCGCGGATTGCTCTCCGCTGCCCGCCCGGACCACGGTGGTCACGCAACTCGTGCGCGATGGCGTGCTCGTCGAGATCGACGGCGTTGCCGCAGTCGCCCCGGCAGGGCGGTAAACGGCCGAGCGCGGCCCCCCGCCGGGGCCACGCCGATGGGGCAGGAGACGCCTGTGTCTACGAGGGTGTAGCTATATGACCCAGGCCGCGTTCACGCCATTGCCCGTGGAGTTGTCGTGCAGTTGGTGGGGCTGTTGTCTCCCCGGATGGCTAGGCTGGATGGCCCACCGCACCGCCGCGTATCGGGGCGCTGGCGGCTCGTGAATCTCCAGGGGGATTGTCGATATGTCCGTGGACGCGATCCAGCTAGCGCAAGAGCTCACGCCGTACGCCACCGCAGCTGTCACCGCCTACGGCGCGGCAGTACTGGCCCGCGTGGAGAGCGATGCCGCCGACGCGACCGTTTCCTTCGGCCAACGCCTCCTGCTCCGCCTCACTGGCCGCGATGCGCCCGATGCTCAGCCGACTGCCGAACAGGACGCCGTCGCGGACAGCGTCTCCGATTTGGCCGGTGCGCCCGATGACGCGGACCTGGTGGCGATGGTGCGCGTCCAGATCCGCCGCCTGATGGTCGCGGATCCGACTCTCGCCGCCGAGATCGCTGGATGGGCCCGCCCGGCCGCAGCCGCCACGGTGACCGTGACCACCTCGGGGGAGAGGTCACCAGCCGTCCACAACAACTACGGCACCATCCACACCGGCGACCAGTCCTGAGCCCCTTCTCATGACCGGAGATATCGCGCAGCCCGGCCTACCGCCCCAGCTCGGCTCAGCCACCTCTGGGAGCCGGTCACCTGCCGTTGGAATCAATTACGGCACCGTCCACACAGGAGACGTGCGTGTCCAAACCCCGGTGGCACTACCACCACCGGTAGACCTGCCCACGCCGCACGGGATGCACAATCTTCCACGGCCCGCCTCGCACCGATTCGTCGGCCGGGAGGACGAAACAGCCAACCTGAAACGCGCCTTGCACCCCAGAAACGCGCGGACCGCCACGCAGGTAGTGACGCAGACCGTCTCCGGTCTGGGCGGAATCGGGAAGTCCTCTCTGGCCCTGCACTACGCCCATGGTCACCGCACCGAGTACACGGCGGTCTGGTGGATCAACGCCGGGATCCCTGAGACCATCACCGCGTCCCTCGCCCAGCTCACCGCCCGGCTCACTCCTGGAATCGATGCCAGCACCATCGCGAGCGACGTCCTGGCTGAATGGGCCCTGGCCTGGCTGGAGACCCATCCCGGGTGGCTTCTGGTCTTCGACAACGCCACCGACCCTCACCATCTCGCCCCCTATCTGGCCAGGCTGACCGGTGGCAGCCACCTCATCACTAGCCGACTGACTCAGGGCTGGGACGCGCTGGCCGACGAGCCGCTGCACCTGGACGTCCTGGCCCTGGAGGCTGCCGCAGGCCTGTTGTGCCACTTGGCAAGTCGAAACGATGCCGCCGAGCACTCGGCCGCCGCGGGCCTGGCCGCTGAACTGGGCTGCTTGCCTCTGGCGCTGGAGCAGGCCGGTACGTACATCCGCCGTACACGTAACACCTTCTCCGGCTATCTGGAACGCTTCCGTGCGCAGACCGCTCGCATGCTTGCCACCCCCGGCAATGGCGACCCTCACA
The DNA here is from genome assembly GCF_052665095.1 of Streptomyces sp. NEAU-174. NCBI lineage: Bacteria > Bacillati > Actinomycetota > Actinomycetes > Kitasatosporales > Streptomycetaceae > Streptomyces > Streptomyces sp. NEAU-174. Next base: position 832,498 of record NZ_JBQTCE010000003.1, on the reverse strand, counting down.
GCACCACCATCGCCCGCACCTGGCGCGTCACCGTCGACACGATCGCGGGCCGCGATCCCTTGGCCGTCCGCCTGCTCCAGATCATGGCCTGGTTCGCTCCGAACGAGATCCCCCGTGATCTGTTGGACGGCCTTGCCAACGACCCTGGCGCGGAAGCCGACGCACTGGCCCTTCTCGCCGACTTCAGCATGATCACGCTCACCGAGACCGCCGCGGCCACACACCGCCTGGTTCAAGCCGTCGCCCGTACCCCCGACCCGGACGACCCCCACCGCACCGAACACGCCATCGCCGAAGCCCGCGCCACCAGCACATCCCTCCTCATGGCCGCCCTCCCCCAGGTTCCGGAGAACAACCCCACGGGATGGCCACGCTGGCGTGACCTGCTCCCCCACATCGAGACCCATCTCACCCATTTCCATACAGACACCACGGACACCGCCCTCATCCTGCACGGCACGTCCCGCTTCCTGCTGAGCCAACGTCAACCTGTCCAAGCCACCGCCTATGCCGAACGTGCCGCCGCTGCCTCAGCCCGCCTCTACGGCGAGGACCACCCCACCACCTTGGCTTGCCGTCACAGCCTCGCCAGGGCCTACCAGATGGCTGAGAACCTCAACCAGGCAATCTCCCTGCACGAACAGACCCTTACCGACAGCGTCCGGACCCTGGGCGAAGACCACCCCCACACCCTGATCTATCGTCACAGCCTCGCAGGGGCACAGCTCAACGCGGGGAATCTGGCTCGTGCCATCCCCCTGTACGAGCAAACCCTCACCGACCACATTCGGGTGCTGGGCGATGACCATCCCAACACCCTGATCTCGCGTTACAGCCTCGCCAGCGCCTACCAGGCGGCCGGGGATCCGGACCGGGCCATCCCCTTGCACCAGCAGACCCTCACCGACCAGATCCGGATCCTGGGCGAAGACCACCCCCAGACCCTGAACTCCCGCAACACACTCGCCTACTCCTTTGAGTTGAAAGGAGACCTGGTCCGGGCCGTCCGTCTGTTCAAGCAGACCCTCGACGGCCGGATCCGGATCCTGGGCAAAGACCACCCAGACACCCTGACCTCCCGCAACAACCTCGCGGGGATCTACCTGGCGGCGGGGAATCTGGGCCGGGCCATCCCTCTGTACGAGCAGACCCTCACCGACCACATTCGGGTGCTGGGCGAAGACCACCCCCAGACCCTGACTTCCCGTAACAACCTCGCGGGGGCCTATGAAGCGGCGGGGGACCCGGACCGGGCCATCCCCCTGCACAAGCGGACCCTCACCGACCGGGTGCGGATCCTGGGCGAAGACCACCCCGACACCCTGGCCTCCCGCAACAACCTTGCCCACGCTTACAAAGGAGCAGGGGACCTGAACCGCGCCATCCCGCTGTACGAGCAGACCCTCACCGCATGCGTCCGGGTCCTGGGCGAGGACCATCCCACGACGCGTACCGTGCGGGACAACCTGCGGCAGGCGCGCTCCGACTCCGCCTGACAACAGCGCCGCACGACCCCGGAGCCGTCCGCACCCGAAGCGGCACGCAGCCGCACACCTGCCGTCTCCACGCCGACGAGCGTCAGCGCTTCGCCCAGCTCGGTCAACGTGAAGCGGCAGTTCGAGCTGGGCGGCGCCTTCGGGCCCGGTGCGGGCCTCGGGAAGACGGCGGGTTCAGAGGAAGCTCAGAACTTCCTGTGACAGTCTGGCGCGCCTCACAGGCCGACACACGGAGCGCCCGTGCACGCGCCGACTTCTCGTGGTCACTTTCTGGAGGAACAACTGATGAGCATTACCGTTGTCAACGGCCTTCCCGCACACGTCCTGGTCGTGCACTTCGTCGTCGTGCTTGTCCCCCTGAGTGCCCTGGCGGTCGTGGTCGGCGCGATATGGCCGAGTGCCGCCCGGCGGATGGGGGTGGCGCTTCCACTTCTGGCCCTCGTGACGCTGGCGAGTGTGCCCGTGGCCACGAACGCCGGCGAGTGGCTGGAGGAGCACGTCGACAGCAATGCCCTGGTGCGCGAGCACGCCGAACTCGGCGACGGGTTGCTTCCCTGGGCGGCGGGCCTGTTCGTGCTGGCGACGGCGGTCTGGTGGACGGCCCGCAGGTCGGCGTCGGCGGAGGAGGCCCCCGGGGAGCGGACCCGGGTGGCCACGCCCCGGTCCGCTCTGATCGTCCGTGCGGCGGCAGTGGTGCTCTCCGTCGTGGTGGCCGCGGGCGCCGTGGTGGACGTGTACCGGATCGGCGACTCCGGAGCGAAGGCCGCCTGGCACGACGGCTTCTCCAAGACCGCCGATGGCGGCGGACATGGCGACAACGACTGACATCCGCGGCCCGGTTGCCAGTGGATGACGGACCGGAGCCGCCGCCGAAGCGACCCGGACCCGATACAGGGCATGCCTCCCGCGCCGGCCGTCGCCCTCGCTGTGGAGCGATGTGTCGCCCTGGCTTGAGGCGTTCTACTTGTCCGTGGCTTCGGGGGCGGGTGCCACGCCTGTCGGGCAAGAAAGCCCCATACCCCATTGCCGCCGAGTCGGTCGTGCCGAGTGCCCCGTAGTACAGCGCAGGTCAGTCGAAGTAGGTGACCAGCCGAACCCCTTGTGGGCCGAAGCGTCCTGCCAGGGCCTTCATCACGGCGAAGACGTGCTCCCAGCCACTGCCGGGCCCGAGGGCCTGCCCGCGCGTGACACGGTGGAAGCCCAACGTCGCTGATCCCGATGTCCAGGTTCCGTGGCGAGCTGTCGCGGGGGAGCTGCCGACCGGTGGTTCCCCGAAGCGGTTGATGATCTCGATCGGCCAGGTGTCCGTCACCCAGTACTCCCAGGCCGCTGCCGACGTCTCGGGCTCCTGGACTCGTAGGAGCCCGCTGGATCCTCGTGGAGCGGCGCTCATGTTGACGGCCTCCAGCTCCTGCCAGGTGACCCAGGTGGCACCGTGGAGGGCATCGTGGGGAGCCCACTTCTCACAGTCACCGCGGACCTGGGCTGAGGCGTCCTCCGGCAGCCCGCGACCGGCGGCCACCGGCTCCCAGCCGGCGTAGTTCCGGACGCCGAAGAGGCATCCGAAGGCCGTGTAGTCGTTACCGGAGTACAGCGGGGACAGGTCCATGGCGTACAGCCACGGCTCGTCGTCGTACCAGTCGTGATCGGCACACGGATGGCGGGTCTCGATGCAGCCGTAGATGTCCGTGCTCACGTTCGGAAGGGTAGAAATCTCCGGAACGTACGGCCGGCGCTTTTACGGGCGGTCGGTTCGGGTGAGGGTGAGGCGGGCTACTTCTCGGTGAGCATTCCGCTCCTCAACCGGTTCGGCAGCGGGTGTCCGACTTAGATGTGTGGGAAGGGTGGGATGATGCGGACGATCACGATGAGTTGGTCTCGCGGTGCCACTAGGAAGTGGAACCAGCCGTCGGCCGCGTCCATGCGGCGCATGCCTCCCGGTCGGGGGCCATTGCCGAAATCGCTGACGTCGACTCCCATCCCTGCCAAGTCGACCAGTTGCTCCGCGAGACGCTCGACTTCGGCCACCACGTGAGCGGGGATGCCGCCTGCGACGTGGGCGTGATCGGGATCGTATTCCCAGCGCCAGTCGGCGCTCACCGCGGCGGGAGGCCGAGCGCGGCGTATGCGTCGTCCAGGATCTTGCCGAGAGCGGATGCGGCGCGGCGGGCCTGCGTCGCGTCACCGACCTCGGCGGTGTCCTCCCAGCGACGGAATTCTTTCGCGACATTCGGCTGCCGCTGGATGTGGATGTAGACGGCCCACTGGGCGATGAACCGCTGGAGGGGGGCGAGATCGGAAGCCTGGCGGGACTGATCGGCAGCCTGATCCAGCTCCCGTGTGAAGGCGGGCAGGGCGGCGGGCACGATCTGCGCGACGGCCTGGCGGAGGGCCGTGACGGTGGCAGGCGGCTGAGGGATGAGTGGCTGCCCGGCGCTGGAGGTGGTCATTGCTGCTCCCATGGGCGTGATTCTGATCCCTGGGAGCAGCGTATCGAGTCCAAGCTCGATCACATCGCCCGAATGAGTGAGGCGGAGGCCTCAGCTTCCAGCGGGGGCGATGCCCGTAGGGCAGGAGCCGCCGCCGGAGGGGTCACTTAGCTTGACGCCCGTGCCGCCGATGCCGCAGTAGCCGGCGGGGTTTTTGTCCAGGTACTGCTGGTGGTAGGGCTCGGCCGGGTAGAAGGGGCCCGCGGGGAGGATTTCGGTGGTGATCTCGCCGTAGCCGGAGCCCGTCAGGACGGACTGGTAGGCGGCGCGGGAGGACTCCGCCTCGGACTGCTGCTCGGGGGAGTGGGCGTAGATCGCCGAGCGGTACTGGGTGCCGACGTCGTTGCCCTGGCGGAAGCCCTGGGTGGGGTCGTGGGACTCCCAGAAGACCTTCAGGAGGGCGGCGTAGGAGGTGATCTTCGGGTCGAAGACGACGCGGACGGCCTCGGTGTGGCCGGTGAGGCCGCTACAGACCTCCTCGTAGGTGGGGTTCTCGGTGTGGCCGCCCTGGTAGCCGACGAGCGTCGTCCACACGCCCGGGGCCTGCCAGAACTTCCGCTCCGCGCCCCAGAAGCAGCCCAGGCCGAAGTCGGCGACGACCAGGCCCTCCGGGTACGGGCCGGTCAGGGGGTTGCCGAGGACCGTGTGGCGGTCGGGCACGGGGAAGCCCGGTTCGGGGCGGCCCTTCAGCGCCTCCTCGGCGGTGGGGAGGTGGTTCCTGTGGCGGCTGAACAGCATCTTCGGGCTCCTCGCGGGACGGGTACGGCGGCTGCCACGTTCGCGCGGCGTGCTTTTAATCCAACGGGTATGGGGGTGCGGGAATTCCGGGGCCCCGATGGGCCCATCTCAGCGTCACCGGGGCAGGCTCGCCGGGGTGCCGCCGCCGCCCTCCCAGCCCGCCACCGCCAGCGCCCGGTAGACCGTGTACTCGGCCGCCGGGTCCGCCCCGTACGACCACGGGACCGCGCCCACGTGGCCGTCCACATGGCGCAGCTGCTCCAGGGCCTCCGCGTACCGCTCCGCGCGGACCAGGAAGAAGACCAGCAGGTGGCGGACGTGCGGCAGCACCGGGTGGTCGGCAGGGGCCTGGCGGACGGCGTAGAGGGCGCCCTCCATCGCCTTCGTGATCACCTCGCTGCGGTAGAGGGTGCGCACGAGGTTGGCCTCCGGCAGGTGCTCGAAGACGCCGAAGAGGGGGAGGGCGGGCAGCAGGCTCTTCGCGGGGGCGGAGGCGGCGGCCGCGTGGGTGAAGGCGTCGGCGCGGTCCTGGGAGCCGTGCCACTTCTCGCACCAGTAGTGGAGGGCGGCCAGATGGGCGCCCATGTGGTGTGGGGCGAGCTTGGTGACCTTGGTCCACAGCTCCTCGAAGTCGGCCTGCCGGTAGGCCAGACCGCGGGCCACGCCGAGCTCGATGATGTGCGGCACCGGGTCCTCCGGGGCCAGCCGGGCCGCCTCGTGGCAGACGTCCCGGGCCTCCTCCAGGATCATCCGGAAGTCCTGCGAGGACGGGTCGAGCAGCGCCTGGCGGACCAGGAACTCCGCGTGCACCGCCGCCGCGCCCGGGTCTTCGGGGGCCGCCACCCGCCAGGTGCGCAGCCACATCCCGCCCTGGCCGGGGGCCTGGGCGAGCTCGAAGGCCGCCGCTCCGGCCAGCGTCTGCACCCGCTGCCAGCGCAGCTCCGAGCCGGCCTCGGTGAGGGCGAGCAGCCGGGCGGCCGGCTGCCAGTCCTGCCGGGCCTGGACCTCCTCGAGCGCGTCGATCAGCTGCCGGTCCGGGCCGGGCAGCCGTACGTCCAGCCGCTCGCGCGGGACGAAGCCGTACTCCTGCGGGTCCGAGGCGCGCATCGCACCCTGCACGGCCCCGCGGCCTCCGCGGCCCCCGCGCATCCGCCGCAACGCCGGTACGACGATCAGCCCGCCGATCATGACGATGGCGATGAGGAAGATCAGAAGCTCCATGAGGTGTCCCCGTGTGAAGGCCCGTAACGGCTCGTGGTGCGGAACGGCTTGTGGTCCAGCCTATGCGCCCCGGCGGTCGTTGAATCCAGCACGGGCGCGTCGGGCGTTACGCTCGGCCCCATGAGTCACCAGCACCCCCAGGGGCATCCTCAGAGTTTCGAGACGCTCGCCATCCACGCGGGCCAGGAGGCGGACTCCCTCACCGGCGCCGTCGTCCCCCCGATCTACCAGGTCTCCACCTACAAGCAGGACGGCGTGGGGGGTCTGCGCGGCGGCTATGAGTACAGCCGTTCCGCCAACCCCACCCGCACCGCGCTCGAGGAGAACCTGGCGGCGCTGGAGGGCGGCCGCCGCGGCCTGGCCTTCGCCTCGGGTCTCGCCGCCGAGGACTGCCTGCTGCGCACGCTCCTGGTGCCGGGCGACCACGTCGTGATCCCGAACGACGCGTACGGCGGTACGTTCCGCCTGTTCGCGAAGGTCGTGGAGCGCTGGGGCGTGGAGTGGTCGGTGGCCGACAGCTCCGACCCGGCGGCGGTACGGGCCGCGCTCCGCCCCCGTACGAAGGTGATCTGGGTCGAGACGCCCAGCAACCCGCTGCTCGGCATCACCGACATCGCCGCCGTCGCCGACGTCGCCCGCGAAGCGGGGGCCCGGCTGGTGGTGGACAACACCTTCGCCAGCCCCTACCTCCAGCAGCCGCTCGCGCTCGGCGCGGACGTCGTGGTGCACTCCACCACCAAGTACATGGGCGGGCACTCGGACGTCGTCGGCGGTGCGCTGATCGTCTCCGACCCCGGTCTCGGCGACGAACTCGCCTTCCACCAGAACGCGATGGGTGCCATCGCCGGGCCCTTCGACTCCTGGCTGGTGATGCGCGGCATCAAGACCCTCGCCGTCCGGATGGACCGGCACAGCGCGAACGCCACGCGGATCGCGGAGATGCTCACCGCGCACCCCAAGGTGACCCAGGTCTACTACCCGGGGCTGCCGGAGCACGTGGGGCACGAGATCGCGGCCAAGCAGATGCGGGCCTTCGGCGGCATGGTGTCGTTCCGGGTCGCGGGCGGCGAGGAGGCGGCGGTCGAGGTGTGCGACCGGGCGCGGCTGTTCACGCTGGGGGAGTCCCTCGGCGGCGTCGAGTCGCTGATCGAGCACCCGGGGCGGATGACGCACGCCTCGGCGGCGGGCTCGGCGCTCGAGGTGCCGGCCGATCTCGTACGGCTGTCGGTCGGTATCGAGTCGATCGACGATCTGCTGATGGATCTGGGCCAGGCTCTGGGCTGACGCCTGGACTACGGGATTTTGAGGGTGGTCACCCGCTCGAGCGATCACCTCTCCTCGAGCGATCACCTCTCCTCGAGGGGTCACCACCCCTCGAGGGGTCACCACCCCTCGAGGGGAGGGGTGGTGTCGGTGGGCGGCGGCGCGGCCCACGGTTCGACGATCGCCGCCCAGACGCCGAACGCGACGACCGCGGCGAGCAGCAGCAACCAGCCGATGGTGCGGACCACTTGGTGGCGGTGGAGCATCCGCCGCCCCCGTTCGGCGGCCCGGCCCGCCAGATCCGGCGGCAGCGCGGGGTGCGGGCCCTCCAGCATCCGGCGGACCTCGGTCTCCTTGCGGTCGGGAAAGCTCATGGGCCCGCTCCCGTTCCGGCTCCGGCTCCTGCCTCGGCTTCCGCCCCCGTCGCCTCGGCGGCCGACCGGCTGCCGCCGGACGGGGGCGTTCCGCCGGAGGGCGACGCTCCGGCGGAGGATGACGTTCCGCCGGAGGGCGGCGCTTCGGTGGAAGACGACGTTCCGGCGGACGGGCGCGTTCCAGTCGTGCCGCGCCGGGCCGCCGCGCTGCGCATCGCCGTGACCGCGCGGGTGCAGATCGCCCGGACCCGCTCGACCGGGAGCCCGAGCGCCGCCGCCGTCTGCTCCTCCGCGACCCCCTCGTACAGCCGCAGCACCAGCACCAGCCGCTCCTGCGGGGTGAGCCGGGCCAGGGTGCCGCCGCGCGGGCGGCGGTAGCGGTGGCCCCGGTGGGCGAAGAGGGCGGCCAGCGTCCGGCGGGTGTGGTCGTACGGATCCTCGCCGCGCAGCCGGTCCCAGCGGGCGTACGTGCGCGCGAGCGCGGCGGTCAGCAGACGCTCGGCGGCTTCGGTGTCCCCCGTCGGCTCCCCCGTGAGCAGCGTGGCCGCATGCAGCAGTCGGCCACCCGCGCCCGCGACGAATGCCTCGAACTCCCGGGCCCGGCGGCCATCCCGTGCTGCCCGCCGCTCTCGCACCACGCCCTCCGCCTCCCGTTCCTTTTAGGACACGGCAGGCACAGGCACCTGGTCAAGATGTCTGCGCCGGGGTCAGGTGGCGGGCGTCGTCTGGAGTCAGGTGGCGGGCGTCGCCTGGGGCACCGTGGTGTGCGCGGCGGAGAGGGCGACGTTGAAGCGGGTCAGGAGGTCGCAGAAGAGATCGCGCTCCTCCGCCGTCCAGTCCCCGGTCACGCGGGACATCAGATCGCGCCGTGACGAACGCACTTCCTCCAGGCGGGCCTTGCCGCGCGGGGAGAGTTGCAGCACGACCGCCCGGCCGTCCTCGGGGTGCGAGGTGCGCTTGACCATGCCGGAGTCGACCAGCGGGGCGACCTGGCGGGTCACGGTGGAGGAGTCGATGCCCATGCTCCCCGCGAGCGCCTTGACCCCCATCGGGCCTTCCTGGTCGAGCCGGTTGAGCAGCAGATACGCGGCTCGGTCCATGGAATTGCGGGCCTGGCCGACGCCGCCGAGCCGGGTCTGTTCCGCACGGCGGGCGAAGACGGCGACCTGATGCTGGAGCGCGTCCAGTACGCCGGTGTCGAGTTGAGTCGTCATGTCCGATTGGGTGGGCATGGCCTAGGGCTCACTTCATGCGGTGGTCTGTGGGATGTGGCACAGAGTACGCGGCCGGGGGCCCGCCCGTACGGGGGCTGCAAAAACCTGACGGCCTCCGAGCCACAACCTGCCGTTCTGGGCCGTTCCCCGGCGCCGTGGCCCGTCGGCGGCCCCTCGTCCGGCGCCGGTCCAGGGCCGGCCCTGCCGCCGGCTCGGCCCGCCGGGGTCTGTCGGGGGTGAGCTGCGAGACTGGGGACCATGGCTGCACGACACGGCGACGAGGACGGGCCCGGCTCCGGGTCCGGCCCGGCCTCGCACCTCACCCCTCCCGCCTCTCTCGCCCCTGCGTCCGCCCCCGCGACCGGGTCTCCGTCCGCGTCTCCGTCCGGGGCTCCGTCCGGGCCCGAGGGATCCGTATCCGGACGTTCCGCCTCCGAGGGGGCCGGGTCCGGGACCGGGTCCGGGGCGAGGATCACCCTCGACGACATCCGCGGCGCGCAGAAGTCGCTCTCGGGAGTCTCCCGGCTCACCGCGCTGGAGGGCAGCCGCTATCTGTCCGGTCTGGTCGGCGCGCCGGTCCACTTCAAGTGCGAGAACCTCCAGCGCACCGGGTCGTTCAAGCTGCGCGGCGGCTATGTGCGGATCGCGGGGCTCAGCCCCGAGGAGCGGGCGGCCGGGGTGGTTGCGGCGAGCGCCGGGAACCATGCACAGGGCGTCGCCCTCGCGGCCTCGCTGCTGGGGGTGCGCTCGACGGTCTTCATGCCCGAGGGCGCACCGCTGCCGAAGATCGCCGCCACCCGGGACTACGGCGCCGAGGTGCGGCTGTACGGGCAGATCGTGGACGAGACGATGCGGGCGGCGAAGGAGTACGCCGAGCGCACGGGCGCGGTCTTCATCCACCCCTTCGACCACCCGGACATCATCGCCGGGCAGGGCACGGTCGGGCTGGAGATCCTGGAGCAGTGTCCCGAGGTGCGCACCGTGGTGGTGGGCATCGGCGGGGGCGGGCTGGCCGCCGGGATCGCGGTGGCGGTGAAGGCGCTGCGGCCGGACGTACGGGTGGTGGGGGTGCAGGCGGAGGGCGCCGCGGCGTATCCGCCGTCGCTGGCGGCCGGGCGGCCGGTGACGATCGACGCGCCCGTGACGATGGCGGACGGCATCAAGGTGGGGCGGCCGGGCGATGTGCCGTTCCAGATCATCGAGAACCTGGTCGACGAGGTCCGTACGGTCACCGAGGACGAGCTGTCCAGCGCGCTGCTGCTCTGCCTGGAGCGGGCGAAGCTGGTGGTGGAGCCCGCGGGCGCGAGCCCGGTGGCCGCGCTGCTGTCGGCGCCGGAGTCCTTCGAGGGGCCGGTGGTCGCGGTGCTCTCGGGCGGCAATGTCGATCCGCTGCTGATGCAGCGCATCCTGCGGCACGGCATGGCCGCTGCGGGGCGCTATCTGTCGCTGCGGCTGCGGCTCACCGACCGGCCGGGGGCGCTGGCCACGCTGCTGGGGGTGCTGTCGACCGTGGACGCCAATGTGCTCGACGTCAGCCATGTACGCACCAACCCGCGGCTCGGGCTGAGCGAGGCCGAGGTGGAGCTGCACCTGGAGACGAAGGGGCCGGGCCACTGCGAGGACGTCCGGGAGGCGCTGCGCGGCGCCGGGTACACGGTGATGGCCTGACGACGGTAACGGGTCCGAGCCGGAGCCCGGGAACGGGGCTTCTCTCGCGGGGGTAGGGGCCCCGCGGCTCGCAGCTCGCTTTCTTCATTTTGTTCGCCTCGCGTATGTCGCGATGTATCGCGTCTCGGTTACGATTGCCGTCCAGTTGCTGCCGAGCGCTGCCCATATGGGCGGACTTATGCCTTGATTGAGTGTGGAACTGACCCAACCCCGGGAGTGCCAACATGCCAGGCGCTATTCACGCCGAGGGTCTGGTGAAGACCTTCGGTGACGTAAAGGCTCTGGACGGCGTCGATCTCGACGTGCCGGAAGGAACCGTGCTCGGACTGCTCGGCCCCAATGGCGCCGGCAAGACCACCGCGGTGCGCGTGCTCACCACGCTGCTGCGCCCGGACAGCGGAACGGCGGTGGTCGCGGGGGTGGACGTGCTCAAGAACCCCAACGAGGTCCGTCGCTCCATCGGGTTGTCCGGCCAGTTCGCCGCCGTGGACGAGTATCTGACCGGCCGTGAGAACCTCCAAATGGTCGGCCAGCTCTACCAGATGGGAGCGCGGGCGGCCAAGGCCCGCGCGAGTGAGCTGCTGAAGCGGTTCAGCCTCGCGGATGCGGCCGACCGCACCGCCAAGACGTACTCCGGCGGGATGCGCCGACGGCTGGACCTCGCCGCGGCCCTGGTGGTCAGCCCGCCCGTGATGTTCATGGACGAGCCCACCACCGGTCTGGACCCGCGCAACAGACAGGCGCTGTGGGAGGTCATCCAGGAGCTGGTGGCCGGCGGTACGACGCTGCTGCTGACCACGCAGTATCTGGAAGAGGCGGACCATCTGGCGCATGACATCTGTGTGATCGACCGCGGCCGGGTCATCGCCCGCGGCACCTCCGACCAGCTCAAGGCCCGTACGGGCGGTGAGCGCGTGGAGGTCGTGGTGCATGAGCGCGAGGACATCGCGGCCGCCGAGGAAGTGCTGCGGGTCCTGGGCAAGGGCGAGACGACCGTGCAGGAGCACACCCGTAAGGTCACCGTCCCGGTCGTGGGCGGCGCCAAGCTGCTCGCCGAGGTCATCCGCGAACTGGACACCCGCGGTGTCGAGATCGACGACATCGGGCTGCGCCGCCCGACCCTGGACGACGTATTCATCTCGCTCACCGGCCATGGCGCCGGGAAGGGGGAGGCGAAATGAGCACGATGAGCGATTCCCTGGTCATCGCCCGACGGAATCTGATCCGGATGACCAGAATTCCCGAAATGGTCCTCTTTGGGCTGGTTCAGCCAGTGATGTTCGTGATCCTCTTCACGTACGTCTTCGGCGGCTCGATGAAGATCGGCAACAGCACCGACCCGGACGTCTACAAGAACTTCCTGATGGCCGGGATCTTCGCGCAGACCGTGACCTTCGCCACCGCGGGCGCGGGTGCGGGGATCGCGGAGGACATGCACAAGGGGCTGATCGACCGGTTCCGCTCGCTGCCGATGGCCCGGGGCGCGGTGCTCACCGGCCGGACCTTCGCCGACCTGGTGCAGACGACGCTCACCCTGGTGGTGCTGGCCGTCGTCGCGCTCATCGTGGGCTGGCGCCCCGGCTTCGTGGACTCGACCAACATCGGGCAGATCCTGGGCGGCTTCGGTCTGCTGCTCCTCCTGGGATACGCCTTCACCTGGATCGGGGCGCTGATCGGGCTGTCCGTCCGCACCCCGGAGGCGGCGACCTCCGGCGGTCTGATCTGGCTGTTCCCGGTGACGTTCATCTCGAACGCCTTCGTGGACTCCAGCCAGATGACCCCGTGGCTGCGGCATATCGCCGAATGGAACCCGTTCAGCGCCACCGTGCAGGCGTGCCGTCAGCTCTTCGGTGACCCCGGTCTGTCCCGGTCCGGCGCCTGGCCGATGCAGCATCCGGTCTGGGCCTCGCTGATCTACTCGGCCCTGATCATCGTGGTCTTCCGGACGCTGGCGGTGCGCAAGTACCGCTCGGCTACCGCCTGACCGGTTCTTCCGCGAGTACGGGACCAGGGGGCTGGGGCCCGGGGGCGCGGGGGAGCCCCGGCCGTTCGGCCGGGGCTCCACACCGGGCGTTCAGCCCTGGTAGGGCTTGGCCTCGAGGATTCGCACCGAGGCGGTGCGGCCGTTGGGGAGCTCGTACTCCGCGTCCTGGCCGACCTTCTTGCCGTTCACGCCCGAACCCAGCGGGGACTGCGGCGAGTAGGTCTCGACGTCCGCGCTCGCGTACTCACGGGAGGCGAGCAGGAACGTCAGGGTGTCGTCGGGGTCGCCGTCGAAGGCGATGGTGACCACCATGCCGGGGGCGACCACGCCGGTGTCCGCGGGTGCCTCGCCGACCTTCGCCTGTTGCAGGAGCTGCGTCAGCTGACGCACTCGGAGCTCCTGCTTGCCCTGCTCCTCCTTGGCGGCGTGGTAACCCCCGTTCTCCCGGAGGTCACCCTCCTCCCGGGCAGCCTCGATCTTCTTCGCGATCTCGACACGTGCGGGACCCGACAGGTACTCCAGCTCCGCCTTGAGCTGGTCGTACGCCTCCTGGGTCAGCCAGGTGACGTTCTCGCTGGTCTGGGTCACAGGTGCTCCTCGTCGGTACTGGGAATACAAATGAACGCCCTACTCAGAAGGGTGCGCCTTCGTCGCCGGGCGAAACCACGAGCCTAACAATTCCGGCAAGAAACGGGGAGGAGGGAACCGGGCGCAATGCGTAGGAAACGCGTCAGCGCTGGTCAGATCGGGGCAGCCGCCCGACACGTCCTGTTCGGTTATCGAACGGGCGCGCAGTCGATCAACTCGGCGCTGGTCGCCCGGGCCGTGGTCCGTACGGTCACGACCTTGACCATGTCCTCCTGGCGCTGGCCGAAGGTGAAGTCCTTCCGGCCCACCTCGTCGTGGTACTTGTCCAGGGTACGCACCGTGCAGACACCGGTCGCGTCCTTTTCCTTGGAGATCTCCAGCCGGACCTCGACGGCGTCGTCGGCGACCACCTTGAAACCGGTCAACCGGCCGCTGACGTCCTGACCGGCGATGTAGTCGTACCCGAACCACGCGATCAGGGCCAGCAGCCCGGCACCGAGCACGGCGCCGACGATCTTCAGCGTCCGGTCGGCACGCGCGTCCGCGGACCGGCCGTAACGCCCGTCGGGCAGCCCCTCGCGCACCGCGGCCATCGGCGTTCCTCCTGCTGGGGGAGAGATCGGAATTATTCGTCCCCGGTTTAGGTCACTATAGAAGCCGTCTTCCACGACGAATCACTGAGGATCGAACTTGACTGAGCAGCTGCGTTTGATGGCCGTGCACGCGCACCCGGATGACGAGTCGAGCAAGGGCGCGGCCACCATGGCCAAGTACGTGTCCGAGGGGGTGGACGTGCTGGTCGCCACCTGCACCGGCGGTGAGCGCGGCTCCATCCTCAACCCCAAGCTCCAGGGTGACCCCTACATTGAGGAGCACATTCACGAGGTCCGCTCCAAGGAGATGGACGAGGCGCGCCAGATCCTCGGGGTCAAGCAGGAGTGGCTGGGCTTCGTGGACTCCGGACTGCCCGAGGGCGATCCGCTGCCGCCGCTGCCCGAGGGCTGCTTCGCACTCCAGGACGTGGAGGCCGCGGCGGAGCCCCTGGTGAAGCTGATCCGCACGTTCAAGCCGCAGGTGATCACCACCTATGACGAGAACGGCGGCTATCCGCACCCAGACCACATCATGACCCACAAGATCTCGATGGTGGCCTTCGAGGCGGCCGGTGACCCCGAGAAGTACCCGGAGGCGGGCGAGCCCTGGCAGCCGCAGAAGCTCTACTACAACCAGGGCTTCAACCGGGCGCGCACCGTGGCGCTGCACGAGGCGCTGCTGGCCCGCGGGCTGGACTCGCCGTACGCGGAGTGGCTGGAGCGCTGGAAGACGTTCGGGCGGCCGGAGCGCACCCTGACCACCTATGTGCCCTGCGCCGATTTCTTCGAGATCCGTGACAAGGCGCTGATCGCGCACCGTACGCAGATCGACCCCGACGGCGGCTGGTTCCGGGTGCCCATGGACATCCAGAAGGAGGTCTGGCCCACCGAGGAGTACGAGCTCGCCAAGTCGCTCGTGGACACTTCCCTCCCCGAGGACGACCTCTTCGCGGGCATCCGCAACAATTGAGCCCATGATGAGCGCCACCAGCACCCTCGCCATGACGCATCTCGTCCCGCTCGCCAAGGACCTGGACGAGAACAAGGTGACCCCGGGCGTCCTCGGTTTCATCGTCTTCGCCGTGATCGGCGGGGCGGTGTGGCTGCTGATGAAGTCCATGAACAAGCACATGAAGCGGGTGAACTTCGAGGAGGCGCCTGAGGAGCCCGGCAAGGCTCCGGCGGCCGCCTCCACCGAAGGCGCCAAGGGCGCGAAGGGCGCCAAGGGCGAGGAGCGCACGGCCTGACCCCTGGCCGGGCCTGACCGCGTGTCCCGCGCGAGCGGGGCTCCGCGCCCGGTCACGACCCGGCCGGACTCCCCAAGCCGCCTCATTGAAGTCCGGTGCGGTTCGGGTGCGCCCCGAAGGGGCGCGGGGCTGTGTCGATATGCGGCTCCGCCGCGTGGGCGACCAGCCACGATGCGGCCGCAGACGCACGACGGCATTTCGCGGCACTTCCCGCGGAGCGGCTAGGCGCGAGGCCGGTCCGGCAGCACGGCCATGACCTCGCGCGAGTGGCGGCTCGGCACCATGCCGAGCTGCCATGCCTGCCACCCCGTCTCCGGCTCGACGCCGCGCTCCAGCACCAGCGCGAACGCCTCCGCGCACCCCTCCAGCCGGGAATCGCCTGCCGTGCCCTCCTCGCGCATCTCCCGCAGCAGCTCCGCCAGCTCCTCCTGGGCCACCGCCGTGCCGATCACCGAGCCACCCGCGGAGGCGAACGGCAGCAGGGTGCAGCGCAGGAACCGGGCCCAGGAGCGGCCGCGCCGGTCCCCGTACCCCGCGAACAGCACCGCCGCCTCGTCCACCAGCTCCAGGGCCTGCGCCGCCTTGCCGTTTCCCGCGTCGATCACCGCCAGCTCGACACAGGACCAGGCCTCGCCATGGGCCACGCCCACCCGGCGGAAGTCCTGCCGCGCGTCCTGGAGCAGCTGCCGGGCGAAGCCGCTGTTGCGCAGCGAGCCCGTCTGCGCCGCCCGCAGATCGCGGGTGACCCGCGCCGAGTGATGCCGGGCGCACGCCAGCCCGTACACATCCCGCATCCGGCTGAACATCGTGCGGGCCCGCTCCAGCTCGCGCACCGCCGAGTCGTGGTCGCCGCGCTCCTCCAGCGCCTGGCCCAGGTAGTACAGCGTCCATGCCTCACCCCGCGCGTCCTCGTTCTCCCGGTGGCGGGCGAGGGCCTGGCGCAGCTGGTCGACGGCCGTGGACGCCTCCCCGGCCACCAGCCGGGCCCGGGCGAGCTGGGTGAGCGCCCATGCCTCACCGCGCTGGTCATGGGTGCGGCTGTAGGCCTCCAGCGCCTCCCCCAGCTCGGTCTCGGCGCGCTCCACATCGCCCATCCGCAGACATGCCTGGCCCAGCTGGAAGTGCGCCCACGCCTGACCGTGCAGGCTCTCGCTCTCCTGGTGCAGCTCCAGGGCCTCGCCCAGCAGCTCCAGCGCCTCGGCCAGCCCGCCGCGGTCACGCTCCACCGCCGCCAGGGCGTGCATCGTCCAGGCCCGGTCGCCGCGCAGCTCCTCGGCCCGCTGGAGCTCCAGCGCCTCGCGCAGCTTCGCCGCGGCCTCCACGAGATTGCCCTGGTGGTGCAGGGTGATGCCGAGACTGCACAGGGCGCGGGCCGCGCCCGCCTGGTGCTGGGCCTCGAAATACAGGTCCACCACCGAGGAGAGCGTGGTGCGGGCCTGGTCCAGCTCGCCGAGCTGGCGGGCCGCGATACCGGTGCGCCACTGCACGGACCGCATCAGCAGCCCCTGGTCGACGGCCTGGGTGAGCTCGCTGATCTCGCCCAGCCGGTAGAGGTCGCCGCGCAGCAGGCAGTAGTCGCACAGGGCGCCCAGGAGGTGGAGCACCGCTGACTGGTCCACGCCCTCGGCATGGCGCAGCGCGGCGGTGATGAAGCTCGATTCGTCGTCCAGCCAGCGCAGCGCCGCGTCCAGCGAGGCGAAGCCATGGGCCGCGCCCTTGCCGAAGATGTCGGCCCGGGTGGAGGTCTTGCCGTCGACCAGCCGGATCACCGAGTCCGCGAGCTCGGCATAGCTGCGGATCAGCCGCTCCTGCGCGGCGGTGCGCTGCTCCGGCTGCTCCTCGTCCAGCAGCCGGGCGTGGGCGAAGGAGCGCACCAGGTCATGGAGGCGGTAGCGGCTGCCGCGCACATGCTGGATCAGCCCGGCCCGGCCGAGCGCCGCCAGATGGCGGCCGGCCTCCTGCTCATCGGCGTCCAGCAGCGCCGCGGCCGCCGCGCCGCCCAGGCTGGCCCGCCCGGCCAGCGCCAGCCGGCGCAGCAGCCGCCTGGCGCCCTCCTGCTGGTCGGTGTAGCGCAGCCACAGGGTGCGCTCGATCGCGCCCACCGGGCCGTACGCCTCCAGGTCGGTGACCAGGGCGGCGGGGGAGCGGGGGCCGAGCGCGGAGCCCGCGATGCGCAGCGCCAGCGGCAGCCGCCCGCACAGCTCGGCGATCCGCTCCACGGACTGCCCGTCGTAGGGGCCCGCGCCGGTGGGCTCCTCGGCGGAGGCCCGCAGCAGCTCCTCGGCGCCCGGCTCGTCCAGCGGGCCCACCTCGATCCGGTGCACCCAGGCGGCGAGGTCGTCCGGCAGGCCGAGCGGGGTGCGCGAGGTGATCAGGACCAGGCCGTCGGACCGCTCGGGGATCAGCGTGCGCACCTGCTCGGCGTCGCGGGCGTCATCGAGCACGATGGTGACCGGCAGCCCGGTCAGATACTGGTGATACAGCTCGGTGAGCCGTCTGATGTGCTGGTCCTGCGAGGAGCGCTCCCGGAAGAGCAGCTGGTCACGGGGTGCGCCGAGCCGGTTCAGCAGATGCAGCAGCGCGTCGCGGGTGGGCAGCGGGGCCTGCTCGGGGCTGTCGCCGCGCAGATCGACCAGGCAAGCGCCCCGGAACTCATCGCGCAGATGGTGGGCCGCCCGCACGGCCAGCATGGTCCGGCCGGAGCCCGGCGGGCCCTCCAGCAGCACCACCGTGGGCTTGGTCTCGGTGGACGCGCGGGCCTGCCGCACCCACTGCGCGATCTGTGTGATCTGCGCATGGCGCCCGGCGAACGGGCCGTCCGCCTCGGGGAGATGGGCGAAGGACTGCTCCAGCACGGTGCGCCTGCGGGCCGCCTGGCTGCGGTCCGCGCCGCGCAGCTTCGGCTGCCCGGTGGCGGAGGCGGAGCGCTTCGCCGAACCGACGCCCTGGCGGGTGGCGGCCGTGGTCATCCGGTGCTGGTCGATGAACGGCCGGATGCCCCGCACCTCGACCGCCGTGAGCCACTGAAGCCGCAACTGCTCGGCGCCACCGGGCTGGTTGCGCAGCGCGGCCTGGCGGTGGGCGGCCGGCCAGTGGCCCGCGGTGAGCTTGACGACGGCGGCGGCCGACCCGGCCACGGCGGCCGTGACCCCCGCGCCCAGCGCCGTGCCCGCCGAGGTGCCGTACCCGAGATCGGCGCCGAAGGCCGCCACCGCGGCGACCGCCGCGGCCAGCGCCGGGGTGCCCAGCTGCCCGCGCGACAGCCGGGCGGAGAGCGGTCTGCTGCCCGCGTCCGACTCGTCCAGCGCGCGCACATACGCCCCGTACTCCTCCGCGGCGGCGGCGGTCATCTCGTCGAGCGCGCCGCGCGCCCGGCTGAGCAGCACACCGCCGTCGGTGCGCCCGCCCGAGCGGCGCACCTCCTCCTCCACGGCCCGCGACAGCAGCCGCTCGACTTCCGTCCGGTGGCTGTCCCGCAGCACCGCCTGTGACGCCGGCATGGTGATCCCCCTCTTGCAGCAGTGCCATCAGTCTTCCGTTTCTGGCTCTTATCCGGCAGTCCTGTGGATAACTCCCCTGTGGATAACTTCGCCTGTCTCGTCGGGTGGGGGAGGATGGAGCCATGCCGAACCGTCTGGCGCACGAAACGTCCCCCTATCTGCTCCAACACGCCGAGAACCCGGTCGCCTGGTGGCCGTGGTCGGACGAGGCGTTCGAGGAAGCGCGTCGCCGCGGGGTGCCCGTGCTGCTGAGCGTCGGCTATTCGAGCTGCCACTGGTGCCATGTCATGGCGCACGAGTCGTTCGAGGACAAGGAGACCGCCGATTACCTCAACGCCCACTTCGTCTCCGTGAAGGTCGACCGCGAGGAGCGGCCGGACGTCGACGCGGTGTACATGGAGGCGGTGCAGGCCGCCACCGGCCAGGGCGGCTGGCCCATGACGGTCTTCCTGACCCCGGAGGCCCAGCCGTTCTACTTCGGCACGTACTTCCCGCCCCGCCCCCGGCCCGGGATGCCGTCCTTCCGGCAGGTGCTGGAGGGGGTGAGCGCCGCCTGGTCGGACCGCCGCGACGAGGTGCGGGACGTCGCCGGCCGGATCGTGGAGGACCTGTCCCAGCGCGGCGGTATCGCCCTGGGCTCTGACGCGCCGCAGCCGCCGGGCGAGGAGGATCTGCACAGCGCGCTCATGGCCCTGACCCGCGAGTTCGACGCCACCCGCGGCGGGTTCGGCGGTGCGCCGAAGTTCCCGCCGTCCATGGCGCTGGAGTTCCTGCTCCGCCACCATGCCCGCACCGGCTCCGAGGGCGCGCTCCAGATGGTGTCGGCCACCTGCGAGGCGATGGCCCGCGGGGGTATCTACGACCAGCTCGGCGGCGGTTTCGCCCGCTATTCCGTCGACGCCACCTGGACCGTGCCCCACTTCGAGAAGATGCTGTACGACAACGCGCTGCTGTGCCGGGTGTACGCCCATCTGTGGCGGGCCACCGGCTCGGACCTCGCGCGCCGAGTCGCCCTGGAGACGGCGGACTTCATGGTCCGCGAGCTGCGCACCCCACAGGGCGGTTTCGCCTCCGCGCTGGACGCCGACAGTGACGACGGCACCGGCAGGCATGTCGAGGGCGCGTACTACGTGTGGACCCCCGAGCGGCTGAGGGAGGTGCTGGGGGAGGCCGACGCGGAGTTCGCCGCCGGGTATTTCGGCGTCACGCGCGAGGGCACCTTCGAGCACGGGGCCTCCGTGCTCCAGCTGCCCGACGGGGAGCGGCTGACGGACGCCACCCGGGTCGCCTCCGTACGGGAGCGACTGCTGGCCGCCCGGGAGCTGCGGGCCCGCCCCGGCCGCGACGACAAGATCGTCGCGGCGTGGAACGGGCTGGCCATCGCGGCGCTCGCCGAGACCGGCGCCTATTTCGACCGCCCCGACCTGGTGAACGCCGCGACCGAGGCCGCCGAGCTGCTGGTCCGCATCCACATGGACCAGCGCGGGCGGCTGGCCCGCACCTCGCTCAACGGCACCGCGGGCGGCCACGCGGGCGTGCTCGAGGACTACGGGGACGTGGCCGAGGGCTTCCTCGCGCTGTCCGCCGTCACCGGCGACGGTGCCTGGGTGGAGTTCGCCGGGCTGCTCCTGGACACCGTGCTGAGCCGGTTCACCGATGAGGACGGCACGCTGTTCGACACCGCCGATGACGCCGAGACGCTCATCCGCCGCCCCCAGGACCCGACGGACAACGCGGCACCGTCCGGCTGGACGGCCGCCGCCGGGGCCCTGCTGTCCTACGCCGCCATCACCGGCGGAGCGCGCCATCGGGAGGGTGCCGAGCGCGCCCTCGCCGTGGTGCGGGCCCTCGGCTCCCGGGTGCCCCGCTTCATCGGCTGGGGCCTGGCCGTGGCCGAGGCCCGGCTCGACGGGCCGCGCGAGGTGGCCGTGGTCGGCCCCGGCGACGATCCGGCGACCCGCGCCCTGCACCGCGCCGCGCTGCTCGCCACCGCCCCCGGGGCGGTCGTCGCGGTCGGCGAGCCCGGCTCCGGCGAGGTCCCGCTCCTCCAGGACCGCCCCCTCCTGGAGGGCCGCCCGGCGGCCTACGTCTGCCGCGGCTTCACCTGCGACGCACCCACGGCCGACGTCGAGGCCCTGACGGCCAAGCTGGGGGGTTGACCGGGGGGCGTTGGCGGGCGGCCGTGCGCCGGGGCGCCGTTACAGCGGGAGGCCCTGGGACAGCATGTCCAAGGCGCGGTCGATGCTTTCCTCCATGGCCGCCATCGCCGCGTCCTCCGCCGCGCTCTGGTCGGCGCAGTGGAAGAGCGCTTCCTGGAGGACGCCCAGGACGGCTCCGACCACGACCCGCACCTCGAAGTCCTCCGGTGACCGGTTGCTGCGCTCGGCCAGGACCTCGGCGAGCAGGGCGCCGGTCCGGGACATGCTCTCGCTCGTCCGGGCGCGCAGCCCCGGCACCTGGCGGATCAGGGTGAGGCGGACCAGCATCTCCTGCCGCTCGTCACCGGCGAACTGCCGGAACAGGTCGAGCAGGACGCGCCGCAGCGAGGCGACCGGCGGTTCGTCCAGCGGCCGGTCCCGGAGCGCGGCGAGCAGGACATCGTCGTACTCGTCGGAGAGGACGATGTCCTCCTTGGTGGGGAAGTAGCGGAAGACGGTGCTGGGGGAGACATCGGCGGCCTCCGCGATGCGGTCCACCGGGGTCGCGTCGTAGCCCTGCTCGGTGAACAGCCGGTAGGCGGCGCGCCGGATCGCCTGCCGGGTCTGGATCTTCTTGCGTTCGCGCAGCCCCAGCTTGGGCCGCGCGGACGTCGTACGTGCGGAAGCCATGGATCTCATTGTCGGGTATCGGCGGTCTCCTGGACCATGGCGCCTTGATCGGCGGGGACCGTACGCGGCAGGAGGATCGCGACCAGCGCCGCCGCCGCGAGGGAGGTGAACGCGGTCACCAGGAGCGCCACGTCCATGCCGTGGACGAACGCGGCGTCCGCCGAGGCGGCGAGGTGCGGATCGCCGAGCCGTTCGGCCACCGCGTGGGCCGCGACCACCGAGCCGTCCGCGGCTGCGGCCGCGGCGGGCGGCAGCCCGGTGGTGTCGAGCCGGGTGCCGACCGGTCGCCGATGTCGGCGTGGAGGGCCGAGGCCCCTTCGGGGCGCTGCCCGAACCGTAGTGGACTTCCTCCGACCTGCTTAGCGACCTGGGTCCGGGCGCGGGTCCGGCCGTGGGGCCAGGCGCGGGTCCGGGCGCGGACCCGGGGCAGCGGGCATGGCACACACCGAGAGTTACCGTCAAGTGACGGTAACTCTCAAAAGGTGTGGGCTGTCAATCAGAAAATGTCTGTCAGGCGTGCTGGTAGGCCACCAGGGAGATGCCGACGTAGTGCACGACGAAGGCGGCCAGCGTGAAGCTGTGGAACACCTCGTGGAAGCCGAACCAGCGGGGTGAGGGATTCGGGCGCTTGGTGCCGTAGATCACCGCGCCCACGCTGTAGAGCAGCCCGCCGACGACGATCAGCGTCATCACGGCGATACCGCCGGTGTGCAGGAAGTCGGGCAGGAAGAAGATGGCCGCCCAGCCCAGCGCGATGTAGCACGGGGTGTACAGCCAGCGCGGGGCGCCGACCCAGAAGACCCGGAAGGCGATTCCGGCGAGCGCCCCGGCCCACACCAGCCACAGCAGCAACTGCTGTTTGCCGTGTGGCAGGAGCAGCAATGTGAAGGGCGTATAGGTGCCCGCGATGATCAGGAAGATATTGGCGTGGTCCAGCCGCCGCAGCACCGCGGCGGTGCGCGGTCCCCAATTGCCGCGGTGGTAAAGGGCGCTGGTGCCGAACAGCGCACATGCGGTGAGGGTGTAGATGGCGCAGGCCAGCCGCCCGCGCGGGCTGTCGGCGAGGGCTGTCAGCACCACACCCGAGACCAGCGCCGCGGGAAACATTCCGGCGTGCAGCCAGCCGCGCAGCATCGGCTTCAGTGGGAGCGGCGGGGCCGCTTGGGGCCCTGGGGGATTGTCAACGGCGGCATCGGGCGCGGCGGCAGTCATGGCGCTCATGCTACCTACGCCACCGTAAGTTACCGGTCCATGTCGAGTGGTGATGGTCACCAGGGCGCCCACTGGACAGATGGCTCGTACAGTCGGATGATCAAATGAGCGCGGTCGGCACCGGATGAGCTGAGCATCCGGGTCGCAGCCCCCAAGGGGTAGCTGTCTCCATAAACGGATATGAGTGCACATATCCGTCCAAACCCTCAATCAAGACGCCGGAGCGAGTGCGGTTCCGGCGGGATGGAGCGATCGTGGCGCCCAGCAATGTGGCTTCCTCCCTCACGACCACCCCGAGCCCCACGAACCACCAGGAGCTGGTCTCCTGGGTCGGCGAGATCGCCGCCCTCACCCAGCCGGACCGGGTGGTGTGGTGCGACGGCTCCGAGGCGGAGTACGACCGCCTGTGCGCGGAGCTCGTCGAGAAGGGCACCTTCAAGCGCCTTGACTCGATCAAGCGCCCCAACTCGTACTACGCCGCGTCCGATCCGAGCGATGTGGCGCGCGTCGAGGACCGTACGTTCATATGCTCCGAGAAGGAGGCGGACGCGGGCCCGACGAACCACTGGAAACACCCCGACGAGATGCGCGAGATCTTCGCCGGGGAGCAGGGCGTCTTCCGGGGTTCGATGCGCGGCCGGACCATGTACGTGGTGCCCTTCTGCATGGGCCCGCTCGGCTCGCCGCTCTCCGCGATCGGCGTCGAGATCACCGACTCCGCCTACGTGGCGGTCTCCATGCGCACCATGACCCGCATGGGGCAGGAGGTCCTCGACGTCCTCGGGGACGAGGGCTTCTTCGTCAAGGCCGTCCACACCCTCGGCGCCCCGCTGGAGCCGGGGCAGGCCGATGTGCCCTGGCCGTGCAACCCGACCAAGTACATCTCGCACTTCCCGGAGTCGCGGGAGATCTGGTCGTACGGCTCCGGCTACGGCGGCAACGCCCTGCTCGGCAAGAAGTGCTACGCCCTGCGCATCGCCTCGGTGATGGCGCGGGATGAGGGCTGGCTCGCCGAGCACATGCTGATCCTCAAGCTCACCCCGCCGCGCGGGGAGGCCAAGTACGTGGCAGCGGCGTTCCCGAGCGCGTGTGGCAAGACCAACCTCGCGATGCTGGAGCCGACCATCCCCGGCTGGACGGTCGAGACGATCGGCGACGACATCGCCTGGATGCGGTTCGGCGAGGACGGCAGGCTGTACGCGATCAACCCCGAGGCGGGCTTCTTCGGTGTCGCGCCCGGCACCGGTGAGCACACCAACGCCAACGCGATGAAGACCCTGTGGGGGAACTCGGTCTTCACCAACGTGGCGCTCACCGACGACGGCGATGTGTGGTGGGAGGGCATGACCGAGGAGCCGCCCGCCCATCTGACCGACTGGAAGGGCAACGACTGGACCCCGGCGAGCGAGACGCCCGCGGCCCACCCCAACGCCCGCTTCACCGTGCCCGCCGGGCAGTGCCCGATCATCGCGCCCGAGTGGGAGGACCCCAAGGGCGTGCCGATCTCGGCGATCCTCTTCGGCGGCCGCCGGGCCAGCGCCGTTCCGCTGGTGACCGAGTCCTTCGACTGGCAGCACGGTGTCTTCCTCGGCGCCAACGTGGCGAGCGAGAAGACCGCCGCGGCTGAGGGCAAGGTCGGCGAGCTGCGCCGGGACCCGTTCGCCATGCTGCCGTTCTGCGGCTACAACATGGGCGACTACATGGCGCATTGGGTGGAGGTCGGCAAGAAAGCCGACGCCGCCAAGCTGCCGAAGATCTACTACGTCAACTGGTTCCGCAAGGACGCCGACGGGCGCTTCGTCTGGCCGGGCTTCGGCGAGAACAGCCGGGTGCTGAAGTGGATCGTCGACCGGCTGGACGGCAAGGCCGAGGGCGTGGAGTCCCCGATCGGGGTGCTGCCGACGCCCGAGGCGCTGGACACCGACGGTCTGGACCTCGACGAGGCCTCGCTCGAGCTGCTGCTCACGGTCGACAAGGAGGTCTGGCGCGATGAGGCCGGGCTGGTGCCGGACCACCTCAACACCTTCGGCGAGCACACGCCCAAGGAGATGTGGGACGAGTACCACGCGCTGGTGAAGCGCCTGGGCTGAGCCACCCCGCTCACCCCGCTCCGTGGGCCGGGCCCGCGCCTTCGGGTGCGGGCCCCGGCCGTGCGTTCCTCTCCGGCTGTCAGCTCACGTCGGCGGCCGAGGGGCTCAGGCCGCGAGCCCCAGGGGGGCCGCTCAGGCCGCCAGCCCCAGGGATCCGCTCAGGCCGCCAGCCCCAGGGCGGTCGCGTGGGAGCGCATGCGCTCGGCTGCCAGCGTCGTGGCCGCCGTGTCGTCGCGGGACGTGGCCACGACCAGGGCCCATCCGGCCAGGGTGTGGGCGCGCTGGTGGAGGGCGGCGATATGCGCCGGGTCCGTGGCCGCCGCCGTGGGGGCCGCGCGCAGCGGGGCGTGGCCGTCGCGCAGACGGGTGGCCTGCTCGGCGAGGCGCTGGGCGGCGTCGTCGAGGGTGGGGTCCGGGGTGAGGGTGCGCAGCTCGTCCGTCACGGTGAGCAGTGCGGTCAGATGTCCGGCCAGCCGGATGTCCAGCTCTTCCTCGCGGGAGCGGTGCGGGAAGTCGGGCTTGGGCTCGGCCATGCTGTGGACCGACTTGGTGCGGATCGGTTCGTACATGGATGGCCTCCAAGAGGTGAGGAGGCCATCCTAACTTAGACTCTGTCTAAAGTTGAGCAGCAACTAAAAGATCAGGGTTGGCCGTATCCGTCCAGGAAGTTCCCGATCCTGGTCACCGCGTCGGCGAGATCCTTCTTGGCGGGCAGCGTCACG
The DNA here is from genome assembly GCF_052665095.1 of Streptomyces sp. NEAU-174. Taxonomy (NCBI): domain Bacteria; kingdom Bacillati; phylum Actinomycetota; class Actinomycetes; order Kitasatosporales; family Streptomycetaceae; genus Streptomyces; species Streptomyces sp. NEAU-174. Next base: position 807,271 of record NZ_JBQTCE010000003.1, on the reverse strand, counting down.
ATGCGGAAGTGATCCGGCTCGGGCCAGTTGAACCCCGTGCCGTGCACGATCATGATCTTCTCGGCCCGTAGCAGATCCAGGACCATCTGCCGGTCGTCCTTGATCTTGTAGACCTTGGGGTCCAGTTTGGGGAACGCGTACAGCGCGCCCTTGGGCTTCACGCAGCTGACGCCCGGGATCTGGGTCAGCAGCTCGTACGCCGTGTCCCGCTGCTCCACCAGCCGGCCGCCCGGGAGCACCAGGTCGTTGATCGACTGACGGCCGCCGAGCGCCGTGGCCACCGCGTGCTGCGCCGGCATATTGGCGCACAGCCGCATATTGGCCAGGATCGTCAGCCCCTCCAGATAGCTGGAGGCGTGCGACTTCGGGCCGCAGACCGCGAGCCAGCCGCTGCGGTAGCCCGCCACCCGGTACGCCTTGGAGAGCCCGTTGAAGGTGAGGGTCAGCAGGTCCGGGGCGACGGCGGTGGTCGGGGTGTGGGTGGCGCCGTCGTAGAGGATCTTGTCGTAGATCTCGTCGGAGCAGACGATCAGCTGGTGGCGGCGGGCGATGTCGGTGAGGCCGCGCAGCATCTCCTCGCCGTAGACGGCGCCCGTGGGGTTGTTCGGGTTGATGATGACGAGCGCCTTGGTGCGGTCGGTGACCTTGCGCTCGATGTCGGCGAGGTCCGGCAGCCAGTCCGACTGCTCGTCGCAGCGGTAGTGGACGGCGGTGCCGCCGGCGAGCGAGACCGCGGCGGTCCACAGCGGATAGTCGGGGGCCGGGACGAGGACCTCGTCGCCGTCGTCCAGCAGCCCCTGCATCGACATCTGGATCAGCTCCGAGACGCCGTTGCCGAGGAAGATGTCCTCGACGTCGAGGTCGATGCCCTGGGTCTGGTAGTGCTGCATCACCGCGCGCCGCGCGGACAGCAGGCCCTTCGCGTCGCCGTAGCCGTGGGCGTCGCCGAGGTTCCGGAGCATGTCCTCGAGGATTTCCGGGGGGCATTCGAAGCCGAAGGTCGCCGGATTTCCGGTGTTGAGCTTGAGGATGCGGTGTCCTGCCGCCTCCAGCCGCATCGCCTCCTCGAGCACCGGGCCACGGATTTCGTAGCAGACGTTGGCGAGCTTCGTGGACTGGATCACCTGCATGTCGGCCACCTTACGGCGGTGTATCCGGGGCCGCTCGGTGTTTTTCGCCACGTGGACGGTGTACAGGGGCGCCGGGCGGTGGCGGCCGCGATCCCGTGCGCCGCCCCCGGAGCGGCACGTCGCGCGGGATAACAAGTCTGTTTCCGGTGTTAATTTCCGCGAAAGAAGGGTTGGCCCGAACGGGTTGCGTGGCTATCGTTCACGCACTTCACCCAATCGTTCCACTGAACGAATAAGGGAAGGGTGCCACCCGTTCATGTCCCCGTTGATGTCCGAGATCTCCCACCGCACAGCCCCCGCCGCGGCCGGGATACCGCGGCGGTCGGTGCTCACCACCGCCGCGGCGGCCGTCGCCGCGCTCGGCGGCTCCGCCGCGCTGACCGGCTGCTCGGGAGCCGCCTCCGCCTCCCCGTCGAGGGCCGTGCCCACCCACGGCCCGGCCGGGCGGCCCGACCGCGGCGGCACCCTGCGCATCGCCCGGCCGCCCGCCTCCGACGCCGAGACCCTCGACCCGGCGAGCGCGCTGTCCGCGTACGAATACCTCGGCGCGCTCTACAACCGCCTGGTCCGGATCGCGCCCGACGGCACCGTCGCCCCCGACCTCGCCGAGTTCTGGGAGCCCGACGCCAAGGCGACCACCTGGACCTTCCGGCTGCGCCGCGGCGTCACCTTCCACGACGGCCGCGCCTTCACCTCCGCCGACGCCGCGTACACCCTGCGCCACATCCTCGCCAAGGCGACCGCGTCCCCGCAGGCCCCGGTGCTGTCCCCGCTGGTCGACCCGGGGAGGCTGCGCACCCCCGACGCCCACACCCTCGTCGTCCCGCTGAAGAGCCCGCACGCCGAGTTCCCCAGCCTGCTCACCCACTACAACTGCTACGTCGTGCCCGAGGGCAGCGCGGGCTCCATCGGCCGCACCGGCATCGGCACCGGCCCCTTCCGGCTCGCCTCCTTCACCGCCGCCGGGCCCGGCCGGGTCACCGCCTACGCCGACCACTGGGCCGGGCGCCCGGTCCTGGACGCGATCGACTTCTACACCGTGGCCGATATGCAGGCCCGCTCCAACGCCCTGCTCGCCGGGCAGGTCGATCTGCTCTCCCAGACCAATCTCGACTTCGCCACCGCCCGGGTCGTCGCCGCCTCCGACCGCGCCACCATCGCCCGCGCCGAGAACGCCCAGTGGTACGTGCTGCCGATGCTCACCACCGAGAAGCCCTTCACCGATCCGCGGGTGCGGCAGGCGATGAAGCTCGCCTACGACCCCGCGCACATCCTGAAGGCCGCCCTCCAGGGCGCGGGCACGGCCGGCTGGGACAACCCCGTCCCGCCCACCGACCCCACCCATATCGCCACCCACCCCGCCCATGACCCCGAGAAGGCCCGCCATCTGCTGAAGCGGGCCGGGCACGAGCGGCTGGCGGTGGACCTCTACACCTCCTCGTACGACCCGATCTTCACGCCCATGGCCCTCGCCTACCAGGAGTCGGCCGGGCGCGCGGGCATCCGGATCCGGGTCAAGACCGCGGCCGCGGACTCGTACTACACCCAGATCTGGATGAAGAAGCCGCTCATGGCCACCTACTGGTACACCGGGCGCCCCGTCGACCAGCTGCTCAACCAGGTCTTCCGCGGCGGCTCCTCGTACAACGAGACCGCCTGGTCCGACAAGGAGTTCGACGCGCTGCTCGACCGGGCCCGCCGGGAGATCGACGAGGGCAGCAGGCGCGAGCTGTACGGACAGGCGCAGACGCTCGTCGTGGAGCGGGGCGGGGCGATCACCCCGATGTTCGCCGACCGGCTCGTCGGGATCTCACGGAAGGTGCGCGGCTACGCCGAGCACGGCTTCGAGTTCGACTACCTCCACATCGGGCTGAAGGGGGCGTGATGATCTCTTTCCTCCTCCGCCGTGTGGTCGCCGCGCTCGGCACCCTGCTGCTCTCCTCGGTCATGGTCTTCCTGGCCGTCCAGGCGCTGCCCGGCGATGTCGCCACGCAGGTGCTCGGCCGGGACGCCACCCCCGACGCGGTCGCCGCGCTGCGCAAGCAGATGGGTCTCGACCAGCCCGCCTGGGAGCGGTACGCCGACTGGATCAAGGGCGCGCTGCACGGCGACTTCGGCACCTCGCTCGTCACCACCAAGCCGGTGGGCGGCGAGGTCGCCCAGTACCTCGGCAACTCCGCCCTGATCGCCGTCGTCACCGTCCTCTTCGCGGTCACCGGCTCGGTCGTGCTCGGCGTCGTGGCCGGGCTCTACCGCGACCGCTGGCCGGACCATCTGATCTCCACGGTCAGCCTGGTCGGGATGAGTGTCCCCGAATTCGTCGTGGCCACGGTGCTGGTGCTCGCCTTCTCCGTCACCGTGCCGGTGCTTCCCGCCGTGGTGCTGTACGGGCCGGGGGCCGGGTTCGGGCAGCTGCTCCCGGCGGTGTGGCTGCCCGCCGCCGCGCTCGCGATCGTCATGGCCGCGTACATCGTGCGGATGGCCCGTACCTCGGTGATCGACGTCATGGCGAGCGAGTACGTCACCACGGCCCGGCTCAAGGGGCTGACCACCTGGCGCGTGGTCACCCGGCACGCGCTGCCCAGCGCCCTGCTGCCCACGCTGCACGTCATCGCGCTCAATGTGGCGTGGCTGGTGGGCGGCGTCGCCGTGGTCGAGAACGTCTTCAACTATCCCGGTATCGGGAAGCTGATGCTGACCTCCGTGCAGAACCGAGATCTGCCGGTCATCCAGGCCATCGCCCTCATCAGCGCGGTCGTCTACGTCGTCTGCAACCTCGCCGCCGACCTCGGGTCCATGGCCCTCAACCCCAAGCTCCGCACCCGAGGAGGGAGGATCCGATGAGTTCCGTGAAGGAGCCCGTGGGCGCGGCCCCGTCGTCCGCCGCGAGCGCGGGCGCGGGCACGCCGCCGCCCGCGCCCGTACGGCCCGGCCTCGCCGCCCGCACCTGGCGCACGGTGCGCTCCTCCCGCCCGGCCGTCATCGGGCTCGCGATCGTGGCCGTTCATGTGGTGGTCGCGCTGCTCGCCCCGCTGCTCACCCCGTACCACCCCACCACCGGCGACGCCTCGCACGCGCTGCTCGGGCCGAGCGCCGACCACTGGGCGGGCACCGACCAGTACGGCCGCGATGTGCTGACCCGGGTGCTGTACGGCGGGCGGTACGCGCTCGGCGTCTCGGTCACCGCGACCCTCATCACCATCGCCCTGGGCACCGTCCTCGGCTGCGCCGCCGCGCTGCGCGGCGGCTGGCTGGACGATGTGGTCATGCGCGTCCTGGACGCGGTGCTGTCCATCCCCGCGATCCTCGTCCTGCTGGTGATCGTCACGGCGCTGGGCACCGGGTCCTCGGTCATCGTGCTGGCCATCGCCGTCGTCTGCGTGCCCCAGGTGGTGCGGGTGGTGCGGGGCGCCGCGCTCGCCGTCGTGCCGCAGGACTACGTCACCGCGGCGCGCGCCCGGGGCGAGTCCACCTGGGCGATTCTGCGGCGCGAGGTGCTGCCCAACATCAGCGATGTGGTGTGCGTCGAGTTCGCGATGCGGGCGTCATGGGTGGTGCTGCTGATCTCCTCGCTGTCGTTCCTCGGCTTCGGCGCGGATCCGCCCACTCCGGACTGGGGGCTGATGGTCTCGGAGAACCGCACCGCGATCACCGTGGTGCCGATGGCGAGCCTGGCGCCGATCATCGGCCTGGCCACGATGGTGGTCGGGCTCAACCTCGCGGCCGACGGCCTGTCCAAGGCGTGGGGCGTGGACCGGATCAGGGAGGGTGTCTGATGACCACGTCGCCGAAGGCCCCCATCGTGTCGGTGGACAAGCTGTCCGTGGCGTACCGCTCGGGCGGCGGCGAGGTGCCCGTCGTCCAGGAGGTGTCGCTGGAGGTGAGCCCCGGCCGGACGCTGGCCCTGGTCGGCGAGTCCGGCAGCGGCAAGTCGACGGTCGCCGCGACGCTTCTGGGACATCTGCGGCATGGCTCCCGGATCACGGGCGGGCGTGTCGCGGTGGACGGGGACGACGTCTTCGCGCTGTCCGCGCGGGAGTTGCGGCGGCTGCGCGGCGGTACGGTCGCGATGGTCGCGCAGAACGCGGGCCACGCCCTGACGCCGTCCATGCGGATCGGACGGCAGATCGCGGAGGCGGGCGGCGAGGTGCCCGTCACGGACCTGTTGGAGCAGGTGCGGCTGCCCCATCCGCGTCAGCTCGCCCGCCGCTATCCGCACGAACTCTCCGGCGGGCAGCAGCAGCGTGTCGCCATCGCCATGGCGATCGCGGCCCGGCCCAAGGTGCTGGTGCTGGACGAGCCCACGACGGGTCTCGATGTGATCACCCAGCGCGGGGTGCTGGACCTGATCGGCGCCCTCCGCGAGGAACTCGGCCTTGCCGCCGTCCTGGTCAGCCATGACCTGGGCGTGGTCGCGCGGATGGCCGACGAGGTGTGCGTGCTGAACGCCGGGCGGGTCGTCGAGGCCGCCCCCACCCGCCGTCTCTTCGCCGCCCCCGCCGACCCGTACACCCGCCGGCTGCTGGCCAGCGTCCCGCGCATCGCGGACGCGGGGCTCGCGGTGGTGGGGGAGGACGGTACGCGGGAGATCCGGCCCAGGGCGGGCTCGGTGGACGCGGTGGGTGCGGTGGACGTGGTGGACGTGGTCGACGTGCGGGAGGTGACGATCGACTACGGGGCGAGCCGTGCCGTGGACGGGGTCTCCTTCAGCGTGCGGCGCGGTGAGGTGCTGGCGCTGGTGGGCGAGTCGGGGAGCGGTAAGTCGACGATCGCGTGGTCGCTGGCGGGGTTGCGGGTGCCGTCGGGCGGGACGATGAAGGCCACGTCCGGTGGCCGGTCCGCTGGCCGGTCCGGTGGCTCGTCCGATGGCTCGTCCGGTGGTGATGGCGACCTGGGTGCTCCCGCGCGGCGGCGCCCGCTCGCCCTGCGCCGCACCGTCCAGCTCGTCTTCCAGAACGCCGACACCTCGCTCAACCCGCGGCGCTCGGTGGGCGACGCGGTACGGCGGCCGCTGCGCTTCTTCGGTACGGCCGGGTCGCGGGGCGAGGCGGCGTCGCGCGCCCGTCAGCTGATCGCCGACGTCCGCCTCGACCCCGACTTCGCCGACCGGCTCCCCGCCCAGCTCTCCGGGGGCCAGCGCCAGCGCATCGGCATCGCCCGGGCGCTGGCCGGTGAGCCCGATCTGCTGATCGCGGACGAGATCACGACGGCGCTGGATGTGTCCGTACAGGCCGATGTGTTGTGCCTGCTGGACGACCTGCGCCGGGAGCGTGAACTGGCCTGCCTGTTCATCAGCCACGACCTGGCGGTGGTGCGGGGGATCGCGGACCGGGTGGTGGTGCTGCGGCACGGGGTGGTGGTGGAGGAGGGCCCGACGGACGCGGTCTTCGCGGCTCCGGGACACCCGTACACCCGCGAACTGATCGCCGCCGCCCTCGAACCCGACCCGGACGCGGAGGCCGCCGTAGAGGCGGCCGAGGCCTGGGAGGACGCGGTGGAGCCGGGGGCGCTCTGGGACGAGTTGGGCGGTGGCCACCGGGTGCGACGCTGGCGGGCGGCGCGTGGCTAGCCCCCACCCGCCCCTTCCCGAACCCGGGGCCGGCCCCGGCCCCCGCTGGGGCTCCGCCCCAAGAGCTGCCCCCCGAGGTATCGCCGCCGACCGCACGCCGGTGGCCGGGTTGTGCCCACCCGTCCCGCCCCGCGGACGATTGCCCACAACGCTCCAGCCCCTCCGGCGCTCGAGGAGGGGGAGCCGGGGGTGGCGCCTTTGGGGCGGACCAAGCCCCTCCGGCGTTTGAGGAGGGGGAGCCGGGGGTGGCGCCTCTGGGGCAGACCAAGCCCCTCCGGCGATTGAGGAGCGGGGGCCGGGGCGGCGTCCCCGGTTTCGGGAAGGGGCGGGGTGGGGGAGTTGCCCGCCGCAGGCGTACCCGCACCCGCACCCACACCAGCACCCGCAACACCAAGCAAGGAGCAGCGTGAAGTACCGCGAGACGTTCGACCGTGAGGTGCTGGTCGAGGACGTGTGGATCCCCACCCGGGACGGGAGGACGCGGCTGCACGCCCGCATATGGCGGCCGGCGGACGCCGGGACCGCCCCCGTTCCCGCCCTGCTCGAGTACCTTCCGTACCGCAAGAGCGACTGGACCGCCCCGCGCGACGCGCAGCGTCACCCCTGGTACGCCGGACACGGTTACGCCTCCGTACGGGTCGATCTGCGCGGCAGCGGGGACTCGGAGGGCGTGATGCTCGACGAGTACACGGCGACCGAGCTCGCCGACGGCGTCGACGTCGTCAACTGGCTCGCGCGCCAGCCCTGGTGCACCGGCAAGGTGGGGATGTTCGGGATCTCCTGGGGCGGTTTCAACTCGCTCCAGATCGCCGCCCTCCGCCCCGCCCCGCTGAAGGCGATCGTCACCGTCTGCTCCACGGACGACCGTTACGACAACGACGTCCACTACACCGGCGGCGCCGTCCTCGGCATCGACATGCTCGCGTGGGCCGGGACGATGCTCGCGTTCACCGCCCGCCCCCCGCACCCCACCTCCGTCGGTGAGGACCGCTGGCTGCCCATGTGGCGGGAGCGGCTGGACGCGCTGGAGCCGTATCTGCACACCTGGCTCGCCCACCAGGAGCGGGACGACTACTGGCGGCACGGCAGCGTCTGCGAGGACTACGGCGCGATCGAGGCCGCCGTGCTCGCGGTCGGCGGCTGGGCCGATCCGTACCGGGACACCGTGCTGCGGCTGCTGGAGCACCTCGACGCGCCCGTACGGGGGCTGATCGGCCCCTGGTCGCACCAGTACCCGGACCGGGGGCTGCCCCCGGGCCCGGCGATCGGCTTCCTCCAGGAGACCCTGCGCTGGTGGGACCACTGGCTCAAGGACGAGCCGACCGGCGTGCTGGACGAGCCGGTCCTCCGCACCTGGATCAACGACCCCGTACCGCCCGCCACCTCGTACGAGACGATGCCCGGCCGCTGGGTCGGCGAGGACACCTGGCCCTCGCCGTCCGTCAGCTGGGACGAGCGCCCCCTCGGCGGCTCGGCCGACGAGCCGGTGATCGTGCGCTCGCCGCTCCACACCGGGCTGGACGCCGGCCGTTTCTTCCCCTTCGGCAACGCCACCGATCTGCCGCCCGACCAGCGCGAGGAGGACGGCCGTTCGGTCTGCTTCGACTCGGCGCCGCTGGACGGGCGGGTGGAGATCCTGGGCCGCCCCCGCGTACGGCTGCGGCTGGACAGCGCCACCCCGCGCGCCCATGTCATCGCCCGGGTCTGCGATGTGGCGCCCGACGGCTCCTCCACCCTGGTCACCCGTGGAGTGCTCAACCTGATGTCCCGGCATGGCCGGGAGCAGGCGGTGGAGTGGCGGCCGGGGACGTACGAGGACGTGGAGTTCGAGCTGAACGCCACGGGGTACGCCTTCCCGCCCGGCCACCGCGTCAGGGTCGCGGTCTCCGACGCGTACTGGCCGTGGGTCTGGCCGCACGGCGAGCGCGGCCAACTGACCGTACGCCCCGGCCAGAGCGCGCTGCTGCTGCCCGTACGGGATCCGGGCGCCGACGCGGCCCGCCCGCCGATCACCTTCGAGGAGCCCGAGCAGGCCCCGCCGCTCCCCGTGACCGTCGATCCGCCCGCCGAACCCCGCCCCGAACGCACCATTACCCACGACGTCGCCACGGGGGAGTATGTGCTGGAGGTGGACCCCAACTACGGCGGCTCCCGCACCTACCCGGACGGACTGCGCTACGAGGAGAGCGCCCGCGAGACCTACCGGATCCGCTCCGGCGATCCGCTGTCGGCCATGGCAAGCTCTCGGTGGACCATCCGGCTGCGGCGCGGGGACTGGGCGGCGGAGGTCGTCACCGCCATGGAACTGCGGGCCACGGCGGAGGAATTCATCATGGACAGCAGCATCGAGGCACGGGCGAACGGAGAGACAGTGGCCACGCGCGCATGGCACCGCACCACACCGAGGACGTCCGCGTGACGTCCCGATCCGAACGCCGCCCGCCGCGCCGCGCCGTCGCCGCCTCCGCCCGCACCCGGCAGCCCACCGAGGTGCGCCGCCGGCTGATCGTGGAGGCCGCGGTGCCGCTCATCGCGGAGCGCGGCACCAAGGCGGTGGGGGTGCGCGAGGTGGCGGCCGCGGCCGGGGTTTCGGTCGGCACGGTCACGTACCACTTCGAGAGCGTGCAGGAAGTCCTCTCCGAGGCGATGGTGCTGCACATCGAGCGCTACTACGCCGCGCTGAGCGACGCCGCGGGGCAGGCCACCAGCGGCGCGGAGGGGCTGCGGCTGCTCATCGACGCGCTCTTCACGGAGGACACGGACCGGCACTGGCGGATGTGGTTCGACTACTGGAACGCGGGCGAGCGGGACCAGACCTTCGCCCGTGGCCAGGCCGAGCGGTACGAGAGCTGGCACGGCGAGATCCGGGCCCTGGTGGAACGGGGCCGGGCCGAGGGCGACTTCCGCTGCGACGACCCGGCCGACTTCGCCCACCGCTTCTCCGCCCTGGCCGACGGCCTCGCCCTGCGCCGCCTCCGCCAGGTCCCGGCCCTGAACGTGGCCGACGCCCGCCGCCACCTGCGGCGCTTCGTGGAGGCCGAGCTGCGGGGCTGAGCGGAGCTGCGGGGCTGAGCGGGGCCGCGGGGCTGAGCGGGCACCACTCGCCCAGAGCCTGCCCTTCATGCCGAGAGCCTGCCCTTGCGCAGGGTGAGGGTGTGGTCGGCCTCGGCGGCCAGTTGCTGGGAGTGGGTGACGACGATGACGCACTTGTTCTGGTCGTGCGCGAGTTCCTGGAAGATGCGGATGATCCCGGCCGCGGTGTCCTCGTCGAGGTTGCCGGTGGGTTCGTCGGCGAAGAGGATGTCGACGTCGCAGGCGAGGGCGCGGGCGATGGCGACGCGCTGTTGCTGTCCGCCGGACAACCGCATCACATTGCGGGTGGCCTGCTGCTCGTCGAGTCCGACGCGTTCGAGGAGTTCGAGCGCGCGGGCCTTCTTGTCGCGGCCCCTGGTGCCGGTGATCTCCATGGCGGTGGTGAGGTTCTGCACGGCCGTCATATAGGTGAGCAGGTTGTACTGCTGGAAGATGGTGGCCGCGTGCTTGTTGCGGTAGCGGCCCAGGCCGATGCGGGTGAGGTCGGTGCCGTCGAAGCTGACGGTTCCCCGGGTGGGCGCGTCCAGGCCGCTGGCCAGTGACAGGAGGGTGGTCTTGCCGCTGCCGGAGGGGCCGAGGACGGCGTAGAAGGTGCCGCGGTGGAAGTCGTGGTCGATGTTCTTGAGGACGGTGGCGCGGTGGCGCTGCCCGGTGTACGTGTGACTGACGCCCGAGAGCCGGAGGACCGGAGCGGGGGTGGTGAGGGTCGGGGAGGCCATTGGCGGTCACTTGCCCTTCGTCAGGATGGACTTGGGATTCAGGCGCAGTACGGAAGCGGCGGGTATGGCGGTGGCCAGCAGGGCGATGCCGAGGCCGGTTCCGGCGATGGTGGACAGGGCGCCGGTGTCGAGGCGGACGGTGATCTCGTCGATGGGGTCGGCGCCCTCGACCGGCTGGTCGTTCGGATCGAGGCCCTGGTCGACCCCGGTCCGGCCGGGCGGCGGCGGTGTCCAGGAGTTGATCTTCTTGCGTTCCGCCGCCGCCTCGTTGGATACCAGCGCGTTGCCGGCGCTCTGGGTGAGCGGTTCGGCGATCAGGCAGCTCAGTCCGATCGCCAGGGCGGCGACCGCGACGATCTCCACGGCTTGCTGGGCGATGACCTTGCCCTTCTTCTCGCCCATGGCGAGGAGGACGCCGTACTCCTTGTGCCGCTGTTTGACCGCGAGGGTCACCAGCAGCGCCAGGACGGTGGCGCCGGCGATGCCGATCAGCCACATCGCGGCGGTGGCCGAGGAGGACACCGAGGACATCGGGCCGGTCATCTGCTGGAGGGCCTTGTCGTTGATGCCGAGCTTGAAGCCGTCCAGGGCGGACCCGGCCTGCTTCCCGGCCCAGGACCTGAACGCGTCGAACGTCGCGGGGTCCTTGAGCTTGAAAGTGGCGCCGCCGAGCCGCGTCGACCCGCCCTGCTCGCCGTTGAGCCGGCTCAGGGCGTGGGAGGGCATGATCAGCCGGTCCGCCGGGAACTGCATGTACTCGGGGTCGGGCTTGTCGGAGGGATCGCGGTAGATGCCCCGCAGGGTGAATTCAGCCGTGCCCTTGCTGCCCGGATCGTTCGGGCCGAGCTTGATCTTGTCGCCCGGGTGGAGGTTGTTCTTCTTCGCCAGCCGCTCCTCGACCAGGACGGCGTCGCGGTCCTTGTCGGCGGCGGTGAGCGGCTTGCCGGCGAGCAGCTTCCACTCGCCGCTGGCGAAGTCGGGCATCAGCCGGGAGTCCAGCACCCCCATGGCCAGGGTGAAGTTGGGCCGGGACGGATCCATGGACTTGCCCACGATTTTGTTGCCGCCGGTCAGCTCGACGCCGTTGAAGGAGTCGTAGTTGTAGGACTCCACCAGGGGTGAGGCGCCGATCTTGTCCACGATGTCGGCGCTGATCTGCGGGGCCTGGAGGCCGCCGCCCCCGCCGGTCAGGGCATCCATGTCGATGTCCAGGGTGACGTCGGCGCCGATCTTGCGCTTGGCCTGTTCGCCGGCGCGGGCGGTGGCGTCGTCGATGAGGACGCCACCGAGCACCATGGCCGACATGACCAGGAAGGTCGCCAGCATCACCAGGGTCCTGCCCTTGCGCGCCCACAGGCTCAGCCCCGCGCGTTTGAGGAAGTTCATGTATGTCCAGGTCCTTGTCCGTGTTGTGCCGCTCGTCGCCGTTCGTCGCCGCTGATCGGCGCTGATCGGCCGCTGGTGGTCAGTCGCTGTCGGTGAGGATGGAGCGGGGGTGCAGGCGGAGGATGCCGATGCCGGGAATGACGGTGGCGGCCAGCGCGATACCCAGGCTCGTGCCGGCGACCTTGCCGAGATCGCCGGGTGTCAGCCGCACCTCGGCGTGCGGGAGGGGTTCGGTCCGCGGGGCGAGGGCGGTGGGCCGGTCCGTGGCCTCCTGGGCGGGCAGCCGGTCTCCCAGCTGCCCGCCGAAGAGTCCGGCGGCGACGGCGGCGCAGGCCAGGGCCGGTACGGCGACCGCGGCCACTTCGACGGTGTGCTGGCCGACGAGCTTCCACTTCTTCTCGCCCAGCGCGAGGAGCATGCCCAGCTCGTCCCGCCGCTCCCGGATCGTCAGCGTCACGATCAGGCCGAGGATCACCGCGCCGGCAACCGCGATCAGCCACACCACCGCCTCGGCGAAGGCGCCCACCCGCCGTAGCGGCTGGACCTGGTCGCGGTACGCCTTGTCGTTCACGTCGAAGCGGAAGCCCTTGTCCGCGCCCAGCAGCCGCGCCGCCGCGGTGTGGAGGGCCCGCGCCCGCTCCGGTGAGCGGATCTTGTAGACCGCCTCGGCCAGGTGCTCACCCAGGCCCAGGCCACGCAGCGAACCGATGGGCACGTACAGCTGGTTGGCCGGGATCTCGGCGGGAGGCAGCCAGGCGTCGGGGACCTCGGCCGGGTCCTGGAAGACGCCGACGACCTCGAACGACTTGGTCCTGCCGTCCGGCGAGGCCAGGGTGATCCGGTCGCCGGCCGTCAGCCGGTTCTTCTCGGCCGCCCGCTCCTCGACCATGACCACCTCGTGGTCCGCGTCGGCCGCGGTGATGGCGCGCCCCGCGATCACCTTTGTGCGCCCGGTGGCGAAGCCCAGGAGCATCTCCGTCTCGCGGACACCGGCCAGTCCCGGCCCGTCCGCTCCGTCCTTCGCGCCGGGCGGGCGTGGCGCGCCCGGTTCCACCAGCTTCAGACCGGGTGCCCGCGGCACTCCGCGCAGCACCGGGTTGTACCGCTCCACCAGGGGCGAGGCCCCCAGCTTCGCGGCCGGCCCGGCGGTGAGACGCGTCCCCCGCACCGTGACGTCGACACCGATACGGCGCTGTGCCTCGGCCTCCTGTCGGGCCGTCGCCCCCTGGAGCAGGAACCCGCCGAGGAGCAGCGTGCACACCACCACGAAAATCCCGAGGAGGATCGCCGACTTTCCCTTGCGGGCGACGAGGCTGTACGCGGCCCGCTTGACGAAGTTCATGGCGCCCAGCAGAGCAAAGGGGCGTTTGCAGCCGGGTAAGGGCCGTTACAGCGATATAAAAGCGGCAGATCAGCGCAAGTCCCCGGGCACGCGGGAGTGTTGTGCCGACGGTCGTGCTTATGCCCCTGCAATCGCCGGTTTGTTTCCATGGGCGCATGAGGGTTCTGGTAGCCGAAGACCACCACGTGCTGGCGCGCACCATCGCGACCGGTCTGCGCCGGCAGTCGATGGCGGTTGATCTCGTCGTGTCCGGTGACGAGGCCGAGCGGATGTGTCTGGGCACCGAGTACGACGTGTTGATCCTCGACCGGGACCTGCCGGTGATGAGCGGCGACGAGGTGTGCCGGCGGCTGCGCGAGCTGCGGGACGCGCCGCGCATCCTGATGCTGACCGCCGCCGCCGAGGTGATGGACAAGGTGTACGGCCTGGAGCTGGGGGCCGACGACTACCTGGCCAAGCCCTTCGACTTCGCCGAACTGGTGGCCCGGGTACGCGCCCTGGCGCGGCGCGCCCCCAAGCCGTCCCCGGTCGTGCTGCGCCACGAGGGCATCACCATGGACCGCGCCAGGCGTGAGGTCCACGTGGACGCACGCCCGGTCAGCCTCACCCCCAAGGAGTTCGCCGTACTTCAGCTGCTGCTCGAGGCCCGTGGCGCCCACGTCACCCACCGGGACCTGGTCCGCACGATCTGGGACGAGCACATGGACCCGCGCACCAGCGCCGTACGCGCCACTGTCAGCCGACTGCGCGGCAAGCTGGGCGACCCGGACGCCATCACCGCCGACACCGGCCTCGGCTACCGGTTGCACAGCGCGCCCGGACTGCTGCGGTGAAACGGCTCGGCGCCTTCGACCCGCGTCGCGCGCTGGCCCGGCTGCCCTTCCGTGCCCGGCTCGCGGCCGCCTTCAGTTCGCTGTTCCTCCTGGCGGGCGCGGCTCTGCTGGCGTTCGTGGTGATCCTGGCCAGGCACGGCACCGCTGAGCAGCTCGTGGGCATCGAGACACGGCGGCTGCCCGTCGACACCCCAGACGACGGGGCCTCACCGGTGGCCCCGCCCCCCGGCGCCTTCGGGCGGGTCCGGGAAGGCGGGCCGACACCACGCGTCCACGGCGGAGTCGCCCTCCGCAAGGTCGAGACGACCGTGCAGGCGGTGCAGGACGCGGCCCTGCACCAGATGCTCCTGTGGTCCGGCGTCGGCCTGGTCGTCATGGCCCTGTTCGCCGGACTGATCGGGTGGTGGCTGGCCGGCCGTGCGCTGCGGCCGGTCGCGGCCGTGACCGAGACCGCCCGCCGGATCGGCGAGACCAACCTGGACGAGCGGCTCGCCCTCACCGGCCCGGACGACGAGCTGCGCCGCCTCGCCGACACCATCGACACCATGCTCGACCGGCTCCAGCGCGCCTTCGACAGCCAGCGTCGCTTCGTCGCCAACGCCTCCCACGAACTGCGCACCCCGCTGGCCGCGCAGCGCACCAGCATCGAGGTCGGCCTCGCCGATCCCCTGCCCGGCCACCTCGCCGAAGTCCGCGACGACCTGATGTCCACCAACCGCGAGGCCGAACGGCTGACCGCCTCCCTCCTCCTGCTCGCTCGCAGCGACCGCGGCCTGGACGGGACCGAACCCGTCGACCTGGCCGACATCACCGCGACGGCGGCCGCCGAACTGCGCCCGGCGGCCGAGGAGAAACGCCTGGAGCTGCGCACCTCCATCGCGGGCCCGCTCCCGCTGGCCGGTGACCCGGTGCTGCTGCGCCACCTGGTCGCGAACCTGGTCCGCAACGCCATCCAGTACAACCGCCCGCGGGGCCTGATCGAGGTGACCGTGGCCGATCGCACCCTGGAGGTGACCAACACCGGCCGGCCGGTGGATCCCGACCGGCTCGACGACCTCTTCGAACCCTTCCGCCGCCTGGGCCAGGACCGCGTCGGAACCACCGGCCACGGCCTGGGCCTGTCCATCGTCCGCTCCATCGCACAGGCCCATGGCTCCGACGTCCGCGCGGTGCCGGGGCCGGACGGCGGCCTCACGGTCACGGTCCGCTTCCCCTGACGGGACGGCTCGGGCGGCTATGGGGTGTCGCTCAGCGGATTGGTGGAAGTCGGCCGCGGTTCGGTGGCGCCCCGAAGGGGCGCGGGCTGTGTCGATATGCGGCTCCGCCGCGTGGGCGCGACCAGCCACGACGGCGCCGCAGACGATCGACGGCAGGTTGGGGCACTTCCAGCGAAGCGCTTAGCTGTGGTTCGGGGCCGGTGTCGCCGAGGGGTCCGTGTCGAGGCCGGTGAGGAAGGCGGTGAGGACGCGGCGCAGGCGGGGTGCCACCTCGACGATGGCGTGGCCGAGGCGGGGGTCGGTCTCGTAGAGCTCTCGTAGGCGCGGGCCGGGGCTGGCCATCTGCCACAGGGCCCCGGCCAGGCTGGTGGCCGTGGCGACGAGGTCGACGGTCTGGAGCTCGGTCAGCCCGAGCAGCCGTCGCAGCTCGTCGTCGATCAGCTCGATCTCCTCGAGCGTCACCAGTTTGAAGTCGCGCACCGAGTCGATCGAAACATTGCGTTCGAGGTTCATGGGCGCCTGGGACAGCAGGTCGCAGAACATCGGCCGGGCGGCCAGTGTGGCGGCGACGACCTCGGCGACCTCCGGGGCCGTGGCGTGCGTCCGGCGTCCGAGATCGCCGCGCAGCTCGGCGGACCACTGCCGCCAGCCCTCCGCGGTGAGCCTGAGGAAGATCTGCTCCCGCGTCTCGAAGTAGCGCAGCAGGGCCGACTTGTGCATCCCCACGGCCCCGGCGATGTCGGTGAGGGTGACGTCCCGGACCCCGCGCTCGCGGGCGAGGGCACGGGCCGCGTCCAGGATCGCCTCTTCCCGTGCCTGCTTGGCCTGGGCACTGCGCGCACGTTGGAAGGCAGGCGTCGTCATGCCGGACATCATAGGAACCTTTAACGGAACGGTGTTGCGTAAATAAGAGAACGGTGTTGTACTAACGGTATGAGTTCACAGGTTATGGGTTCACGGGTCTGGTTCATCACCGGTTCTTCGCGCGGTCTCGGCCGCGCCCTGGTCACCGCCGCCCTCGAGGCCGGTGATCGCGTCGTGGCCACGGCCCGGCGCCCCGAGGCGCTCGCGGAGGTATTCAAGGAGTACGGCGACCGCGTTCATCCGCTCGCGCTGGATGTCACCCGCCCCGAGGCGGCGCGCGAGGCCGTCGAGGCGGCGCTCGCCCGCTTCGGGCGCATCGACGTGCTCGTGAACAACGCGGGATACGCGAATGTGTCGCCCATCGAGACCTCGGACGACGAGGACTTCCGCGCCCAGTTCGAGACGAACTTCTGGGGCGTCTACCACGTCACGAAGGCCGCGCTTCCCGCGCTGCGGCAGCAGGGATCGGGCACCGTCGTGCAGATCTCCTCGATCGGCGGCCGGGTGGGCGGATCGCCGGGCATCGCCTCGTACCAGGCGGCCAAGTTCGCGGTGGACGGCTTCAGCCGGGTCCTCGCCGCGGAGACCGCGCCGCTCGGCGTGCGCGTCATGGTCGTCGAACCGAGCGGCTTCGCCACCGACTGGGCCGGTTCCTCCATGACGGTCCACCCGATCCCGGACGCCTATGACGCGACCGTCGGGGAGATGAACCGGCGGGTGCGGCAGAGCACGGACGGGGCGGCCGGGGACCCTGAGCGCGCCGCCGAGATCATCGTGCGGACCGTTCACCGCGGCGAGGTCCCGGGCCATCTCCCGCTGGGCGTGAACGCGGCGACCATGGCGCGGGACTACTCCCAGCACCAGCTCGCCGAGGCGACCGCCTGGGAGAAGGTCAGCCGCTCGGCCGACTTCGGCGAGCCGTACCCGGCGGAGCTCCCGGCCGGGGGCGCGGCGGCCTGACGGTCTGTTGCGCTACCCGCGGCGGATCGCGCGCCCCGCGAGGACGTCCGTCCGCCGTCCGTCCTCGATGACGGAACGGCCGTCGATGAGGACGTGGGGGATGCCGGTCGGCAGGGTGCGCGGGGCCTCGAACGTCGAGCCCGCCGCGACCGTCTCCGGGTCGAACAGGACGAGGTCCGCGCGGTGGCCCTCGCGGATCCGGCCCCGGTCGGGGAGGCGGAGGCGGGCCGCGGGGCGGGCGGTGAGGTGGGCCACGCACTCCTCCAGGGTGAGGACGCCCAGCTCACGGACGTAGCGGCCCAGGTACTGGGGGAAGGTGCCATAGGCGCGGGGGTGCGGTTTGGCGCCGTTCAGGATGCCGTCGCTGCCGCCGGTGTGGGCGGGGTGCTTCATGATCGCCTGGACGTTCTCCTCATGCCCGACGTGCTGAAGGATCGTCGGGCCGAGGCGGTCGTCCAGGAGGAGACGGCGCGCGGTGACCCAGGGGGCCTCGGCTCGCTCGCGGGCGCTCGCGGCGACCGTCTTGCCGATGTATTCGGCGAGGGCGGGGTCGTTCACACCGGAGATCTCGATGGTGTCCCAGTTGATCGGCACCCCGTGGCAGCCGTCCGCCCCCTCTTCCTCCATGACGTGCCGGATGCGCTCGGCCTCGGCGTCGTCGCGCAGCCGCGCGAGGGCCGCGTCGGGGCCGCCCTCGGCCGCCCAGCTCGGCAGCATCGCGGCGAGCGTGGTGCAGCCGGGGAGGTAGGGGTAGGTGTCGAGGGTGATGTCGGCGCCGTCGGCGATCGCGGCGTCGAGGAGGGCGAGCAGCTCGGGGGCGCGGCCCTTGTTGAGGTCGAAGTTCATGGTGGCGTGGGCGAGGTGCAGCGCACAGCCCGCCTCCCGGCTGAGGGCCACCATCTCCTCGTAGGCGCGCAGGGCGCCGGCGCCGTACGAGCGGTGGTGCGGGCAGTAGTAGCCGTCGTACGCGGCCACGACCCGGCACAGCTCGGTGAGTTCGGCGTCGGAGGCGTACATCCCGGGGGTGTAGGTGAGCCCGGAGGACAGGCCGACGGCCCCCTGCTCAAGACCCTCCGCCACCAGCGCCTTCATCCGCTCGACCTCGGCGGGCGTCGCGTCGCGGTCCTCCCAGCCGAGGGCGAGCATGCGGACGGTGCCCTGGGGGATGAGGTACGCGGCGTTGACCGCGATGCCCTGGCCGTCGAAGCCGTGGTCGAGGCGGTCCAGGAACTCGCCGACGGTGCGCCAGGTGAAGTCGATGTCGGAGCCGTCGCCGTTCCAGCCGGTGATGGCGGTACGGATCTGGGCGAGCGTGCGGTCGTCCACGGGCGCGTACGAGAGCCCGTCCTGGCCGATGACCTCCAGGGTCACGCCCTGGGCGGCCTTCGCGGAGTGGTCGGGGTCGCGGAGCAGGGCGAGGTCGCTGTGGGCGTGCATGTCGATGAAGCCGGGGGAGAGGGCGAGGCCGTCGGCCTCCAGGACGCGGCGGGCGGTGGGGCGCGCCCCACTCCCCTCCGGCACGATGGCGGCGATCCGGCCGCCGTCGACGGCCACGTCCGCCCGATACCGGGCTCGCCCGGTGCCGTCGATGACGTCCGCACCGCGAATGACCAGCTCCATGGGGTTGCCCTCGCTTCCTGCCGCCCACACCTGGGCCGCACTGTCCGTTTTCCCACCCAACCCCCACCCCGGACCCGGCCCCGGGGCGGAGACCCGGGGCCGGGAAGGGTGGGTCAGAAGAAGGTGCGGATGTAGTCCGTGACCGTGCCGTCCGACTCCGCCACTGGGATCAGTTGCCACTTGTCGAAGCTGGTGCAGGGGTGGGAGAGGCCCAGGGCCACCCAGTCGCCCACCTCCAGCGCCGTGTCGTCCGCGACCGAGACCCAGGCGTGCTGGTCGGAGAGGGCCGTGACGGTGAGGCCCGTGGCGGGGCGGGTGGTGGCGTCCCGGGCGGAGCGGATGAGCTGGGGCTCGGGCATGTCCAGGTCGTAGGCCGCGTCCCGCTTGCCCGCGTTGAGGAAGGCCTGGCCGGGTTCGGGGCGCGAGACGACCTGGGCCCACAGGCGGAAGGCCGGGTGCAGCTCGCCCTCCTCCGGGACGCGGTTGAAGGGGGTGAGGTGCCGGTAGTGGCCGTCGTCGTGGGAGACGTACGCACCCGAGCGCAGCAGCTTCAGCACCGGCCGCGACAGCGTGGGCAGCTCCGCGAACACGTCCGCCACCGCGTCGAACCAGGCGCTGCCGCCCGCGCTGACGACCACCTCGTCCAGATCCTCGAAGCGGCCCGCCGCGTCGAAGTCGGCCGCCAGTGCGGTGAGGCGGCGCAGCCAGGCCCGTACCCGTTCGCCGTCCGGCTTCGGCACCTCGCCCTCGTAACCGGCCACCCCGACCAGTCGCAGGGTCCCGGCGGCCGCGACCGCGTCGGCGACCGCCGCGCACTCCGCCTCCGTACGGACCCCGGTGCGCGCTCCCTCGCCGCCGCCCAGCTCGACCACCACATCGACCGGCCGCCGCGCGCCCGCCTCCCGCAGGGCCGCGTCCATCAGCTCCACGCCGCGCACCGAGTCGACGTAGGCGATGAAGCGGAAGTCGGGGTCGGCGTCGAGTTCGGCCGCGAGCCAGTGCAGAGCCGCGGCGTCGACGACCTCGTTGGCGAGGAAGATCCGCTGGATGCCGAAGGCCCGGTAGATCCGCACCTGGGTGGGGACGGCCGCGGTGATGCCCCAGGCCCCGTGCGCGAGCTGGCGCTCGAAGAGCTGCGGGGCCAGGGAGGTCTTGCCGTGCGGGGCGAAGGCGAGCCCATGGGCGGCGGAGTAGCGCTCCATCGCCACCAGGTTGTGCTCCAGGGCCTCGGCCGACAGCGCCAGTACGGGCGTGGTGAAACCGCCGGTGAACAGGGAGCGCCGCTCGGCGGCGAGCTCCCCGACCGTAAGGCCCTCGGCGCTCGGCGGCAGCCCCTTGAAGCGGTGGTCGACGCGCTCCCGCGCGAGGGCGGCGACGGCCTGGTCGCGGTGGTCGGTGGCCATGGAGCGCCTCCATAACGATTCCGGTTGCAATATCTGCAACGTTCATTGCGCATAACGCTTAGCGCTGTCTAACATCCCGCCCAGCACCGGGTCAACGGTGTGTGGCCGACCCCCATCCGTACCCTCATCCGTTCCGTACCCCCATCCGTATCCCCCTCCGTCCACCACCCACGAGGAGCGAGACCAACCGTGTCCCACCTCCGCAGCGTCGATGTCGTATGTCTTGGCGAGTCGATGGTGACCTTCGTGCCGTCCCGGCCGGGCCGGCTGTCGGATGTCCCCTCGTTCGCCCGGGGCATCGGCGGCGCCGAGTCCAATGTCGCCTGTGGCCTGGCCCGCGCCGGGCACAGCGCGCGCTGGATCAGCCGGGTGGGCACGGACGGCTTCGGCGAGCACCTCGTACGGGAGATCGCGGCCACCGGTGTGGACACGGCGTACGTCCAGCGCGATCCGCGCCGCCCCACCGGGATCTACTTCCGTACGGCGGGGGAGCGTGCCGTCGGCTCCGAGACGGCCGAGGGGGACGGCGGTGACGCCGCCTCGGAACCGCTCGCCGAGGTGCTCTACTACCGGGCCGGATCCGCCGCCGCGGCCATGTCCCCCGCGCTCGTCCCGCGGGAGCGGGCCTGGTCCGGCCGGGTGCTCCATCTGACCGGGATCACCCCGGCCCTCTCCGCGGACTGCCGCGCGCTGATGCGCGAGCTGACCGCCCCCGCCCCCGGCCGCCCCCTCGTCTCGTTCGACCTCAACTACCGGGTCTCGCTCTGGCAGCGGGAAGCGGGAGCCGACGACGCCGAAAGCGGGCCCGCCGTCCTGCTCGACCTCGCCCGCCGCTGCGACCTCGTCTTCGTCGGCGAGGACGAGGCCGAGGCGGTCTGGGGAGTACGCGGCCCGGAGGCCATACGGGCCGCGCTGCCCGAACCCCAGGTGCTGATCGTCAAGCAGGGCGGCGCCGGTGCCACCGCCTACGCCCGCCATCCGGACGGCGACGGCACCGACACCGTCACCTTCGAACCCGCCCCGCGCGTCGACGTCGTCGCCCCCGTCGGCGCGGGCGATGCGTTCGCCGCCGGTTTCCTCTCCGGCACCCTGCGCGGGCTGTCCGTCGCCGAACGGCTGCGCCACGGCCATCTCATGGCCGCCGCCGCGCTCACCGTCCCCGGCGACCTCGGCACCCCGCCCTCCCGTGCGCACGCCGACCACCTGGTGGCACTCGATGCCACGCGGTGGGGCACACTGCGATTCGGCCCCGGCTGGACAGATCTGCCGAGTCCCGCCGAAAAGTGGGCCGAGACCGCAGCGGTGGAGGTACCCGACTCATGAGCCAGACCGTCGACCGAGCGCTGAGCATCCTGCCGCTGCTGGCGGAGGGGCCGGCCAATCTGGAGCAGGTCGCCACGCGGCTGGGCGTGCACAAGTCGACCGCGCTCCGGCTGCTGCGCACCCTCCATGAGCACGGCATGGTCTACCGCCAGCAGGACCAGCGCTATCGCCTCGGCGCCCGCCTCTTCGCGCTCGCGCAGGAGGCGGTCGAGAACCTCGACGTACGCGAGATCGCCCACCCCCATCTGGTGGCGCTCAACGAACGGTGCGGGCACACCGTCCACCTCGCGGTGTACGAGGAGAACGAGGTGCTCTACATCGACAAGGTGGAGAGCCGCTACCCGGTGCGGATGTACTCGCGGATCGGCAAGCCCGTGGCCATCACCGTGGCCGCCGTGGCCAAGCTGCTGCTCGCCGATCTGCCCGAGCCCGAGCGGCGGACGCTGGCCGAGCGGCTCACCTACCCCGCGTACACGTCCCGTTCGACGCCCAACGCCGCCGCGTTCCTCAAGGAGCTGGCGACCGTGCGCGACCAGGGCTGGGCCACCGACTTCGGCGGCCACGAGGAGTCCATCAACTGCGTCGGGGCACCGATCCGGGGAGCGGACGGGCGGGTCGTCGCCGCCTGCTCGGTATCGGCGCCGAACGTCGTCGTCAGCTCCGATGAACTCCTCTCCCTGCTGCCGCTGGTGCGCCGCACGGCGGAGGAGATCAGCCGGGAATACTCGGGCGGCGCCCCGGCGTCCGCACCGGCGTCCCACACCTCGCAGAACCCCTCCCAAGTAACAGCCGAAACACCCGAGAAGAGAGCCGAGGAGACCTCCTCATGACCGAGAAGCTCCAGAAGACCGCGATCACCCCGGCGACGCACACCGCCCCGCCCGCCAAGTTCTCCCACGGTGTGAAGAAGGGGAACATCCTCCAGGTCGCCGGTCAGGTCGGCTTCGGCCCCGCCGTCCCGGGCCAGGCCCCCACCCCCGTCGGGCCCACCCTGCGCGAGCAGACCCTCCAGACCCTGCGCAATGTGCAGTCCGTGCTGGAGGAGGGCGGCGCGAGCTGGGAGGACGCCATGATGGTGCGCGTCTACCTCACCGACACCGGCCACTTCGCCGAATTCAACGAGATCTACAACGAGTTCTTCGCCGACCTCAAGGAGGCCCCGGCCGCCCGTACGACGGTCTACGTCGGCCTTCCGGCCGGTCTGCTCGTCGAGATCGACGCCCTCGCCGTTCTGGGCTGACCCCGAAGCGGCCGCCGCGCGAAACGGCCGGCCGACCCCGAACCCCGCGGCGGGCGGGAGCTTTCCCCGCCCACCGCGGGTTCCACCCCTGACTCGTCCTCACCGTCCCCGTCGTCGGAAGCTCGAGCCCTGATCCCCCACACCCAGGTTCCGCCCCAGATTTTCCCCGCGCGCGGCCCCCCGCCGTGCGGCGATACCCCCTACCCACATCCCGGAGTTCCCCATGCTGCTCGCGGCCGCTCCCGCTGCCGAGACCCCACCCCACACCGGTGGTCTGCTCGCCCTCATCCACGGCACCGCCGGTCTGCTGACCGTCGCCGCCCTCGGTATCGCCCTTCTGCTCTACCTGATCATCAAGGTCCGGTTGCAGCCCTTCGTGGCGCTGCTCGGCGTCTCCATCGCGGTCGGTCTGGCCGCCGGTCTCTCGGTCACCGAACTCTTCGGCACGGTCCAGAAGTCCGACGCCGTCTCGCTCATCGAAACCGGTATGGGCGGCATACTCGGCCACATAGCCATCATCATCGGCCTGGGCACCATGCTCGGCGCGATCCTCGAGGTCTCCGGCGGCGCGGAGGCGCTCAGCGCCCGGCTGCTCGGCCTCTTCGGGGAGCGGCGGGCGCCGCTCGCGATGGGGCTCACCGGCCTGATCTTCGGCATACCCGTCTTCTTCGACGTCGGCATCTTCGTCCTCGCGCCGATCGTCTACGCGGCCGCCAAGCGCAGCGGCAAGTCGATCCTGCTCTACGCGATGCCGCTGCTCGCGGGGTTGTCCATGACCCACGCCTTCCTGCCGCCGCACCCCGGCCCGGTGGCCGCGGCCGGACTGCTCCATGTCGACCTGGGCTGGGTCATCCTGATGGGCATCGTCGTGGGCATCCCGTCGGTGCTGGCCGCGTGGGGCTACGCCGCCTGGATCGGCAAGCGCATCTTCGTGCCCGTACCGCAGGACATGGTGGAGGCGGCCGAGGAGTCCCGGGAGGCGGTCGCGGCCCAGCAGCGCGCCTCCGGCGCCACCCCGGCCGAGCAGCCGGTCTCGGTGGCCACGGTGCTCACGATCATCGGCACCCCGCTCGTGCTGATCCTCTGCGCCACGTTCTCCTCCGTCGCGCTGGACCCGAGCACCGGCCGCTCGGTCATCGAGTTCTTCGGCCACCCCTTCGTGGCGCTGACGATCGCCCTGCTCCTCGCCTACTACCTGCTGGGCATCCGGCGCGGCTGGTCCCGCAAGTCCCTGGAGACCGTCTCCACCGCCTCCCTCAAGCCGGTGGGCAACATCCTCCTGGTGGTCGGCGCGGGCGGCGTCTTCGGCGCGGTCCTCAAGGGCAGCGGGGTCGCCCAGGCCCTCGCCGACGCCTTCGACAGCGCGGGCCTGCCGGTCATCGTGCTGGCCTGGCTGATCTCGGTGGTGCTCCGGGTGGCACAGGGCTCGGCGACGGTCGCGATCGTCACGACGGCGGGCATCGTCACCCCGATGCTCTCCGGCGGCGACTACTCGCAGGCCCATCTGGCGCTGGTCATCATGTCCATCTCGGCGGGCTCGATCTTCGCCTCGCACGTCAACGACGGCGGCTTCTGGATGGTGGCGAAGTACTTCGGCATCTCCGAGAGCGACACGCTGAAGTCCTGGACGGTCCTGGAGACGGTGCTGTCCGTGGCCGGTTTCGTGGTGGCGGCCCTGCTGAGCCTCGTCATCTAGCGGACGGGCCCCGCGCCCCCTCATGACGACGGCCCCCGAATCCCGGCAGAGACCGCCGGGATTCGGGGGCCGTCGCCGCTAGCTCAATTCCGCTCCATCGCGCATGCCAAGTCGCCTCGTGTTCTCCATACATTCAACTCTCCACCCCCATGAGCGGCATGATCAATTCATAGGGTCCTTCCGGCACTTGAAGGAAGGAACCCATGGAAGAACTCCGCGCAATCCGGGCTCGCGGTATCACGAAGAGCTTCGGTGATGTCGTCGCGCTGGACGGCATCGATCTCGATGTGACGCAGGGGCAGATCCACGGCCTGGTCGGACCGAACGGCGCCGGAAAGACGACGTTGCTCGGCCTGCTGCTGGGGCTCGCGGTGGCCGACAGCGGTCGCCTGGAGGTCCTGGGTACACCGGTCGAGCGGGCACTCGACGCTCCCGACGGTGTCGCCGGTTTCGTGGACGGCCCCGCTCTCTACCCCTCGCTCACCCCACGGCAGAACCTCGCCGCGCTGGCCGCGCTCCGCGGCCACGACGCGCGCACGGCGGGGATCGACGACGTACTCGCCGAGGTCGGACTCACCGACGTCGCCGACGACCGCACCCGCGGCTTCTCCCTCGGCATGCGCCAGCGGCTCGGGCTCGCCGCCGCCCTGCTGACCAAGCCCCGGCTGCTGGTGCTCGACGAACCGTCCAACGGTCTCGACCCGGCGGGCAAGAAGCATGTGCACGGTGTCCTCGGCCGGCTCGCGGCCGGCGGAACCGCCGTCGTGCTCTCCAGCCACAACATGGACGACCTCGAGGCGCTGTGCTCCGAGGTGACCATCCTGGCCGCCGGACGCGTCGTCTTCTCCGGCCCGCTGTCCAAGCTGGCCACCGAGAACCGTGAACTCGACTACCGGCTGCTCACCTCCGACCCACGGGCCGCGCGCCGGCTGGCGGACGAAGCGCCGGGGATCCAGGTCGTCGACGGCGCCGGGGTACGGCAGGACGCCGGACTGCTCGTCGTACGGGCCCTGGTGCCCGCCCTCGACCAGCTCGTGGCGCGGCTCGTGGAGGGGGGCGTCGCGCTGCGCGAGCTCACTCCCGTGGTGTCGCCGCTCGAAACCGCGTTTCTCGCCCTCACCGAACAGCAGGAGCTCGCCCTCACCGAACAGCAGGAGGCGGGCAGATGACCGCGACCCTCACCCGGAGCCCGGAACAGGAAGGCGAGCAGCCGGCCGGGGGCCGTCGCGTCCCCGTCACCCGCGCCTGTCGCTTCGAGTTCGTCAAGCTCGTCTCCCAGTGGCGGATCCGCCTGCTGGTCCTCGCCTGCTGGATCGCTCCCGCCCTCTTCGTCGCCGGGGTGAGCCGGCAGAGCACGCTTCCCGTCGACACCCTCTTCGGGCGCTGGATGCTCGCCTCCGGATGGGCCGGGCCGCTGGTGATGCTCGGTTTCGCGGGGACCTGGGCGCTTCCGCTGCTGACCTCGGTCGTGGCCGGTGATGTGTTCGCCTCCGAGGACCGGCTCGGCACCTGGCGCCATCTGCTCGTCGCGGTCCGCTCGCCCCGGCGGATCTTCGTGGCGAAGGCGGTGGCCAGTCTCACCGTCCTGCTGCTGCTCGTGGCCGGGCTCGCGGTCTCCAGCACCGTCGGCGGCCTCCTAGTGGTCGGCGACCAGCCGCTGGTCGGTCTCGACGGCCATCTCCTGGCACCGTCGGACGCCGCCGTCTCGGTCCTGCTCTCCTGGGTCTGCGTCCTCGCCCCGACCCTGGCGCTCGCCGCGCTCGGCCTCCTCGGGTCGGTCACGCTGGGACGGTCCCCGATGGGGCTGCTGGTGCCCGTGCTCGTCTCGCTCGCGATGGCGGTCGCCCAGATGCTGCCGCTTCCGGTGGCCGTGCGCGTCGCCCTGCCGAGCTACGCCTTCATCTCCTGGAACGGTCTGTTCACCAGCCCGCGACAACTCGGCCCGCTGCTGATCGGCATGGTTGTCAGCCTGGTGTGGGCCGTGGTCGCGACGGCGCTGGCGTATGTGCTCTTCGTACGGCGCGACTTCACCAACCCGGCCCACGACGGTTCGGGCCGCCGCGCGATCACCGTCGGCGTCCTGCCGCTCGTCGGGGTGGCCGCCGCGTCGTTCGCGGTCGTCGCCGCGACGACCTCGGCGACGGGCTCCGGGATCGAGCAGGACAAGGTGCAGCGCTCGCTCGCCACGGCGTTCGCGCACCTGTACCGCATGCAGGCCGACCAGCTCAACCGGCCCGCCGTCACCGAGGCCCAGTTGAAGGCCACGGCGGCGTGCAACAAGGGAAGCGTCAGGGTCGCGGCCGAAGGTCCGGGCAATGACTGGCGCTGCGTCGTGACCTGGCATCTTCCCGGCGTCGAGGCCACCGGACAGGCCATCTACCAACTCGACGTCACTCCGGACGGGCGGTTCATGGCCGATGGCGATGGACCGAAGGAAGTGAACGGCTACTTCCTGGTGCGGACCCCCGATGGGGACGCGCCGAACCCGCTGTGGCAGTTCGACGGCAACGTCGAACTGCTCGACACCACCCCGAAGGGATAACCCTCAATGCAGGTGACTCGCCGCCGCAAACTCGTCGAGGAAGCCCGGATCAACCTCATCAGCAGACGCATCGGCCGCCGGATACCGCTGTTGACGGCGGGCACCACCGCCGTCGCCCTCGTGGCCGCCGGCACGGCGCTCGGGCAGACCCAGCAGTTCGGCACGGAGCAGGTCGGTCAGGTGACCAAGAACGGCCAGGTCGTCTCCAGCAACCAGTACATCGCCCCGTACGGCGACCGTCTTGTCATCAACCAGGGCAAGATCATGTCGTCCTCGGTCAGCCCGGACGGCACACACATGGCCGCCTCGGTCACCGACGGCGGCGCGGCCCTGGCCATCGTGGACCTGAAGAACTGGAAGACGCAGCAGCTGGTCAGCAACGCCGCGTCGTCGAACCCCCGCATCGGCAGCAACAACGTGGGCCAGGAAGGCCCGACCTACTCGCCCGACGGCAAGCAGCTGTGGCTGGGCCAGCCGGACGGCTACACCGTGTTCACCGTGAACGCGGACGGCGGCGTCTCCAGCCCGCGGACCGTCAGCATCCCGGCGCAGGGCGCCAAGCACGCCCTGGTGGCCGCGGCGGTGTTCTCGGCCGACGGCAAGACCGTGTACTCCGCGGTCAACGGCCAGAACCGGGTCGTCGCCATCGACGCCGCGACCGGGACCGTCAAGCAGAGCTGGAACGTGGGCAACGCCCCGCGCGGCATGGCCGTCGTCGGGAAGAAGCTCTACGTGAGCAACGAGGGCGGCCGCCCGGCCAAGCCCGGCGAGCCCACCATCAACTCGTACGGCACGCAGGTACTCGCCGACCAGAAGACCGCCGCCACCACCAGCGGCACGGTCAGCGTCATCGACCTGGCGAAGCAGGACGCCGCGGTCTCCAGCATCGAGGTCGGTCTGCACCCGACCGCCGTGTACGCCAAGAACGGCGTGGTGTTCGTCACCAACACCGCCGACAACAACGTGTCGGTCATCGACACGGCGAAGGACAAGGTCGTCCAGACCATCTCCACCCAGCCGTGGGCCAAGGCCCGGGTGGGCTACGAGCCCGACGCGGTGACCCTCACCGACGACGGCCACCTGCTGGTGACCCTCGGCCGCGCCAACGCCGTCGCCGTCTACAAGTTCACCTCCGCGCAGGAGCCGGTCTCTTACGTCGGTCTGCTCCCCACGGACTACTTCCCCTCGGAGATCACCACCTCCGGCAAGGAGGTCTACGTCTCCAACACCCGTGGCGTCGACGCCCGCCGTAAGGCCACTGGCGGTCACGGCACCCACGACACGACGTCGAGCGTGCAGAAGTTCACGCTGCCCGACGACAGCGTGATCAGGTCCTCCACCGGCAAGGTCTTCAAGCAGAACGGCTGGAACGGCGAGTCCCTCAAGAAGACCGACGGCACCCCGGCCAAGCCGGTGCCGGTCCCGGTCAAGCTCGGTGACCCCTCGACGATCAAGCACGTCTTCCTGCTCGTCAAGGAGAACCGGACCTACGACCAGGTCTTCGGCGATATGCCGCAGGGCAACGGCGACCCGTCGCTGACCGAGTTCGGGGAGAACGTCACGCCGAACCAGCACGCCCTGGCCAGGCAGTTCGGCCTGTACGACAACACATACGACATCGGCACCAACTCCGCCGAGGGTCACAACTGGCTGATGCAGGCCGACGACCCGGAGTACACCGAGTCCTCGGCCGGTGAGTACGCCCGCAGCTACGACACCGAGGACGATGCCCTCGGCCACCAGAAGACCGGCTTCATCTGGACCGGTGCGCAGGCGGCCCGCAAGTCGGTCCGGAACTTCGGTGAGTTCCAGCAGTTCCTGACCAAGCCGGCGGACGCCAGCTGGCAGAACCTGTACTGCGACACCAAGAACATGGCGTCGACCGGTCAGGACACCGCTTACCCGCTGAACTCGACCTCGCCGATCCCGTCGCTCAACGATGTGTCGGTGCACGGCTTCCCGAAGTTCGACACCAGCGTGCCGGACATCTACCGGGCACAGATCTGGAAGAAGGACTTCAAGAAGAACGGTCCGGCGAACCTGAACATGTTCTGGCTCTCCAGCGACCACACCGGTGGCCCGGTGAGCCCCGCCTCCCAGGTCGCGGACAACGACCTCGCCGTGGGCCAGATCGTCGACGAGATCTCGCACAGCAAGTACTGGAAGGACTCGGCGATCTTCGTCGTCGAGGACGACTCCCAGGCGGGTCTCGACCACGTCGACGGCCACCGTGCCCCGGTCCAGATCATCAGCCCCTGGGCCAAGCACTCCACGGTGGACAGCCACTACTACTCGCAGATCAACATGGTCCGGACCATCGAGCAGATCCTCGGGATCCAGCCGATGAACCAGAAGGACACCGCGGCCACCACGATGGCCTCGGCGTTCACCCGGAGCCCGGACCTCACGCCGTTCAAGGCGCTGCCCAACCGGACCTCGCTGACCGACGGGGTGAAGACCCCGCCGTCCTGTGGTCTCGACACCCCCGCGGCGCAGAGCCCGAAGGCGGCGGCCGTGCCGTCGGCCTCGGTGCCGGCGGACATGAAGGACGTCGCCGCCGAGTGGGACCAGTGGAAGTCGAAGCAGCGGCTGACCGGTCCCAACGCCGTTCCGGACTACGCTCCCCCCGCCCAGATGAACCACCTCACGTGGTACGAGACGCACAACTGGGCGAAGCCGTACCCGGGCGAGAAGAAGATCTACGCTCCCAAGGACGTGCCGGGCGCCTACATCCCGTCGGCGGAGAACGACGGCTGACGCGGGCGCACGTGGCAGCTGGGCCCTCGTGAGGCGCCGTCCCGGCGGGTTTCCCCGCCGGGACGGCGCCCGCGTCGGGCCGTACGACCCCGGCTCACGAGCAGTACTGCGCCTCCTTGCCGATCGAGCGGTACATGCAGTCCGCGTTCTCCACGAGTTGCAGCACCGCGTCGCGGTTGCGGCTGGTCTCACGGTCGATGACCTCGTCGGGCGGGTAGAAGCCGCCGGCGCCGGAGGAGGTCGGGTACATCTCGAAGGTGTAGGCGAAGATCTTCTGGGTGCCCCACAGATAGTCGTCGATCGCGCCGTCGGTGATGTAGAGCTCGCTCGACTGCTCGGGGGTGTAGCCGTTGCTCGCCGCCATCTTCTTGCCGACCGCGGCGAAGGCGTCGTAGTCGTCCCGCGTCATGCCGGTGGTGGTTTCGTCGTAGGTCCAGCCGAAGGGCCACAGCACCAGTTCGCTGTAGGTGTGGAAGTCGATCGCGGCCTTGATCTGCTGCTTGCCACCCACGACCCGGCTGCGGGCGAAGTCGGCGACGACCTTCACCTCGGGGGCGGAGGCGGCGCGGGGGCCGCGGTAGGTCTCGGAGCTGGGCGAGGTGGAGGAGCCGCCGCAGCAGCCCCACTTGAAGTCCCAGTTGCGGTTGAGGTCGGTGCCCACCGACGACGAGCCGGAGTTGGGCTGGCGGTTCTTGCGCCAGCTGCGGTAGGAGCCGGTGGCGATGTCGTACTCGCCGCCGTCCGGGTTCACATCCGGGACGATCCAGATCTCCCGGCCGTTGACGGCGCTGGTGATCCGGGAGTCGCTGCCGTAGCCCTCGGTGAGCTGCCGCACCAGATAGAGCGCCATCTCCACCGTAAGGTGCTCACGGGCGTGCTGATGGGCGGTGAAGAGGACCTCGGGCTCGCTCTCGTCCGTCGCCACGTTGTCGCTGATCTTGAGGGCGACGATGTCGCGGCCCTCGTACGACTTTCCGATGACGCGCTTGCTGAGGATCGACGGATACTTGGCCACCGCCGCGTTGATCTCGGCATTCGCTTCGGCGTAGTTGTGGTACTTCGCATCGGCCGACGGGAAGTCGAAGGGCTTGGCCGCCCTGCCCTCGGTACGGTCGGGCGGGCCCTGGAGCGCGGTGAGCCGGTAGCCGAGCGCGCGCAACCGCTCGGCCTGCGCCGGGTCGGCGGTGACGACCAGGGAGCGGGCGTCCACCTCGTCGATGGACACCCCGGTGGCGGCGACCGCGGAGCGGTCGGCCTTGGTGGCGGGGCCGGATACCTCGTACTGCCGCACGCCCTGGTCGGCGGCGGCCTGGTCGGCCGGTGGGGCGGTGCGCTCGGTGCCGGGCCGTGGAGCGGGATCGTCGGCCTGAGCTGCCATGGGGGCGGCGAGTGCGAGGGTGAGCAAGGCGGTGAGGGCGGTGGCCCGTCTACCGCGGATGCGACGTCGCATGACATCTCCTGGGGGGTTAAGGGCGAGCGACTGCTGCGCCAGTGTTCGGCCATGCGCATGACATGCGCAAGGGTGGGAAATGGTCGAAGCCGAAGGAATCTCTCATCGAGGGAAGGAACCCCCCGCATGAACAGATCTCTCGTCGGTGCGCTCTCGGCCCTGTTACTGGGCGGCGCGACCCTCGTCGGCGCGGGCGCGGCGCCCGCGACGGCCGCGTCCCCCGCGAAGGCCCCGGCCCCCGCCAAGGTCTCCGCCAAGGCCGCCAAGGCCCCGAAGGCGGTCGACTTCGCGGGCACGGTGGCGCTCAGCAACTGCTCCGGCTCCGTCGTCCGCACGCCGGGCTCGGCCGACAGCGACCCCGCGCTCGTCCTCTCCAACGGCCACTGCCTGGAGAGCGGCTTCCCCGGCGCGGGAGAGGTGATCGTCGACCAGCCGTCCAGCCGGAGCTTCACCCTGCTGACCGCCTCGGGCGGCCGGGCCGGCACCGTCCGGGCGAGCAAGGTCGCGTACGCGACGATGACCGACACCGACATCTCGCTGTACCAGCTGACGTCGACGTACGCCCAGATCCAGTCGTCGTACGGCATCAAGGCGCTGACACTGTCGGACAGCCACCCGACCCAGGGCTCCGCCATCAATGTGGTCTCCGGCTACTGGAAGAAGATCTACTCCTGCAATATCGACGGATTCGCATACCGCCTTAAGGAGGGGGACTGGACCTGGAAGGACTCGGTCCGTTACACCTCCGCCTGTAACACGATCGGCGGAACGTCGGGCTCCCCCGTCGTCGACCCGGCGTCCGGCAAGGTCGTGGCTGTCAACAACACGGGCAACGAGGACGGCGGCCGCTGCACCCTCAACAACCCGTGCGAGGTGGACGAGAACGGCACGGTGACGGTGCGCCAGGGCATCAACTACGCCCAGGAGACCTACCCCATCACCAAGTGTGTGACCACCGGCAACAAGATCAACCTCAACCTGGCGGGCTGCGTGCTGCCCAAGCCCTAGCGAACATCCGTACGCCGGTGCGCCCCGCCCGTCGTGGGCGGGACGCACCGGCGTACGTCGAACTGTCGTTCCCGTTCTGCGGGTCTACAGCCCGTGGACGTGCGGGCCGACCGCCTTCGACCAGGCGTTCCCGTTGGCCGCGTCCCAGTTGGTGGACCAGGTCATCGCGCCACGGATGCCGGGGTAGGTCTTGGACGGCTTGAAGGAGCCGCATCCGGAGCCCTTGGCGAGGCAGTCCAGGGCGTCGTTGACCACGCCCGGCTCGACATGGCCGGAACCGGCGCCGCTGGTGGAGGCGGGCACGCCGATGCCCACCTGGGACGGGTCGAGACCGTTCTCGAGCTGGATGCAGGCGAGAGCGGTGAGGAAGTCGACCGAGCCCTGGGAGTAGACCTTGCCGTCACAGCCCTGCATCGAGCCGCTGTTGTAGTACTGCATGTTGACGACCGTCAGGAAATCCTTGATCGCCAGGGCGGTCTTGAAGTACTCGGTGGACGCCGACTGCATGTCGATGGTCTGCGGCGCCATGGTGACCACGACATCGCTCTTCTTGTCGTGGATGGCCTTGAGGGCCTTGGTCATGTACGTGGAGTTGACGCCGTTCTCCAGGTCGATGTCGACGCCGTTGAAGCCGTACTTGTCCATCAGGCCGGTGATGGAGGAGGCGAAGGCGTCCGCCGAGGCGTCGTCGCTGACCGAGATGGAGCCCTTCTCGCCGCCGACGGAGACGATCACGGACTTCCCGGCCGCCTGCTTGGCCTTGATGTCGTCCTTGAACTGCTGCTCGTCGCTGTAGCCGGTGGCGGGGTCGAGCTTGAAGTCGACCGCTCCGGGGGTGCCGGTGGCGTCGGCGAAGGCCACCGCGATGATGTCGTAGTCGTCGGGGACGTCCGAGAGCTTCTGCTTCGCCGCGCCGTTGTCGAAGTTCTGCCAGTAGCCGGTGACGGCGTGCTCGGGGACGGCGGCGGCGTGCTGCTTCGCGTCCGGGTGCTCCTCGGACGCGTTGGCCGAGCCGGCGGATATGAGCCCTCCTGCGGCGAGGGCGACGACTGCGGCGGCTCCGAGCAGCCGCTTGGTGAACTGTGCGCGTACCACGACAGCCTCCGTGCGTGGGGGGATGTGGGGGAGGTGGTGCCAGTGCGCGTTCAGGGGCCCCTGTGGCGTGCGTATAAGGTGGTCCAGACCAATAGCGTTGTCAAGCCCGCGCGACGTCTTCCCTGCACGTGAGGGTGAAAAATGCGGATGAGGGGGCCAAGAGCGGTTGCGCTCCCGGCCCCCTTGGCCCCTCCCGGCGAACGGGGCCGCGTCACGTCCCCCCCGGAAGGGGGCCGCGTCACGCTAAGGCAGACCGTGGACCTTGGGGCCCACCGCGTTCGACCACGCGTTGCCCGCCGTCGCGTCCCAGTTGGTGGACCAGGTCATCGCGCCGCGCAGACCCGGGTAGGTCCGGGACGGTTTGAAGGAGCCGCAGTTCGTGCCGCGGGCCAGACAGTCCAGGGCGTTGTTCACGACCGTCGGGGAGACATAGCCGCTGCCCGCGCCCCGCGTCGAGGCGGGCAGGCCCAGGCCGACCTGGGACGGGGAGAGACCGCCCTCCAACTGGATGCAGGCCAGGGCGGTCAGGAAGTCGACCGAGCCCTGTGAGTAGACCTTGCCGTCACAGCCCAGCATCGAGCCGCTGTTGTAGTACTGCATATTGACCACCGTCAGGATGTCCTTGATGTTCAGCGCCGTCTGGAAGTAGGCGTTGGACGTGGACTGCATGTCGATGGTCTGCGGGGCCATGGTGATCACCAGGCCGGACCCGGCCTTCGCCGACAGGGAGCGCAGCGCCTGGGTCATATAGGTGGCGTTGAGGCCGTTCTCCAGGTCGATGTCGACGCCGTTGAAGCCGTATTCGCGCATCAGGGCGTAGACGGAGTTGGCGAAGTTGTTCGCGGAGGCCGAGTCGTTGATCGAGACCGTGCCGTTCTGGCCGCCGATGGAGATCACGACGGACTTCCCGGCCGCCTGCTTGGCCTTGATGTCGTCCTTGAACTGCTGCTCGCTGCCGTAGCCGACGGCGGGGTCGAGGGTGAAGTCGACCGCTCCTGGGGTGCCGGTGGCGTCCGCGAAGGCCACCGCGATGATGTCGTACTGGTCCTGGACGTCCCGCAGCTTTTGCACGGCCGCGCCGTTGTTGAAGTTCTGCCAGTAGCCGGTGACCGCGTGCTTGGGCACGGTGCCGCCGCCCCCGTCGCCGCCGGCCGAGGTGGTGGCCGTGATGGCGGCCGACCTGGGCGACTCGCCCGCCGCGTTGGTGGCGGTGACCTGGAACTGGTACGAGGTGGACGGCGCCAGTCCGGTCACGGTCGCGGAAGTGCCGCCGACCGACTGCACCTTGGAGCCGTCGCGGTAGACGTTGTAGCCGGTCGCGCCGGTCACCGGGGACCAGGAGAGATCGACGGAGGACGAGGTGACGGCGCCGGCCTTGAGGCCGCTCGGAGCGCCCGGCACCGGGTCGCCGGGGTCGCCGCCGGGGCCGGTCAGGCTGATGTCGTCGGCGTAGTAGGCGGGCTGGCCGTACCAGCCGTGGGTGTAGACGGTCACCGAGGTGGTGCCCGCGCCGGTGGTGAAGCTCGTGCTGAGCTGCTGCCAGCCGGTCGCGGAGGGCGTCCAGGTGGAGACGTCGGTGGTGCCGGTGCCGCTCGCGCCGAGGTACACATAGCTGCCCTGGACCCAGGCGCTGAGGGTGTACGAGGAGTTGGGCTTGACGGCCACGGTCTGGGCGCAGCGGGCGTTGTCCGAGCCCGCCGGGGTGGCCTTGAGGGCGGCCGAGCCGCCGTGGACGGGGCTCGCGACGGTGGTGCCGCTCGCCGCCGAGCAGGTCCAGCCGCTGAGGCCGGACTCGAAGCCGGGGTTCTGGGCGAGGTTGGCGGCCGCGGCGGTCGCGGTGCCGCCGCCGAGGGCGGCAAGGCCGGTGGCGCCCAGGGCGATGGTGGCGAACGCGCTGGTCAGCCGGGCGACGTTGCGTCTGAGTCGGGTGGGGCGGGGGTGTGGGGCACGGTCCATGACTGCCTCCGTGGGGGAATCCGTTGGGAAGCCGGCGTGAAGGAGGAGATTGCGGACGGTGGCCACCGTGTGAACGTAACGTGGTCCAGACCAATGCCCTTGTCAAGGGGCTGCGCACGCCGAAGGATCGGGCCCGGGGTGCGTAACCCAGAGGAACTGTTCTCTCACGCCGTTTTCGTGGATAAAGTGACGACGCACCAGGACAGGGGCAGTAAGAGACAGGGGCAGTAACGACCTGCGGCCGCCGCCGCTCGGCGCCGATGTGAGACGGGGTAGCCGACGTGCCCACCGCGATAGCAGTCACCGGCCGCGAGCTGGTGCTTCCGCCGCCCGACGGGCAGACCCCGTCGGCCGTAGTGCTCCGCCCGCCGGACGCACAGTCACTCGACGACGCCCTCGCCGAGGTCGGGACCCTCCTCGACCAGCAGGGCTATCTCGTCGTGCTCTACCCCGCCGCGACCCCCGCGGCCGTGGTCCGCAGGCTGCACACCGTGCGCTCCGTACTGGAGAGCGACCGGATGGCGCTGCTGCCGCTCGAACTCCCGCCGCTGGCCGTGGCCGTATTAGCCCGTCAGCTGCGCCAGCTGTCCATATCCGACTTCAGCCCCGGCGTCCTGGCGTGCGCCGCCCGGCTGCTCTCCCACTACATCCACGCGGGCGCCCTGCTGGGCAGCGTCGCCAAGCTGGACCGGGTCCCGGTCAGCCTCACCTCGCACGTCAAGTCCTGGGTGCCCGGCGCCCACTTCGGGGTGCTCGCCCACCCCACCCCGCATCTGGTCAAGGTCGGCGGCGCGACCGAGCTGCCCGCCCCCGGGTACGCCACCTCCATGACGATCGCCCGGGGCCAGCTCGGCAGCCATGGCTACGGAGGCGGCGGCGCGGGCCGAGACGACTGGGTCACCGGCGCCCTCGCCCCCGCCTGGGGCGTACGCGGCGTGGAGGAGGTGCCGCTGCCCGCCGAGTCGGCGCGCTGGTGGGGCACCCCGAAGCTGATCGAGTTCGCCGCGGCCATCCCCGACCTCTCGGTCCTCTACCAGCTCGTGGCCTCCGTACGGAGAGAGGAGTGCCACTGGTGCGGCTTCGAACTCATCGGCGACCGCTGTGCCTTCTGCTCCTGCCCGGTGGCCCGCGGCGATGAGATCCCCCCACTGCTCACGTCCCAACGTCCCGCCCTGACCAGCCGGTAAACGTCCCCGAACGAGGTTGTGCGACCCATGAATTCACGCCAGCGCCGCGGAGTCATCCTGCTGCTCCTGTCGGTCCTGTGCGCCGTCGGCGCCTTCGCCGGAGTCCTCTCCGTCGTCAACGACGTGGAGTCGAAGGTCGGCCCCGAGACCACGGCCTACAAGCTCACCTCGGACGTCAAGCCGTACAAGGCGCTGGAGGCCGGGGAGTTCGAGAAGGTCTCGATGCCCAAGCGCTATGTGCCCTCCACTGCCGTCACCGATCTCGACGAGCTACGCGGGAAGATCGCGGTGACCCAGCTGACCAAGGGGTCGCTGCTCCAGCGCGACATGATCGTGAACCGGCCCGCCCTGAAGCCCGGGCAGCAGGAGATCGCGATCATGGTCGACGCGGCGACCGGCGTCGCGGGCAAGATCACCCCGGGGGCGCGGGTCAACATCTACGCCACCTTCGAGGGCGACACCCAGGGCGAGAAGCCGGTCTCCAAGCTGATCGTCGCGGGCGCCGAGGTGCTCGACCTCGGCAAGATCACCGCCCTGGAGCCCGACCAGGACGACAAGCGGCGGATCAACGAGGCCGTGCCGATCACCTTCGCGCTCGACACCAGGAACGCCCAGCGCGTCGCGTACGCCGAGTCGTTCGCCTCGCATGTGCGGCTCGCGCTGGTCGCGCCCGGCGGGGGCCCCTCCATAGACCCCGACGACCGCACCTACACCCTCGACGGCGACAAATGAGTGAGGAGGTGCCGCGGTGACGATCAGAATTCTGCCGGCCGTCGGCGACCCCGACGCCGCCCGCTCCCTCAGCGGGCTGCTCGGCCAGTTGCCCGGTGTCGAACCGTCGGCGCCGGTGGGCGACTCGACCCTGCTGCTCGACACCCTCGCCTCGCTGGCCGCCGCCTCCCTGGAGGAGCTGCCGGAGGTCGTCCTCGTCCATGAGCGCATCGGCCCGGCCCCGGCGCTGGAGCTGATCCGCGAGATCGCGCTGCGCTTCCCGGCGGTGGGCGTGGTGCTGGTGACCGCCGACGCGGGACCCGCGCTGTACTCGGCCGCCATGGACGCCGGGGCCCGCGGCATCGCCGGGATACCGCTGGCGTACGAGGAGCTGGCGACCCGTGTGCAGGGCGCCGCCCAGTGGGCCACCGGTGTGCGGCGCCATCTCGGGGGCGGCGGCGATCCGTATCCCACCGGG
The DNA here is from genome assembly GCF_052665095.1 of Streptomyces sp. NEAU-174. Lineage (NCBI taxonomy): Bacteria > Bacillati > Actinomycetota > Actinomycetes > Kitasatosporales > Streptomycetaceae > Streptomyces > Streptomyces sp. NEAU-174. The sequence goes on along the minus strand of NZ_JBQTCE010000003.1, from coordinate 769,692 downwards.
CCCGGCGGCAAGCTGGTCGCGGTCGCGGGCGCCAAGGGCGGGGTCGGCACCACCGTCACCGCCGTACAGCTCGCGCTCGCCGCGCGCGCCGCCGGCCGTAAGGTCGCGCTGGTCGACATGGACCTCCAGTCCGGGGACATCGCCTCGTACCTCGACGTCCAGTTCCGGCGCTCGATCGCCGATCTGGCGCAGATCAGCGACATCTCGCCGCGGGTGCTCCAGGACGCGGTGTTCACCCACCAGACCGGGCTCGGGCTGCTGCTCGCGCCGGGCGAGGGCGAGCGCGGCGAGGAGGTGACCGACGGCACCGCCCGGCAGGTCATCGGCGCGCTGCGGTCGCGGTTCGAGGTCGTGGTCGTCGACTGCGGTACGCAGATGACCTCCGCGGGCGCCGCCGCCGTGGAGCTCGCGGACATCGCGCTGCTGGTGACCACCCCGGACGTGGTCGCGGTGCGCGCCGCCAAGCGCATGGTGCGGCTGTGGGACCGGCTCCAGATCCGCAAGGCGGAGGAGACCGTGACCGTGGTCAACCGGCACTCGCGCAGCGCGGAGATCCAGCCGCAGCTGGTCCAGCGGGCCACCGGCACGACGGTGGCGCGTACGGCGATCCCGGCCGGATTCAAGGAGCTTCAGCCCGCCGTCGACTCGGGCCGGATGCACGACCTGGACGCCAAGTCGGCCGTCAAACAGGCGCTGTGGGGGCTGGCCGGTGAGCTGGGCCTGGTGGAGGCGGCACCCCCGGGCGGCGGTCGCCGCGCCGGCCACCGGGGCGGCCACGCGGCCGGGGGCGGCGGCGAGCGGGCCCTGCCGGGGTTGCGGCGGCGCCATGCCATAGAGGCGGGCGGCGACCCGGCGCAGGGCAGCGTGGGCGACGGCACCGACGCGCTGAACGAGATCGCCCCGCCGTCCACCAGGGGCTTCCTGCGCAAGCGGGGCGGCGGCGACCGCGGCCAGGTGACGGTCGAGTTCCTAGGCGTCCTGCCGCTGGCGCTGATTGTGCTCGCGGTCATCTGGCAGCTGGTGCTGGTGGGCTACACGTATTCGCTGGCGGGCAACTCCGCCGACAAGGGCGCCCGCGCGGGCGCAGCCAAGGGCGCGGGCGCCTGCCAGGACGCGGCGGCGAAGGACATCCCCGGCTCCTGGACGGCCGACATCGACTGCGGCGGCGGCGACGGCACGGTCTACAAGGCCACGGTCAGGCTCCACGTCCCGATCCTCTTCCCGGGCGCCGCCGACTTCCCCTGGACGGTCACGGGCACCGCGGGCGCGGCGGACGAGACCGACCTGGCGGGCGGAGGAGGCTGAGATGACCCGTCACCACATGCGTGCGTGGCTCGCCTCCGGCCGGGACCGGGGGTCCGCGTCCATCGAGTTCCTCGGGTTTCTGCCGATCCTCATCCTCGTCGCGCTCGCCGCCGTACAGCTCGGCATCGCCGCGTACGCCGCGCAGCAGGCCGGGACCGCGGCGCGGGCGGCGGCGCGGACGGTCTCCCTGGACGAGCCGCGGACCAGCCCGCAGGCCGCCGGTAAGGCGGCGATGAGCGGGTGGCTGGCCGACGGGGCGAGCATCGGCAGCGGGGGCTGCGGAGGCGGGGAGGCGCAGGCCACCGCGACCGTGGAGATCCCCTCCATCATCCCCGGCTTCGACTTCGGCAGCGCCGAGAAGAGCGCCACCATGCCCTGCGATGAGGGAGACGGTGGCGTCGCCCCTGCCGCGTTGGGAGGCGAACGATGAGTCTGCGGGCCCGTATCACCGCGCCCGAGGGGCCGGGCGAGGGCAGCGGGCGCCAGGACGGGCACCTCGTCTCCGCCTACCGCGCCAAGCTGCTGGAGGAGATCGACCTCGCGGAGATGTCGTCGCTCTCCACCGCCGAGCGCCGCTCCCGCCTGGAGCGCGTGCTCGGCCACATCATCAGCCGCGAGGGCCCGGTGCTGTCCACCAGCGAGCGCTCCCAGCTGATCCGCCGGGTGGTGGACGAGGCGCTCGGCCTCGGGGTGCTCGAACCGCTCCTCGAGGACGCCTCCATCACCGAGATCATGGTCAACGGCCCGGACCAGATCTTCGTGGAGCGCGCGGGCCGGGTCGAGCTGGTCCCCGTCCGCTTCGCCTCCGAAGAGCAGCTGATGCAGACCATCGAGCGCATCGTCTCCACGGTCAACCGCCGGGTGGACGAGTCGAATCCGATGGTCGACGCCCGGCTCCCGTCCGGTGAGCGCGTCAACGTGATCATCCCGCCGCTCGCCCTCACCGGCGCCACGCTCACCATCCGCCGCTTCCCCCGCGCCTACACCCTCCATGAGCTGATCGGCATGGGCACGCTGGACGAGCAGATGCTGATGCTGCTCGCGGCGCTGGTGCGGGCCAAGTTCAACGTGGTGGTCTCCGGTCCCACGGGCTCCGGCAAGACCACGCTGCTCAACGCACTCTCCGGGCTGATCCCGGACGGGGAGCGCATCATCACCGTCGAGGACGCCGCCGAGCTCCAGCTCCAGCAGAGCCATGTCATCCGGCTGGAGTCCCGGCCGCCCAACGTCGAGGGCAAGGGCCGGATCACCATCCGCGACCTGGTCCGCAACTCCCTCCGGATGCGCCCCGACCGCATCATCGTCGGCGAGGTGCGCGGCGGTGAGACCCTCGACATGCTCCAGGCCATGTCCACCGGCCACGACGGTTCGCTGGCCACCGTGCACGCCAACAGCGCCGAGGACGCGCTGATGCGGCTCCAGACGCTCGCCTCCATGTCGGACGTGGCGATCCCCTACGAGGCGCTGCGGGACCAGATCAACAGCGCGGTGGACTGCATCGTCCAGCTCGTCCGGCACGCCGACGGCTCACGGCGGATCAGCGAGATCGCGCTGCTCGACAGCCATGGCCACGAGTCGTACCGCATCGCCACCGTCTGCCGCTTCGACGCCCAGCCGATGGGCGCGGACCGGGTGGTGCACGGGCGGTTCGGCTACTTCCCGCTGCCGGAGCGGGTCGCCGAGCGGCTGCGCATGGCCAGCGAATCGGTGCCGCCCGCCTTCGGCGTGGCCGCCTTCCCGGCACAGCTGGCCACCCGCGCGGCCGGGTACGACCCGTACGACCGGCCGCCGCACGATCGGCCCCCGTTCGGCCGACCCCCACAGGACCGACCCCCGTTCGACCCCAGGGACCGGAGGTAGCAGGGCCCATGGACCATCTCGCGACGGCCGCCCTCGGCGCGACGCTGGTGTGCGGCGCGCTGGGCGTCGTGGGCGTGCACACCTACGTACGCGGCAAGGAGCAGCAGCGCGCGCTGATCGACCGGCTGTCGGAGACCGGCCCGCTGCCGGGCACCGCCCGTGCGCGCCGCTTCTCGGGTGTCGACCGGCGGCTGCGCACCACCTCCCTGGGCCGGAAGCTGGAGCTGCGGCTGGCGGCCACCGGCCTGGAGATCACCCCGGGGGAGTTCTTCGTCTACACGGCGGGGGCGGCGGCCGGGCTGTGGCTGATCGCGGCGTCGTTCCTCGCGGCGTTCTTCGGCCCGATAGCGGCGGTGGTCGCGGTCTGGGGGTCCTTCGCGTTCCTCAGCTGGCAGCGCCAGAAGCGGATAGAGCGCTTCATCAACCAACTGCCGGAACTGTCGCGGATCCTGGCCAACGCCACCCAGGCCGGGCTGGCGCTGCGCACCGCGCTCGGCATGGCGGCGGACGAGATGGAGGCACCGGCGGGCGAGGAGCTGGCCAAGGTCGCGGCCAAGCTGGCCGTCGGCCACTCGATCGACGACGCGCTGGAGGAGCTGGCCGAGCGCCTGCCGTCCCGGGAGCTGGTGGTGCTGGTCACCACGCTGGTGCTGTCCAACCGCGCGGGCGGGACCGTGGTCAGCTCGCTGCGCAACCTCACCCAGACGCTGGAGGAGCGCAAGGAGACCCGGCGGGAGGTGCGCACCCAGCTCTCGCAGGTGACCGTCACCGCCTATGTCGTACCGCTGCTGGGGATCGGGACGCTGCTGCTGATGAACCGGATCTCGGCCGGTTCGCTGGACCGGATGACCTCGTCCTTCTGGGGGCAGGCGGCGGTGGTCGTGGCCTTCTGCCTGTACGGGATCGGCTTCTTCCTCATCCGCCGCATGTCCAAGATCGACGTCTAGGACCGTCCGAGACCGACGTACCAGCCAATCCAGGTGAAGGGGACGTGAGGGAGATGGCACTGCTGCTGGCGCTGGCGGCCGGTCTCGCGGTGGCGGGCATCGCCTACGGCATCACGCTGTACCGCAGCGAGGCCAAGCTGCCCAGCGATCTGGCCGTGGCCCTGGAGGTCGGCTCCAGCCGGGCGACCGTGGTCGGCTCGGCCGTCGACCGGCTGGGCATGCGCTACGCCCCGCTGGTGCTGCGGCTGATGGGCGAGAAGCGGGTGGCCCGGGTCCGCCGCCGGATCGATCTGGCGGGCAACCCGGGCGGTCTGACGGTGGATCGCTACGCCGCCCGGCGGGCGGTCTACGGGGCGCTCGGCTTCGTCGGGGCGCTGGTGATGCTGGTCAAGGGTCAAATCCTGCTGGCACTGCTGCTGGTGGCGTTCGGGCTGTTCTGGATCGAGGTGGGCATCTGGGCGGCGGTGCGCGAGCGCAAGGACGCGATCGAGCGGACGCTGCCGGACTTTCTGGACGTTCTGGCCGTCGTGGTGAGCGCCGGTTTGAGCTTCCGGCAGGCCCTGGACCGGGTCGCCGAGAAGTATGAGGGTCCCTGGGCGGATGAACTTCGCATCACACTTCGGCAAATGGACATGGGGGTCAGCCGCCGTCAGGCGTTCGAGGAGCTACGTAAACGTAATGACTCAGAACAGGTCGCGCAGTTCGTCACCGCCCTTCAGCAGGGCGAGGAGCTGGGCGCTCCGATCGTCGAAACGTTGATCGCCATTGCGAACGACATGCGCCGTACGGACGCCCAGAACGCCCGGCGGCGCGCGGCCCGCGCGGTGCCGAAGGCGACCATGGTCATCACGACCTTCATGGTGCCCGGAACCATGGTGTTGCTCGTCGCGGGGTTCTTCATCGGCTCGGGCACCGACTTCGGCTCGGTGACCGGGGACTGACGGTCTCTTTTAGGTGAAGCTCCTTCGCGGTTGCAATTGAATGTGGGACAGTCGTCGACGGAGAACTCCTCGGTGCGGGAGGGGGTGAGACGGATGCGCGGTCGGGGTTGGTCGTCACGCCCACGGTTCGAACGTGGTGAACGGGGAAGTCAATGCTTCCTAGGGCACTGTTCCGAGACGGCTGTTTCGGCGTACTTTGCTCGTGTCGCGAGCGACACCACGGGGGTTGAGTCGCCGGACCACACAGGGACGGCAGCCCATGGAGGGGAACACAATGGGGAAGCGCGTCATGCGGAACGATCGGGGGCAGACCTCGATCGAATACCTGGGGATCATCGCCGTGGTGGTCGCCATCGTCCTGGTTGTGTCCAGCACGGACATCGGCAGCGAGATCGCAAACGCCATCTCCAACAAGGTCGCACAGGTCGTCGGCATCTGACCGGCCGCATGAAGACCCGCCGCGACCTCGGAAGCGACGCGGGGCAGGCATTTCCGATCTACATTACGGCGGTGGCGGGCCTGCTCTTCCTGGCGCTCGCTCTCTTCGCCGTCGGCCAGGCCGGAGCCACCCGCAACGGCGGACAGACCGCCGCCGACGCGGCGGCCCTCGCGGCTGCCCAGGACTACCGCGACCAGTTGCGCAAGGGGTTCCTGGAGGCGATCGCCAACGGCAGCGCATGGGACGACCTGCTGGACGGACGGGGACTGGGCGGCACCAACGCCTGTGACCAGGCGCAGTGGTTCGCCGACCAGAACGGGGCGGATGTGACCGACTGCCGCGGGCCCGACTTCCTGCCGACGTCCTTCACCGTCACCGTGAAGACGCACAAGCCCGTGGGCAAGACCGTCATCCCCGGCACGGAGAGCAAGTACGGGGAGGCGACGGCCAAGGCAGTCGTCACCCCGCGCTGTACGGCCGAGCCGCCCGCCCCGCCGACCGAACGGCCCGACGACGGCGGTGGCGGCAAGGATGACGACGGTAAGGACGACGGCAAGGGCGGCGACGGCGGTAAGGACGACAAGCCGCCCATCGACCTCGTCTGCGACGGGACCGACCTGACCATCGACCCGACGCGTCTCGATCTCTTCCCCGACGCCAAGGACCTCTTCTCCGTGCACCTGGCCGACTGACGGCCGACTGACGAGCGAACGAAGAGCAGAAGAGCAGAAGAGCAAAGGACAGCGAGCGATGAGCATTCGGCACACGACGAAGGCCCGGAGGGGGGCCGCCGCGACGGCGCTCGCCGCGGCCCTGGCCCTCGCCGTGGCCGGGTGCGGCAACGGCGACGGCGACAAGAAGCCCGATGACGCCGCTGACCGGACGTCGACCGCGGGCAAGGACAATGGCGACGAGCAGGAGCCCGCGGCGGACTCCTCCAAGACCATCGGCGAGATGAAGGGGCCCGGCGGGGTCGTCATCACCCTGCACTCCGCGGTGCGCGACGACGGCGGGTTCGTGACCGTGAACGCCACCGTCACCAACCACGGCAGCCAGCTCTTCACCGCGTTCGCCTGGCGCTCGAAGGAGACCGACGTGAAGCCCAACCCGTCCGTCTCCGGCGCGTCCCTGGTCGACGAGAAGGGCAAGAAGCGCTATCTCGTCCTGAGGGACACCGACGGCCAGTGCCTGTGCACCACGGGGCTCTCCGCGATCAAGCCCAATGAGAGCCGTCCGCTGTTCGCGCAGTTCCCGGCCCCGCCGAAGAGCGTCAAAGAGATCGACTTCCAGATCCCGACCATGCCGTCCGTCAGCATCACCCTCTCCGGGTGAGCCGCGCCATGACACCGCAGACGACGGCCCGCCCCGCGCGCCGCGGCCCCGTGCTGGCCGCGCTGGCCTCCACCGCGCTCCTGGTCACCCTCACCGCCCCGGCGCCGCCCGCCCACGCGGACAGCGGCCCCGGCGCGCCCGCCGACACCACCCCGCCGGTGAAGATCGACGCCGATGACTCCGATCTGAAGATGCCCGAGGGCGCCAAGCTGGCGCCCGGCCGGGTCCTGGACATCAAGTCCGTGGTCGAGACGGACGACGGCGACGAGCGGCGGGAGGACACCAACGCCAAGGTGAAGTTCGCGCTCCAGGCCGAGGTGCTCTTCGGCAAGGACAGCGCGAAGCTGGGCGGCGACGCACGGGCCCGGATCAAGGAGATCGCCTCCGAGGCCGAGCGGCAGAACGCCAAGAGCGTCCGCGTCTTCGGCTTCACCGACGACCTGGGCTCCGCGGGCCACGGGATTGTGCTGTCCAAGCAGCGGGCCAACGCGGTGCAGCAGGCGCTCGCCGAGGACCTCGACCCGTCCGTGAACTACGAGATCCGCGGCTACGGCGAGCAGTACCCGATCGCGGACAACGCGACCGAGGAGGGCCGCAAGCGCAACCGCCGAGTGGAGGTCAGCTTCCCCAGGACCGCCTGACCCCCAAAACCGGGGCTCGGCCCCGGACCCAGCTCCTCAAACGCCGGAGGGGCTGATTTCAGCCCGTCAGGGGGCACCTCCCAGCGGTCGCTGGGGGAGCTTGAGGACACGCCCGAAGGGCGTCCGGGTCCAGGGGCGGAGCCCCTGGTATCGGGAAGGGGCGGGGAGGGGAACAGCCCGCCGCAGGCGTCACGGCCCGTCGCCCACCCACCCGAACCCGCCGACCGGGGCCGCGGCGCACGATGCCGCATCATGGGTGTGTTGATCGCACCCTTCCCCGGAGCCCGTTCTGAGTACCGCCGTCGCCGAGACCCTCGCTGTCGCCCTGCTCCTCGGCGTACTGGCTTTCGCGGTGGTACGGCCCCGGGGCCTGCCGGAAGCGGTCGCGGCCGTACCCGCCGCCGGGATCGTGGTGGCCATCGGGGCGGTCTCGCCCGCCCGGGCCTGGGCGGAGGCCCGGGAACTGCTGCCCGTCGTGGGTTTTCTGGCCGCCGTACTGCTGCTGGCAAGGATGTGCGCGGACGAGGGGCTCTTCGAGGCGGCGGGACAGGCCGTGGCGCGGGCCTGCGCGGGGCGTACGGACCGGCTCCTGGGCGGGGTCTTCGCCGTCGCGGCCGCCGTCACCGCCGTGCTGAGCCTGGACGCCACCGTGGTGCTGCTCACGCCCGTGGTGTTCGCCACGGCGGCCCGGCTCGGGGCGCGGTCCCGGCCGCATGTGTACGCGTGCGCCCATCTGTCGAACTCGGCGTCCCTGCTCCTCCCGGTCTCCAACCTCACCAATCTGCTCGCCCTGGAGGCCGGCGGGGTCTCCTTCACCCGGTTCGCCGTGCTGATGGGGCCCGCCTGGTTGGTGACCATCGGCATCGAGTACCTGGTCTTCCGCCGCTTCTTCGCCGACGATCTGGCCGCCGGGACGAGCGAGCCCCCGCCCGCCGACTGGCCCCGGGTGCCGGTGTTCGCGGTGACGGTGCTGCTGCTGACCCTCGCCGGGTTCGTCGGGACCTCGCTGGCGGGCCTCGACCCCCAGTGGGCGGCCTGGGCGGGCGCCCTCGTGCTCACCGTAAGGGCGCTGCGGCACCGTCGGGCGACCGTAAGGGAGGCGATCGGCGCGACCGGGCCGCTGTTCTGCCTGTTCGTGCTGGCGCTCGGGGTGGTGGTCCAGGCCGTGCTGGCGGGCGGCCTCCAGGAGGCGCTGGGCCAGGTGCTGCCCACCGGGGCGGGCCTGCCCGCGCTGCTGGGGATCGCGGCGGTCGCGGCGGTGCTGGCCAACCTGATCAACAACCTGCCCGCCGTGCTGGCGCTGCTGCCGATCGCCTCCGGTGGCGGCCCCGGGCCCGTGCTCGCCGTGTTGATCGGTGTCAACCTGGGCCCCAACCTCACCTATGTCGGCTCCCTCGCCACCCTGCTGTGGCGGCGCATAGTCCACCGCCACGACCCGGAGACCGGCTCCGACCTGGGGGTGTTCACCCGCCTGGGGCTGCTGACCGCACCGGCGACCGTCGTGGCCGCGACGGCAGCGATGTGGGCGATGCTGCGGGTCACCGGGAGCTGAGGGTTACCGGAGGCTGAGGGCTGAGGGCCACCGGAAGCTGAGGCTCGGCTGAGGCTCAGCTGGGGCGCACCCAAAGCCGAGGGGCCGTCGGCGGGAAAGGTCTTTTCGGTAGCAACCCCCCCCCCCCCTTTCTGGGCCCAACACGG
>NZ_JBQTCE010000003.1:757423-760519 GCF_052665095.1 Streptomyces sp. NEAU-174 | reverse complement strand
AGGGGAGGGGGGAAAGCGATAGGACGGTCTGGTAAGAAAAAAGTCCCCTCACTCCGCTGTCAGGACCCGACAGGGCCTGATGTCAGGATTCGATCCAGTTGTGCGCCTGGGCGATCTCGAGGACCCGCCTGCGCACCTGCTTGATCTGGTCGGCGGTCAGACTGCCGCCCACCTCGACCAGCGCCTCGGTCAGCTCCTGCCGGAACTCGGTGACCGACAGCACATCGCACATGGTGTCGTCGCCGTCCGGACCGGCGGAGGGCCGTACGACCGGCGCCGCGGCACGCTCGACGATGCGCACCTCGGAGGCCTTGGGCCCCTTGTCGCCGTACTCGGGAACGAACCGCACCTTGGACCCGGGCTGGAACAGGTGCTTCTCGTCCAGCAGGTCGTTGGCGTGCATGAAGACGTCCTCGCCACCGTCGTCCGGAGCGATGAAGCCGTAGCCGCGGAACTCGTCGAAACGCAGAATCTTGCCCGTGGTGGTCACCGTGCTACCCCTACCCCTATACCTCTACCTCGATGACCTCGACCGCGATCGAGGGTGTCCCGACCCTGACCGATCGAGGGTGCCCCAACCATGGCACCGAGACGTCAGCGTACAGAAGGGGACGGCGGCGCTGAAGGGCCGGGGGCGATCACGACGCGCACGCCCCGCCGCACGCCCCAGTGCTCCAACGCGCCCGCCTCCGCCTCCAGCACATGGCGGGACCTCAGCCGCGGCCGCCCGAGCCGCCCGGGGCGCAGGGTGTGGACGTCCAGGACGGTGAGGTGCCGGTCCAGATAGGCGACGTCGATGGCGAACCGCATCCGGAAGGTGTGCACCCCGCTCGCGGGGGTGAGCAGGAGCGCGCCGGTCAGCCCGTCCCGGCCGAGCAGCCCGCGGGCGCGGGCGCGGTAGGAGGCGGCGATGGTGAGCGGAATGCCCTCCGCACGCCTCGCGCCGCCATCCGCGCGCCCCGTGCCCGCGCCGCCCTCCGCGCGCCTCGCGCCGCCCGCCACGCCCCCCGGGTCCTCCTTCGCGCCCATCGGGCCGCCGCCCGAGCCGCCGTCCGCGCCGCCCGGGCCGCCCACCACGAGCAGCGTCCCCGTACCGTCCCGCCAGCGGCCCATGACCCGCGCCCCCTTCGCCCGTTCCGCGCCGTCCGCCCGTCCCGGCAGTGTTCCACCGGCCGGGCGCTTCCGTAGGCTCGGCGCGTGCAACCGCTGCTGATCGTGCTCGCCGCCGCGTACGGCGCGGCCGCCGGGCTGCTCGTACCGCGCCCGCTCTACCGGCTGGCCGTCGAGCCGGAGGAGCCCTGGCGCGGCGCCTGTCCGCGCGGGCACGCGCTCACCGGCCCGGCGCGCGGCTGGCTGGGCCCCGCCCGGTGCGCCGGCTGCCGGGACGGCGAGCGGGACTACGGGACCGGCCCGGTGCTCGCCGCCGTGCCCACCGCGCTGGTGTGCGCGGGCCTGGCGGCGGCCGTCGGCGCGCGCCCCGAACTGGCCGTGTGGCTGCTGCTGGTGCCGCTCGGGGTGCTGCTCACGGCCGTGGACATGGCGGTCAACCGGCTGCCGGACGTCCTCACCCTGCCCATGGCGGGCGGGGCCGCGGCGCTGCTCGGCGCGGCGGCGCTGCTGCCGCACAGCGCCGGGTCCTGGACCCGGGCGCTGCTGGGCGGCGCGGTGCTGGGCGGGGCGTATCTGGTGCTGTTCCTGATCAGCCCGAGCGGCATGGGGTTCGGCGACGTCAAGCTCGCGCTGACCCTCGGGGTCGCGCTCGGCTGGTACGGCTGGGACGTGCTCTTCGTGGGCGCCCTCGCCGGGCTGCTGCTGGGCTCCTGCTGCGCCGTGGGCCTGGTGCTGACCCGGCGGGCCGGGCGCCGGACCGCGATGGCGTTCGGCCCGTTCATGATCCTCGGGGCGGGCGCCGGACTGGTGCTGGGGGCGCTCGGCGCCGGATGACATCGGCGCGCGGAGGGACGGCCCCGCCGAGATGCATGGACATCCCCTCACGAAGCGTTATGGTGGAAACCCCCCCTCGGGCCGGTCCGTACTCCCCCCCACGGACCGGCCCGCTCTATTTCGGGCTTCTGGGGCCCAAACGGGCGGCACGTATCCCACACGGTCGGCTACGAAGCGTGACGGGACGCGGTCATTCGGCCGTCCCGGTTAGCCAGTCCCCCTGCCCCGCAGTAGGGTGTCGGCCTTGGGGCGGACTGCCATGGCGAGCCATGTGAAGCACTGAGGGGCTGGAAGACGTGAAGTTGCGCGACCTGGTGTACGGGCTCTACGCACGCCGGGTGGAAGGCCGCCTCGATCACGCCCAGGTGCCCAAGCACATCGGCGTCATCCTCGACGGCAACCGCCGCTGGGCCCGCGCGGCCGGCGGCACCACCGAGCAGGGCCACAAGGCGGGCGCCAGCAAGATCCAGGAGCTGCTCGGCTGGTGCAGTGAGACGGACGTCGAGGTCGTCACGCTCTGGCTGCTCTCCACGGACAACCTGGACCGCCCCGAGGAGGAGCTGGTACCGCTCCTGAGCATCATCGAGGGCGCGGTCCGCGACCTGGCCGCGGACGGCCGCTGGCGGGTGCACCACGTCGGCAACCGCGATCTGCTGCCCTCCCGCACCCAGACGGTCCTCAAGGAGGCCGAGCGGGACACCGAGGGCATCGACGGAATACTGGTCAACGTGGCCGTCGGGTACGGCGGACGGCAGGAGATCGCCGACGCGGTGCGGTCGCTGCTGCTGGACCACGCCACCAAGGGCAGCTCCTTCGAGGAACTCGCCGAGATCGTCGACATCGACCTCATCTCCGAACACCTGTACACCCGTGGGCAGCCCGATCCGGACCTGGTGATCCGCACCAGCGGCGAGCAGCGGCTCTCGGGGTTCATGCTGTGGCAGAGTGCCCATTCGGAGTACTACTTCTGTGAAGTTTTCTGGCCCGCCTTCCGCAAGGTCGACTTCCTCCGCGCGCTGCGCGACTACGCCGCCCGTCATCGCAGGTACGGCAACTAGTTCCCGTTAGTAGTACCGCAGTTCACCGGCTCGGGGGGGGGGGTTTTTTTTCTTCCTTTCCCCCACCCCTTTCCTCCCCCTCCTCCCCCCACTC